>JBAVEN010000062.1:0-36148 GCA_049587755.1 Bryobacteraceae bacterium | reverse complement strand
GTCATCACCACGGGACCGTATCGCGTGGTGCGTCACCCCATGTATTCCGGGCTGATGCTGTTGATGCCGGGGTGCGCGCTGGTTCTCGGCTCGGCATGGGGTTTGGCGCCGATCACGATGCTGATGGCCACCTTCATTGTTCGCACGGTGCTGGAAGACGGCGCCCTGCGCCGCGAGTTGCCGGGCTACGAGGAGTACTGCACCCGGACACGCTACCGGCTGGTTCCGGGCGTGTGGTAAGGCCGGGCGAGCTTCTCTACGACGGCATTGGTCGCATCCCTCGTGGTCGAGCAGCCGCTGGCTGGGATTACTCGGACCGCGACGTTTCTTGGCGAATGGATGCGTAAATTCTCTCAACGGAGTACTGCTCTAATGCTTCTCTTTGAGCCGCCTCGGGCACCAGTCCATCAATGACCAGCATAGCGGTGCCATGTACGACCGCCCAAACGAAGCGCGCCATCTGCACCGGATCGTCCCGGCGGATACCGCCGGCGTTCTGCTGCTCGATCAGCGCATCGACCAGCACCTGGAAAACAGCCTTGGCTTCGGTAACGAAGTGATCGTCGCTGGCGGCCGACTCGAGGAATCCGCCGAACATCAGCCGGTAATGGGACGGATGCGCGACCGCGAACTGCACGTATGCCCTACCCATGGCTTCAAAGCCGGTGCGGCCACGCCCGTTCCCTCCCAGGCATCGGCGATGGCTTGCCGGAGCTTGCGGAACCCTTCTTTCCCCACCGTCGTGTTTGAAATACTTGGGGCGCTGGGACTCTTGATCCCGGCGGCTGCGCCAGTCGCCGCGGCGTGCCTGGCGATGCTGTTGATCGCGCTTTTCCCTGCGAACATACGCGCAGCTCGTGAAGGTCTGACGATCGGCGGCAGGGCGGCGACGGCCTTGCCACTGAGGGCGCTTTTGCAGCTTGTGTTCCTTGTCGCGGTGCTCGTTGCGGGATTCCCTGGCGCCTTTCCGTTTGCAGCTCGATAGTGCTTCAAGCCGGATTTTGGAATAGAAGGAGGGACTATGACCGATGCAACGAAACTGATCGCAGGCCTCCTGCTGATCTCCGTGCCTACCATTGAGTTCAGCGGCACATTTCTTCTACGTATCCTTTCGGGCAAGCATCCCGGGTTCACCGAGTTTCAGAGCTCGATGTTCCGGGCCGGGCACGCGCACGCCGGGGTGCTGGTAATCCTCGCGCTCGTGGCGCAGGTATTCACCGACCAGGCGGGCTTGTCCGCGCCAATAGGGTGGGCGGTACGGATTGGATTCGCGGAGGCTCCCATTCTGGTGAGCGGCGGATTTTTCGGCGCAGCGATAGCCAGGGGCAGGACCCGGCCGGGCGGACTCATCGGGCTGCTGTGGATCGGCGTTTTTGTGCTGGGCGGAAGTCTGATTGTGCTGGGAATCTGTCTGATTCGGGCGCGAGGGCAAGCGAGATGACGACGAACAAAAAGAACCACGGCATTGTCTCGATAACTGGGGCCTCGGACACCTCCGGATGACATACTATTGGCAATGGGACTAGTAGGTTCAACCCGCATCGAAGTCAGCCGCCATAGTTCTGATCTCGGTCGCTGGCGGGCTGCACAGCGGCCTCCCGAGCCGTGCCTCCGTGATTACGTCCTTGGTTACTTTGCGAGTGAGGGCTTCTTGCCCAGGCCCTTGCATGAGCGGCACCTCCCAGCGCTTGAAGTCGCGATCATGCTGAACTTCGCTGCGCCTCATCGAATCATCGACCCATCGGACCCGAAGCGGACAACCGAGCACGGAAACGCATGGATCGTCCCTTTGCAGCATCGCCATCATATCCAGGAGGCCTTCGGAGCTCGGGACTTTATGGTGATTCGTTTCACTCCAATCGGCGCACAGATGCTCCTGGGCGCGCCGATGGACCTGCTTACGGATCGTACTCTTGCACTGGAGGATCTCGATAGTCGATTTTCGCGGCTCCTCACTGGGCATGCGGAGGCAACACACGACTGGGCCGCTCGGTTTGACATCGTAGAAAGCATAATCGCTGAACGATTGGCGTCCGCGCCGCCCCCTCCGGCGGATCTGCTCCATTCGTGGCGGGTACTCCAGGAGTCTCCGAATCATGTCGATTTGGCGCGGCTGCCCGAGGAATTCGGATGCAGCCGGCGCCATCTGATCGCGCAGTTCCACACATATTTCGGCATGGCTCCAAAGACGATCGCCAGGATCAGCCGCTTCCATCTGGCTGTCGCAGCGGTCCATCGCGCAGGGCGGCGAGATCCCTTATCGTATGCGGAGGGAAAACCGTATCTCGATTGTCAGGCGGTCGGCACTATGCGCACCGCCGCCCAAACGACTATACGATGGACGGATCTGGCGCTCGGCTGCGGCTACTACGACCAGCCCCATTTCATCAACGAGTTCAGGTCTTTTTCCGGACTGAGTCCCCTCGAATTCCTGCGGCGGACTCGTCACGAGTAGACAACCACCGTCAATGGCGGTCAAATTTTTCCAATACCCCGTCGCCGTTCGTGTGCGATAACGATTTATCGGTGCATTTGCGAACTGCAAAGGAAGAAACCAATGGCAATCCCTACTCAGGCCGAGATCGAGGATAAACTTCGTGGCGAAGATCTCAACACATGGCTCGACTTGTGGCGCGCGGAGCAGGGTCCCGCCAAGCCAGGCGCACTGAAGCTCATCGCCGCAGTGATTCCATTCCCGATTGACCAGAGCCTGCGGGTTTTGGACGTGGGCTGCGGGCCAGGCGACGCAGGCCGCGCCATTCATTTGCGATTTCCGCACGCGCGGATCGATTTCGTGGATAGGAATGAGTTCTTTGTCTCGCTGTGCGGCGCGGTCAATCGCCGCGATGGGATAGGCGGGCGGACGTGGGCGCGTGATCTGTCGAAACCAAACTGGCGGCGCGATTTGGCGAGCGACTATGATGTCGTGGTGGCCGTCAACACCGTGCACTGGTTCAGCTTGGCAAAGGCCGCAGGACTTTTCGCCGACATCTTTCAGTCGATCCGGTCAGGTGGCGTTTGTCTGCTTATGGAACCGGCGGGAGCGGAGCCGCCGTTTGCACCCGGGTTCAACACATGGCGAAAGGAACAGCCCAGCCAGCACAGGTACGAAGATTGGCGCCGCTTCTGGTCGCGAGTGAATGATCTATTGGGCTACGATTATGGCTTCCTCGGCGAGCCTGACGAGCAAAATCGCATCGCTGACGGGCTGTCTCTGATGCAGTGGGTTGATCAGCTTACAGATGCCGGCTTTGAGTCTATCGATGTCCTGCTGAGAGACGCTGAAAAAGTAGTCCTGGCAAGTGTCAAGCCTTAATCACCAGCCCGGACGAGCGACTTCGCCCCTACAGCGAGACGTTCGTCAGTGACCCTTGCGCGAGCGTAAAAGAGGTTCGAGGTCTGCTGGTCGAGCCTCAGATATCCTAACTCGTCGCAGACAAGCAGTGCGGGTTAGGTGTACGTGCGGAGCTTTCTGACCAGGGAGTGATCGACCTGCGACGCGCTCAAGTGATTAAGCATATCCACGGCGGTGGTGAACAGGACGCGTTGATTGGCCTGGCAGGCGCGCCAGGCGATGAGCTTGGCCAAAAATGTCTTGCCCACACCGGGATTGCCGATGAGCACCATGTTGGTTCCCTTTGGGAGGAATGAGAGATCGAGCAGGCGCAGGATGCGCGGTTTGACTTGCAGACGGCTCTTATGGTGATGGAAGTGGAAGGCATCGATGCTGGGCTGAGCCTGCAGACGGGAGAATCGGAAACATCGTCCCAGGCGCGTTGCCTCCATTGAGTGCTGGGCAGCGCTTTTGACTCATAGCTGGTTACCCAATGACGCACAGAACTGGCGAAATGGGTCGATTCCAGTGGAATACTCTGAGATCGGCAGGCTGGCCGCCCTGCACTCAGTCTCGAATCTGGCCACGGAGATGGGGAAGCCGACGCATGGACCCGACGTTAGGGGCCGGCCTGCTGGAGCTTCCTGGATCGGAGCGTAGTGACGGAGACGGACGCAACCCGATTCGCGGCAAGCTCGATCCCGTCCCCGTTTATGTTTCCTCTTATCCGATTATGACCAACAGGCATTAGCCCTAGAGGCCCGGGTGCAGACAGATCGGCGCAAATCAGAACGTGAAGCGCGCGGCCAACTGAACACTGCGCGCCGTACCGGTGCCGATGGGAGTGGTATTGCTGATCGACGTAATCTGGCCAAACAGTGGCGAGGAGAAGTTCACATTCGGGTTGCCGAGCTCGGGGTGATTGAACACGTTGAAGACCTCCATGCGGAGCATCAGGTTTGTCCCCTCCGTGATGTTGATTCTCCTCGATATCGCTGTATCGAGCTGAAGCAGGCCCGGGCCCCTGGCAATCTCTGTCCCGGCATCGCCCCAGGTATCTTTGGCTGGCACCGAGAAAGCCTTCGGATTGATCCACTCGCTGATCGTCTGCCCTCCCGGAGGAATGAGCGACACACCTGGCACCAGGTTCGGCCGCTGCTCCGTGTTGTTGCCATCAGCCATCGCAGTGGTCGCGCGGGAGACCGTGACGTTCAGAGGAAGTCCGGTGCGGATGGAGGCGACGCCGCTGAGGGTCCAGTTGCGCAGCGCCACGGAATGGCCGAGCGGCAGTGGATAGCTAGATTGGATGTACAGGTTTTGCCGCACGTCGTAGGGGAGGGCGCCCCAGCTACAGGCACGGCAAGCGACATTTTCCGGGTCCGCGAAGTCGCCGTCCGCATGGGACCAGGTGTAGTTCAGCCCGACGAACAGCCCGTTCTTCGCGGTTCGTTGCAGCGAGCCGATGAGCCCATGAAACCGGCCAACGCCCCAGTTGCCTTTGTGCACCACGGGGTTGAATTGAGGATACGGTCGCTGGCCGGTCAGGGGATTGATCACGTTATCCGCCTGCTCGTCATACAAATGAGTGTTTTCCATCCCGAGGTAGGTGGCCTGCGCAGTCAAGCCCCAGCCCAGACGTTGCTGGATCTGCGCGGTCCATTGCTGGCTCATTTCACTCCTGCGGTAGCGGTCGGTCTCGTCCGGCGCGGTGCCGATGCCCTCATTCGGCGCCAGATTCACGGGCCAGGCGAGCCCCGGGTTGGTCGCTTGCGTCAGATCGAAACGGTCGCCGCCATTATAGGTGAAGGCAAGTTGGTTGCCGATCTGCCCGTCGCCATAATAAATCCCGCCACCCGCGCGAAACACCGTATTGCCATGCAGCGCCTCAGGAGCCCACGCAATGCCCAGGCGTGGACCGAAATTGGTGAAGTCTGGCGTGCCGTTCTGGTTCCCATACGGGCAATAGCCGCCGCACGTCTGGAGGTTGAAGCCGTACGTGCGGCCATGACCTTCCGAGAGTTCGTTAAAGAAGTCGTAGCGCAGGCCGGCGTTGATGGTGAGATTCGGCCGAACCTTCCACTCGTCCTGGACAAATCCGAAATACTCGGTCTTGGGATCGGTGACCGCCGGGTTCAGGCCGGAAACCACGACGGAGTCCACGATGTTTGCGGCAAAGTTGGCCAAGCTGGCATAGCTGATCGTCCCGTCGTACGAGTAGTAATTGCTGATTACCACCCGCCGTATCTCGATTCCCGCCTTGATGGTGTGCCGACCGCGCTGCGTCGAGACATTGTCCAGGATATTTTCGGAGAGCGAATGGGTCTGCTTAAAGAGGGAATCTGGCGCCGTGGCGAACGGGGTGACCGAGATCGCCAATACATTTCCGATGTCCTGTTGCATCTGCCAGGGGACCCAGTTTGCTCCAAGTCTAATCTCGTTGGTGGTGCGCGGCGAGATGATGTTGAGAAACTCGAGGACTCCGTTGACCGGCCCGTTGTAGCTGCTCGTGCCGTAATTAAGTGAATCCGGAACGCGGACGAAGGCGTTGTTACGTGTGAAGCGGAAATAGCTCGACCAATCATCGTTGAAGCGGTGATCCACCTTCACCGTCCCGACGTCTTCGTCCTGGATGTTCTGCTCCGGGCCTTGCCAGATTCCGATCTGGGGGTTCGAAGTGGACCCGGTGGGATTCGGGAAGGCGGCGAGCAGCGGCGCGATCACCGGGGACTCCTGCAGCGCCTGGGCGCGAAACGAGAGCGACGGAACATCCTGGACCGGCGACTCCAGATTCTGAGTCTGCCGCAACCCCTCATAGGACAGAAAGAAGAAAGTGCGATTCTTCTGAATGGGGCCGCCCACGGTGCCGCCGTACTGATTAAATCCGAACGGCGGCAAGGGGCCCGGCTGGGTGAAGGGGCGCGCATCGAAGACGTCGTTGCGGGCGTACTCAAAGGCGGAGCCGTGAAATGCGTTGGATCCCGATTTCGTCACCACCTCGACCTGCCCGACAATGGAGCCTCCGGAGTCGGCAGTAAACGCCGCGCTGTTGACGCGGAATTCGGCGATGGCGTCTTCGGACATCAGCAGGCGGCTGTTGAGCCGCATGTTCTGGTTGCGGATGCTGGTGGCGTCCATTCCATCCACGCGGTAATTCTCATCGTCGCCGGTGGTGGCGAAGAAACGCACCGCCGTGTTGGAGCCGTTGGCCCCATCCACGGCTCCGGGCGCCAAGGCCATGAACGACATCCAGTTGCGCCCGTTCACCGGCAAGTCGTTCAAGCGCTGCGCGGAAGTGAGCGAGTCAACCGCGACCGTGCTCAACGTCATCGGGTCCGCCACGGCTTGTACGTCCACGGATGAGCTGACGGAGGAGATTTCCAGGCTGAGGTCCAAGCTTCGCGTTTCGCCAACCTCGAGGACGAAAGGCTTGGTTCGTACCGTCTGGAAGCCAGGGGCGCTGACCTCCAGGAAGCATTCCTCCGCGATCGGCAGCTCGCTGATGCTGAATACGCCGGCAGACGACGAAACCGTTTCCCGCTGCAGCCCGGTGCCTGGATATACGAGCTTCACGTGAGCCGCAGCTATAGGCAAATGTGTTGGGTCCGAAATCGTGCCGGTTACCGCAGCCCGATCGGCCTGCGCGAAACAAATGCCCACGGAGACGATCATTGCAAGCACTGCTGCTTTAAGCATAGGTATGACCTCCAGATCCTGTCGCTTCAGCTATCGAGTGAAGGGTTGTCAGCCGCCTTAGTGCCGGATGGGTAGCCGCAGCGCCGCAGATCTGAGGAGAACTTCCCCTGAGACTCGATTCTCACACCGGTATCTAAACACGCGAGTCTTAAGAGAATCTAAAGAAGGAGCCGTGTCACGAGAATTTCATCGGGACGCACGTTCGCTGCAACACGGTTGTCATTGAGGACTCATTGGCAGGACGCAGTGGTTATGAATGGCAGGCCGCACCATTGCGCTTTGGGTTTACTCTGCCAACGGAGAACCCGGGGGTAGCGAGAAAAGCTATTTTGAAGCGACACAAATACGGCCATCGCGATAGTTTACGACGAGGGCCAAGCTGCGGAGGGCCGGATACCCGATCAGGCCAGAGATTTCCAACTGATGGTAACGACTCGCCAGTGACAAGTCCACGTCGACCAGGGGATCCGGCACCAACTCCAAAGTTCCGATCCGCAAACGTGTGACCGCACTAGTGAGGTACCCATCCACGGGAACCGTTCCCCCCTGCAGCGAGACGTCGCTACCAAGCAGGTCGGAGCTATTCAGTTTCCTCGCCACTTTGTGTGAAATGGCGTTATAAGACGCGCCCGTGTCGAGCAGGAAATATCCTTCGCGAGCACCGTTCAACTGGCATTTCACAAAAAACAGATCGTGGTTTCGGATCGCCGCGAGTTCCCCCGTTTGGTGCGCCGCTTCCTGCGGATACGGATCGAGATCCAGGCTCTTGGCAGGGATATTTAGCCGGATCAGGAAGCTTCCGAATATCGATAAGGGGAGTACTCCGTCAACGCCGTCCGCAACCTTGTTATCGGTCACCAGCACGTCAATATCCCTTGCGATAAAATCGTCGACCTCGATCGTCTCCGCCCGTAGAGCCTTTGCCACGCTGGGCACCGACGCGCCGGGGCTGACGAGCGGCAAGTTGGCGCCCCCAAAACACCCCGACTTCGCTGCCGCCCGGCGGCTCAGGACTACGCGCTGTGCTCCGCTATCCAGCAGCAGACGCAGCAGCGGCCCGCCGTTGACACGCGCTCTGATCAGCAAACCGGACGGCGGCTGGGGCGGGGCCACGAACGATATTAGTTTGATTCGATAGGACTTTCCAGCCGCCGCGACGTGTCCGGCGCTCAAAGGCTCCGGGGGCGCGCTCATCCAAATGCAGGTCGCTATTCCCAGAAGTGCCGGAATCCGCACCCAAAAACTCCTCACGCAGGCCGATTACAAATACGTTACTAAAATATGTCATTTCTGTGTCGATTGCAATAATTACTCGCTCGGTGTTTAGCGTTATCGCAGTTTTCGGCGGGGGGTCCCGCACAAATCCGTCACTCGTTGGCTCGTTGGGGCAGCGATCGGACACGTTCCCGCGCGACATTGAGCGCGGTGCTGTCTGAACATGGGAAGGGGAAGGCGCAGATCTGCTGATTCTGAGTATTCAGCGATTGCTAATCTGCCCGGAATGCCGCCCACGGATTGGAACTCAACCAACAGCGTCTCTCAAGGAGTAGATAGAGCGCGCTGTGTGGAACTTGAACTGCCTCCAGCAAAAAGCCAGGTGCCCGCCCAGCGGTCGCGACTCAATCGCGCTCGGGTGCGGGCGAGGCGCCGGCGTAGGGTCGGGCCATCGCTGAGTTCAACCCCGGATGGTTGGAGAGGCGGTCAGACATGCCGACGATGACGGCATTGGCCGGCTTAATGTTCGCGAAAGTCGCGGCGAAGGCTTGCTCCACCGCTTGCGGCGTTTGGGCGCGCCGCCCGGCGGTCAGAATCTTGAAAGCGGGGCAGGGCTTGGGCGTCTGGCGAATAATATGGAACATCCGCGCTGGATCTTTCGGCAGTAGACTTCCTATACCGTCAGCGGAGCTTGCCCCAGCAATGCTTCCAGTTCAGCCGCGCCCTGGATGCGCTCGTAGAGGCAGGTCTTCAAGTTGTCGACATCCCGGCCTTTGGATTCGATGTTGTCGGCGCCGCGGGTGGCCTGCCCGCGAGCTGTCTAGAACTGGAGACGACCAGCCGCTAGCACACAACAGAAGCCAACTGTCCAGGAAACCAGACCGTTTCGTGCAAACCCCCATCCACGAAATGTATCTATCCTCCTCAATGAGCGGTCGCGGACGATTCCATGGCTGCGCCCTCTAGCTCGAAGTCGTCTATCGTCGCGCCATCCGGAGTGATGGCTTCCAGGTGTACCTTCCTTCCATCAACGCGCACGCGCACAAAGTTCTCGGTTTTGGCCACCTTCTGCGTGATGCCCTCGGGCGGCTTATCCACGTCGTAAAGCGGGGCCCCGCCGCCGCCGGTGATCACATAATGGATACCGTTCTTCAAGTAGTGCTGGTAGTTGTGATCATGCCCGAAAAATGCTGCCGTGACGTGGTATTGCTCCAGCAGCGGCGTCAGCGCGATCATGTGTGGATTGTCGCCCTGCCGGTTGGACACGGCTGTCATCGGCGGGTGATGTCCGGCTACGAAGCGAAAAGTCGCTTTCTGATTCTTCTCAAGATCGGCGGCCAGCCAATCGGTCTGTTCCTTCCAATAGGTTTGCCTCGCCCGCTCGCTTGGGGCGGCGTTGCCCAAGTCGGTGTCCAGAATCGCAAAGTGTGCGTTGCCCCAGTTGAAAGAGTAATACGGCGCTGCTTGCATGAAATCGCTGTAGTTGTGCGAGTGCCGTTCGTGATTGCCGAGAGCCGGGTAATAGGCTACCTGGCGCAGCAAGTCGTGTTCGATATCGAAGAAAATCGGCCATAGCGAGGGATCGCCGCCGTCGTTCACCAGATCGCCGGTCTGCACCGCGAAGTCGGGGTGGCAGTGCTCAAGCAGCGCGGCGATCACCTTGCGGTGCACGTCGTGGCGTGTCCGCGTGTCGCCATAAACCACGAACTCGAATTGGCCCTCTCCAGGGGGCGGAGTCTTGAAGGAGCCTTTCAGGTCAGGCCTGCCCGGCACTTCATACTGGTAACTCTTTCCCGCCTTCAGACCGGTGAACCGCACCGATTCCGAGTGCAGTAAAGGCGCATTGTGAACTTCGGACCCGTCCGCCGTTTTCAAGACGGCTTCGTCCGATTGCACGATCCAAACCACGGTTGCCGTTCGCGCAGTCACATTCACCACCAACGGGCCGCCGACCACTTTGTCCGCCGCCACGAGCGGCGTCAGGCCAGCGAGAAGCAGAAGCGATACGAGTGTGTTCTTCATAGAGCGAGATCTCCTTCCTGTCTTTGCGCCCTCAGAACGAAAAGCGCAGCATGAATTGCATCTGGCGTGGAGTACCAGTGCCAACCGCCGACGTGGTGTAGGGGCTCGTGATCTGGCCGAACGTGGTGCCTTTGGTGGGGTCGGTCCATGTCACGCTCGGGTTGCCGAGTTGGGCGCGGTTGAAAATGTTGAATACGTCGGCACGAAAGCTGATCGCAGTGCGTTCGCTTAGAGGGAATCGTTTCTCGAGGGAAGTGTCGGTCTGCCAAATCCCGGGGGCTCGCAAGATGTTTCTGCCGGCATTCCCCCACGTGCCGCTTGCCGGAATCGCAAAGGCGTAGGGATTGAGCCAGAGTGTTGGACCTTGGTCGGCGGGATAAAGAGGCTGCCCGAGCACGACGTTGGGACGCTGACTGCTGTTGATTCCATCGGGCAGAGCCGAGGCACTGCGGCTGAGCGTCACGTTTAGCGGCAAGCCGGTGCGCGCCATGCCGATGCCGCTCAGTTGCCATCCGCCCAGCACGGTATCCACCACGCGAGACGAGCTGCCCAAAAAACGATGTCCCTTCCCAACCGGCACGATCCAGATAAGGCTCGTCGTGAAGTTATGGCGGACATCGAAGTCGGCGTTGCCGCGGCCGCAGCTTCGGCAATTGTTGTTCTCGAGCGCGTCCGACTCGCCGTCGCCGTTGGAACCGTCGCTGATCCCGTGCGAGTACTGATAGTTGGCGGAAACCAGCAGCCCGGTCTTGAGACTGCGCTTCAGACCTAGCTGCAAAGCTTCGAGATCGCTATTCGCTTGGTTGCTCGTGTAACCGATCGTGGAGGTGGTCAGACTGGCGAAGGGGCGTAACCCGGTGAGTGGATTGATTCCGTTTAGGGTTTGGCTGCTATATTCGTGAGTTCCCTTCGTGCCGAGATAAGTCACTTGAAACATGGTGTCCTTGGAGATTTCTTGCTGGATGGATAGAGTCCACTGGTCCACGGCGACATCCTTGCGATGCCGGTCTTTCCCCGAATAACTGAGACTTGCCTTGGCGTCCGCCAGAAAAGGATCGACCGGGAAGGTCAAGTTCGGAATGGTCGCTTGCGCCAGGCTGAACGACTTGCCGATATTGGTCTGCGCCGCGTATAACCCACCGAATTGTCCGTCGCTGTAGAAGATGCCGGAGCCGGCCCGGATGGCGGTTTTGCCATGGAACATCTCGGGAGCCCACGCGATACTGAGCCGTGGTTCGAAGTCATGCGTGTTCGGCAAGTAAAAAGAAGTGCCCGGGGGGCAATATTGCAGCCCACAGGAGAAAGGATCGAAGACCTGCCCGATGTTGTGTTCGTCATAGTCCACGCCGTAGTATTCATAGCGCAGCCCGGCGTTCAGCGTGAGGTTGGGGCGGATCTTGAATTCGTCCAGGATATATCCATAATAGGGGTTCTTGCGTGCTTGCGTTACGACTCCGGGCGGAGTGTACGTGTAGGCGTCCAACTGGTTGTCGAGGAAGGCGGTCTCGCTGAGGTAGGTCAGACTTTGCTCCGTGAGTGGGTGAAGCTTGTTTTCCTGCATGCGTCGAATTTCCACGCCCGCTTTGATGGTATGGCGTCCTTTGGTGAAGGTGAAGTTATCGATGAAACTATAGGAATTGTCTCTGCGCCAGGAATGGTCGCCAAGCGTGTAGCTGCTGAATCCGGTAATCGAGAGCGAGTATAGCGACTTGCCGTCGCCAACATCCTGGTAATTGTCACGGTTGAAACCAATTCTCGCGTCATTCAGCATGGTGGGCGAAAAAGTGTGCTGGACATCAATGACGGCGTTCGGTGTGTCCATCGTCGTGATCGTGTTTTCAGCCACAGCCGGCGATACGTTGTAGTATTGGTCCGTGTTGAAGCGAACTGAGAACGCGGTCTTATCGCTCATCATGTAGTCCACGCGAAACAGGCCGCCGTCTTCGGTTGTCGGGCTCCGGCCGCTGCTGATCCAGAGCAGTGCATTGGGATCGGCGGTCGGGACATTTCCCTCCGGATAGGCGTCGATAAGGGGCGCCAGCGCGGGCGACTTCTGCGCCACCTCGGCGCGATAAGCGTCGGTGGGCACATACCCGCTGAGGGACTGAGAGAACGCCTGCCGGATGCCCTCGTAGTTGGTAAAGAAGAATAGCTTGTTGTGGATCACCGGGCCGCCGAAGCTGACGCCGAAGTTGTTCATCCGGAACGGCGAGACGGCTGTCGTGTCGAATGCGTGGGCGTCGAAAAAGTTGTTGCGAAGGTACTCATAGGCGGAGCCGTGGAAATCATTGGTGCCGCTCTTGGAGACCATACTGACCTGACCTCCGGCCATGCCGCCGACGTCGGCGCTATAAGCGGCGCTGCTCGCCTTGAACTCTGCGATGGACTCCAGAGGAAACTCGATCCGCGCGGCTACTTTCACGAACGCATGATTGAGTCCCGTGGCGTCCACGCCGTCCAAACGGAAATTGTTGTCTTCCTGCGAAAGGCCGGAAAAACGGATGGTGTCCTGGGTGCCGGTTCCGGAGCTAATGGCGCCCGGAATCAGGGCCTCCAGACTCGCCCAGTACCTGCCATTCACCGGAAGCTCCTCGGTCTGGCTGCCTGTGATCACTCCGCCGACCTCCGCCGAAGCCACGTTCAGATCCGGCGTCGCATCCACCACTGTGACATTCGAACTGACGGAACCCACGCGCAAGGCTGCGTTCAGCGTGCGCGTCTCGCCCACCTCGAGCGTGAAGCTTTGAATCTGAAGCGTCTCGAAGCCCGCAGCGGCAATCGAGGCGGTGTATTGACCCACCGGTAGACCGCTGAAGGTATAAACGCCAGCCGAGTTGGCGACGGCAGCATAATCGATTCCGGTAGCTGCCGCCTTCAGGCTGACCTTAGCGCCGGCGACAACGCTCCGGCTTGGGTCCATTACGACTCCCGTCAGGGTTGCCCGGTCCGTCTGGGCGGTCAAGGAGAACAGGGATACCAATAGCACGATTAGCAGAATGAGACGACGCATGCAGTCCTCCTGGATTCTATTCAGCCTGGCGATAGCGTTTGTGCGAACTCTACGCGCTGAGGGAGCGGGGTTGCCAGACCAGCTTGTTCTCATGCATTGAACCATCCCAGTCTTAAGGAAATCTAAAGAAATGGCCTCCGTCACCAAACTTTTACCGAACGTGATGGGAACCGAAACAGAGGTCAACGGCTAAGCGGAAACACGACGTTGAAGGTGGATCCTTCCCCCTCGGTGCTGGTGACGGAAATCACGGCATGGTGGGCTTCGGCGATCCACCTGGCGATCGCCAATCCGAGTCCAGTGCCATCCACCTGGCTGCGGGCGGGGTCAACGCGGAAGAAGCGCTCGAAGACACGCGGCAGAAGAGCCGGCGCTATCCCGATGCCGCTGTCCTGGACGCTGAGGCGCGCTTCTTCGCCGTCTTGTTCGAGGATGGTCCTGATCCTGCCCCGCTCCGGCGTGTACTTGACAGCATTGTCCAGCAGAATCCAGATAAGCCGGCGCAGCCGCGAGCGATCGCCGCGAACTCCAACCGTAGCGTCAGAGGCGCCGGCGATCAGAAAGTCCTGTTTCTTGAGTTCCGCGAAGGGCCGGACCTTGTCGCAGACCTCCCGCACCAGCTCCGCCAGATCCACTGGCTCGAAAACCAGGTCGGGATGCCCGGCATCGGCGCGCGCCAGCGTCAGCATGTCCTCGATAAGGCGCGAAGCTTCGGCAGCCTCTGCGTGGATTTCCTGAAGAGCCTCAGCGGCAACTGCATCCAGGTGGGGATCGCACAGCGCAAACTCGGCCGTTGCGCGGATAAACGAAATGGGGCTGCGCAATTCGTGCGATGCATCGGCAGTAAATCGGTTGATTCGTCCCACCGCGGCTTCTAGGCGAGCCAGCATCTCGTTACAGGTTTCGGCCAGTCGCGCGATCTCGTCGCCCGTTTGGTCGCTGGGAAGCCGGCGAGACAGGTTGCCGATGCTGATGGAACGCACAGCGCCGGTGAGCCGGTCGATCGGACGCAGCACGCGCCGGCTCAGCAGGTATCCGGCGAGCGCGGAGACCGCCAGCAGCGCCGGGATGGCAGCTTCGAGACCGGTCGAGAATCGGGCCATCAATTGGCGGTTGTCTTCCAGGCCGCCACCCACGAGAATCACGTAGGGCTGCCCGCCAACAGTTACCGGGTGCTCAAAGATGCGGTAGTGCCGTTCTTCGTAAGCCACTTCGATATAGAGGTCCGCCGTGATGCCAGCCGGGTTCGGCCACGGGAAATCGGGGGGCAAGAGTGCAACGGGAAGTAAGCGGGAGCCGCGCCGGTCCAGGAGTTGGATCAGATTGCCTTCCGGAGTCGCATCGGCGAATTCGGAAAAGCGGTAGGCGCGCTGGCCGTCTGAGGCGTTCACCGAGGACCGCAGCAGGTCGACCAGGCGTGACGCGCGGCGTGCCAGTGTGCGGCTACGGCCACTTGACGTGTAGTAGGCCAGATCGAGCCACATCACCATGCCGAAGATGATGAAACCCGTCAGGAAGACCGCGGAAAACCACACGGTCAGCTGCAAGGAAATCGAAAACCTGCGCTTCAAGGGGCCTCGGTCCGCAAGGTGTACCCGATTCCGCGCGCGGTGTGCAGCAATTGCAACTCGCCCGCCTGCGCAATCTTGACGCGCAGCGAGCGGATGAAAACGTACAGCGTTCCATCGCTGACTTCGGCACCTCCACCCCAGCCAGCCTCCACCAGCGCGTCACGGGGAACGATGCAGCCGGCGCGCCGCATCAACGTTTCGAGGAGCAGGTACTCGATGCGCGTAAGAGAAGCTACTCTGCCGCCCCGGCGCAGCTCGTGCGTGCGCCGGTCGAGCGACAGATCCTCGAAACGAAGGTCGGCGGGGTAGTTCGCCGGTCCGCGGCGCGAGAGTGCACGCACGCGCGCCAACAGCACGTCGAGCGCGAAGGGCTTCGTGAGGTAATCGTCGGCGCCGGCATCCAAACCGCGCACGACGTCGGACATCGCGTCGCGCGCAGTCACCATGATGGTGGGGACGGTTTGTTTGGCTGCCCGCAGGTTCTGGATCACGTTAAAACCGTCGCGGCGCGGCAGCATCACATCGAGCACCATGACATCTAGGCCGCCCGCCATTCCCATGGCCAGCGCCTGATCTCCATCAAATGCGAGCGAAACGGCATAGCCCTCGCTTTGGAAAGCCCGCTGCAAGAGCCGCGCCATGCGAGGCTTGTCCTCCGCCACCAGAACGCGCATACGAGGATTCTAAGCCATCAACGATAAATTTCTCGTGACACAACGGTTTTTTAAGCTTCTTTTTAGATTGGGATGCTTAAATCCGGATGTACGCAACCCGAAAGGAGTTTACGCTTGAAAAAAACGCACCTCATCGCCCTTTGCGCCGGAGTTGGCCTGGTCCTGACAGCTACCATGGCTGCCAAAGTCACCGCGGCTTACGCCCCGGGAAGCCGCATTCAGATTCTGTCGCACAACGCCTATCCAGACCATGGCAAGTATGCCGACCGGCTTGACCGGGCTCTCGCCACCGGCCTGCCGATGGTCACCGAGCAGGACCTTGCCTGGGTGGATGGAAAGTCGCTGGAGATTCACGGCGCCAGGAACGCCGGTGGGGACGATCCCACCCTCGAGACATACTTCTTCCCTAAAGTGAAGCCGTTCGTCGAAAAGGCCTTGCGGGAAGGGAACAAGAAGAGCTGGCCGCTGATCACGCTGTATCTGGACATCAAGAACGATCCGCCGGAGCACCTGGCAGCCATTTCGCAAGTGCTCGACAAATACAACGCCTGGCTCACTACGGCCGTGAAGACCGACGACATCAACCAGCAATCGCCGCTCGATCTGAAGCCCATGATGGTGCTGGTCGAAGACAAACAGAACGACATCAAACAGAAGTTTTTCTACGACGATGTACCCGTGGGCGGCAAGATTCGGGTATTTGGCTCGGTGCCCAAGTTCGACGAGAACCCCAACAAGCTCCCGAGAGACAGGAAAGCGGAAGCCATCGCGTTCCTTTCGACGCTCACACCGGAGCAACTGGTTACGCATAAGGCGGACAACTACCACCGCTGGTTCGGCACCAACTGGGCCTTCGTGGAAAAGGGTGGCGAAACCGGTGCCGGCGATTGGACCCCAGAGGCGGAAGCGCGATTGAAGAGCTTCGTGACTTACGGCCATCGTCTGGGCTATTTCGTCGAGTTCTACTGCCTGGATGGATATACCCAAGCCGAAAACAACGGCTGGGACAAGGACTACAACTTTGGGAGCAAAGAGAAAGTGATGCCGCGCTGGCAGGCGGCCGTCCGCGCGCATGCCGACTTCATTTCGACCGATCAGATGGAAGATCTTGCATCGGTGATCAAAGCGTCGCGTTAACTCCAGTTGACTGAGCCGGGTGGGCAGGCCCATCCGGCTTTTCCCATTTATCCTGAATAGGACGCAGTGAAGAATCTCATCTTACATCTCCCTCTGTTTCTCCTCTCCCTAGGCGCGATTGCCGGTCTCCAGGCGCAAAACGCCTCGCTTCACGGCCGCGTAAGCGATGAGAGCGGCGCCGTGGTTCCGCGCGCGACGGTTACAGTGACTTCGGGTCAGGCCGTGGCGCAGACGGCAACGGCGGACGGACTCGGCTCCTATTCGTTTCCCAACCTGCCTCCCGGAAACTACCGAGTGCAGGCTTCCGCGCCCGATCTCTCGCAGCGCGAACCCACGGCAATCGTTCTGAAGCCCGGCGACCAGGCGCTCGACCTGGTGGTTCAGGTCACTGCCAAGACGCAACGGATCACGGTCGAGGCGGACACGGGTCCCGCCCTCGGCACCGAACAGGCTTCGAACGCCAACTCGGTGGTGCTCGAAGGCGCCGCTCTCGATGCACTCTCCGACGATCCAGACGACCTCCAGGCGGATTTACAGGCTTTGGCCGGGCCGTCGGCCGGTCCCAATGGCGGCTCGATCTACGTGGATGGATTCAGCGGCGCCGATCTGCCGGCTAAGAATGCCATTCGTGAAGTCCGCATCAATCAGAACCCGTTCTCGCCGGAGTACGACAAGCTGGGCTATGGACGGATCGAAATCTTCACCAAGCCGGGCAGCGACAAGTACCACGCGACGGTCGACTATAATCTCGGGACCAAGGTATGGAATTCGCGCAATCCGTACGCAGCCGAAAAGGCTCCGTTCCTGTTGAACGAATTCGAAGGCGGAGGCGGAGGCCCACTCGGCAAGCCGGCGTCTTTTACGGTGGATGCGCAGCACAACATGGTGGATAACGGTTCGATTTCGAACGGCGTCGCGCTCGACCCGCAGACTCACGAACCAAGCGCGTTCAACAGCGTAGTCACCTCGCCGCAGCGCTTCACCAAAGTCAGCCCGCGCGTGGATGTCGCGCTGAGCGACAATCACACCCTGACAGCGCGATACGGAATCACGCACGCAGATATCCAAAATGCCGGCATCGGCGGCTTCGACCTTGCGTCGCGCGGTTACCATTCCTGGTACGACATCGAGACTGCACAGGTGGGTGAAACCGCGGTCGTCGGCACCACCGTGAACGACGTCCGTTTTCAATACTACCGGAATTCTTACCATACGGAGGCGGACAGCCCGGGCCCGCAAATCCAGGTGCTCGGCGCATTCAATGGGGGCGGCGCGTCGGCCAGCAAGTCGTTCGACACGCAGAACAACTTCGAGTTTCAGAACTACACGTCGATGCTGCGCGGCGCCCACTCGTTGCGGTTCGGAGTGCGCGCGCGGGAGCAGGGCGACGACAACTTGTCCACGCAGAATTTCCTGGGAACATTTATCTTCGGTGGCGGCGATCTGGAGCCCGTGCTGAACGCGGCGAACCAGGCCGTGCTCGATGGCTCAGGCCAGCCGCTCCTGGCGCCGATCACCTCCATCGAGCGCTACCGGCGAACGCTGTTGGGCCTGAGCAGCGCTCTGGGCGGCGGCCCGACTCAGTTCAGCATCGCCGCCGGCACGCCGGAACTGGCGCTGCACCAGATGGATGTCGGTGTCTTCGCGGCTGACGAGTGGCGTGCCCGCCCGAACCTGACGGTGAGTCTCGGGATCCGGTACGAGGTGCAGACGAATCTGCACGACTGGCGCGATGTTGCTCCGCGCCTTGCCCTGGCGTGGGCGCCCAAAGGCGCCAAGAGCGGGGGGCGCCCGAAAACCGTGGTACGAGCCGGATTCGGCATGTTCTACGATCGCTTCGCGCTGGCCAATACACTGGCGGCGATGCGCTTCAACGGCGTGAACCAGCAGCAGTACGTGATTGCGAATCCCGATTTCTTCCCCAACGTGCCGTCGCCCCAGTCCCTGGGCGTGGCAGCGGCCCCGCAGTCCATCGAACAGATCAGCGCCTCCCTGCGCGCACCGTACCTGATGCAGTCGGCCATCACCATGGAGCGCCAACTCTCCGCGAACACCACCATCGCGGCCACTTACACGAACGCCCACGGCCTGCACCTGTTTCGCTCGGACGATATCAACGCTCCATTGCCGGGCACTTACAACGCGGCGGTTCCCGGCAGCGGAGTTTTCCCGCTTGGCGGCCAAGGCCCGGTCCTGTTGATGGAATCCTCCGGCCTTTACAATCAGAACCAGTTCATCGTGAATGCAAACACGAAAGTGAGATCCACGCTATCCCTGTTCAGCTTCTACGTGCTGAACCGGGCGCTCAGCAACACGGACGGCATCGGCACGTCGCCAGCGAATCCGTACAACTATTCGGGCGAATATGGGCCCGCTTCAACTGACGTGCGTCACCGCGTCACCGCCGGCGGATCGGTGGCGCTGCGCTGGAGCGTGCGGGTGAGCCCATACCTGGTGGCGCAGTCCCGCGCGCCCTTCGACATCACCAGCGGCGACGACCTTTATGGCACCACGTTGTTCAACAGCCGGCCGGGGTTCGCGAACAACTCGCTCAAGCCCGGGCTCATCGCGACCAGTTATGGCTTATTGGATCCGGATCCTGACGCAACCGAGACGCTCGTGCCGCGCAACTATGGGCGCGGGCCGGCGCTGATCGCGGTGAACCTGCGCATCGGGAAAGCCTTTGGTTTTGGACCTCTCAGAGAGGGCGCTGCCAAGCCCGCGCAGGGTAGCCCCGGCCCAGCCCCGCTGGGCCCGGTGACGAAACAAGGGCTGCGCGGCCTGCTTGGTTCTCCGACCACCGCACGGCGTTACAACTTGAGCGTCTCCATGTCGATCCGCAACCTGCTCAACCACACTAACCCGGGTCCCATCGTCGGCGATATCACCTCACCGCTGTTCGGCCGCTCGAACCAAATCGCAGGAGCCCCGAACGGAGAGGGCTTCTTTGAGACCGCCAACAACCGGCGTCTCGAAATGCAGGTTCGGTTGACGTTCTAAGCCATTTCAGGCTGCTCGGTGCGGCGCCAGAGCCGTAAGCCGCGCCCGTGTCATGCCCTACGCCGTTTGCGCCGTGACACTCCATCCCGCCGACTTGCTCGATGAGTGGTCGATGTAGGTGGAGCACGCTCCGTTCTTGCGCAACTCGAAACCGTCCACGACAGCGCCGTCAATCGAATACGCAGTAAACGCCAGCCGTTCAGGCAATACATCGACGATCTGGTAGAACTGCTCGTTCTCGATCATCTTCGCCATGTATTGGCTGTTCACCTTCTGGGTCTTGTACATCTTCGGGCCACTGACGGAGATGGCATAAATGACGCCGTGCGCTGAGGGATCCACGATCCGGTCGCGGGCGATCTTATGAGTGCGGGCGTAGACATGGTCGTGCCCTTGCAGGACTAGGTCCACATGGTATTTTTCGTAGAGGGGCGCGAGAGCGGCGCGCATCGCCGCATACTCGCGGTCCAGCGCGATGGCGTAGATCGCCTGGTGCTGCACGACGATCGTCCAACGATTCGGGTTATCGCTCAGGACCTTGGTGACCCACTCCACTTCCTTGTCGGTGACGCGCTTTCTCGCTGAGGCCTCGAAGTTATCCTCCGTGAACGCATTCACATCCAGAGCGATGAAGCGGACACCCTGGTAGTCCACGTAATATGACTGGCCCGGCATGTCGTCCAACTCCGGCCCGTTCGCGGGCAGAGCGAAGTGACTGCGCCACGGCCACGGGGCGGCCAGCGTCGAATTGGCACCCGGCGAACCATTAGGCCGATGCAGGTCGTGGTTGCCGGGAACCGGAATACTGGGGACGGTGGCCGAGATAAAGCTCAGCGCCTCGCTCCATTCGCCCCACAGGCGGTCGTCGTATCCTTCGGCGACCAGGTCGCCTGCGTGCACCAGGAAACGCGCGTCAGGAGCCGCGGCGTATGCGCGCCGGATGGATCGCGACCACAGGGATTTGATGGCGTTCTGCTCGTCACCGACATACAGGAACCGGAAAGGTTCGGGCTTGGTGGAAGCCGTACGAAAGACGTTCCATTCGCTCCACACTTGGCCATCGCCCACCCGGTAGCAGTACGTCGTGTCCGGCCACAGCCCTTCGAACCTCGCGGCGTAATGCGTGGCAGAGCGGCCGTCGCCCAAATCGTCTTTTTCGCAGGTGGCACGAACCGTGCTGGCCGACGGTTCGAACTTGGGATCGGGTGTGAATTTCGCAACCTGTGCCAGCGGAGAGGCCGCCGCAATCTCCGTTCTCCAAGTCACTGCCTGAGTCCGGGCGGGATCGCCCGTCCACGTGAGGACGATCCGCGACGGGACCGCACCCGGAGCGGCTCGTTTGGACGGCGCGGCCGACCCGCCAGAGGCGAGCGAAAGCAGAAACGGGCCGGGCGCCAGTTGTGCGAATTGCCGGCGGGTGAAGTTAGGCATGGTGTCCTTTCGTGGAGGTTGAGTAAGAGCGTTGCTCATTGAAATAGGGAATCATGGTCGGGGATTTGTTGCGCCAGTTCGTGACGAATTTCTTCAGCCTTGCGGACGGCCTGCGTTTCATCCGCGGCGGACGTATACGGAATCTCCATTACCAGGATCCCGATATTGCGTCCCGAGGCATCGAGGAGCGGCAGCTTCATGTTGTAAAATGCCCCGTCGTCTTTCTTCGCGCAGTAAGTCTTGCCTTCCTTCACCGCGTCCAAGTCGCCGGCGGACGATTTCACGCCGATGCGCGACGTATTGGCATTCGCGATGATCACGCTGTCCTTGCCTCCGGGCGGAACGGCGTGCAGCCCCATTTTTCGCAAATCGGGATGAGCTGACAGCGTCGCTAGGTCGAGTTCGAGCGCGCGCGGCGCATGCACATGTTGTTTCACCGCCTTCGCCGCCGCCTTGGCGGGCGGAACGTTCAGCGGCTGGAAGACTTGGACCGAAGCAATGCCATCGCCCGCTTGCGGCACGGCCACGAAGTAGCGGTCTATCTGCGGCACCAGTCGCGCGGTCTTGGCTTGCGCACCGGCGGCGACACTGCCGAGCGAACGAAAATGATCAGCGTCAACTTCCTGATAAACGTCGATGGTGCCGCTCCCGATGGAGTAAAGGCGCTTGCTGCCGGCGTCATATTGCAGATCGTCGACACCCTTCGCGATCGGCAGGGCTTGCAGTTCTTTTCCGGTGTTGCTGTCGAACACCACCACTTGCCCGCTGCGACAGCCCACAAACAGCCGTTGGTCCGCTTCGTCAAGCCCCATCGCCACGTTGCGCTGGCCCATCGTGACAGGCCATGACGCAATCACGGCGTTCTTCCAGCGATCCACTACGGTCACCTGGTTTCGCGCGGGGTTGTTGACGTACATCCGCGGCCGAAAAACATCCAGCGCCATGGCTTCGAGGGTGTCGCCATCGATGTGGATGTCGGTGACCTTCTTGCCGGCGGTCGTATCGACCACGCTGAGCAGCGAGTAGGTCTGTCCCGCATCCTTGCCCCCGTTATCGATATACAGATATTTGCGCGCCGCCTCGTAGCCGATGGAGTCCGCGTCCTTTTCCAGGGCAACGCTGCCAACAGGCTGGTAAGTCTTGCCATCGAATATCTTGAGCGCGCCGTCCACACCATCGGTCACATAGATGCGGTCGAGGTCCCCGCGATAGAGGATGGCGTGCGGTCTGGCGATACCGTGTATTTCGGCTATCGGCCGGGCGTCCGGCAGGGCGAGAACTAACACGGCGTGGTAGTCCTCAGGCGTGGCGAATAGCCGGTTATGCTTGGGGTCTACTCCGAAGTGGTCGAATCGCCCCTTGACTGCGGCGGGCAAGGGAATGGTTTCGAGCGCCTTCAGCGGCCCGGCAGTTCCCTCGGAAGTTTGGGTATCCAGGGCCCTCGGCGTGGAGCGATCCATTTGGGCTGCCATCGGCAGTACGAAAAGCGGCAGCAGGGCGACGATCGAACGCATAGCGATCTCCTCATTTGAGAGTTTCAACTGTGATTACAACATTCGAATCTTAGAACAACCTGAGGTTTCGGCGCCGTAACCGAAAATTCAACAAAGCTCATGGTGCCGCTCAGTCCGTGAACTCCTCAAAACATCAGCCTGAGAGCGAACTGCACCTGCCGGGCGGGGAACGTAGCCGTAATCCTGCCGAACGAAGAGCTTGAGGCGTCGCCGTTGGCCGGGGAGAAGTTGGTCTTGTTCAGCGTATTGAAGACCTCGCCGCGGAATTCCAGGCTCTTGCCTTCCGACGGCAGGCGGAACTGCTTATGGATGCCGAGATCGAGGTTGTAGAGTGAATTGCTACTGGCGATGTTGCGGCCTGCGTTACCGTAAGGTTGCGTCACGTCGGTGGGGACCGAGACCATGGCCGCGTTGAAATAGGCCGCAGGTGTCTGCTGACTCACCGGCAGCATCGGATTGCCAAGTACGTTGGGACGGTAGATTGCCGAGTTCTTGGTTCCATCGGTGGCGAGGAACGCGGCGCTTGGGTCGTAGGTCAGGTTGATCGGCTGGCCGCTGAGCATCGAATTGATGCCCGAAAGCGTCCACCCCCCGAACAGTGTGTCCGCGAAATACGGCATCTTCGAGGCATACCGGCGGCCGTGGCCGAAGGGCAGGTCGTACACCGCGGAAAGTGTGTCGTTGAATGGCTGGTTGTAGCCCGAGGGCCCTTTGCCAGCCGCCGAGTCGAACAGGTTGACAGCCTGCTGATCCCCATTTGCGGCTTCGAGCGCGCCGCAGGCGTCGTCGATCGCCTTGGACCAAGTAAACGAATTGAGAAACGTCAAGCCGTGCGAGTAGCGTTTCTCGATCTTGACCTGCAGGGCTTCATAGGAAGAGAAGCCGGCACCGTAGTTGGCGTCGATGTTCTGGAATGCTTGATCGGGCCTGCGGACGTTCACTCCCAGGCTCTGACCGGCTTGGTTCGGTAGCGCCTGATTCAGATCTTCGTTCACCCACAACCCCACGCTGTGGTTACCGGAGTATCCGAGGTCCAGGACCAGGTCATTGGCTAACTCGCGCTGGATCGTGAAGTGCCAGTTTTGAACATAGGGCGTGCGAATCGTCGGGTCAATAAAGACGGTCTTAGTACTCGCGGTCGAGAAGCTGGCTGGCGAGGCGAAACCGGCCGGATAACCCATTTCTGTCGGCAGGTAACAGGTGGAAAGACTGGGAACACTCGGATTTGCCCCGCATAGTGGCGTCAATGTGATTGTGGTTCCTTTAACCGAGTAGGGCGCTTCTGTCATTTGCGCGTTCACCACGAATGGACCGTTATAGTACAAGTAACTGTCGCTGCCCTGGCGGAAAAACTGGATATAGCTAATGGCGTACCCCGTGCGAATCACAGTCTTCGGATTGATGCTGAAAGCAAGGCCGACGCGCGGCGCGAAGTCGTTGTAGCGCGGATGAACAAGAGCCTCGTCGTAAAGCGAGCCGCTCGAGGCCGTGACCAAGGCATTCGTCGCGGGATCGTAATTCGTCATATGATTGTCGCGTTCATACTCCGGCGTCGCGAACTCGTAGCGGACTCCGAGGTTCAACGTCAGTCGTGGCGAAACTTTGAAGTCGTCTTGCAGGTAAGCAAAACTCATCCATTGGCGTTGGTGGGCCTGCGTAAAGTTCGTAAGCTGGTAGACGGATTGCGCGCCCAGCAGGAAGTCGGCTAGGTTATAAATGGTGTTGCTCTTGGCCGTCGTCGGCTTGGAGTACTGGCCGCCATAGGTATTCTGGCCGTAGGCGGGATTGAAGTCGTTGATCGTCGTATCGATGTCTTGAAACTCGTATCCGGCTTTCAAGGTGTGGCGCGAGAGGATCTTGGAGTAGTTCACCTTCGGGTTAAACACCAGCGGATTCTGCCACTGCGGGCTGGTGTAATCGCGCCCGTAGGACGTGTAGCCCGTGATATTCTGCGTGGTCAGACCGCCGGCGAGCGCCGGATCCGTGGGCAGGCCGCTAATACCATAAACGTCCAGCATCTCGTTCTTTCCATCCATCGTCGCTGGTTCTTTCATCCCTTCCGTCTTCGATCCACCCATTCGGAATTCCATGATCGACGTAGGGTTGACGGTCCAGGTGATCCCGCTCGCCGTTTGCCAGTTCATCACGCGCGAGACAATGCCGGCGCCCTGGCCCGATGGCCCCGGCACGGCCGGACCCGCGGTCTGGTTGTAAAGGTGGTAGCTGAAGCGGGTGAACGCGGTGAGGTTATCGCGCACGTAGTGGTCGTACCGCAGATCGAACTTATTGTCCTCGTCGGGAGACGTCGCCAGATAGGAGAAGTTGCTGGTGTTGCCGGGTAGGTCCGGCGCCGGAAGTGCGTTGAAGACCGTGGTTCCAAAGTTCGTCAGCCGCGATTCCGGAATCATGCTGTTAGGGAATGTCGTAATCGGGTTGTACGGATCGACCACGGCCAGCCCCGAGAAGTTGCCCGCCCGCTGCGCGAGCGTCGGTACGCTCGTCGTCGACAGCGAGTGTTGCATGCGCTGAAAGCCTTCGTAATCGATGAACGCAAACGCCTTGTTCTTCTTGACGGGCGCACCCAGGGTGCCACCGAATTGGTTGTAAATGTACACCGGCTTGGCCCCTCCCACGGGCTTGAAAAAGCCGGTTGCGTTCAAGTCGGTATTGCGCAAGTACTCCCACAGCGATCCATGAAACTCGTTTGTGCCGCTGCGCACGCTCGCGTTAATCACGGCGCCACCCACGTGTCCGTACTCCGCGCTGTAGGCGTTCGTGGTGACCTTGAATTCCTGCAGCGCGTCCGGCGAGACCTGGACCACTTGATTGGAGAGTCCCTGATTCGACGTGCCGTAGGCGTTGTTGTCGATGCCATCGAGTATAAAATCGTTGAACTGGCTGCGCATCCCGTTCACGTTGAACGAGGCCTCGCGCTTGCTCAGCGCGTAGGACTGGCGAACGCCAGTCGATAGCAATGCGAGTGCCGCCGTGTCGCGTCCGTTCAGCGGCAGATTCGCCACGTCTTCGTGGCTGATAACCTCGCCCCGGTCGCTCGACTCCGACTCCACCATCGATGCCGTCGCGTGCACCTCGACCGTTTGCGTGACCTCGCCGACTTCTAGCTTTACGTCAACGCGTTGGCGGGCGTCCACCTCGACCTGAAACTCATTGGTTTCCAGGCGTTTAAAGCCCGGCGACTCGGCCGAGATCTTGTATCTGCCGATGGGCACCTCCAGAAACTGGTAGCTGCCGCGGTCGTCGGTGACCGTGTTTTGCAGCACATTCGTATCGAGGTTCCGCAGCGACACGTGCGCCCGGGCCACGACCGCGTCGTGTGGATCGAGAACAGTCCCCAGCACGGCCGCTGTTTCAAACTGGCCCGAACACGTGGGAACCAATGCAAGCACAAGCAGAGCGGCGAAAGCCACGACGCGAGCGAATCGGTTGGTCTTTTGGGAGTGCATACCAGGAGCATTAGAGCACCGCAGTCTAAAGAGAATCTAAAGAAGCGGCTGTGTCACCATAAATTAATCGCCTGATCCAACGATTAGCCCCTCGTTGCGGTTGAAGCGAAACATGAATTGAACACGCGCGGCCGTGCCCCTTGTGGTGCCCTGTCGCGAGAACCCATGCGCTGCGGTGGCGGAGCCATTCCGTGATAACGACAGGCTGTCATCCTCCCGTAATCCTCTCATGCGATATTTCTGTTCATGAGAAACGTGTGTATCGGTCTGTTTTCTGCCGCATTCCTACTATCAGGTGGAACGGCGTATCAAGTTGTGGCTCGTTATCCGGTTCCGGGTACGGGCGGTTGGGATTATGTCACGCTGGACAACGCAACGCGGCGGCTCTATGTCTCGCACGCGACTCAAGTCGACGTGCTCGACGCCGATAGCGGCAAGATAATCGGCACGATACCGGACACGCCCGGCGTTCATGGCATCGCGATCGCATCGGAATTCCATCACGGTTTCACCAGCAATGGCCGCGAGAACAAAGTTTCGATGTTCGATCCGTCCACGCTGCAGCTAATCAAGAAAATTGATGTTGGCACGGGTCCGGACGGCATTCACTATGATCCCGGCTCGAAACGCGTCTTCACCAACAATCATGGATCGCACGATATCAGCGCGATCGACGCTGCCACCGGCGATGTGATAGGCACGGTCAAGGCTGAAGGCGACGGCGAACAGGCCGTCATCGGCGCCGACGGCTTGATCTATGTCAATAGCGAGAACACCTCCGAGGTGGTGGTGTTCGATCCTAAATCGCTCGAGGTCAAAAAGCGATTTCCCGTAGGTGTGGCGAAAACGCCGACCGGCCTTGGTTACGATGCCAGGACCAACCGCCTGTTCATCGGCTGCCGACACGAGCCGAAGATGGTCGTGATGGATGCCGCTACCGGCAAGGTGATTGCCAGTTTCGCGATTGGTTCGGGCGTCGACTACGCCGGGTTCGATTCCAAGGCCAGCCTGATCTTCTTTTCGTGCGGAGACGGAACACTGAGCGTGTTTCATGAGAAATCGGCCGACGAGTACGAGGATGTGGGACCGGTGAAGACGCAGCCGGGCGCGAAGACTATGGCCCTGGACCCGAAAACCGGGAGGATCTTCCTCCCCGCTGCCGAGATACTGGAAACTCCGGCTTCCAATCCGTCGAAGCGGCCTCAGCGCACGGTAAAGCCAGGCACATTCGTGGTCCTGGTCGTCGACAATTCACTGTAGGTGTACCGACGATGTTTGAACGCATGGACAATAGGGTCGCGCAGGAAAGGAAGTCGCTCGGCATCTTTGGGTTAGATTCCTCGAAGGGGTAGACTCGAATTCGGGACCACTCTAAGACCACAACAACCGCTCCAAGTGCTCCAAAAGGCGAGCGTCACTCGTGCCCTTGATTTCTGTTGCTTACCGACGCCTGGCGAACTCATAATCCGGGTGACGGCTCAGCGGAAGTGACCGCCCCGAAGCGCTCTAGCTCGTGTGGGATCGTGGCGGCTTAACGTTGGAAACATTGTTCCAGGCGTGTTAGCTCCTGTACGGGCCATGACGAAACGACTAATCAGCGATTGGCCTCGGCGGTTGGTTCATCGGGACAGTGTCACTGTCATCAGTTCCAGAGAGTTGATGCCGCGCCTACGCTTGCGAAGGCCGGCCGGCCCGACGGCGGGGTGTCTTCGCCGGTGTTTGACGCATCGCGGCAGCCAGACAGGCGCTTTTACGATGGCCCTCCGGGTACGGTACCCTGGTACCGTCGATTTCCACAGTCCTACCGGGTGAAAACGCACCGCACCGTCTCGGCTCGCGGACTAGGTAACTCGCGACCTCTGGTATCGAACTCCAGCCCAGCGAACCGTGCGCAGAACCGGCGCGTAGAAATCGTGATCTCCGGTCAATCGATCGGCAATCTGGCGTCGTGGGACCAGACTTATAACCTGATGCCAGATTCCATGAAGTCCGACCGGCGCGACTAATGTCCGGTCTGCGAAAGTTCGGTTACACCTGTGGCTTTCTGGAGCGCGCTGGTGGCCCGTAACCGGCGTGAACGTCGAAAACATCGTCCCGGCGCGTTCCAACCTGTGCTGGTCGTGGCGAACGGTCTTTCAATGACTTGGCCATCGATGAGGGCCTGCCGACATTCGAAGGAGCCGTTTTGCCCGGTGCTTGCTTACCTGCCGGGCAAAATGGGGATAACAGGGGGAAACCAGGGATGATCGGAGAGCGTCCAAGGCAACTCGTAAATCTTTGAATTAAGATGATGTGGCTGCGGTTTCAGTTGGAGGCGCGGGTCGGAATCGAACCGACGAATAAAGGTTTTGCAGACCTTGGCCTTACCACTTGGCTACCGCGCCCTGCGGAGGCTGTGGCTAATTGCACGATAGCGCGGGCGGCGGAGCTAAGTCAAACCGTGGCCGGCGCGCCGGCGAATTCGGTCAGAAGCCAACCGTTTTTTTACCGAAAACAAAAGACTTAAAGCCCGTATTCGGTTAGGATCTGACCGAATGGCCGACGCAGACGAAAGGCCGGCCCGCCTCACAGCGCCCGCAGGGCCATCACGGTGACGTCGTCGCTGCGCGGTCCGCTGCTAAACGCGGCCACTGCACCGAGGACACCGTCCACCAACAGGGCGGCAGGCTGCCCCTGCCGGTTGCGCAATACGCGCACCAGCCGCTCTTCGCCGAATTCATCTCCGGAATCAGAGGCGGCCTCGGTGACGCCGTCGGAGAAGATTACAAGTGCGTCGCCGGGCTCGAATGTCACTTCGCCCACGGTGCAACTCCATTGCGCGAAAGCTCCCAGCATCAGCGCCGTGGCGTCAAGGCGCTCCATCGCGCCCGACGTCCGCAGCAACAACGGTGCATTGTGACCGCAGTTGACGTAACGCAGCCGGCGCGCGCGGTCGTCATAGAGCCCATAGAATAAGGTCGCGAAGCGCTCTGCGGCGGTGGAATGGAAGAAATGGCGATTGATGCCGTCCAGCAGCGCCGCGGGCGCACACAGCGCCTCCTCCGCCTGGCTGCGGAAGGCGGCCTGCAGGTTCGCCATCAGCAGAGCCGCGGGTACGCCCTTGCCCGAAACGTCGCCCAGCAAAAACACCTCGCGCCCGCCGCCGGCGGGGAGAAAATCGTAGTAATCGCCCCCCACCTCGCGCGCAGCCAGGCATTGCGCGGCGCACTCCAGCGTGGCCAGCAGCGGCGGATCGCCGGGGAACAGCTTCTGCTGCACGGCGGCGGCGATTTCCAACTCCGACTTCCGCCGCCGGCCGGAATCCGCCTGTTTGCGAATGGCGGCAATCAGACGCTGGTTATCCCACGGCTTCTGGATGAAATCGCACGCGCCGCGCCGCATGGCTTCCACCGCCAGGTCGAAGCTGCTCCACGCGGTCATCACCATTACCGGTGCGCTATTGCCCTGCACTTCCAGGCTGGCTAAAAGATCCATGCCCTCCGCGCCGGACGTGGTGTCGCGCGCATAGTTGAGGTCCAGCAGGACCAGGTCGAAGGCCTCGCCGCGCGCCCGATCCAGCAGGGCCGCGGGCGAATCCACCGTCACCGCCTGCCAGCCTTGACTCTTCAACAGCAGCCGCAGCGCCTCGCACACGTCCGGCTGATCGTCACACACCAGCACCCGAAAATCGGCGAGCGGCGGAGCCACGGTTTCGAGAACGTTCATGGCTGAGGTCCGCACTTAGCCCTCATCGGTTGCACGTCACGGGCCTTTCACAAGCCTTTTTAACACAGCGCTCCTTCGCGCCGGCGACTGTCCGGTTTTGGGACGGCGCGTCGCGGCATGGGACGGTGTCCGCGGATCGAGCGCGCGGCTTCTGTTTCCGGTTCATTTGATTCGCTAGAATAAGCGACGTGGTCGAGGTGGATTTCGGCACGGCGCTCAGCCGGCGCGCTTTTGCCGGGTTGATGGGGGCGGGCGCGCTCGCCGGTTGCGCCCATTCAGCCGAGGCGCCGGCGAAATGGCGCGGCTTCAACTTGCAGGAAAAATTCACGGCCACGCCCGAACAATGGGCTAAGCTCGACCCGGAATGGGGGCGGCACAACGAGCCGTTCGTCGAGACCGATTTTGAATGGATGGCGCGTTGGGGTTTCAACTTCGTCCGCCTGCCGATGTCCTACCGCTGCTGGGCCGACCCGAAAGATCCGTTTCACATGGCGGAGAGCACGCTGCGCGAAATCGACCAGGCGGTCGACTGGGGCGGGCAGTATGGCGTACACGTGTGCCTCAATTTTCACCGTGCTCCGGGATACTCGATCAACGCTGCGCTGCTTGCCGAGCCCTGGAACCTGTGGACCGACCAGCATGCGCTGGACATCTTCTGCTTCCATTGGGCCCATTTCGCACAACGCTACCGCGGGATTCCGAGCCGGCGCCTCAGCTTCAATCTCATCAATGAGCCGAGCCATTGCACTTCGGCGCAATATGAGAAGGTCATTCGCAGCGGCGTGGCGGCCATCCGTCAAGTGGACCCCGCCCGCATGGTTGTGATCGATGGCTTGTTCGGCGAGGCGATCCTGCCGGTGAACGAACTCGCGGACGTTCCCAACTCGGTGCAGGCCACTCGCGGCTATTCACCGTTTGCCCTCACCCACTACCTGGCGCCCTGGGCCGGCACGCCGCGGCAATTGCCTACATGGCCGATGCGCGTCTCGGAGAAAGTCGAGTGGAACCGCGCCATGCTGGAACGCTGGTGCATCCAGCCGTATCGGGAAATCGCTGATCGCGGCGCGACCGTGTTCGTTGGCGAATGGGGCTGCTGGAACCGTACGCCGCACGCCGTGACTTTGAGCTGGATGCGAGACTTTCTGTCGCTCTGGAAAACCGCCAATTGGGGCTGGGCGTTGTGGTGCTTTCGCGGTTCCTTCGGGATCCTGGACAGCAACCGCAGCGACGTCGCTTACGAAAACTGGCACGGCCACAAGCTCGACCGGCGGATGCTGGAACTGCTGCGGGAGTTCTGAGAGGAACGGGCTGCGCGGCCGGGCCCGCCCCTATTTCGCGAAGAAATCCATCGGCGAGAGGGAAGCGATCACCCAGCGCTTGCCTCGGCGCTCGACCTTGAAAGTAAGCTCCGACTCGCGCTGCAGGATTCGGATGCGCGTTTCGCTGTTGACGACTTCAAGCGTCCAATCGACTTCCAGCGTGCGAACGTCATCCGTGCCTTCGTCGCTGTCGAGACTGATGCTCGAGTCCACTTCGCCCTGGCCGGCGAGCGCCTCCGCGCCGCTGCGCAGCGCCTCATAACCCGGCAGCTTGGAATCGAAAAAGGCCATGAAGCCGGCAGCCGGACTATCCGCCTGGCTGAGCGCGCGGGCGGCGGATTGCATCAGGTCCCACGCGCCGTCCACATTGGGCGGAGAGAAAAGGCCGGGTGCGGCGAGTGCCCCGTTCATTGCCACAATGCGCAGCGCGCCGCCACGCGATTCCACGCGGCAGTCCGCGCGCTTCTCGCGATGGGTAATGCTGCGCAATCCTTCGCGCGCCTCGACGCGAAGATTCCAGTCGACGACGAGCGCGACGCCGTGGTCGTCAACCGTTGCGGACACGAACTCCAGTGCCGGCTGAATCTCGTAACCCGCCACCAGAGCTTCAGCCGGCTTGCGCAGCTTCTCGGCCAGCGGTGGATCGAAGGCTTCGAGGAAGCCGGCGGCGCGCCGTTCGGCCAGCGCTTGCGCGGCATTCGAAATCAGGTTGCGCGCGGCCTGTTCCCGATCCGCCGGTCCGTTTTGCGCCGCGGCCGGCCATCCCAATCCAAATAACAGCAGCATGCGGAGCATGGCTCACGTCCTATAACTGGCATTGATGTGGATGTAGCCGTGGGTGAGGTCGCAGGTCCAGAAGCGCGCTGCGCCTTTGGCCTTACCTCGCAGCGAAAAGCGGATGCGGCATTCGGGCGCATCCAGCTTCTGCTTCAGCTCCGCTTCGGAGAACGGCGCGGCCACGCCGCCGCGGCAGACCGCTACGCCCTGCATCCAGATATCGGCTTTTGCGGGATCGAAGGCCACCCCGGCATTACCGGCGGCGGAAAGGACGCGGCCCCAGTTGGGGTCGGAGCCGGCGACTGCGGTTTTGACTAGTGGCGAATTGGCGATGGCGCGGGCCAGCCGTGCGGCAGCATCGTCACTGGGCGCGCCGCTGACTTCGATGGTGACGAGCTTCCTGGCGCCTTCGCCATCGCGCGCGATGGCCTGCGCCAGGTGCTGCATCACGCCGGTGATTTTCTCTTCCACGTTGGCGAGTTCCTTAGCCTCCGGACGAACGCCCGAAGCGCCGTTGGCGAGCAGCACGAGGGTGTCGTTGGTGGAGGTGTCGCCATCCACCGACAGCCGGTGATAGCTGGCATCGGCCGCGCGCTTGAGCATGGCGCGCAGCGCCGCCGGGGAAAGCTGGGCGTCGGTCATCACGAACCCGAGCGTGGTGGCCATGTTCGGATGAATCATGCCGGAGCCTTTGGTCATGCCCGCCACGCGCACGCTGCCGCGCCGCAAGCGGGCTTCGGCAAAGGCGGTTTTCAAAACCAGGTCTGTGGTCATGATGGCGCGCGCGGCGTCTTCGAAGCGCGCGGGCGAGAGTCCCTCCACCAGCCGCGGCAGGGCGTCCGTAATCTTGCCGCCATCCATTTCCACGCCGATCACACCGGTGGATGCGATGAGCACCTGCGCCACCGGCATCTTGAGGATTTTGGCCGTGGCGCGCGCCGTGGCCAGGGCTACCGCTTCGCCAGTGCGCGTGGCGCAATTGGCGTTGCCGGCATTCATCAGGATGGCGCCCACGCGGCCTCTCGACAACGCCAGATGGCGGCGGCACAGCCGGACCGGCGCCGCCTGCACGTGGTTGCGCGTGAACACAGCGGCCGCGCTGGCGTCGAGACCGGTGACGATCAGCGCCAGATCGTCGCGCTCGGCTTTCCGTATGCCGGCATATACGGCCGAATAAGCATAACCCAGCGGCAGGTTCAAGCGGGCACCTCTCCTAAGATTTCATTTTCGACCAGCCGCTGCCCGTTGGCGAAATCCGCCGCGAGCATCCGCTTGCGGCCTTCCATTTGTACTTCGATCAACTCGATCGCGCCAGCGCCGCACGCGGCCACCAGCGGCTTGATGCGAATCAGTGCGCCCGGTGGATGGCCGCCGCCGGCTTCAGTGGTGCGCGCGCGCCACACGTGCAGCGCGGCGCCGCGAAAGCTCGAATAAGCGCCCGGCCAGGGCTGCATGCCGCGCACCTGGTTGTGAATCGCCGGGGCCGAACGGCTCCAATCGATGCGGCCGTCCTCCTTTTTCAGCATGGGCGCATACGTGGCCTGCGTGTTGTCCTGCGGCTGCGGAACAATGCGGCCGGCCGCGAGCGCGTCCAGAGCTTCCGCCAGCAGGTCCGCGCCCATCGCGGAGAGGCGCCGGCCCAGCTCGGGCGCGGTCTCATCGGCGCCGAGGGCGGTTTCCGTTTTGAGCAGCATCGGGCCTGTATCGAGCCCGGCATCGATTCGCATGACGGTAACGCCGGTCGTGGTTTCCCCATTTATGATGGACCATTGGATAGGGCCGGCGCCGCGGTATTTCGGCAACAGCGAAGCGTGCACGTTGAGGATGCCGAGCGGCGGAATATCGAGGATCGATTGCGGAATGATCTGGCCGTAGCCGACCACCACCATCGCTTCCGGCGCCAGGCCGCGCAGATATTCCACCGCTTCCGGCCGCTTGACGCGTTCCGGCTGATAGACCGGGATGCCGAGGCGCAGCGCGGCTTCCTTCACCGGCGGCGGCGCCAACGCCTGGCTGCGCCCTTTGGGGCGGTCGGGCTGGGTGACAGCCGCGAGCACCTGGTGGCCGCGCGCCACCAGCCGTTCCAGGGTGGGCACCGCGAACGCGGGCGTGCCGAGGAAGGCCAGACGCATGGCGGCGGCTCAGCCCCACTCACCGGCGCGCTGCAGTTTGCGGATCTTGCGCTTCAGAAGATCGCGCTTGAGCGCGCTGATGTGGGACATATAGAGCCGGCCGTGCAGGTGATCGGTCTCGTGCTGAAAGGCGCGCGCCAGCAGGTCTTCGCCGGTCATTTCAAACGGCTCGCCTTTGGCATTCTGTGCGCGGATGGTGACGCGTTTGGCGCGCCGCACCTGCTCGCGGAAACCGGGAACGCTCAGGCAGCCCTCTTCGCCCACCTGCTTGCCTTCGACTTTAAGAATGGTGGGGTTGATGATTACGAGCTTGTCTTCCGCCCTTTCGCCATTGGAGACGTCGATGACGGAGATCTTGCGCGAAAAGCCGATCTGTGGCGCTGCCAGGCCGACGCCTTTGGCCGCGTACATCGACTCGAACATATCCGCCAGGAATTGATTGAGATCCGGCGTATCGAACTCAGTCACGGTTTCCGCTACGTGTTCGAGCACGGGATTGCCGAATTTGACTATCGGGTAGACCATATTTCGTTCAACGGAACTGATGATGTGGCCGGCTGGTCCGCTCCCTCACGGTCGCGGCTCGGAATGGTGCGGAGCCGCGCGCGCAAGCAACCGGTCTCGGCTTGAATGAGAGCGTCGCCATACTCAGTAGTTTCGCACTTGCTCCAGGTAGCCTTGAAAATTGCGGCGGGTTTCATCGAGCGAGTCGCCGCCAAATTTCTCCAGAAACGCCTGCGCCAGCACCAACGCCACCATGGCCTCGCCGATCACGCCCGCGGCCGGCACCACGGCCACGTCGGAGCGCTCATAAGCGGCGAGCGCAGGCTCGCGGGTGGTCAGGTCCACCGATTCGAGCGGCCGGCGCAAGGTCGAAATGGGCTTGAGCAGGCCACGCACCAGCAGGTCCTGGCCGTTGGTGATGCCGCCTTCCAGGCCGCCGGCGCGATTGGCGCCGCGGGTGAAAACGCGGCCCTCGCGGTCATAGTGAATCGTGTCCTGCACCTGGGAACCGAAGCTGGCGGCGCCGGCGGCGGCGAATCCGATCTCGACGCCCTTGACCGCCTGGATGGAGACGACCGCCTGGGCGAGGCGCCCGTCCAGCCGCGAATCCCAGCTGACGTGCGAACCCAGGCCCATGGGCACGCCGTGGGCCACCACCTCGAACACGCCGCCAACCGTATCTCCGGTGCGGTAGGCTTCATCGACCTCTTCTTTCATACGCGCCTCGACGGCGGCATCGACGCAGCCAAGCAGGACGCTGTCGCGCCGGCTCAACTCAACCAGTTCGTTGAACTCAACGGCGCGCTCCAGTCGCACCCGGCCGACGGCGATGACGTGGCTGAGCACGGTGATTCCGAATTCGCCGAGCAGGGCCTTGGCCATGGCGCCCACCGCTACGCGCGCGGCGGTTTCGCGGGCGCTGGCGCGCTCCAGGATGTAGCGTGCGTCGTGGAGGTTGTATTTGACGGCGCCGGCCAGGTCGGCATGGCCGGGGCGCGGACGGGTCACGGGCTTGCGCCGGTCTTCCGCCCCCGCGACATCTTCCACCGGAAGCGCCTCGGTCCAGTTTTCCCAGTCGCGATTGCGAATCAGGATAGCGATGGGGGAGCCGATGGTGTGCGAATGGCGCACGCCGGCGACAATTTCAGCGCGGTCACTCTCGATCTTCATGCGGCCGCCGCGGCCGTAGCCCTGCTGGCGGCGCCAAAGCTCGCGATTGACTGCGTCGAGGGAAACGGGGATGCCTGCCGGGAGCCCGGTCAGCGTGGCCACCAGCCATTCGCCGTGGGACTCGCCAGCGGTTTCAAATCGCAGCATCGATGCCAGAATTTTTCATCGTAGCAGACCTGCGGCCGGCGCCACAGTTGCAATGCGCCCGATGGGTGCGCGACATGAAAATGGTGGCGTCTTGTGCTCCGAGGAAATCCGCTGGTATCTGAGCGTATAGGTACGCAAGGCGCGCCAGCCCGAAGAGCGAAAGACAATAGCCCGCGGCGCAAGCCGTGTGGAATCCGGTTGCTCGCTGCCAGCCCCGGAACGGGGCGGAAGACTGTTGGCGAAAGCCTCTTCCGCCCCGTTCCGGGGCTTGTCCTCACCGCCGACTGATCCCGACGGCTTGCGCCGTGGGCTATTGTCTTTCGCTCCTC
>JBAVEN010000061.1:0-25865 GCA_049587755.1 Bryobacteraceae bacterium | reverse complement strand
TGAATGTCGGTAATCTGGAGATCGGGCAGGCCCAAAATCATCGCGGATTCGGTCAAAACGTTATCTCCCAAGATTGTTTTACCAATCCCGGGATTAGCGTCTGCCCCCGTTTTTGATCAAGAGCCTCTCCGAGTGCCCGACGATACACTCGAAGCTTTTGATGGTCCGAGCACAACGTGTGATACGTTAGCAGTACGCCGTGATCACCCGTACAAGCTGTTCGTATTGCAGCGGTAACGGACGTGAGGGGGGTGGCTCTCTCTGTCCTGTTTGTCAAGGTTTCTGCAAGATCTACGTAAGGACAGGCCCTACAACGTTGGTATCCTGCCCGCTTTGTGGGTCCTCTGGCCGCGACAGGGATGGAAACACACCTTGCCCTGTCTGCAAGGGACTCGGTGTCATCGCGAATGACCACTCTAAAGTAGAGATCGTGCGGCCGGTGCCCGAAAACCCCCAGGCTACCGAGAGCGCCGAGTTCATCTCTGCGCAGCGCCTCGGGCAGCTTCGCAATTGCGCTCCGGTCAACCTCGACTTCACCAAGCTCATCCGCTTGTGCGAAGAAGCCAATATTTGCGCAAGCTATGAATGCTGGTATGCAGTAGCCGCTCTCACACGCTCCATCCTCGACCATGTGCCGCCCGTGTTCGGCATGGCGAAATTTGCGGAGGTCGTCGCCAACTATGCGGGCACGAAATCCTTCAAGGAGGCAATGCGCCACCTCGACGAGGCATCGCGGAAGATCGCCGATTCCCACTTGCATGAGCGAATGCGGTCGTCAGAAGTGCTTCCAACGCAGCAGCAGGTGAACTGCGGACAGCAGCTAGATGTTCTGCTCGCGGAGATTGTTCGAATCACGCCGAAATCGTCAGGCCATCAATTCTCGATAACGCAAGTACCGTGAATCCCTCAATACCTAACCCAAAACCACCGGCAGGGCGTTTTATTCCCTGCGGAACGGAAATCGTTTCGGGTACGCCCAAGAAAGATCCTCCGGATGCTCCGGAGTCATTTGAGACTCTAGAGCTTCGAGCCAGGCCAGGAAATCATCCTTGCTGGCCATGCTAAAGACCTTACAGCCAAAATCCGCTTCTACCCTGACCAGTTTGTCCTTCATGAGCTTCGCCATGGCGCTGTCCGTGAAGTACCCGTCGCAGTATGGGGCATAGGTCGCGGCGTGTTGGATGTCGTACAGAAACCCAGAGAGTTTCTCGCGGGTTTTCTTCGATGTCGGATCGGGTGGTGTCTTGGCCAAACGAAGGCGCTGTTTGTACGCGCTAAATAATCGAGCCGACAACTGCACCGTCGGAACTTGAGCAAAGTGTTGGGACCGCAAAAAGGCGCCTATCAGCTTGGCGTCGACCTTCCTCGCTTGGACAACCAGCCACAATCCTTCCCCTACTGAGGCGCTAATGGGTGCGTTGGTCAGGGCGGAAAAGTCGCCAATCATAAGTCGGGCTGCTTTGCCAGCGTAGCTATCGATCAACAACTGCGCCGCGTCGCTGATTTCAAGGCTCATGTCCTCCTCAAACGTCCGGCCCTTCCTGGCCCATTGCGGCAGCGCTTGGATGAGTTCGTCGGCGGCCCGCTGTTTGAACACGGACCTTCGATCCGCGCCTCTGGCGGCACTGAACACGCTGATGGAGTAGTCGCCGTCCCAGTCGTGAACGCTCGGGCACAACGCATCGCGTTCCTCCTTCTGGTACGCCGCCGGGCCGCCGTCAAGGAACCGCTGGAAGGCTTTGAGAATCTGTGTTTCTTCCACGCAGTAGTACGGTTCGAAGTGGTGGCCGCGCGAAACGGCCTGGATAAACTGCACCAGGGCGTCCCGGTACTGTCCGTTCAAATCCGCCTCAGCTATATGCGTGGAGGAGTAGGGAATCGCCAGCAGCTGTAGGTCAAGCAGGCGAGTGACCTTGGCCATCAACGCCGTTGCCCACTCATTCTCTATACCGCCTCGGTGAACAGACGACAGGAAGTGCTGGTCAAGATAGAGAATGCTCTTGCGCGTTTGATTGCCGAGCATCTGTTTGGTGACACGCATTGGCCGAGACATCTTCGGGTGCGTCGACGTACCCTTCTCATATTCTAAGCGGTACGAGCGCCATGGCTGGCCGGTAAACTGATTTGCGGAATGGGCGAAGGCGAACCTGTGATAGGCACAGCAATAGGCCGCGCGCTTCTGGCTCCGCACGCGGGAAGCTCTGGTCGGATAACGCGCAATCCGGACATGATCCAGACATCGATACAGGATGCTGGCCGGTCGGGCAGCAGCGTCTTCAACGTCACGCCCCTACTCCCACCTTAGCGCCACCATCGGGTCGATCCGCGCCGCCCGGCGTGCCGGTATGTAGCACGCTACCAACGACACTCCACCCAACAGCGCCGCCGACACCGCAAACACCAGCGGGTCTGTGCCAGTCACGCGGAAGAGCATTCCCGATAGGACCGTTCCCAACAAATAGGACAGCACCAGTCCGATCGCCGTGCCCACCGCCATCAATTGCACGCCTTCCCGCAGGACCATCTTTTGCGTCTCAGCGGAGCTCGCGCCGAGAGCCATGCGAATTCCGATCTCGCGCGTCCGCCGCGCCACACTGTACGCCCGCACACCGTACAACCCGATCACCGCCAGCAGCAGAGCCACACCGCCGAAGAGTGAAAACATACTCGCGCCGGTTTGCATCAGCCAGTAATCCGTGCTGGCCTCCAGATGCGACCGCAGTGTTCTTACCCCCAACACTGGGAGTGCGCTGTCCACCCTGCGGATTTCGTGCCGCACCGTGGCGAGGAATCGCGTAGAGGAATCGGCATCCATAGGCGCGGTCCGCAGATGAATGTGCATGTCGGACATGTACTGCTGCCCGAAGGGCACGTAGAGGTGGGGCTGGCCGTCGATGTCGCCTTCGCCTCCCGCCACGTGGCCCATCGCCGATCCGACGATATGCTCCCGCACATCGCCGACGACCCCTATGACTTCGACGTCGGGAAGGTCGTCAGCGCCTTCGCCCAGAATGTGGATATGCTTGCCGAGGGCCTCGCCTTCGCCCCAGATTTTCCTGGCCGCGAGGCGGTCGAGGATCGCCACCGGGTGCGTCTTTTCTGAAGCATCGCCCGCGTCGAACGTGCGGCCGCGGAGTAGTGGAATCGCGAGCGTCTGGAAATAATCGGCGCTGACGATATTGAAACTGAGGTCTTGCGGCTTGACCTGCGTCGCGCCGGCGGGTTGCACATTCTTGCCTAGCGACACCATCCCGAAGGGCACCGTACCTGCCAGCGCCGCCGATTCCACTCCCGGCATCGCCTTCAGGCGATCGAGCAGCGCCGCGTACACCTGCCGGCCGCGCTTCTCTTTATAACCGGCGAGGCTCGCATCGAACTCAGCCACCACGCGATTCTCCACGCGAAAACCGGGGTTGGCGCCGGCCATGCGCGCCGAACTGCGGATGAACAGCCCGGCGGCGGTAAGCAGCGCCAACGAGAGCGACACCTGCGCGATCACCAGCAGATTGCGGCACGCGAAGAGACGTCCGCGGCGGCCGGAGAGGTCCGCATTATCGCTGGCGCGCAGATCGCTAACCAGGCTGGGGCGCGAGAGATTCCAGGCCGGGAAGAATCCGAAGAGCACCGTGCTCAAAAGGCAGAAGGCCAGCGTGGCCGCCAACACCCGCACGTCCGGACTGGTCGGGACCACAACATCGAAGGGGATGAGGCGCATCATTGACTGCACGAACAAGTTGGTGCCGCCGAAGGAAAGGAACATGCCCGCCGCTCCGCCCAAGAAAGCGAGTGCGAGGGCTTCCAGAAAGAGCTGCTGCACGATGCTGCGCCGTCCGCCGCCCAGGGCCAACCGAATGGCAATTTCCTTGCGCCGTGCCGTGCCCCGCGCCAGCATCATGTTGGCGACATTCAGCGCGGCGATCAACAAAACAACGGCGGACATGGCGAGCAGGAGCGAGGCGGGCACGAAGACCTCAGTATCGTTCGTGGGGTTGGTGCTGATGTTGAGGCGCGAAAGCGGATGAACGGTGAGGGTCTGGTTCTTGTTCTCAGCGGGGTAAGCCTGCTCCATGCCCACGGCGATGGCGGCCAACCGATTGTTGACGGCTTCGGGCGCCTGGCCGGGAAGGACGCGTCCCACCAGAATCAGGCTATGATTGTCGCGCGCCGCCAGCGAACGAACGGGGCCGCCGAAATCCACTGCCGCGTGATCGTACATGCCCAATGGCAGATACAGTTCCGGACTCAACAGCGCCATGGTGCCGCTAAAGCCCTGCGAGGTAATTCCGACCACCGTCACCATCTGGCCGTTTATTCGCAGCGTGCGGCCGAGAAAGTCGGCCGGCGCCCCGTTGCGTTTCCAGAACGAATAGCTGGCGATGGCCACCGGGATTCCGCTGCCGGGGCGCTCTTCGTCGGCCGTGAACGTGCGTCCGCGCCACACGGGCACGCCCAGAGTGTCGAAGAAATTGCTGGAGACCATCTCGGCCATGATGCGGCGGGTGGTATCGCCTTCCGCAACCCCGGCCATGGTGATATTGTGCGCTGCCAGGCTGGAGAAGATGCCGCCGGTTTTCACGCGCAAATCGACGTAATTCGGATAAGAGAAGTCGCGGTAAGCATCGGGCTTTTTGGTATCGCGGCTGAAGACCTGCCTGAGTTCCTGCGGATTGCGCAGGACCAGGGGCTTGAGCAGGATGGCATTGACGATACTGAAAATCGCGGTATTCGCGCCGATTCCCAATGAAAGCACCGCTACCGCGGCTACGGTAAATCCCGGCCGCTTAGCCAGCATCCGAACACTGTAGGCGAGATCACGCCGCAAGGCTGCAATTCCGTTCAGCATAGACACTCTTACGAGCGTTGACGCCGGAAGTTCGCGGAAATTAGCAGCGGGTTACTCCATAGTGCCGATGATGCCAGCCGTCGCCGTGGCGGTTGGGGCCGTCCCGTTTTTCACGGGGAAGCGCCGCCAGGGCTCGCCAAAGAGACGGGCAAAATGCAGGATCTCGGCACGCTTCCCGGGGATGTTGCGAGCGGCCGGCCGGCCAGGAAATAAACGACAGCGGCGTACTGGTTGTCCCGTCGTTCGACGCGGCGGGCAACCCACAGGCGTTCGTCTGGTGGAACGGCACGATGACCGACCTTAACACCCTGGTCCCTGCCGATTCTCCTTTGTATTTGCTGTTCGCGGATAGTGTCAATTCCAGTGGCGAGATCGCCGGCTTTGGCGTGTGACCAGTTCCGGCGACGTTCACGGCTTTCTGTTGACGCCGAGCGGCGGCGCCAACGACGACAGCTTTTCGCCGGCTCAACAAAGCGCGCTCAAAGCGATCGCGCAATCAGAGAATGTCCGCCAGCAGATCTTCGCCCGGCTCGGATTTCAGGGACGATAGACACAATGGGGCGGGCGATGCGTCGCCCGACCCGTTCTTAATGCTTGACGCTCGCGGCGTCGGTCCAAATGTCCGCCAACGATCCGGCGTCTCGAAGCGATGCCCAAACAGGGCGCCAATGTACCCGCAAATAAGCTCAGTGCGGCGAACTGTCCAGGCCCGTGTAGGAGCAAGTCCTGAGTCACGAGCCACTCGGACCGGGCCCAAGAGGGCATCGGCCGATCATTGGCCTGTGGCGTTGGAGGCCACAGGTAATGAAACGAAAGCCAGGTCGTAAGGAAAAGCGCCGCACTGCTAAAACCGTCCTGCGATTGCCAGACCTCGAAGTCGCGAAGTCAGCAGTCCTCAACAGTCTCTCCTGCCCGGACGCTCAGCGCGGCTATCGCCATGCCATTGACGAATTTGTGGAGTGGTACTGCTCCGAGCCGCGATTGTCGTTCAGCAAAACGGTTGTCGTCCGTTACCGGATGCACCTGGAATCTTGTCGTCTCGCCCCAGGGACGATCAATCTCCGGCTCGGGGCCGTCCGCCGGCTGGCGTATGAGGCGTCAGATTGCGGCCTGCTAAGCGCCGACTTAGCTGCAGGAATACGGCGGGTCAAGGGCGTAAAGAAGCTGGGCGTCAGGATTGGCAACTGGTTGACCGCCGAACAGGGCCAAGCGCTCTGGCAGGCACCAGACCGTGATCAGCTCAAGGGCAAACGTGATCGGGCACTGCTAGCCCTACTGCTGGCCTCTGGACTTCGTCGGCACGAGCTCGCCGAGCTGACTTTCAGCCACCTGCAGCAACGCGAAGGGCATTGGGCAATCGTAGACCTGAGCGGCAAGGCAGGTCACGTTCGAACCATTCCAGTCCCGGACTGGGTGCATGGCCTGCTGGACGACTGGACAAAGGCAGCCGGTATTGATGCGGGGAAACTCTTCCGCCGTGTAAGTAGCGCCGGTAGAGCTTGGGGCGAAGCTGTAACGGAAAAGCTCGTCTGCCATGTCGTGAAGGAGTTCGCCGGCAAGATTGGCGTGAACAAACTCGCCCCGCACGATCTCCCTCGAACTTGCGCGCGGCTCTGCCGTGCCGCTGGTGGCGAATTGGAGCAGATTCAATTCCTTCTCGGCCACGTTTCGGTCCAGACCACGGAACGCTACCTCGGTTGCACCCAGCGGATTTCATCGGCGGTGAACGACCGCATCGGAATCGAGCCTATGCCTTGAAGAGTTACCCTCGGAAGAGTTGCGGACCATGTCTTCGTGTCGATCCTATGCTAAAGTTTGTCACGATATGGACCCGGTCAACACGAGATTTGCACAATTATTCATTGCGGAGATACTGGGCGCGGTGCTCTGTATCGGCGGGCTGATACTGCTCTTTCTCGGCATCGCCGGAAAAATCAACCTCTTCATGAAGGGTGCCGGGGCACAGGCAAGGCTCACTAACGCATCGCCGGGACTGGTCGTAGCTATCATCGGCGTCGTGCTGGTATGGATATCGCTTCGTGGTAACGTCGAGCGCGAAGAGCCCCGCACCGGGTCCGTCACCTCCCCCGTCTCAACCCAAGTTCCCACAGAAGAGATCCTGAGGACTTGGGTGACGCGTGCCGCCGAACTTTAGGGAACGGAAATCAGGAATCGCAAAAATTCACACTTGACATTCGACAGACAACTCACTACCATATGGTTGTGGATCAATTGGATACAACATTTGCTGCTTTGTCTGATCCAACCCGGCGGGGGATGATCGAACGACTCTCACATGGTCCTGCCTCTGTGCATGGATTGACGGAGCGGTTTGCACTCTCGCAGCAGATGATTTCAAAGCATATTGCCTACCTGGTGCGGGCGCGGATTGTGATCAAGACGAAGCGTGGACGAGAGAGTGTGTGCACGCTTAGGCCAGAGGCGATCAAGACAGTCAGCGACTGGGCGTTTTATTATCGCCGATTCTGGGAAGAGAGTTTCGACAAGCTGGATGTGGTTGTGAATCAAATGAAACAAACGGAGGTCAGACATGGCAAAAAACACGGTTAACGAGGCAGAGCGGATGGTTGTTACTAGAGTTTTTGATGCCCCGCGCGAATTGGTTTGGAAGGCGTGGACAGACCCGAAATATGTGATGCAGTGGTGGGGCCCGAAGGGTTTTACTGCGCCTTTTTGCAAGATGGATTTTCGCGTGGGAGGGAAATTTCTCTGCTGCATGAGAGCGCCGGATGGCCAGGAGTTCTGGAATGCTGGTGAATACCACGAGATTGTTCTGCACGAAAAGATCGTTTCCTCCATGTATTTTTCTGACCCGGAGGGGAACAAGGTTGAGCCTGCGCAATATGGAATAGAACATGAGGCCATGGACGATGTGCACGATGTGATTACCTTTGAGGACTTTGGAAACGGCCAGACGAAACTCACCTTCATTGGAAATGAAACTATGGAGAGCGCAAAAAACAGCGGTCAAGTAGAGGGCTGGAACCAGATACTCGATAAAATTGCCGCGGTTGTTGCGGGGCTACGGAACTGAGGGGATTGTACGGTCAAAAAGTGCGGCTGCGCCGAAAGAGCTATCTTTTTCGGTAAGCTTCGCACACGCCTGTTGCTCAGACCCGAGTTACTCATTCTGGCTCGACGCAGGTGAGATTTGCGGGTTCCGGTCGGGTTGTCGTTTAACCGGAAGTTGGCTGGCCTCAGGTTCAATCTAGCCTTGTCGCCCGGCGTTTACTGATCCCCCTGCTCCGATCGTATGACGCGCCATCCGGAAACTGGCCACGGGGCGTCATGGAAGAGAAAAGCCTACACGCAAGTGTGCGCTGGCCGACGTGGGCAAGAAATCGGATCTGGGAGACGAGGACCGGGCCGCGCTAGCGGCAGCGCCGGACGCTGGCCGACTTCTCGGGATTAATCCGCGCCCGCAGTCGGAGCTCGTTTCTCAGATCGCCGTATCTGGGCCGCTTTCTGGGAGAACTACGAGCTCCAGACCAGCTACCGGAATCGGGATGCTAGCGGTCCATGCCGTCCGGCATTCTCCGAGCCGTTCGGGCGGAGTCGTGGGGCCTTACAATAAAAACCAGAAGCAATGAACGTATATCTAGACACGAACCTCTGGAATGCGCTGTGTGATCAATCCGTGTCGCCGACGGACTTGCTCGCGTCGATGGCTTCCAAGAACTGCAATCTAGTCTTGAGCTACCAGGTTGTCTACGAAATGGCAAAATGCTTCCGTGATTCTGGAACGAGGGGAGCGGAGCGCGGAAGGACCCTATTCACTTACTTGAGGGAATTCGTCCAGCGCGACATGCGGTGCGTCACTGAGATACTGGAAGTCCTCGCAGCCGAAATGTGGGCTTTGCGTTCGGGGAAGTCTATCGACCCGTTTCTCAGCCCTCAAGGCCACAACGCGTTGCAGGCCAACGTTGAGATGCTAGCAAATGGCACCTTTGATGAACGAGCGCAGGCATTCGTCGAGGAGCGAGCGATGCTGGCCCCCAGGATACGACGCGGGCCGATTCGACAGCTTGAGTTACGACCCGACGTCAAACAGCGACTAAAGGGCGTTTCGGACCAGCAGCTTGGAGCGTGGTTAAGATCGGAGGCCTTAAGTGACCAGGGTGTAGCTCTGTTGGCTGACCACGTGAGGAGACAATTCAGTGAGGCGTCCCCGGAGGACGCCAGCGAGTGGGCGTTGGGACTCTTAGGGTCGTCAAGTTGCCGTCTTTCCGCTGCGCTAGTGCGAGCCGATTTGTATTACAACTGGCGTTGCGCTCATCGAGGCTCCAATCCTAAAGACCTCTTCGACGACATGTACCACGTGCTGAACGCCATCTACTGTGACGTCTACGCGACCAAAGAGCCGGGCCATGCGCAATACGCCGGACTGTTGCTCACACAGCACACGAAGGTGGCCATTTACGAAAACCAGACACCTGTAGGGACTTGGATTGTGGGGTTGACCGTTAGGCCAACGACTCTGAGGCGTGAGGAGGATGGGAATGAGGGCAGATAGCTGGGTCCTTCACGATCTCCCCGAGCACCTGGTCGATGATTGGTACAGCCTCCAAATCTTCACCGAGTACGATCTCCAAGTGGCGACGTACTACTGGGTGCGACGCGAGTTCGAACGGACGAGATCCGAACAGTGGTTGGTGCGAACGCAGCCGACTCTGGACCTTGCCGGTGGGAAGACTGTAAAGCCGGACGTAGTTGTCTTCAAGAACACGCTACCGTATGACGTCTTCGAGCTCAAGTGCCACCTCGGTGGTATTCGCGAATCGTCACTGAATGTGGATCTTGAGAAACTTCATCGGCTCAAGGACCGCTTTAATCTACGTCATGCGTATCAACTCGTTCTGTATGATCACGATGATGTTTGGGACCTTGCCCACGAAAAAGAGCCCTGGATGAAGCAGTACCTAACGTTTGTGGGTGCGAACGTCCGTCGCCACCGGCACGGTCGCATGAGGCGAGGCTACGCCGACGCGCGCCGACGCTGGGAGCGCTGGAAGTAAGAGTTTGTCTAACTAACAGGGCGCTTCGGGCGACGGCGGCCGGGACTGGGCGCGACTGAGCGCTTGAATCGTTACGCCTCGCCCCCTTCGCACCAGCAAACGCCCAGGTCCCGTTCTGGGAGGCTGGAGGCAGCGCTTCCGTCGAAAGACGTTCTCGAAGGGTCCTCCGGACGAGCGCTGTCAGAGCTTTGTACGGGTGGCCGATGATACGTCCGGAGCCCAGGCCACACGTCCTACACGCCACATCTGGACCGTCCGCGGCGGATCCACGATCCACGAGACGCCAGCGAAAGAGATCGCGCCCTCGATTGATCGGTCACTGTCATTGTCGTACGCTAAATATCATAAGCATCGCGAGAGGTGGCCCGAATGGCTCTGGGCGAGTTTCACGCGCGCATTCAGCAGACCGAGACTGATCCCGTCGTCTCTGTTCGAATAGTTGCTCCAGCAGAAATTGCTAACCTACCCCGCGAAGAGGCCGAAGCGCGCCTCTCCAACTTGCTCCAGCAGGTCCGAGTTGGGCCGGAATTCATCATGTATGGTTTCTGGACTCGGGCTTCTTACGTTGATCCTCTGTCTCGGGCGGCGTTGCTGGGCCATAACACCCTAGTGGAAATCAGCATACCGTATACCCTGCACCTACCAAACGACCTGCCATTTGAGGTGACGTATCCGCAAGGAAGTAGGGCGACGGTCGTAATGCGAAAGATTTGGACGACCTTGGCGGCCGGCTCAAACGACGCGGAAATCTACGCTGATGACCGAGTGCTCTACTACGGTCCAGCACAGCCGCTGAGCCCATTCATCCCACAAGCTCCTGAGCTCGGTCCATGGCCACATTTTACTGGCACCAACGTCGAGATTGGCAAGGATACACACGGCGTGTTCCGCTACACTCAGATCCGAGTGTTTTTTGACTCGGCTTTGATTGGCGTCGACGGCTCAGAAACCGATGAGGCCGTGCAAGCGGCCAGATCGCGCGCGTTCGAGGAGGCAAAACAGACAGGGATGAGTATCGTCAACTATGTGCTTGACATCTATCGATACGTGACTAGCGCGGAACACGTCGAGCGACTATCAGCCATGGCTATTAATCGCGTTTATTTCGTGGATTATAATCTCCTGTCTGAGGGCGTCGCCATCGATAGCGGTGTGGGCTCCGCTGTCGTGAACCGGTCCGGGCAGGAGATCCGGCGCATGAGGGCGATGCTTCTTGCCGGGACGGAACCGGAGCGACATGTGCTCCTGATCCAAAGCTCCCGCGCTGCATTGGGTCGAGGGCAACTTGTTCTCGCAGTCGTGGTTGGCTTCCAGGCTCTGGAGATCTTGCTAGAGACAAAGCTTCGCGCCGCTTATGAGAGGCAGGGATTGTCGGAGGGCGAAACCACGGACAGGTTGAAGAGGTTTTACAAAACCAAGGATCGTCTGACCGTTCTTTGCCGAGAGGTGACTGGCGGCGTCTCTATTGCGGACGACACCGCTTTCTGGAATCTATGGTTGACTGCCTGTAACAGGAAAAGGAACGGCGTCGTGCATAGGAATGAAGCAGTAACCTATAGCGAAGCTTTGAGAGTAGTGGAACTCTGCGAACAGTCGATGAATCTGCTGTCGGCGCTTCCGTTCCCGCCGTAGGTGCAGCAGGTTGTCTCCGGATACCACCGGGACACATAACCGTCAACGCGCCCCCGGGGAATTCGCTGCTGAGAAGTTGGTCCTCGTCGCCCCGGTAGTATCGCGCGCCACTCGGAGAAGGGGGGATTTTGGGCGTCGCGGGCCCAAGTCGGCTTCGGGGAGATGACGGCGGATGCCGGACCCCCTCGGTACTACTCAATGGACTCGAACGCCGTTTCAGGCCAGCGGGTGGGCCACCAACGATTCACCCGGACGACGCGCGACCCCCCGAAACGGTCAACGTACGTGGTCGCGTCGTTCTCCAGTTGGCAGTCGTTGGCGACACCCAGAGTCAAATCCAGGATTGCGAGGTCCCACTCCTAGGGCACGTTCGGGTCCTGAGGGAAGAAGAAGCTATCTGGAGTGGGAAGATTGTCTTCTTCTTCCTCGAAGGTCAAAATCGTGCTGCCCGGTTGGCTCTCGGCGGGATCCTCTCGCACTAGCTTCCAGCCGGAATCGCTCATTTTGTCGATTTCGCGCATACGCTCTTGCTCTGTTCGAATGATTATTGTTTGGGTTTTGGGCATCGAAATCATCATAGCCTGCGGCTCGGCTGAGATGTCCCGATATGTTGCTATTTGTCCGGATGACCTGCTCGAACTCCAGTCCGTCTTCTGGTGCGTGTCGAGTCCTCGATCGCCGTATCTGGACCCAACGTGTATCAGCGAAGGGGCTTGGGTAGATCTGGGGAACGGTTTAGGAGGACGCGTGGCGAGTACACCTCTCACGCGATGCGCCTGTATAGCGTCCCCTCGGGATCTCTGTTGAACCGCCTTCCGCCCGTCTTCGGAAACGCTTCCCACTCCTGATCCGTGCGATGAATCATAACGTTCTGGAGTAGCAACCCATAGAACCAGCGGGCAACGTTCCACTGGCCTGGGTCATCGCCGGTGCCGAGACAGTGGTAGATCTTGTCGTATGGCTTCGGCCAAATCGTTCCAGGAATCCAACTGGAATAGACGAAGCTGGACTCGGCCTGGTCCATTTCCCGGTACAGCTCGTCTCGGATGTCGTTATAATACTTGTTCCAGTCGCCGGTTTTGTGCAGGCTGAGGTCGTCCAACTGCTCTTTCCATCCGGCGAAATCTACCGGATGAGAAGTGTTTTTCATGACTCGCCCATCGGGTGCCCTGAGCATGGTGTGTGATCTCCTAAGGACGTAACCAGTTTCCAGTTGTAGCATGCCGCCCGTCCCGCGATCCAGCGGCTGGAGGAGCCCGAAATCTGTGGGGCTCGCCGAGCATTTGGCTGAAAAACGCCCATTCCGCGGACGTGGTTCGCCCAGGCCCAAGAAGTCCGGTTCTGGGAGATGAGGCCTGGGCCGCCCTCGGGGATCCGGCCGGACCCAAGCCGACTTCCCGTTACTAATCTCCTCGATAAGCGCATTGGTGATAATGCGCTTATTGACGACGTGCAAGAGATCGTAACGCCGATGAATTGTGGGTGGGGGAAACCTGAGCGCAGTTGTATTGAGCCACTCCCTTTGCTAGTTTGGCGTAGATGCCGCCTGTGCCCGAACAACTCAGCAGGACCATTGAGACTCTCTACCGGTCGGAATCGGGCCGGGTTCTAGCGACGCTCGTGCGCCTCCTCGGAGACCTGGACCTGGCTGAAGAGTCGATGCACGAGGCGTTCGCTGCCGCTCTGGAGTCCTGGACGCTGGCTGGCATTCCGGACAAGCCACGCCCGTGGCTTATTTCAACGGCCCGCTTCAAGGCCATAGACGCTATGCGCCGGCGCGCGCGCTTCGATGGAGCACAGAGAGATCTTGTTGCCCATATGGAATCGCGCGTCAACGACGCTCCCAGCGGGAATGAAGAGATTGGAGATGAAGAGATCGAGGACGATCGCCTCCGTCTGATTTTCACCTGCTGCCATCCCGCTCTGCCTCCGGAAGGACAGGTCGCGCTCACTCTTCGCGAAATCTGCGGCCTGACAACGGAGGAGATTGCCCGGGCATTTCTGGTTACGCCGGCAACGCTCGCCCAACGCATCGTGCGCGCCAAGGCAAAGATTCGAGAGACACCGATTCCATACGAGGTGCCGACGCCGCAGGAATTGCCGGAGCGACTGGGCGCTGTGCTTCAGGTCATCTATCTCGTCTTTAACGAGGGTTATTCGGCCGCGGCGGGAGCGGAGGTAACGCGGGCGGAGCTAACCGGCGAGGCGATTCGATTGGGCCGGTTGCTGACCGACCTCCAGCCAGAGCCGGAGGTAATTGGGCTGCTCTCCCTGATGTTGCTGCAGGAATCCCGTCGCGCCGCCAGAACCTCTCCGACCGGAGAGCTGATTTTGCTGGAGAATCAGGACCGCTCACTCTGGAACCGAAAACAGATCGCGGAGGGGGTGGCATTACTTGAGAAGGCCCTGAACTCCCACCGCTTCGGCTCCTACGCACTGCAGGCTGCGATTGCAGCCGTTCATGCGGAGGCGGAATCGGCCGCTGCGACCGACTGGCGGCAGATTGTTGCGCTTTACAACCAATTGGTACGAATTCACCCTTCGCCAGTAGCACATCTAAATCGTGCCGTGGCAATTGCCATGCGCGATGGTCCAGAGGCCGGTCTGACGCATATCGACGCTGTGTTGGCACATGGCGAATTGGCAAATTATTACCTGGCGCATTCAGCCCGCGCGGATATGTACCGCAGGCTCGGCAGGACCGCTGAGGCCCGGTCCTCTTATGAGAAAGCTCTGGCGCTGACCCAACAGGAACCGGAGCGGCAATTCCTGCAGGAGCGAATTCGGCAGCTGAAATAAAAATTGGGATAGCTGTCGATTTTCCGTCTCCCCAACGACTATAGGACAAAAGAACGATGATCTACGGTTCCTGAGTGAACAGGAAGCGAGTCATCGGAAACAAGCCACAGAAAAAAAGGAGAAGTCATGCCACAGTATCTAGTTGCTGTCTATCACCCCGACGACTACGACCCGTCCGTCGAAACCGAAGCGACTATCGAGGAGATCCACGCGCTTAACCGCGAACTGATCGCTGCCGGCGCCAGGAAGTTCGCCTGCGGCCTTTCCCCGGCCAGCAGTGCGAAGTCGCTGCGGGCGCAGCCCGACGGCAAGGTGCTCGTCACCGACGGGCCGTACACCGAGACCAAGGAGCACATGGGCGGTTTCTGGATACTTGAAGCCGCTGATCTAGACGAGGCGCTGGCGTGGGCGCGCAAGGGTGCCGTCGCCTGCGGTGCGTCGGGCGAGGTGCGCGAGATTCTTTTCAACCCGGACCCGAAGGGAGCAACGGAGTAGTCTGGCCGCCGCGAATATGCACCGTCTTGACTTTGGGATGAACGAGCCAGCGCTAAGCTACGCCGCTGGCTCCCACCCGGAAGGAAGAGGAGAAGAACAGTGAAATACCTCTGTTTTGGCTACTACGACAAAAGCAAATTCGATGGCATGACTGAGAGCGAGCGAAACGCCATGTTCGATACATGCTTTGAATATGACGACCATCTTCGCGCCAGCGGGCACTGGGCCGGTGGAGAAGCGCTTCAGGGGCCGGAGACCGCCCTGACCCTGTATTGGAAGAACGGCAAGGTGGCAACGACCGACGGCCCCTATGCCGAAACCAAAGAACAACTCGGCGGCATTCTCGTCCTTGAGGCGAGGGACATGAATCATGCTGTACAGCTCATCGGCCAGCATCCAGCTCTGACGTATGGCAACATTTTCGAGATTCGGCCAGCCGGGGACATGAACGAAGTCATCAAGGCAAGTGAGCAGCGACGGAGACAGGTCGTCGCCCCCTGAAGACGGTTCTAGTTTGTCACGGACCGAATCGACAAAGCGCTGGCACGCGCAAAGAAAGCCGCGGCCAGCGCTGCAGCGATTTTCCGCAGCGCGAGCTGTCAACTATTGCCAACAGGCCAATGCCCTCATCGAAAGCTGGTTAGGCGCCCCTCCAAGATTAGTCCTGAAAAACGCGCTTGGGTCGGTTAACAACGCAGCGCTCAGACGTGTCGGCATTCGCGAGAATTTGTGCCCGCCCGGTCGTCAGCAAATTTGCGTTTCTGGTTGACGGTTAGTTCGATGAGAACCTATCTCGTCGCGGACCAAATTCCTTGGAGACTGGACCCTAGCCGAGTTTACTGAACATCTCTGGTCCGTTTCTCGGGACTGTTCTTGCGCTGGAACTCTTCCCAACGCTTCGCCGCATCATCGTCCTGCCCGTGGATCATATGCGCGTAGATCTCCTGAGTCGTACGGATCGAGGAATGCCCCAGACGCGCGGACACCACCGGCAGCGGCACGCCATCGGCCAGAAGGTGCGAGGTGTGCGTGTGTCGCAACGAGTGCAAGGAGGCACCCTTCGGCAGATTCAGCTTTCGGAAGAGCAGGGAGACTGCCGCGGAAATCGAGTCGGGTTTCAATGGCGATCCATCCATGTCACAGAAGATCAGGTCGCCCGACTGGTAGTCTGGGCCGAACTGCCGTCGGAACTCGTCCTGGCGCTTGCGGTGAGCCTCCAGTAGTTCGAGCGTGCCGGCTGGTATGGTCACGTCGCGGGGCTCCTCGCTCTTGGTGCTTTTGAACTGCAGCACTTCTCGTGTCTGCGTGAGCGAGCGCGCGATGATGGCGCGGCCGTCCTTGATGTCGGACCAGCGCAGCGCCAGGATCTCACCGCGTCTCGCGCCGGTGGCGGCCACCAATTCCAGAAACATGCGCATGCACCAGGCGCCGGACGCCGACTCGAACACCAGCGCCTGCTGTGCCGGCGTAAGCGCGACGCCACGGTGCCTCCTCACGTGGGGTGGCTCGCTGTTGGTCACCGGGTTGGTGGAGGCTAGCCCCCATTTAATCGCGCGCGAGAACGCGCTGGACACCACGCCGGCGATGTTACGGACCGTCTTCGCCGACATCGGTCGCGGCGTCTTGTCCTTCCGCTTGCGTCCGCCGGACTTCAACAAGCGGGTCCACTCGTGATTGAGGTGCAGCGGCGTGATTTCAGTCAGCGGCATCGCGAGCAACTCCGGGGCCAAGTACTCCGCTTGCTGGTGGTAGCACTCGCGGGTTTTAGGCGCCAGCTTCTCTGCGACATGCTGCGTGAAGAACTCCTGCAGCAGCATCGCGAGCGTTTTCGGGAGCGCCTCGCCGACTCCGGTGGCGCCGGCCTTCGCTAGGCGGAGCTTCTCCGCTTCCTCCAGGTACCGATTTCGCTCGGCATCCTGAGCGGCACCCTTGGTCGCGAAACCGAATTGTCGTATGATTCTCCGACTCGCACGCGTTGAACCTGGCGCGTCGAATTTGAAATACCAAGTAAGCTTACTATTGCGTATGCGTTTGTGTATGGGCATCAGTGACCACCGTTACCTCGGTTTGAGAGTCAAGTCCAGTGCCATGCCGTGCACGATTACCGGTGCGGAGATGCGGCTGCTGAGTGACCCCGGCAGCACATCATTTGGGTTCGCGGAATTGGAACTTCTATCTGGATCGGGCGTTTGGATCTCTTATCCTTGGCGACCGTTGAACGGCCACACTCGCCGAAACGGGAAAACCTACTGCCGCGATGCTGGTCGTCACGTCTTCGGCTATCGACAACTTCACTCCCGTGCCAGCCGCGTTGCGCGCGCCTCACGGTCGGACGCGGATGCCATCACCACCGAAAGTCCCGTCGCATTTGCCAAACAGGGCACCACCTGTCCGCCAATGCCATCTCGGCCGGGGGTGGGAGCCGGTTCCAGTCGAGCAGTGTTCGAGGAGCCAACTGGCAACAGGCCAAAGTGCATCGCTGTCACTAGCGAGGTCGGGCACTGGGGCGAACCGCCCGGGCAAAACCGCCAGGGAGGACCCGAGCCTTTAACAACCGCCAGTCGTCCGACCTCCCGCAGGTCTAAGCCATAGTATTGATACCAATTACGCGAAACCTTTCGGGAGATTGCGGGAGGTGGTACTGCCCTTTCCTATGTGTCCATATACACTTTGATTTTCATAGTGTCTCTTTTGCACACGCGGGGTAACGTATGACCTCCCGCAACCTTCCGCGATTTATGCATAACTAACGTATTTTCTTTGGCTTACCCTTGCGGGAGGTCGGTTAAAAGGCTTCCTACTGCACACTCTCCTCCGGGTCCTCTGCCCCACTGGATGTGCGCGCCTTTTGAGCGATCTCCCGCTTTAGTGCTGCGAGATTTCCGCGGACTACCCACCGCTGGGTTTTTGTGTGGGCATTGACTGCGCCTCGTTCGATCTGTAGGCTGAACTCGCCGAACGGTGCGTTTCGTTTTCTGGCAAACGCTTTACCAGCCCTGCTCCGAAGCGAGCTTCCGTCGCGCTGATCGTCTAGGCTGCCGAACTCCTCCGGAAGGGAGCGAGCCAAGTCCGAGCAAGGGCTGAGGCGCACGTACGACACCAGATCGTTTACCGTGATACCGTCACCGACTGATTCAGGCAGGTCTTTCACCAGCATTTGGAGAAAGCCCTCCCACGGCATCGACTCATCGTCGATTTCCTGGCGCGCTTCTGAGAGATTCGCGAGGAATCCAGTCACGCCAGCAAACTGAAGTATCCCTGCGATGGTGCTTGCCCAGGTGGTAAAACTGCCGAATCGCGGTGCATTTCCGGCCGGTTTACCGGCGCAGTGCCATGCGCGAAACAGCGTAATCAGCGCAGCAACCAACTCGCCTCGATGTCCGACGACATAGTCGCGCAGTTGCTCTTCCGTTCGGTCGAACGAACGACCCGCGGGGTTCGAGGATTTGGCATCCAAGCGGATTCGGTAAACCCGCCGGCCGATCTCCGAACCGGTCTGCAGGTTGTTGCCTGTAGCGACCAGCACACTGCCGTTCGGATACGTTGCATTCTCCGATTTGCCAAGGACGCGGTCCTCGATGTACGCGGACGTAATCGCAGAAGAAAGGGCGGCCGAGTCCAGCCGGCAGTCCACGTTGTCCAGCACAACAAAGGCGCTGCCACGAGCCATGACGGCGAGTATTTTTTTACGCCACTCGCTTTCGTCGTTCCGCTGGGGAACCGACGTCATCACGCCTTCATTGCCGGTCGCGATCGTGTAAATCAGCTCAGCGAGTAGGCTTTTCCCTGTGCCTTCCTTTGGCGCATCGATCAAAGCCATTGGAGTTTTCGTACGGGTGGCGCTCTTCACGAACGGAGAGAGCATTAGCGCCAGGCAATTCGCACGATCGGTCGGGCCAGCCCATGGAAACTCGCGGATGACATCGTCGAGAACATGCACCGCTGCGATGGCATCCGCCCGTGTGGGATTGTCCGGGATGGCGCCCAGATGGAACCCAGGCACTGGATGGTAGTAGCTGCGGGTGAGTGGGTCGTATCCCGATTCCGTCCGGAAGGTGCCATCGGGCCGCATAGGCGGCAGCGCCGTCACAAGGGTGAGCCCGGGGAAGTTGCCGTTCGGTTTATTGTGCGCGTATTCCACCAAGTCGTCGGGCGCCCACACGGTTTTCGTTTCCCCTTGATCGCTTACTGAGATAAATCGAGCGTTGTCCGCCATGTGAACGCGTAAGATTTTCTCGGTCACCTCTTTAATGATCGGCACGCCATTCTCATCGGGCTCGACGACGACCAGCTTGCCGGCGCGGCGGAACAATTGCGCTTTTTGTTTGTTCACTTCTTCCAGTACAGCGAAGACATCGCGCCCGACAACGTCCAGGTCACGACCGGTGATCTCGATTTCCGGTCGGCCGTCGTCTACTTCCTGCGCCTGCGCGCACGATCGCCGCGCGCGAATCTGCGCTTCCTTTAGAGCCTTTCGGAAATCGTTGCCGTTGAGCTTCTTGCCGAGCGCCCCCCGGATTCTCTCACCAGCAATTCCGTAATTCTTGGCGCTCAGCCGGGCCAGTTGGTCGATGTTTTGGAAGACCAGCGTCGGATCCTTGGTTGCGACTATCTGGTCCAGCAGCGGCTGTACCTCCGGCAAGCCCCAGGTTTCGGCGACACCAGGATCGCCGTTCTGTGTATCCCTCGGCGCGGCATTGCCGGCGCTCACCGCGCGCTGGACACTGTTCCCTTTCGGATGCTTACAGGCAGACTCCACAAGGGCCCGTAGTTCGTCATCGGACAGCGGATTTTCGCATCGCTCCGAGTTTAGTGTCTTGACCGCAAGCAGTATCTCGTTGAATTCCAGACCGCTGCCGGTGCCACGAAGGGCGCACGCATACCGATAAAGCATGTCGTTGCGCTCGCCCACGCGGATGACGGTGGGCAGCTCGAACCGCGGTTTGTCGCCGGTGCCACCGTGGTCGGCGATCAGTTGAATGAGCCAGCCGGGCGCCGGGGCGATAGGTGTATCCTCGGGATCGGAGATGTCGCCCAGCCACTCGTAGCGGCGTCCAGAGATATGGATCGATGGCGGTGCGACGACCAGTCCGCCTCCCCCGCGGATGTCCACTCCAGGCAGGAGGCTCACTTTGTTTGCAATCTGCAAGCCAGGCCAAGCGAAATAGAAATGCATACCCTCGCTGCCGGTAATCACCTGGAGGGTGAAAGGCATCGGACCATGTTCGTCGAGGAGTTCCGCGAGGGATTTATCACCCCCGTGTCGCGGGTCCACGTCGAGAACGAAGATTCCGGAGTCCTGGCCACATGCGATGCCGATATTGGCGCCGCTGAAACGCTGTTGCCAGAGCTTATTGATTTTCTCGGGGTCGCAGGTTGCCTGTTGCTGCCAGCCTTTGTCGCGCGGATGTTTGCCGGGCGCATCGCACAGCCCCGCGCCATTTTGATCTCGCCACTGCTGACAAGAGCACTTGCCGTCGCGAATGCTATTTACAGGGAAGACGCGGAAGCCCCGCTTCGCACAAGCCAGTGCAGCGAGCATCATATCCGGCGGGATTGCAAGCTCGTCCACCGTTTCCAAGATGGCGAACCGTAATTTCTGGTCGTCATCAGTACATTGTTCAGCCGCGAACCTGTACGGATCGCGCAACATCCCCAGCCAAGTGGCGAACGGCCCGAGTTCTTTGCTCTCCCCGCGGTCGAAGCGCGCCACGTCGAGCAGCGCGGCACGGATCTCCTCCAGTCCGGGGGGTGGATCTACGACGCCTGCGAGCCTCGCCTGCACTTCGAGCAGCCAGGGCCCGGGGGGCTGGGGTGTTGTCATTGGCCGGCCCCTTCCCGCGTCACCGTTTCACATGCCCAGATACAGCCCCGCTCATCGGTCTCGATGACGATCTCGCCTGCCCCAGCCAGCGCGCCGAGTGCGTGATCGACGTCTCGCTTACACATGCCGTTGCGGGCAAAACGGTCGTACGTGTCTCGGTCCATCCGCAATGCGCCGCCGTTGCCACGCCTGATAGACGTTCGCATCGCCTCAATCCGCGCGGTTTCAAGCGGGCCGCGCAGCCCTTTGGTTCCTTTGAGCTGTTCGCTCATAATCTGCAGTATCCTTTCTGGCCTGCCTGGCAGGCTCTTCTTGTTTCAGTTCGGTAGCCCGGTCTCAGTCATCGCGAAGTTGCCAAAATGATCATCATCGCGAAGCTGTCAAAGTGACCACAAAACCTCGATCCACTGAAGAGAAGACAGTTCAGGCAATGCCTGCCCAGTGTCGTGGGCCGGGCATTGCCTGAAATCGGTCTGTGAGGAGAGCACGCCGTCCGACATTCGGACCTGCGTGCCATCTTCCAGGTCGAGCTGGAATACGAATTCCCCTACACGTGCGAACGCCTTGACGCGCAGTCCGCAGATTTGTTGAAGTCGCAGGCGCATTTGGCCCTCATTTCGGCGCGCGTAGCTCCGCCTGTAAGAAAGTTCGGTGGGGTTGGGGAGCAGGGGTCCGCGCTTGGTGGCCAGCGAGCGGGCAACGCCGCTGACCGGCCTAGGATTCGCGAAGTAACTAACTACGCGAATCTTCTACTTATTGCATTATACCACGACTTACGCAACAGTATGCAGGTAACTACTTGAAAAAAGGCCAAATAAAGAACTAGACAAAATAGTGCGTCTGTTTGTACACGCTGTAAGCTAATGAAAACACAAGTTGCACGTTTGCAGTTTTTTAGTTGAGTGAGTTTAAACTACAAATCCACAGATCGTACTGATCCCTGTCGCCGCCGAGTCTGCGGCGCCGGCATCCACACCAGCGTCGCTCTAAAACTACGCAACTGTCAAACGGTTTTTGCGTACCGCGCCGCGGCGCCAGGTCCGGCAACACCGCCTGGTCGGCCAGCGTGCCGCGCCAGGGCGCCGACGTTGGGCGCGGTGATAGGAATCGCGCGCTGCCCAAAGTCAACTTGATTCTGGGTGTCTGCCGGCGGTATTCAAGCAAGCATGGCGCCCCCCACCAAAACAATCGAGATCGTCGGCCTCGTAGTGGTCTTCATGGTCGCGTGGTATTTGTTTCAGGTTGGATCGCGCAAGAAGGGGCAACTCTGGTTCAAGACCAAGAAAATACTCACATGCCTATTTGTCTACGGGGCGGCAGTCCTAGTGCTGTTAAAGCAGAGGGTTCCGGGTTTCGAGGCTGTCATGCTCTCAGGTTTCGCCGGCCTCGGGGCGAGTTGGCTGTTGGTGAGGCGCCCGAATAGAGATCGGCGGATACCGAAAGCCACTCGGCGCGAAGTCATAGAGCGTGATCTCACCAGCAAGGGTCTGGAGTGGGACCCAGGAAAGTATCACATCGATCACGTCGTGCCGTTCTCGCGCGGTGGCGATCACTCTGCACGGAATCTGAGGGTGATCGAGAGAAAACAAAACCTGCGCAAGGGCGCCAGGATGCCGCGCTTGCGGGATTTCATCAAACGGGCCTAGTGTTCCCCACTGAGGGCACGGCAGCGAGCGCCGGGCCAGCCCGCCGGGGGGGCGAGAAGCTGGCCGAAGAAAAAGCGCACGGCGTCTGGCGAATAACCGGACGCATGACTATTCCATTTCGATCCATCTACCCAGATTGCGGCCCGTGCCCACAGTGCGGATGGCCCGCAACCTTCAGGCTGATCGATTCCGACAGCCGAACTATTGGCGTGGATTGCTCCGGCGAATGCGGCAGCTTCACCACGTCTAAACCTCAACTTGATGATGCTCTCGGGTTGATTTCCTGAGAGGACCCTGGGAGGCGGGTGCAATCCCCGCCTCCCTGGGTGCCGCTGCAAGGGGCTGGGCGAAAAATGCTATGATTCAGAGCCGAAAGGGAAGGAGGCCACTAAATGACGTTTCCTTACCCCAACCGCGTGCAGTGGGCTATACTTTGGGGCGCCGCAATCACCTATCTCATCGTTTCAGACCTAAACTTTCTTCCGGCGCTTGGCGGGTATGACTGTGATGGACACTGGATGTGGCCCGGCGAGCTGATATCGAACCTGCCGATTCTGGGTATCTTTTGCCTCCTGTTGCTCTGGCAATTCTCGAAGCCCGTCTCGCTTCGCTCCCCGATCCTCCTGCCGCTTGGCTTCGTCGCCCTTTGCGTTGGATGGACTATCGTCGGGGCTGTTCTGCAGCATCACCGTGCAGAATCGTTTACGCGTTTTCTCCAATGCCACTGACCGAATCCCAATCCGGAGGGCACGGCGGCATTCTTCGCGGTGTTTGAGGGGGCAGGAATACTGCTGCTGGGCATCGGACTGTGCTCGCTGCTGATTTGGGCTGCGCGATTACCCTTTCGCAATCGCTTCGCTTCGTCGTCGGTCGCAACTGCACAGCCCCCCGATCCATTCGAGAAGGAAGATCAGTAGGCGCTGAACCGGCTCCGGAGTCGCCGCCAGGCTTATCACGCAGCAGTCCGGCGGCGCTACACGTGGCGCCCCGCGGGCGCCATCCCGCGGCCAGGCCGCAACGACCTGCCGACTACCGCATGCCACTCCCGCCTGGCGGTGGTATGATCTCTCTCGAATGGACAGCCAGGCGCTCATCCGGCGAACTCGAAACGATGCTGGGCATCCAACGGGCAAACGAATGGAGAGGTACGAGACTCATGCACTCCTGCTTCTATTCCCGACGTACTGCAAGACCGTTCACGATTTGATGGGATGGCTTGCGACGAACAAGATCTGACGCCGTTTTCACCGGGCTGAGTTCGAAATGGAGTCTTGATGCTCGTCAAACAATTCAAGTTCAAACGCAACCACGACAAGAGCGGCTTTCAGTGGACGGCAGAATCAGAGATTGAACGTCCCGGCTTCTATCGTGGGTTTCACGCCGTGGGCAGAACCCTTGCGGACGTGAAGGAGTTTGCTGCACTCGTACGCTGGTGCGAACGGACCGGAACGCTGGAACGCTTATCGGAAATGCACCCGCCCGGATTCGAAAAGCGGATGCAGACAACGTGGGGCGGGAATTGGTGTCCGCACCAGTGAATGTCATTTAGATTTCGAAATTGCAGCGACGAAATGCCATTCAATTAAGCCCTTTGACCCTGCTGTAGTAGTCAGGATCGCCGTACCGTTTCTCGAACCACGTATCGTCCGTCCATTTGGGATTCTGGCCCTTCCGCTGTTCGGCTGGAGATTTGCGCCTTCGTAAATCAACGGGTTCCTTCGACCAGTTTTCCAGCAGAGAGTTCTGCGTTGGGGTAAGTGGCATCGGCTTCTGAGCTTCACCGATCTTGTCTTTTGCTGGCGCTTGGCAGTTTCGTAGATCAACAGGCTCCCTACGTTTCTTCAACCAGTTTTCCAGAAGAACTTCCTGCATGGGCGTAAGCGGCATTGGCTCCTGAATTCTACCTATGTTTCCTGACCTTGATGAATCGGGCTTAAATGCGGTTTTTCATCTCTCGTTCGTAGTACTGATACCCAGATTCGCTTACCACGAACGTTCGGCTCGAACTGGCTTCGATGAATCCGTGATTCATCAGTTCCTTCACTGCGCTCGACTCGACCGGATTACTATATGGCTTCCTGGCTTCGTGCTGTCCCCTGGTGCGACGTGGGAGCATGGTCCAAGGTTTATGCTCCGATTGAGCAACAAGGTACATCTGCAACTCAACCATATCCTGTAGGGCGTGCTGACCGGCGACACTCATCGGGTTCTTTGGTGTAGCCATATGCTTTCCTTCGCCACCGTCAGTCTCGGGGTAAATGTTGAAGCCACTCTACTGGGTGTGAACGAACCTGTGAAGTCCGCTCAAAAATATCCGCCCACTTCGGGTCATCGCCCCTGAAATTGAGGAAGGTTCCGACTGTGCCTTGGTAAGGCCCATTCGCAAGAAAGACCGAATCGCCTTTCCGAAATGTTAGCACTCGAAAAAGGTCGGGTGATTGTAGAGTATCGAAGCGGAGCATGGGGTCCGTCCTTTCTGGCAGGAGACATCAGGGACGGACGGTTCAGCGGGCCAAAAACAACTGGCCGCTCGGCTCTTGGTGGGAGATGCCAGAATTATTATAGCACGTTTCGGGCCTACCGCTCCGATTTATCTACACATGGGTGGCGTTTGGCTCACGACAATGGCGCTGGTGCGATTCGCAATGCCCGGAAACACTGTTCCGGGGCAAAGATAGGAAACCGTTACCAGAGTAGGCTGACGCCAATTCAGTGACACTCGCAATCATCACAGCACGCCTTGCCCTGAAGTCCGTCAGCGCCTTCTTTGGCAATGATCGGAGCCATCACCAGACCCGCCACCGGATCGGCCCACCACCAGCCCAAGAGCGCATTCAGAAGCAATCCGCCCAACAGAATCGCAGACAAGTACGTGCAAAAGTCGGCTTCTGGAATCGGCATTCATGGCTCCGCTCTCGATTCCGGCAGCAACCCGGCGTTTCGCTCTCGCAAGCAACGGCATGACCACGACCGACACGGCGGCGACCAAGATGCCGGGAATGCTGCGTTCGGGTGCTTCGTGCACGATCAGCGTGGAACCGGATTCGAAAACGATGTACAACGCCAGCACGATAAAACACGCACCCACAATTCGCAAGGTGGTTCGCTCGACCTGTTCATGCCGGGAGTGGTCAAGATCGTGGTGGAGCCGCCAAAGCAACGCCGCACCGGATGCCACTTCGATGATGCTGTCCAGGCCAAAGCCAACGAGCGAGACCGAACCAGCGATCAACCCGGCGACGATGGAGACCAGACCTTCGGCGCTGTTGTAGGCGATGGCGAAGTATTCGAGGCGTTGGCCCCGGCGAACAAGATATTGGCGATTCTGAGTGCTGGTTGTCGCCATTGCTTCATTATCCCCGGAGCGCACAGGTACAGCGGCAACGGCCTAACCGATGAACTGCTGCGGCGCAACGAATGCCGAACGAATTCCACTAAGAACTCTTCGGCCCCACCACAGATCGCAATCCAAACCCTCGGCTATCGCTTCCTCGGATGCGAACAGAAGCATCAACGTTCGTGGAAACCAATAAACGAGAAGCCCCGAGCAGATGAAGATAAAGACAGCCGACATCGCATTCAGCATACGC
>JBAVEN010000060.1:0-6196 GCA_049587755.1 Bryobacteraceae bacterium | reverse complement strand
CGCGCAAGGCACGTTTCTGGACATTGACCACGGCACCTACCCCTTTGTCACCTCCTCCAACACTACGGCGGGCGGCGCCTGCACCGGTTCGGGCGTGGCCCCCAACCGCATGGACCACGTCGTGGGCGTGATGAAGGCCTACACCACCCGCGTGGGCGAAGGGCCTCTCCCCACGGAAAGCGCCGAAATAGCCGACATGCTCCACACCATGGGACGGGAGTTCGGGGCCACCACAGGCCAGCCGCACCGAACTGAAAGGGCTTGGCCGATGGCTGCCCAGGGCGTCGTTTGCCTTCGGCGCGACGCTGGTCGGATTTGCCTGGTCTCGGGTCTTCTGGCTGTCCGCCTGCATCCTGGTCCCAGTGGGATACAGCATGATGATCGAGATGGCCTCGTCAAACACGCTGTTGCAGAGCATGGTGCCCGACGAGCTGCGCGGGCGAGTGATGGCAGTCTATTCGATGGTGTTCATGGGAATGGCGCCGTTCGGCGCGCTGCTGGCCGGCGTGGCGGCCGGCCGCGTCGGCGCACCGTGGACGGTAACCGGCAGCGGCATCATCTGCATGATTGCGGCCGTGGTGTACCGGACCCAACTGGCACGCATCCGCGGGCCGGCGCGCCAGTTGATCGCGGCCCAACGGGCGGCAACCACGGGCTCGGCGGTGGAAGAGACGAGCGGCGGCGGATAAGCGGCAGCGAGGCTAACTAACTAACGCTGGGTCCGCGCGAGCTCCGCTTCGCGCTTTCGGCGCACCAGGCGGCGATAGCTGTCCACCAGGTTGCGGGTGAGAGCGGCCATCGCCCAATTGGCTTCCACTTCGGCGCGGGCGCGGGCGGCCATTGCGGCGGCTTCCGCTGGGTCCGCGAACAGCTCCGTGACGCGCGCGGCGAACGCCTCTGCCGAGTCGGCCAGCGCGCAAAATCGGCCATCTTCAGCCGCCAGTCCCTCCGCGCCCACCACCGTGGAAACCACAGGGATGCCGGCGGCGTAAGCTTCCAGCAGCTTGACCCGCACGCCGGAGCCGCTCAGCACCGGGCAGACGAAAACGGCGAAGCGTTCCAGCGGTTCTCGAATGTCCGCCACCGTGCCCAGCATCTGCAGGTGGGCGGCGTAATCGGCGTAAGTGTGGGCGGGCGGCGGATCGGACCCCACGATCGCGAGGCGCGCGCGCGGCTCGCGGGCGACAATCAGCGGCAGCACTTCGTGCACGAACCAGTCGAGCGCGGCGCGGTTTGGATCGTGGCGGAAGCTACCCACAAACAACATGCTGAACGGCTCGCGGCCCTCGGAGCGAAAGCTGTAGCGTGAAACGTCGATGCCGGCACGAAGTCCTGTCGCGACCCGGGGGGCCAGGCGCGGCAGGAAGCCGAGCAGGTATTGGCGATTGGCCTCTGTGCAGACTTGCACTTGATCGAAGCGGGGCAGCGTTCGCAACTCATAGCGCAGCGCGCGAAGGTATTCGGCGCGCGCTTTCAGCTCGGCTGTGAGACCGGCCATGCGGCCCAGGCCGCGGCCTATGGATTGGAAATATATATCGTGTTCGAACAGCGCCACCGCGATGCGCCGGAAGTCGCAGTGGTATTGCGCCAGCACGGTGTATTCGAGCTGCACCACGTCGACGCGTTGAATATAGATCTGGCGGTGAATCAGCCACTCCAGGTCTTCGTTGTGAAACTCGCGCACGGCGTACGGTTCCAATGGGCCGCCGCTCTTGGGATGGCCGCTGGGGCGCACCAGCCATTCCGCCGAGGCGCAGAGCTGGCGGAGTTCCAGGTTGTCCTTTTCCTGCCAGGCAAAATCCAGCAAGCCGGCAACGTGCACTTTGGCCAGGCCAGCCAATTCGCGCAGCGTTTGATACATGAATACGCCGCCGCCATGCATCGGCGGGCAAATCGGATAGGGCGAAACGAAGAGCACGCGCAGCAGCTCCGGCGCGGTCGGAAGCGCGGCAAAACGATCGCGAAAATAGCCTCCCAAGGGACGGCGGAAGGCCTCCGTGTCGCTGACGGCAGCGAGCGCCCGCGCCCGCCAGCGCGAACGCACCGCTTTGGGCAGCCTCAGAAACGCGCGCCCCAAGGCGGCGAAAGTGGGCCGGCCTGTGACCTCACCGAAGATCACGCTCAGCAGCGCGCCCGCCCAGGTGAACGCGAAATGGCCGGCCAGGCGCTGCCACTCGTGAATGTTCTTCCAGGCGAACAGCAGCCCGTTTCTTTTGACGACGCCCTGGATGAAATCCTCGCCGAAGGTCTTGCCGATAGTGCCGCGGTGCTCATGGTGGACCACGCTGCGCGGCTGGTAGAGCACTTTCCAACCGCGCTTCCACGCCATGTAGCCAAGGTCGGTATCTTCGAAATAGAAGGGATCGAAGAGCTCATCGAAGCCGCCCAACGCAAGGAACTTGCGCTGGTCGAAAGCGCACGATCCGCCGCCGCCGTAAAAGCAGGGAAATAGCTCCGTCACCGCCGGGTCGGTGCGGTGACGCACGCGCAGCGCGCCGTCCTGCCAGCACCCCTGCGTCAGGCCGGTTTCTTCGCGAATTCTGCCGGGGTCTTTGAAAAAAATCTGGCAGGAAACGGCGAACACCGCCGGATCGGCGAAGCCCTCGAGCAGCGGCGCCAGAAAATCGGGCTCCACGCGCATATCGTTATTGAGCAGCACAACGATACCGTTCGCCGCCATGCGAATGCCTGCGTTCGAGCCGCCGCCGAAGCCGAGGTTACGGTTCAGGGCCAGCAGCCTGACTTGCGGAAAATGCGCCCGCACGTACGCGGCGCTGTCATCGGTGGACCCATTGTCGACGACGATGACCTCATTGGCCGGGTTGCCCTCCAGCGCTGTGACCACCGAGGGCAGATTACGGGCGAGCAGGTCGCAGCCGTTCCAGCTCGGGATCACGACGCTGGCCGCCGTAGGGGCTGACACCGGCTCCGGCGCCGCCGGATTGGCCGGCGTTCCTCGCACCCCGCGCACCAGGAACGAGAGGACGTCGGCAAGCCAAAGGGCGAGGAGACTCACGATCACCAGCAACGGCGAGAAGACCAGCAACGGCAGCGCGCGCAACAGGCGTTTTAAGAAGAGCATGTCAACTGGCGTGGGATTCAGGGCCGAGCCCGACCTTCTTGCCCAGCTTGACCCAGCGCGATGCCTGGTACAGCGCCAACTGGCCCGAGACGCGGGCCAGCTCTTCGCGCAACGCCGTCACTTCGCCTTCGAGGCGCTGCGCCCAGGCGGTGCGGTCCGCCAGATCGGCCTCGGTTTCGTGCAGCATGTCGACGGCGCGTTTCTTTTCGGCGATCTCCTTGGCGAGAGTGGCGTCGAGGTTGCGCGCCCACTCCGTCTTTTGGGCGAGTTCCTGTTCGAGCTGGCGAATCTGCGCCTGGGCGTTTTCCTGCTCGCGAGCCAGCTCCTGTTGCAGTTCGTCCACCCGCGCGCGGCGCTCCTCCAGTTCGCGATTGAGCGCATCGGCCCACTGATTGCTTTGCTCCAGCTCGTCCAGCAGTTTCCGCTGCTTGCGCTCGAACTCGGCCAGATCCTGCTGGGCTTTTTCGAGCCACTGGTTTTTCTGGGCGATTTCCGCATCGAGCAGGGCGATGTGGCGTTCGCGCTCGCGCAGCACGTTGGCGGCGCGCGGCACGTACACGAAGGTTGGGTTGCCGATCTGCGGGCGGTGGGCGCAGACGGCGACAAAAAAGTGTGACTCGTCGGGGAGCGGATCGCCGGCATCGACCCGCGTTTCCACCGTATCGCCCACCTGGTGCGGCTGGAAGGTAACACCCTCCACGTGATTTTCGAGGAACAGCGTCACGTGCGGGAAGACGGATTGAAGCGCTCCGCGGAACTCCTCGAAATCGAATTCGTGCACGTGGAACGGGTTGGCGCCGTGGACGCCGCGCGATTCGGTGTAGTAAAGCTTGTTGGGCGTGGAGACGATCAACTGGCCGCCTGGCGCGAGCACGCGGCGGGCTTCCAGCAGAAATTCGTGCCAGCGCTCGAGGTGCTCGATCACCTCGAAGGCCACCACCAGGTCGAAGCACGCATCGGGATGCGGCAGCCGGTCGCAGGAAGCCTGCTCGAAGGCGAGGTTGGGCAGACGGTAGTGGGCGCTCGCGAACTCCATCGCTTCGGCGGCCAGGTCGGCGCCGGTCACCGAATCGGCATGTGCGGCCAGCTCGGCCGATCCGTAGCCAGCGCCGCAGCCGGCGTCGAGCGTCCGCTTGCCGTGCGCCAGGCGCGCCGCGAAGGCATAGCGAGCCAGGTGTTCGTTCAGCAGATCGACATCCACCTCGCCCGGAATCAGACGCTCGCCGGTGAACTCAGCCAAGGCTCGGCTCCACTTCCGGCGCCAGGCGCGCGTTGATTTCCACGCGGCACGGCAGATGAACGTAACCGTAGATCGGGCTCTGGGTGCCGCTCATCTGCAACGCGATGGCATTGTCGATCCAGTCGCACATCGTATAGCCGGTCAGCGGGCCGTCGGCAATGGCGGGGGAAAAAGAGAACGCGGCGGGGTACAGCTCCGGTAGCTCGAGGTGGAAATCCACCGTCACCGTATCGCCGGCCTGGAGCGGCGGTAGTTGCCTGCCTTCGCGCGCCGTGTTCGTGCCTGAGAAGTCCATGCCCAACTGGTTGCGCAGCATGAAGCCGATCATCGGCATCGGGACCGGTTCCTTGGCGCGCGCGCTGATACGCACCACGATGCGCGACATGGGTTCGAGCAACTGAAGCGGCCGGCCCTGTTCATCGAGCACGGCGATGCCGAGGATTTCGGCGCGGCCGTCGCCGAAGCGGTGGTCGATATTAGGGATGGTATCGACGATCTCGGGTGCGCGCATCGCGCCGGCCAGGGCGCGCGGCGGCGCGTCGGACGACCCCGACAGGCGGTAACTCGAATCTTTTTCCGTCATGGCGGCGAGGTAGCGGGAAACGACGTCGGCCGGTTCGCCGATTTGCGCGATGCGGCCGCGGTCGAGCCACAGGGCCCGGTCGCCGATGGCTTTCACGTCGCTGACCGCGTGCGACACGAACAGAATGGTAACGCCGCGCGCCCGCAGCTCGTGTACCTTGCGCATGCAGCGCTGGCGGAAGTAGATGTCGCCCACCGCCAGCGCTTCATCCACCAGCAGGATCTCCGGATCGACGTGGATGGCGACAGCGAAGGCCAGCCGCACCACCATGCCGCTCGAGTAAGTTTTAACCGGCTGGTGAATGAACTCGCCGATCTCGGCGAAAGATTCGATATCGCGGTAGCGTTGATCGATCTGTCGCGTCGTGAGGCCAAGGATGGAGCCGTTCAAGTACACGTTGTCGCGCCCGCTGAATTCCGGGTTGAAACCGGCGCCGAGCTCGAGTAGCGCCGAAACAAGGCCGTGCACCTGGACGGAGCCGCTGGTCGGCTCCAGGATGCCGGCGACGATCTGCAGCAGCGTGCTCTTGCCGGAGCCGTTCTCACCGACGATGCAGAAGGTTTCGCCGCGGCGAATCTCAAAAGTGACGTCGTGGAGGGCCCAGAAATCGGTATGACGCTTGAGACGGTTGAAGGACGCGAGTTCCTTCAGCCGATCGCCCGGCGCGCGGTACATGGCGTAGCTCTTGGAAACTGCTTGGAACTCGACGGCGTTCACGGCGGCCAAACGAAAGACCAGTGTAACGGAAGTGCGCGTGGAAGAAAACGTGGGGACCAAAAGAACGGGGGCGACCGCCAGCGCTTCCCGGAAACAACCTCAGCTCATGAGCCTGAACGACTGCGGCTAAAGCCGCGGCGCCAGATCCAAGCAACGCTTAACGGCGCGTCACAGCTCAGGAGCCCTCCGGCAAAGAAACTGGAAGTCGCCCCTCGAAGGTGGACTGTGTCTATGCAGTTCCTCCTTGCCGTTAGAGTACCCCGTACCGGGGTAGCGGAGAACAGAACCAAATTGTCTCCAATTGGAATATGCGCCTGTTCGGGCGGCGTGTCAAGGGCTTCGTCCCGCGTGCGCGACATGAAAATGGTGGCCTCTTGTACTCCGATAGGTACGCAACGCGGCGGCGCCAGCCCGAAGGGCGAAAGACAACAGCCCACGGCGCAAGCCGTGTGGAATCTGGTTGCTCGCTGCCAGCCCCGGAACGGGGCGGAAGACTGTTGGCGAAAGCCTCTTCCGCCCCGTTCCGGGGCTTGTCCTCACCGCCGACTGATCCCGACGGCTTGCGCCGTGGGCT
>JBAVEN010000059.1:0-6167 GCA_049587755.1 Bryobacteraceae bacterium | reverse complement strand
CTTACGGTGACTTCCACCAAGCGCGCCGATGGTGCCCGCGTTTACAGCATCGCCCGAGGGGAGGCCTAGCCATGGGGAACAGCATCTGGCAGGGTCACATCGCGTTCGGCTTGGTGGCGTTTCCGGTAAAGCTCCACGCCGCCGCGCGCAGCCAAGCGGTCAGTTTCAACCAGCTCCATCAGTGCGATCACTCGCGCGTCAAACAGGTCCTGTACTGCCAGGCCGAAGACCAGCCGGTCCCGCGCAACGAGTTGGTCAAAGGCTACGAATACGAAAAGGACCGCTACGTGGTAGTCGAGGAGGGCGAACTGGCCCAGATTGCTCCGCGCAGTTCCCGGGTGATGGAGGTGCTGGAGTTCGTGCCCGAGGCGGAGGTCGATCCGGTGTACCTGGACGCATCCTATTATGTAGCGCCGGAGCGGGCCGGCGAGAAGCCCTACACTCTGCTGTACGAAGCGCTGCGGCGCACCGGGCAAGCCGCCCTCGCGCAACTGACCATGCATAACCGCGAACACCTGGTCCTGCTTCGGCCAGGCCGCTTCGGACTGCTGGTCCATACGCTGTTCTACCGCGACGAAATCCGGGCGCTGGAGGAATTCCGCACCGAGACCGAGTGGGTCGCACCCCAGGAACTGGAACTGGCCCGTCTACTGGTGGAGTCCTTGGGCGCCCACTTCGAGCCTGCCAAATATAAGGACAACTACCGCGAGAGCGTGCGGGCCTTGGTGGACGCCAAGATCCGGGGCGAAGAGCTAAAGGTGCTGGGCGCGACTGAGCCGGCGCCACCACCAGTGACCGATATCCTGGAGGCGCTGAAGGCCAGTCTGGCGCGGACGAAGAAGCCGGTTGCGGTCGCCCAACAGCCACCACAGCCGGCCCCGGCTGCCAAGCGCACCCGGAAGGCTATCGCCAGCTAGGCGGATACGACGGCCACGGAGAGGAAACGAACATGGACACAGCGGTATTGATGGAAATTGAGAACCTGCGCAGAGCGAGCTTGGCGGCACTGCGCGAGAAGCATCGGGAGGTGTTTCAGGAAGCAACGCGATGCCGGCACCGGGAACATCTCTTCCGGCGAATCGCCTGGCGGCTGCAGGCCTTGGCCGAGGGAGACCTTACCGAGCGGGCTCGCGAGCGGGCCCGCCAGATCGTCCGCGATGCCGACTTGCGCATGGTCGCGCCGCGAGGCTTCTTCACGGTCGAGGGCGAAGCCGTGCGCACCACGCGCGGCGACGGGAACCGGCGGCCAGCGGATTGCCGCCTGCCCTTGCCGGGCACCTTGCTCAACCGGAAGTGGAAAGGGCGGACCCTTCTGGTCGAGGTTCTGGCGGAGGGGTTCCGGTTTGAGAACCGGCATTATGCCTCGCTCAGCGCGATTGCCGTTGCCGTCACCGGCACCCGCTGGAACGGTCTGGCCTTCTTCGGGCTCACCGGCAAAGGGGCGAAAGGAGCGAAACAGTGAGGAAAAGTAGTCCGGAAGGGAAAGTCCTCCCGGCTCGCCTGCGCTGCGCCGTCTACACCCGCAAGTCCACCGAAGAAGGCCTGGAACAGGACTTCAGCTCGCTCGATGCACAGCGGGAGGCGGCGGAGGCCTTCATCCAGAGCCAGCGGCGCGAAGGATGGATCGCCTTGCCGGAACGCTATGACGATGGCGGCTTCACCGGCGCCAACATGGACCGGCCCGCGCTGCAGCGGCTGCTGGCGGCGGTGGAAGCCGGCGAGTTGGATTGTGTGGTGGTGTATAAGGTCGACCGCCTGAGCCGCTCCTTGTTGGACTTCACGCGCATCCTGAGCCAGTTCGAGAAGCACCAGGTCAGCTTTGTGGCCGTCACGCAACAGTTCAACACGAGCACGTCGCTGGGGCGGCTGACGCTCAACATCCTGCTCTCGTTCGCGCAGTTCGAGCGGGAACTGATCGGGGAGCGCACGCGGGACAAGATGTCGGCGGCGCGGAAGAAGGGCAAATGGGTGGGCGGATGTCCGGTGCTGGGCTATGACGTGGACCCGGGCGGGGGACGGCTGGTGGTGAATGAGGCGGAGGCGGAGCGGGTGCGGGCGATCTTTGCGCTGTTCGCGGAGACTGGTTCGGCCCAACAGACGCTGGCGGAGATTGAGCGGCGGGGCTGGCGGCTCAAGAGCTGGATGCGTAAAACAGGCGAGTTGCGCTCGGGCGGGCGGTTCACGCTCAGTGCCCTGCGGCGTCTGCTGAGCAACATCTTATATACGGGCGCGGTGCGCCATCAGGAGCACATCTACCCGGGCGAACAGGCCGCCATCCTGGCTCGGGACGAGTGGGAGCGGGTGCAGAGTCTGATCCCGCAGCCGGCGCTGGTGTGTGGCAGACTCCGCAGCCAACACCAGGCACTGCTGAACGGATTACTGCACTGCGAATGCTGCGCGGCACCGATGGTGTACTCGTATGCGGCCAAGGGAGACCGCAAGTACCCCTACTACGTGTGCCGGAACGCGCAGCGGAAGGGCTGGGCCGTGTGCCCGAGCAAGTCGCTTCCCGCGCAGGCGATCGAGGCATCGGTGCTGGGGCGGATTCGGCAAGCGCAGGGAGTGGCTGATGCTGCGCCCTGGGAAGAGATGGATCGCGAGCAGCAGCGGGAGAGGATCGAAGCGATCGTCGAGCGGGTCGGCTACAACGGTGCCACCCGGCAGATCTCGATCCGGTTCCGTGCACCCGAGGTGGCGATGGCAGGACAGGAGGCGCGGGCATGAGCAGCCAACAGGAGGTCACCTACACGCTGGACTTTGAGCTTCGGCGGCGGAGTGGGCCGAAGGGCCAAGTCGCACGCCGACCCAGCGAAGACAGTGCCATTCCGCGCATTGCCCGGCTGATGGCGCTGGCCATTCGGCTGGAAGGGCTAATCCGAGAGCAAGCCATACCGGATTACGCTGCGGTGGCGCGCCGGGGGCGGGTGACGCGGGCGCGTATGACCCAGATCATGAAGCTGCTCGATCTGGCACCGGACCTTCAGGAACAGATTCTCTTTCTACCGCTCATCAAAGGCCTCAACGAGCGAAACCTGCGGCCCACTGCCAGCCGGATCGACTGGGACGAGCAGCGGCGCCTGTTTCGGGAACTCACGAGCCGCTCGGGCAAGCCGGGACTCTGCCTGACGTTCGGCTCGCGGGCCGCGAGTTCCGGTCCGTAACGGACGCGCTGCGTCACTTCCGCCGCGGCGCGTGTGGTGCCGCTGCCCAGAAACGGCTCCTATACCAATTTGCCAGGCTTGGTGTGGTTCAGGACCGGCCGCCGCATCAGCTCGACCGGTTTCTGGGTAGGATGCGACCGGTTCACCTTCCGACAGTTCTTCTGGGCCGCATTTCCGCTGCCGGCAGCTATTTGCCGGCACGCTTTTTTGGCCCCAACTGCCTGCTTCTATTGCCGTGGCGCGTCGCCGCAAGTACGCGGAGGAGAGCCGCCGGGCGCCTGGGCGCGGACCTGCGGCCTCTCAACCCCGACGAGATGGTACGCCCCAACGCCAGCGAGAACGAGAGCCTGCTCGGCGAACAGCCTGCCGATGGGCGTCCGCCTGGAGCAGCAAGACTAGACCACCACTTTTCTTTTCCCTTCCCGTCTGGCGAATAAGCCACTGTGGGGGGAATCGAGACCAACAGACAGGAACACACCATGAGTAAGGATCTGAGGCGAAGAATAGAGAAACTGGAACGACCGGTTGGCGTCGCTGGGTTGGAGACCAAACTGCGTGCCGTGGTCCGCTGGTGGGGCGGTGACGAGGAAGCCCATCTCCGAGCATTGAGAGGCTATGAGCGGGAGCTGGGACAGGCACTAGGAGAGGGCCACACCATCACCTGGGAAGGCTTACAGCTGCTCGGCGATTTGCTGGATCCTTCGCGCCACGCCTCACCCACAGCCGGGCGAAAAGGTGCGCCTGCCGAGCCGGGGCTGAAATCGAACCCACGACCTGGCGAAGAACCATTCAAGGGCTCAAAGGAGGGCCACGTATGACTACCGAAGCGACGGTTACAACGAAGGCGCTACGAGGAAAGCAAGCACAGGGCTCGTTACATCGGAATCCCGCTAAGCGTCGGGCACAGGAGCAGCCTGAAATGAATTCCTGGTTCATCGTGGGACACATCGAACGCCGCCCCATCCATCAGTTATCCATGTATGCCCAGAATGCCCGGACGCATTCCGATTCCCAAATCGGGCAGATTGCCGCCAGCATTCGTGAGTTCGGGTTTGTCAACCCGATCTTGATTGCGCCAGACAATACCATCATCGCTGGCCATGCCCGTTGGCAGGCAGCCGGCGAGCTCGGCATGGCCGAAGTACCGGTCATCGTTCTGGCCCACCTGTCGAACGCGCAGCGCCGCGCGCTGGTTGTTGCAGACAACCAATTGGCGGCGAATGCCGGCTGGGACGAGCAAAAGTTGCACCTCGAACTCGCCGCGCTGCAGGCCGAAGCATTCGACCTGAACCTGCTGGGCTTCGACGACGGCGCGCTGGAGCGGTTGCTTGCCGAGCAGGAGGCCGACGGGCTGCTGGACCCCGATGCGGTGCCGCCGATACCCCCCCTGCCAACCACCGTTCCCGGGGATCTGTGGCTTCTGGGGAACCATCGCCTGCTCTGCGGTGATGCCACCAGCAGGGAAGCCATCGACCGGGTGGTAGCCAGCGAGCCGGTCCGCATGGTCTTCACGGATCCCCCATATGCGGTGCGCTACCAGGGTAAAACGAGCCAGAAGCTCACCATTCAAAATGACGCTCTGGGTGAGGGGTTCGGCGACTTCCTCCGTTTGGCGTGCGCCAACCTGATTGCGGTCTGCCAGGGCGCCATCTACATCTGCATGTCCTCTTCGCAATTGCACACGCTGTATCAGGCGTTCACCGAGGCCGGCGGCCACTGGTCCACCTTCGTGATCTGGGCCAAGCAGCACTTTACCCTCGGCCGATCGGACTATCAGCGTCAATACGAACCCATACTGTACGGCTGGCCGCAGGGCGCAAAACACTATTGGTGTGGTGATCGCAACCAGGGCGACGTATGGTTCATTGCCCGGCCCCTGGCCAACCGCGAGCACCCCACCATGAAGCCGGTGGAGTTGGTGGAGCGCGCGCTCGACAACAGCAGCCGAACCGGTGATCCGGTGCTGGATCCATTTGCCGGTTCGGGTACCACGCTGATCGCCTGTCAACGACGCAAGCGCAGGGCCCGGTTGATCGAAATTGATCCCCGCTATGTGGAGGTCATCTGCCAGCGCTGGCAGCAGTACACGGGGAAAGCGGCGGTCCTAGATGGCGACGGGCGTACCTTCGACGCCATCGTGCAGGCGCGGCAAAGGAAGGCTGCGTGATCCATCCTGCCCGCCGGGAGATCGGAGATTCCATGCCTGAAACCTTGACGACCAGTACGCGAAGTACGAAAAAGACCCGGCAGAGGGAGCGGTTGATCGCCGCCTTGCTGCAGCAACACAGCTTGGAAAGAGCCGCCGAGTCGATGGGGATTTCGCGGGTGACTGCTTGGCGCATCCAAAAGACGCCAGAGTTCCAGCAGGAGTATCGGCAAGCGCTCCACGCCGCCGTCTCGCAAGCCGGCGCTCGAATGCAACAGGCGAGCGGCGCGGCCGCCAACACCCTGTTGAAGATCATGGTCGATCCCCAGGCGTCCCCCGCCACTCGCATGCAGGCGGCCGATCGCGTTTTGAAACATGCCCACGAAACTGTGCAATCGGAGGATGTGGAAGTGCGCCAATCTGCCAAAGGGCGGCACCGGCACCTGGTCACCTGGGACGAGCTCCTCGAGATCGGCCGCGCGCGCCAGGAGGCAGCGCGCCTGATGCCGGGAGAGAGCGAGAGCGGGTGGAACAGATTGTGAAGGAGAAAGGAAAGGATCTAGGGGTATTTCAGATTCTGAAACACCGATTTTGCCGAGTCGCATCTAAGCTACTGATTTTATTGAAGCGGGGGCCGCAGATGCATGGCAGGATGTTTCAAAATGTTTCAAAATATACTTCACAACCTGCGCGAGTTCAGCCTCTCAGGAGAGACGACTCGAACTTCGCTATATCTGGGGAGCCAAACCCCTACCCACGAACTCCCATTCCTTCCGGTTAACTCCCTGCCACCCTGGAATTTGCGGGAAATGGCCAATACTGCGCGAAGACGGGCCCTCTCCGCGGTTGCCCAGAGAGTT
>JBAVEN010000058.1:0-7564 GCA_049587755.1 Bryobacteraceae bacterium | reverse complement strand
TCAACGGTTGGAAGGCAAAGAACATGTCCTGCTGGTGTGTATGGACCTGTCCTCTCCCTACCGCGCCTTGGTCCGTCGATTCTTCCCCAACGCGCGCATCGTGGCCGACCGCTTCCATGTCATTCGCCATCCCGCCCATGTCGCTGGTCCATTTCCCCAACTCCGCCCCCAGCAGGTTGAGGCTTGCCACCGACCAGAGAATCACTAGAGCCAAGCCGATCATCAGCGCCTTATCCTGCGAGAAGCCGAACGCCACCGCCGCTATGGACAACCCGTACAGAAGCGCGGAGGGCAGATAGAACAAGTTGCTCACGAAATAGCACGCGCCGCACAAGAACCCGTGCCACGGTCCGAAAGCCTCCCTGGTCCACACATACAGACCGCCCTCCTCCGGATATCGCTTGGAAAGTCCTGCTACTACCAGCGCCGAGGGTATGAAAAACAGCAGTCCGCCCGAGACCCACAACGTGATCGATCCCGGACCGGTGCGCGCCGCCACAGCTAGCCAGCGAACACCCACCACCGCGGTGATATTGAGCAGAACCAGGTCGGGTAACCGAACGGCGCGGCGCAGATGTTCAGAACTCTTAGGAGGGGTCACGGGAAGGTGTCCAACCAGGAAGTGAATTTAGGCTCCCGGTTCCCGTTTAGCGTAGCACAAGCCGCCACTTTTGATCCTCCGAGCCGCTTGGCCGCCTGATTTCGTTGTGGAAGCGCAGAATCGCGCTTTTAGCGATTTCCAAGGGCGGTGGGCGACGGTGGGAAACTCGACGTCGAGCCGCAATTCCCGGCTCCCGGAAAATGCAACTCACGGGATCAAAGGATGGCGGCTGGGAGTATACTGACAGTGCTGGAGAGTCCAAAATGGAAATCTGTGCTCAACAGGGTTCCAAAATGGAAATCCGTGCTAAATGCTAAACTCGGACGCAAAATGAAAACTCTCGTTAAAACGGAAATTCCCAATAAGCTCAGCCCAGGCCGACAGTTTCAAATCCAACGCAAGGAGAGACGGTTCGCATGACACTCGCAGTTCCTTTTACGGGCGATATGCCCGACGGCGCGCTAATCCAATTATTCTATAGCATTCCCGCGGGCATCCCCGTCAGCGGACCAGGGGGGCCAACCTCGGTTCGCACAGGTCTAATCGGAACGGCGAACGTTGTCGCAGTACAAAACGGAAACCAAGCGGTTTTCACAAACATTCAAGGCCCATTTACAAACTGGACGCCTGCGTTCTGCGGGTTCTTCCAGGGCACGTTCATCTGGCATGCTTTCGGAGACCTTAAGACAGTTTCGGCTGGCTTCATGGTCCTCAGCCCCGCTAATTTCCCAGCCGTGTTCATTTCAGCGAGCAAACTCGCTGATCTTGTTCAAAACCTCCCCGCCAGTTTCGGCTCTGTCACTGCCACCCCCGGAAATGGTGAGGTCACGTTGGCCGGCACAGCAACTGTCAATGGTATCCCCGTGAAGTTCACATATGTCTTCTCACTTTCCCCAGCACAGTGCGGCGATCTCGCCATCTCCTCCGCTTCCTCGCCCAATCTTTGGGTCCCCGTTATCGTAAACACCATTAGCACCAGCATTGAAGGAGATAATGACACCTGGTTTGCCTTTCTGATTAACCCTTTTATCGACTTATTTCTCCCCCTCTTTGAGCCAAACGTCCAAAATCTAGTTCAGAGTGAGGTCAATGAAAACGTGCAAAATCAACTTGGCAGCGTTCCGACGGGAACGACGGCCACGATAACCAACATAACGATCACTTCGGCTGGAATTGCCCTTCAAGGCTGGCTCAGCATCCCTATGGCCAGCAATTGCTCTGGAACGATAAGTGACGGTTCGGTGAAATTTCGGTCGGCCGATCAAGTTAGCCATTTAAGGAAGATTCGCGACGGTCTGCTCCGTAGGTCGCCCGAGGGGGCCGGCTACATCTCGATGCTAAAGCAAAACAACACCGCGATTATGACGGTACTTATGAAGCACCCAGACCTTTTGAAACACGCCGACGCATTTGTTGAGAAGGTATTGAAGGACTTCCCACAAGATGCCCCGGAAAATGGAAGACTAAGCGCGAGCGCGGCTGATAGCTTGGTTAACCTTATGGACCGATTCGTTGCTGTAGCCCCCAAAGACTTGGCACTCGTTGTACAAGCAGTCAAGACTCAGGTGAAAAAATTCGTTGGTCAATCTGCGGCGGAAGTTCTCGACCGAAGCTGGTCGCTGCTTGGACAGTCTCAAGACTTGTAGTACAGCTTCCTGTTCAGAGCGACTGTCACACTATCGCTTCTCTTCCACAGGTGTACCTAGATCATGGGTCGCCGCGATTCAAGGAGACCTTGACTCTCTGTTCCAGTGAGTATTGTCGTCGCCGCTTAGCCACCCCGGTGGAGATTTTCTTCGCCGCGTTCAGCATGTGCGTGCAGTAAAGCGCAACAGTATCCGTGGTCGCGAAGTGCAGGCGCCGCCGGCCATGGCCGGGTTCAGTGGGACCGTCGCAGCCGTGATGTGTCGTCGCTCGAAGCCAGACCATTCAATCTCAATGCTTATGTCGTTGGCGCCGCCCAAACCGAGGTTCTGAACCGCGCCACCGATCCAGGCGGCCCGCGAAAGCAAATGGCAGCAGGAAAGTGAGCTGCTTTCCAAGGGATAATGTAAGGGGGAGAGGGCATGGAAGATTATCAGACCAAGTTAGACGGACGCGGTTCCTTTGGCACTCATTGAGATCGGGTTAGGCTTCTTGACCAAGGGGTAGGGATTGGGGTGTCGCGTGTGCTGTACTAATTCATCAGCCTCATCACTGGCGCCTGCCACCCGCAAAATCCATCGCCGTCAGTTCTTCCAGTCGCCATTGCGGTTGACCGCTACGCAGCTTCTCAGGACCGATGTTGGAGCGAGCGGGTCGCCCGTGTCGGAAAGGGTTTCATGTGGTGGCCCAGGCGCGCCACCCGCGTTAACCAACTGCCCCATCGCTCCAGCGCACCACGTCTCCGGGCAGCCCGCGGGTGTACGACGCAGAGTATCGCTGGCGCCCGGCGAGATTGCCCTTCACGTCAAGGTTGTAATAATCGCAAGTGAAATGCCAGGTGCGCGGCGCGGCCTGTGCGAGGGCGCTCGTCAGCGGTATGTTCCAACCGCCGCCACGCTGCGCGGCGGCCAGCGCCTCGATCAACGTGTCGTCGCTGATCTGCGCAACACTCGCCGGCAGTAGGTCGAGTTGCGGCGCATCCAGCCACGTCCGCTCTTTCGAGAGCTCCGTCACGATGCGCGCCTGCGCCCGCGCGGGATCGAGGGCATACAAGCTCTGCAGCGCCTCGTGCGGGGCTTCGTAGTAGTCGCCGGGTTTCCAGGCGTCCAGCACCGACTCGAGCAGCGGAATCACGTCCGGCGTCCGCAACGCGCCCGCGTCGACCCGGCGTACGCCGACCGGGTGTTTCACAGCCACCCGTGGGACATCCACGTGGAGCCGCCGCGCTGTACGATGCAATACTTCGAGCGCATCCCGCCAGTCGCGATGGGGCCCGTGCTGGAGCGGTAAGCGCCAGCAGTTCCCATCACGTCTGCCTGATTCTCCGCTCAGATTCGGCGAACGCAGGTAACCCTGCGTCTCCGGTTGGGGTCTAAGGTTGGGTGGGCCCTAATATGCGAGTACTGCCTGCCGCTATCGGCGCTGGCTTGGTTTGCCTGTTCTCGGTCCCGGCTGCCGTCGCGCAGCAAAGTGCGGACGCGATTTGGAATGACCTGCGGGCAAAGAACCCTCCGGGAATCGACCTGTCACTGCGATTGATTGATCCACACAGCTATCGCGAGGGTGAGTTGATTCGCGCCGAGATGAGGCTGCCCGGGAGTCGCGAGCCTACTCCACAGCCGCCGCCGGAAATATGGCAATTCGCCGGGGTGCTGCTCGATCCGCCTGCGGATTGCGGCTCCCTGGCCTCGCCTTGCCTCTATCCGATGCTGCTGCAGGGGCACTTCGGCAGCACAACCGTTTACGGTTCTGCCCCTTCGCCGCCATCTCAGGATCCCCTCGACGGCGCGGAGCGCGGTCAAGGCCGTTATCGTGTCCTCGTAGTATGTCCATCGTCTGCAAAATGGCCGATACATTGCCTGACGCAATCGCGCGCGGCTCACATGCAGAGCCCTCCCCCGCTCCAGATGCGCCTCCAGCTCCGATGTCCACTTAATCGCGCGAGAGACAAAATCACCGGTGCGTAATGACGGTTGAGACCGCTCCCATCGCAGCCTTTCAGCTTCATATGTCTTAACGAAGAAGCTAACTTTTCGGAATAGAGCACCCCTCGAATGATCGTAGACCCACTCATCCCGGTTCGTCGCAACGCCGAGCGAGAACATCTTGAAAACCGCCCGCTCCTCTAGCGCCCTGGTTGCAGCCTTCGTTCCCTTTGCCGCCACGGGCAGCAGAGAATCGAAATCATTTCTCGTCTGATTGATCCAATTGTGCCTCGCGTCCGGTCTGACTTCCTCGAACGAGACATCCCGGAGCGCCGTGCTCGATAGGAAGGATAGCTTCTCCTCAGCCGTCTCCATCTCCGGCCGGCGAGCATAAAAGATCCGACACCCCTTCTGCTTGCCCCGCCGAACCATAAAGCTAATCGCCACGCCTGTTTGTATGCCGAACACGTTGTGCGTGCCGCCGTTGAGCTTTGGATTGTTATGGACGTCTCCGCCGAGGTCCAAGATGCGGATTTCGGAAAACTCGGTCGCAACAGTGGAGCGGAAGCCATCGAAGGTCCGGCTGTCGATGAAGCTGCGGTTCGTGATGAAAGCCAGAAAGCAGCCGGGCGATGCGCGGAATGGCACTGTCTTCGTTGGGTCGGCGTGCGACTTGGCCCTTCGGCGCACTCCGCTGCCGAAGCTCAAAGTCCAGCGTGTAGGTCACCTCCTGATGGCCGCTCATGCCCGCGCCTCCTGTCCCGCCATCGCCACCTCGGGTGCACGGAACCGGATCGAGATCTGCCGGGTCGTACCGTTATAGCCGACCCGCTCGACGATCGCTTCGATCGCCTCCCGCTGCTGCTCGCGATCCATCTGTTCCCAAGGCGTTGCATCGGCCACTCCCTGCGCCTGCCGAATCCGCCCCAACACCGATGCCTCGATCGCCTGCGCGGGAAGCGACTTGCTCGGGCACACGGCCCAGCCTTTCCGCTGCGCGTTGCGGCACACGTAGTAGGGGTACTTGCGCTCTCCCTTGGCCGCGTACGAGTACACCATCGGTGCCGCGCAGCATTCGCAGTGCAGTAATCCGTTCAGCAGCGCCTGGTGCTGGCTGCGGAGTCTGCCACACACCAGCGCCGGCTGCGGGATCAGACTCTGCACCCGCTCCCACTCGTCCCGCGCCAGGATGGCCGCCTGTTCGCCCGGGTAGATGTGCCCCTGATGGCGCACCGCGCCCGTATATAAGATGTTGGTCAGCAGCCGCCGCAGGGCACTCAGGGTGAACCGCCCGCCCGAGCGGAACTCGCCCGTCTTGCGCGTCCAGCTCTTCAGCCGCCAGCCCTGCCGCTCAATCTCCGCCAGCGTCTGCCGGACCGAACCAGACCCCTCGAACAGCGCAAAGACCGCCCGCACCCGCTCCGCCTCCGCCTCATTCACCACCAGCCGTCCCCCGCCCGGGTCCACGTCGTAGCCCAGCACCGGACACCCGCCCACCCATTTGCCCTTCTTCCGCGCCGCCAACATCTTGTCCCGCGTGCGCTCCCCGATCAGTTCCCGCTCGAACTGCGCGAACGAGAGCAGGATGTTGAGCGTCAGCCGTCCCAGCGACGTGCTCGTGTTGAACTGCTGGGTGACGGCCACAAAGCTCACCTGGTGCTTCTCGAACTGGCTCAGGATGCGCGTGAAGTCCAACAACGAGCGGCTCAGGCGGTCGACCTTATACACCACCACACAATCCAACTCGCCGGCTTCCACAGCCGCCAGTAGCCGCTGCAGCGCGGGTCGGTCCATGTTGGCCCCGGTGAAGCCGCCATCGTCATATCGTTCCGGCAAAACGATCCATCCTTCGCGCCGCTGGCTCTGGATGAAGGCCTCTGCCGCTTCCCGTTGTGCATCCAGCGAGTTGAAGTCCTGTTCCAGACCCTCTTCGGTGGACTTGCGCGTGTAGATGACGCAGCGCAGGCGAGCCGGGAGGACTTTCCCTGCCGGATTATTCTTCCGCACGATGATGCTCCTTCCGCCCTTTGCCGGTCAGCCCGAAGAAGGCCAGGCCGTTCCAGCGGGTGCCGGTGACGGCAACGGCAACCGCGCTGAGCGAGGCATAACGCCGGTTCTCAAACCGGAACCCCTCCGAGAGAACCTCTACCAGAATGGTCCGCCCTTTCCACTTCCGGCTGAGCAAGGTGCCCGGCAAGGGCAGGCGGCCATCCGCTGGCCGGCGGTTCCCGTCGCCGCGCGTGGTGCGCACTGCTTCGCCCTCCACCGTGAAGAAGCCTCGCGGCGCGACCAGGCGCAAGTCAGCATCGCGGGCGAGCTGGCTGGCCCGCTCGCGAGCCCGTTCGGAGAGATCTCCCTCGGCTAAGGCCTGCAGCCGCCAGGCGATCCGCCGGAAGAGATGCTCGCGGTGCCGACATCGCGTCTCCTCCGCAAACACCTCCCGATACTTCTCGTGCAGGGCAGCCAGGCTGACCCGGCGCAGCTTCTCGATTTCCATCAATACCGCAGTGTCCATGTTCGTTTCCTCTCTGCGGCCGTCGTATCCGCCTAGCTGGCGATCGCCTTCCGCGTGCGCTTGGCAGCCGGGGCCGGCTGTGGTGGCTCTTGGGCGACCGCAACCGGCTTCTTCGCCCGCGCCAGACTGGCCCGGAGCGCCTCCAGGATATCGGTCACCTGGGGCGGCGCCGGCTCGGTCGCGCCCAGTAGCTTCAGCTCTTCGCCCCGGATCTTGGCGTCCACCAAGGCCCGCACGCTCTCGCGGTAGTTGTCCTTATACTTAGCAGGCTCGAAGTGGGCGCCCAAGGACTCCACCAGCAGACGGGCCAGTTCCAGTTCCTGGGGTGCGACCCACTCGGTCTCGGTGCGGAATTCCTCCAGCGCCCGAATTTCGTCGCGGTAGAACAGTGTATGCACCAGCAGTCCGAAGCGGCCGGGCCGAAGCAGGACCAGGTGTTCGCGGTTATGCAGGGTCAGTTGCGCGAGGGCGGCTTGCCCGCTGCGCCGCAGCGCTTCGTACAGCAGAGTGTAGGGCTTCTCGCCGGCCCGCTCCGGCGCCACATAATAGGATGCGTCCAGGTACACCGGATCGACCTCCGCCTCGGGCACGAACTCCAGCACCTCCATCACCCGGGAACTGCGCGGAGAAATCTGGGCCAGTTCGCCCTCCTCGACTACCACGTAGCGGTCCTTTTCGTATTCGTAGCCTTTGACCAACTCGTTGCGCGCGACCGGCTGGTCTTCGGCCTGGCAGTACAGGACCTGTTTGACGCGCGAGTGATCGCACTGATGGAGCTGATTGAAACTCACCGCTTGGCTGCGCGCGGCGGCGTGGAGCTTGACCGGAAACGCCACCAAGCCGAACGCGATGTGACCCTGCCAGATGCTGTTCCCCATG
>JBAVEN010000057.1:0-5764 GCA_049587755.1 Bryobacteraceae bacterium | reverse complement strand
CAACAGCGCCCAGCGCCCGGGGGCGTGCCGCGGGCGGCGGCTGCGCTCCCGGCCTTGCCCGGCGCGGCGCTTGGGATCCAGCAGGGCGCGCAGATTCTCGAAACCATCGGCCGTCACCAGGCCGGCGGCCACCAGTTCCCACAACGCATCCTCGACTTCGCTTGCGAGGCGGCCAGTAACGCGCGTGAGGTCGGCGAAAAACGATGCGCCGTGCGATTCCAAGGCGGCCAGCACTTCGCGCGCCGGGTGCGAGAGCGACGTCTGTGGCGAAGCCTGGGGCGCGGCCAGCAACCAGGAGGAATCTTCGCGCAGAAAGATGGCGAGCGGCGCTACGCGCGTGGGGCGCACGCGCCGGCCCTTGCTTTCTTCCGGCTCGCGTTCGAAAGCCGGGTGCGGCGAGAGACGGCCCCAGGTAACTTCGCCGGCCAGGCAAAGATCGTCGAGGTATTCGGACCGATAGGAAGCCACGTAGCGGGGCAGCACTTCGGATTCCCACGCGGCAGCGGGGAACTCGGCCCCCTGCCATTGGCGGATAATTTGCAAAGTGCCATCCACGCCATGCAACTGGGTACCGGGCGCGCGATGCTGCCAGCGATTCAGGAAGGCGAAGAAAGCCGCCGTGGTAACCGGTTCGATCTCGCGGCGCAGGCGGCCGATGGTCAGGCGGTGAATGCGCGCCAACAGGTTGCGGTGGCACCACTCGATTTCCGGCTCAGCCGCGTTCGGCGTGAACCGCCCGCGCAGAATCTGCCCTTCCACTTCCAACTGCGCGAGCGCATGATCCACCAGCTCGCGCGGCATGGCGAGCGTTTGCGCCAGGTGGGAGGCGCGCAGCGGGCCGGAGCATTCGAACCAGCCGCGCAAGATTTCGGCGGCGCAGGCTTCGGGAGACTCAGGGATGGCCCGGCCTGCCTGCGGCGGCGCGATGGGCGGGCGAAATGTGGCATTCGGGTAGACGCGAAGAACCAGAGCGAGGCGCTCGGCAGGGACCCAGAACTCGCGGCCGCCTGTCGTCAACACGGTAGCGCGGCGGGCGGCGGCCAGTGTTTCGAACTCAGCGAGCGTGGCGACCTCTCCCACCGGAATCAAGCTCCAGCCGCAGAGCGCTTCGTGGAGCTCTTCGGCGTCGCGGGTGGGCGGCCACGCTTCGGCCGCGACCTGGGCGATGGCGGACGCATCCAGCGCGCCGGCGCCTTGGGAATCGTCCGGCAGGGTGCGACGCATCTGCACCATGCGGGCGCGGCGCTCTTCGAGCGGAGCGTCATCGAGAAAGGCGAAGGGGTTCGAGTTGAGGATCTCGTGAGAGAAGGGGGAAGGCTCGGGCGTGTCGATGGCCATGGTGCGGATGGCGCCATCGTGGATGGCGGCCAACACGGAGCGCAGCCCGTCCAGGTCCATGGCTTCGTAGAGACAGTTGGAGACGGTCTCCTTGACCAGCGGATGATCGGGAATGCGAACGTCACCGGTGAGATTTTCGGGGCAGGCGGCCTGATCGGGGAAGACGGCGGCCATCAGGTCGTCGGAGCGCATGCGCTGAATCGGCGGCGGCACTTTACGGCCGCCCTCAAAGCGCGGGATGGTGAGCGCCCGCGAGGCGTTCCAGCGCCAGCGGGCCGTAAACATGGGGGCCGGCAGCACAGCCTGGGTGAGCACTTCTTCCACCGTGGCGGGGCGCAGGAATTCAAAGACGATGTCGAGCGGAAAGGAATGCTGCTCGCCGAGCGAGATGAGGATGCCGTTATCGGTAGCGGCGGCCTGCAGCTCGAAATTGAAGGAGCGGCAAAAGCGTTTGCGCAAGGCCAGACCCCAGGCGCGGTTGATGCGCGCGCCGAGGGGCGCGTGAATCACCAGTTGCATGCCGCCGCCTTCATCGAAAAAACGCTCGGCGATGACGCAGGTATCGGTGGGGATGGCGCCGAGCGCGGCGCGGCCGGCCTGCACGTAGGCGATTGCCTGATCGGCGCCGGCATGGTCGAGACCGCACTCCGCGGGGCAGGCCCCGGAGCGGGAGATTTCCTCGCGCAGGCTTGCGACTTCGCGCGAAAGCTCGAGCGTACGGCCGGGCGCTTCGCCGCGCCAAAAGGGGATGGTGGGCACGGCGCCGTGAGAGTCTTCCACCCGCAGGCGGCCCGCTTCCACGCGGCGAATGCGCCAGGAAGTGGTGCCCAAAAGAAAAATGTCGCCGGCCATGCTCTCGACGGCGAAATCCTCATCCACCGTTCCCACCGTGACGCCCTCGGGCTCCGCCACCACCAGGTACTGCGCCGTTTCCGGGATGGCACCTCCGGAGGTGATGGCCGTCATGCGCGCTCCGCGGCGCGCGTGGACGCGGCGATTGACGGCGTCGCGATGGAGGTAAGCGCGGCTGTGCCCGCGCGCAGTGGCAATGCCCTCGGAGAGCATCTCCAGCACAGCGTCGAAATCGGCGCGCGGAAGCGTGGCATAGGGGGCGGCGGCGCGCATCAGGGCGAACAGGTCGTCTTCGGCGAAATCTTCGCAAGCGCACGCGGCCACCATCTGTTGCGCCAGGATGTCCAGGGCGTTGCGGGGAATCTCGAGGCGGTCGAGTTCTCCATGGTGGATCGCACGCACCAGCGCGGCGCACTCGATCAACTCGTCGCGGGTGGTGGCGAAGAGCCGGCCCTTGGGCAGCGCACCAACCCAGTGGCCCGCGCGCCCGATGCGCTGCAACGCCACCGCAATGGAACGCGGCGAGCCGATCTGGCACACCAGGTCGATGGCGCCGATATCGATTCCCAATTCGAGCGATGCCGTGGCCACCACGGCGCGCAGTTCGCCGTTTTTGAGCTTCTGCTCCGCATCCAGGCGCAGGGCGCGTGAGAGGCTGCCGTGGTGCGGCAGGACGGCGTCGATGCCGAGACGCTCGCCCAGGTGATGAGCCACCCGCTCCGCCAAGCGCCGCGTGTTGACGAAGACCAGCGTGGTTCGGTGGGCGCGGATGAGCTCGGCGACGCGGTCGTAAATCTCGTCCCACATCTCGTTGGTCGCCACCGGGCCAAGCTCGTCGCGCGGCACCTCGATGGCCAGATCCATTTCGCGCCGGTGCCCCACTTGGATCACGCTGGCATGGCCGCCGAGGAATTGCGCCACGTCTTCAATCGGCTTCACCGTCGCGGAAAGGCCGATGCGTTGCGGCGCGGCTCCGCCATTCTGTTGCACCAGCCGGTCGAGACGCGCCAGCGTCAACGCCAGGTGCGAGCCACGCTTGTCGTCGGCCACGGCGTGGATCTCATCCACGATCACGGTTCGCACGCGGCCCAGCATCTCGCGCGGTTTGGCGGCGGTGAGCAGAATGTAAAGCGACTCAGGAGTGGTGACCAGGATGTGCGGGCGCTGCCGCGTCATTTTCTGACGCTCCGCCTGGGGTGTATCGCCGGTACGCAGCGCGGTGCGGATGGGCGCGAGCGCAACGCCGCGCAACGCCGCCAGCGCGCCGATTTCGGCCAGCGGCAGTTCGAGGTTCTTGTGGACGTCGTTGCTGAGCGCCTTGAGCGGGGAGACGTAGACGATTTCGGTTGCGTCGGGCAGCGGCCCCAGCCGGGCGCGCCGCACCAGGCCTTCGATAGCCGTGAGAAAAGCCGCGAGCGTTTTGCCGGAGCCGGTGGGCGCCGAGATCAGGACATCGTGCCCCGCGCGGATTTCCGGCCACCCGCGCACTTGGGGTTCGGTGGGTGCGCCGAAACGCGTGGCGAACCATTCCGCGACGAGAGGGTCGAACCCAGCGAGCACTACCCTGATTTTAGAGCAACCCACGGCCCGGAGTGGGCGAGTGCGGCAGGCCGCATACATGGCGGCTTCTTGCAGCGGGAATCGAAGGCAGCGACGGCATGGCATTGGCTCTCGATCCAGCGGATGCCATGGATTCGGCTGCGCCGGTTCCGCCGCACTTAGTGCAAAGAGGCCGCGCCTGTGCCCTAATATGAGGATGACCTGGAAGCGGGCATCTCTCTTTGGCTTTGTCGCGGCTGTTGTGTGTCTCGCCTGGCTGTTTTACCGGAGGGCGATCCTGGGCAACGGGCCGGTCACAATTGGCATCCAGGTGGCGGCCGTGGCCCTGATGGTCTGGGCGCGCGTGACATTCGGAAGGCGGAGCTTTCACGCCGTTGCGAACCCCACGGCGGGCGGACTGGTCACAAACGGCCCGTACCGGTACATCCGCCACCCGATTTACGCGGCGGTGCTGTACTTCCTTTGGGCCGGCATCGCCGTCCACCTGTCCCTAGGGCACGCGATTGTCGCTCTCGTCGCCACGGCCGGCCTTGCGATCCGGATACGCGCCGAAGAGACTCTCATCGTGGGCAAGTACCCCGAATACGCCGCCTACGCGAGCCGTACCCGACGCGTGGTGCCGTTGGTGCTCTAGGGGCGAGACCGTAAAGATGTTCTCTTGCATGTGGGGCACGATGGTATCCTGCGCGGCGGTTGAGACGCGCGGGCCGATTACCAATCGGCCCGCAGCTTGCCAAGCCGCCCCACAAACGAACATTTTCATCCGGCCATAGTACTAGCGGCAAAATCCCCTCGATTCAGGCTGACTGCATTCTCCCGGACTGCATTCTCCCGGTCCGTTTTTGTCAGAAAATGCGTCTGACCCCTTAACCCAGAAGCTCCGCACCACAAGTTGTGCAAAGCTCAGCCAAATGAGGACCCTCAGGGTTTACGCCGGGAAGAGATTCGTCATCCACGCAGTCCAGGCGGACTGGTCGCGCGCCACGACGGCCGCTGCCGTGTCGCCGTAGAGATAGAAGCTCACTGTGACGTATGCTTTCTCGCCGGCGGGGCACGCTGTGGCAAACACCGCACCCGGAGCGGGCAGATCGACACGTAACAGCATGTGTGGATTTCCGGCAGCATTGACTGACTCCACGATGCCGCTCAATGGAGGGGCGCCATCGCCCGCATCGCGCCGCTCGCCCGGCGCTGCACCCGCGAGATTCAGGGCACCCGCGAGCTTCTCCCATGCGCCCGAGGCCGCCGGCATTGCCAGGAGTTGGATTTGCGAACTCGGCTGGCCTGCGAAGTGCTCCAGATACAGCCGCAGAATGCTGAAGAACGATGGCCAGCCGGATTCGATACCGGTGAGTTGATTGTCCCAATCATCGGTTTCGGCGAAGAGGCTGTGCACCACGCGCACCCTGCATGTGCCACCGCCGCGGGCCTCCACAGTCCATTCGGTGGCGACGGTGGGCCCGTTCGGCCCCCAGGAATCTTCCTTCACGAAGCGATGCGGCGCATCCCATTCGGTGATCGTGGCGGCGGAGTCCATGCCCCCTCCGAAGTGGTGAGTGACGGTGCCGCCGAGGCGGCCATCGACCTCGGTGGGCACAAACCATGCGCTCACGCCCGGACCGGTGGCGATTGCTTGCCACACCTGTTCCGGGGTGCCCGGTACTTCCACTTCCACCTGCACCGAACGCCGTCCGTTCGCTTCTTTCTTTACGCTCATACTGCGGTCTCCTTGTTTTTTTGGGGTAACGGGTGCGCCACCATAACGAGGCGGTGCGTGCGTCCGCCCAGGGCGGAAGCGTCGTGATAACGCGCCGCGAGCTGAGTGATCGCGGCGGTGAGTTCGCTGCTGAATTGCGCGCGCTCGGCGGCCGAGCGGAAGCGGATCTGGGTGTCGATCGAGAGCGTGGCGAGGCGCTTGCCGGTTTCGCGCGCGCGGGTGGCGAGTTCGCTGACTTCACGGACGACACGGGCCGCCAGCGCGATCAGATAGCCCGCCGACAGGCGGTCGCGGCTG
>JBAVEN010000056.1:0-56823 GCA_049587755.1 Bryobacteraceae bacterium | reverse complement strand
CTCAGACGAGTGCCTGGCGGAAGGGACGCGGGGCGGCCAGCCATGTTTTGGAAACAGTGCTCCTTCCCAGAACATAATAGCACACAAATGTTGTTAAGTGAAGAGTATTAGGCTGAAGCCGTGCCCTGATACAAGGCTGATCATATCCGGGCGTGCTCGGAAATGTAGAAATTCCAGTGGCCGGGCGTTGCCCAGCTGCACCGATCGACAATCGGTGCGCGGGTTAACAACCCGCCCCACAATCCAAGCTCCTATCCGCGGCTGACAAACCGGAAGAACAGGGCCTGCTTGGAAACCGGCTCCGCCAGCGCGGAGAGTGACGCCATCTGGTGATCGCTGAGGGGCGTGAACTCGCGCGCCAGTTGCACGTTCTCTTCCAGTTGCGCGATCGAATCGCAGCCGATAATCACCGTGCTGACCGGGTGCGAGAGCGAATAATACATCGCATCGCGCATGGTGAGCGGCCCCGGTTGGGTGGCAATCACCGCGCCTTCCCACGAGTGCCGTTGCTGCTCCAGCGGCGGCGGGGTCCAGCTTGCCAGCAGCCGGCTGCGGCCCGGCACTTTCATGCCGATGATACCCATCTGCTTCTCCACCGCCAACGGCAGAAGCTGTTCCCGGAAACTGAAGTGGTACCGGTCGGCCGCGTTGAGGGCCATCAGAATGGTGTCGAAGGGGTGGCGGCGGATGGCTTCCATCAATGGCTCGGGGCGGAAGTGGCCGGTGACGCCCAGGTAGCGCACCATCTTCTGTTCCTGCGCCTGGCGCAGCGCTTCCATGGCGCCGCCCTTGGCGAATACGGCGTCCACGTCCTCCATGAGGCCGATGTCGTGCAACTGCCAAAGGTCCAGGTGATCCGTCTGCAGCAGCTTCAAAGACTCCTCGATCATGCGCAGGCTGCCGTCGCGCGTGCGCTCCTTGGTCTTGCTGGCGAGGAACGCCTGCGCGCGGCGCCGCTTCATGACCGTGCCGATGTAGCGCTCGCTCCAGCGTTCCGGACCGCCATAAATCGACGAAGTATCGAGGTAATTCACGCCCAGATCGAGCGCGCGTTCGACGATCGGGACGGCGATGGCTTCATTGTTTCCGCGCTCCAGCGCCGCTTGCCCGCCGAGGCTGAAGATGCCGACCTTGTACCCGGTGCGCCCCAGGTTGCGCACCGGCATAGGCAGCGCCGCCGCCGGGTTCTGCGGTGCCGGCGTGGCGTTCTGCGGTGAGGGCGCCGATTGACCCAGCGCGGCATTGCCCATCAAGCCTGCCGCCGCGGCGCCGCCCAGTTTCAGGAAAGCTCGTCTGCCAGCCCGACTGCCTTCCGGAGTTCCTTTTCCCATCTCACTCCTCCTTGCAGAGAGTCTATTTTGTGGCCCAGTAAGCGCGGTGCCCGATGTAGTCCGGGTCCGGCAGATTCGCCAGAATGATGCGCCGCAGCTCCAGTATATCCACCTCTTCCTGTTTCCGATAGAGAACTTTGCCATTCGGCGCGATGAGCATGGTGAAGGGCACGCCGGAGTCCCATGTCGGGTCGAACGCAGCCTGCATGGCGTACGTATCGGTGGAAGCGAACTGGAGGTTGCGGCTGGAGGCGTGCTGCCGGGCGAGCGCCTTCTCGACCCCTGGCCGCTCATCGGGCAGGTTGGCGGCCACGGTGACGAAATCGAAGTCGCGGCCGCGATACATGCGATACGTTGTTTCCAGGTCGGGGAACTCGGTCATGCACGGCCCGCACCAGGTGGCCCAGAAATTCACCAGCAACACCTTTCCGGTGGGGTTGGCGCGCAGTTTCTTCAGCTCGGCTGCATCGGCCATCTCCAGGCGAACCGGCTCGGCTTCGATCTTCTTCATCTCCGCGAGCTGGTTGGCCTGCTTCGATTTCCATTTGGTGGAGCAGCCGAAGACGCCGGTGTGCGGCACCGCGACAGGCCGGCTCTCAAGCAGCGCGTCGATGGCGTTGCGCGCATCCCTGGTCTTCACTAGCGATTCGCGCTGGCTGTTGTCGATGCGGCCTTCATAAGCCAGCTTGCGTTCCGCATCGAAAATGAAAACGTGCGGCGTGGCTTTGGGCCCGTATGCCTGCGACACGGCCTGCGTTTCGCCGTCGTACAGATACGGGAAATTGAAGTGCCGGTAGGCGGCGCGGATTTTCATCCCTTCCAGATCGTCGCTGACGTCGGTGTAGCCGAGCTCGGAGAGCAAAATCGCGCTGGCATCGTTCGGTTCGATGGCGACGAAAGCGACGCCCTTTCCGCGGTAGTCCTCGACGAGCTCCTTGATGCGGCTTTCATAGAGCTGGGCGGTGGGGCAGTGATTACAGGTGAAGATCACCGCCAGCACGCGGCTGCCTGCGTATTCCGCCAGCGTATGTACCTTGCCGTCGATGCCGGGGAGCGAAAAGCCGGGAGCCGGCGAGCCGAGCGCGAGCGTTGGATGAACGTCATCCGCCATAGCAAAGAAAGCGCAGGCCAGAAAAACCAGGAGCCGCAGCACCACGTTTACCCCCTTTTGGCGCCGATCATGACAAGTGTACCAACCGCTCCGTCACAGTCGCGGCTACGATTGGCCTGGCAGTTTCTGACGCGCGCCCAGACGAGATGCGCTGATCGCGCCTCCCGCTCTTCATTTCACAAACCCCAGGCGCCGTAACGTCGCTGCCGGCTCGGTCCCGTCAAAGCGTCGCAGCGGGGCTTTCTCGCGGCCATTGTCGAGGGCCACGCCGAACGGGTAGGCGGTGTACCCGAAGCTGCGTTTCAGCACTTCGAAATCCGACGTCACCACGGCCTTCAGGCCGCTTTCCGCTACAAACTGCCCCGCAAACTGCGGCAACTCGACGGGAACCGCCACCACGCGCGTCTCGCCCCATTCGAGCTGGGACATTCGCTTGGCGGACTCGAAGCAGTGCGAGCAGGCCGGGTTGAAAAAGAAGAGGAAATACTTCCCGTGCCCGATGGCGTAGGGCTGGCCGCCAACCAGGATGCTGGCGGGTGCGCGGGTTCCGCTCTCCCGCACCTCGCTGACCCCGTACGAGACCAGCGCGAAAACCGCCACCGCCCCGGCAATCACCAGCACCGTGCGGAAGCTGCCCGGCGGTTTCGACCACCATCCTGCCACCAGGGCCAGCCCCAGCATCGCCAGGTCGCCCAGGAAAAACTGCGGCCCCACCGCACGCTTGATCCAGGGGAAGCAACTGCAGTCTTCGCCGCGCAGCGCGCCGTAATGGGCGGCAAAATAGCCCATGAATGCAATCAGAAGCAGGCCGATGAGGATCGCACCCCAACGCCGGAACCGCGGCACCAGGATCAGCACCGCGCCCAGCGTTTCGGCAATCCCCGCCACCAGCGCCAAGGGCAGGCTCAACGCGCCCGGCAACTGCAGTTGGGTGATGCGCTGGGCCCAGCCTTGAGCGTCGGTGATCTTCCACAGCCCGGAGAGGAGGAACAGAACCGCCAGCAGAACGGCCGCTATCCAGCTCAGTTTGGTTTTCCAACCCGGCAGTTCAATGGCGAGCAAGCGGAAACATCCCCTCCCGCGGCTGTGCCATACTGTCGTGCATGGCATCATTGTAGCCCCTCGGAGATGGGCGAGGGAGGAGATGCCCGGCCTCCGGTTGCGATTCATGCTGGCTCTTGTTTGCACGCTCGCGTTCGCCTTTGCCTCCGCCGGGGAACTGGTAAACCAGGTGTACACCATTCCGGCGGATGAGTGGCGCTACCTGGATCTCGGAATCGGGCAGCGTCCCACGCTGGTCGAAGCCGAGTACCAAGTGACCGCCGGCTCGGAACGCGTCCGCCTGGCCGTGATGCGCCGCGACGATCTGGAGCACCTGCGCGAAGGGTTGCCGCATGGCGTGGTGGATGCGACCGAACCCGGCCGTTCCGGCAAGCTCACGTGCGAGTTGCGGCCGCCGGGCGGGTACGTGCTGGTGGTCGACAATCGCATCGGCGACGACCGCGCCGCGGTGGTGCACTTGCGCATCCGGGTGAGTTTCGCGCCCGCCGCCGGAGCCATCCCGGAGCGGCTTTCTCCGCAGCGCCGCCTGACCGTGATCCTGGTCAGCTTCGCCGCGTTCTTCGCCATCGTCACCTGGTCGGGCCGCAAGCTGCTGCCCCAGGTCAGGCGTTGAAGGCCTCGCGCGCGGCGGCAATGGTCTGCCGGATATCGTCATCCGTGTGTGCCGCCGACACAAAGGCCGCCTCGAATTGGGACGGCGGCAGGTAGATGCCGCGCTCCAGCATGGCGCGGAAATAGCGGCCGAAGCGGGCCGTGTCACTGCGCCTGGCGGATTCGTAATCGGTCACCGGCCGTTCGGTGAAGAAGAAGGTGAACATCGAGCCCACCCGGTTCACCGTGATGCCGGCCGGCGGGGCGGCGCATAACTCGGCGGCGCGCGCCTCCAGCCTCTGGTAGATTTCCGGATGCGCTTTCAGATGCCGCAGCATGGCCAGGCCCGCAGCCACTGCCAGCGGATTGCCGGAAAGCGTACCTGCCTGGTAAACCGGCCCGGCTGGCGCCACCTGGCTCATAATGTCCCTGCGGCCGCCATACGCGCCCACCGGCAAGCCGCCGCCAATCACTTTTCCCAGCGTGGTCAGATCGGGCCGGATGCCATACCGCTGTTGCGCGCCACCGAAGGCCACGCGAAACCCCGTCATCACCTCGTCGAAGATCAGCAGCGCCCCGTGGCGGCTGGTCTCGTCGCGCAGCGCTTCCAGAAAGCCCGGCGATGGCGGCACGACGCCCATGTTGCCCACCACCGGCTCCACGATCACCGCCGCAATGCGCCCACCGTGCGTGTGAAACGCCGCTTCCACCGCGTTCGCCGAGTTGTAGGGCAGCGCAATGGTGGAATCCGCGAAACTCTTGGGCACCCCCGCCGTGTCCGGCAGGCCCAGCGTTGCGACGCCGGAGCCGGCCTTCACCAGCAGGGAATCCACGTGGCCGTGGTAGCAGCCTTCGAACTTCACCGTCAGATCGCGCCCGGTGAAGCCGCGTGCCAGCCGGATGGCGGACATGGTCGCTTCGGTGCCCGAGTTCACCAGCCGCACCATTTCCATCGACGGTACGGCTTGGCGAATGGCCTCGGCCAGTTCGAGCTCCGCTTCAGTCGGCGCGCCGAAGCTGGTGCCGATGGCGAGCGCCTGCTCGAGCGCTTCCAGAATCTCCGGGTGCCGGTGGCCCAGCAGCAGCGGTCCCCAGGAACCGACGTAATCGATGTAACGATTGCCGTCAACGTCGATGACATGCGACCCTTCGCCGCGCGCCAGGAACAACGGCTTCCCGCCCACGCTGCGAAATGCCCGCACCGGCGAGTTGACGCCGCCCGGGATGAGTTCCTGCGCCTTGCGAAAGAGTGATTCGGACTTGGAATGATTCATCTCAGTCTGCGGGCGCGACGTCCAGGGCCGGCTGGATGCGAGAAATGCGAACTCGGTCCCGCGCGTCTCACAAAAAGCAACTCGGGCTCCGGCCCGGCACGACGCGCGCAAAGCCGAGACTCATGGCGATGTCGTAGAGGCTGCCATTCAAGTTCCGCAGCAGCCGCCGCTTGAGGCCCGCATAAGGCTGACGCCCGGCGAACAGATCCTGCATGATGAGGGAGAAGCGCGGGCTGCGGCGCGTGAAGTCGACCATGCGCTGCGTGACCGCGCCGCACAGGAACCTGCCCACGAAGAAGCGCTTCGCCAGGCGCGCGCCGAATTCCAGGTCTGCCGCGAAGTCGCGCTGCAGGAGCGCACGGTAATGGGCCAGCTTCGCCGTCAGGTCCCCCACTTCTGCCAGCAATGCGCGCGCCGCCAGGTCCGCGGAGCGAATCGCGTAGTAGAGACCTTCGCCGGTGAGCGGATCCACCAGCCCGGCCGAATCGCCCACCGCCATCCAGCCATCGCCGGCGACGCGGTTCGCCTGCCATGAGCCGCTGTCGAGCGAAGGCAGCAGGTGCGAGTAGAACTTGCCGTCCTGGCGCGAAATGCCGCGGTCCGCCATGAACTGGTCCAGCCGTTTGCGCAACACCGTTGCGGGCTGGCCCTTGCCGCAGATCCCTACCGAAAGGTGGCCGCAACGCGGAAAAATCCAGATATAGCCTTCCAGGCCGGGCAGGAACTGAATGTCGATCCGCTCCTGGTCGCCGGCGACGTAATATCCCAGCGCGGCCATGGTGTCGCGCGGTTTCAATTCGGTGCCCACCTCGCGGAGCGGGTTGCGGGCGCCCATCGCCACGATGCAGAAATCGGCGCTGGTGGCGCCGCCCGAGGTGCGCAACAGCCAGCCCGCGTCCTGCCGCTTCATCTCCAGCACGCGCGCCTTTTCTATTTGTGCCCCGGCGCGCTCGGCCCGCTCCAGCAGCATCCGGTTCAGATCGAAACGCGAGTAGATCACCAGCGGGTCCGTCAGCTTCAGGCTGGCTTCGCCGCCGCGCGGCGCGCTCAGCACCGTCTCGTGCACCAGGCGCTTGGGCGTGGAGTTCTCAATCAGAAACGGATACTGGCTGTAAGCCTTGGAAGTAAGTCCGCCGCCACATGGCTTCTCCCACGCGAGCTTCTCGTCGAACACCACCACCCTGAGCCCGGCGGACGCCAACTGCTCCGCGGCAAACGCTCCCGCCGGCCCTCCGCCCAGGATTGCGACGCGTTTCATTTTTTCGTCTTGTCGACTGGCGGCAGATCCTGCAGCGCCGGCATGGAGCCGCCCGCACCCGCTCCGCGCGGATTCGCCATGGCTCCGGGGGCCATCGCGCCGTGAGGATTCGCCATGCCGCCCGGCATAGCGCCGCTATGCGGCATGCCGCCTGTTTGCTTGCTTCCCGTCACCACCCACCTGGCGCCCCGCTGTTCGAGCAGATAGGTTTTCGACAAGCCCGGCGCGTTCGGGGCGCTCTTGGCCGTGAAGGAGACACTGGCTTCGCCGTGGTCGCCGGTGATGTTCACGGCGGTCACTTCGATGTTCATCGCGGACACATTCAGGCCGCGCCCACCGACGTAATCGATTACTGCCTGGCGTACGGCTTCCTTGCTCGAATCGCTGCGATGACAGCCGGCCAGCGCTAGCGCCGCCAAGACCAGGGCACACGAAATTCGCACCTCTTGATTATAATCCGCCGCCGCCGGCCGCCCCGGCTGCCGCTGCCACGTTGGAATTTGCCGCGTTTGCGGATAAACTGATGGCTATGCATGGCAATGAAGAGGTTTTGAAATGTTTAGCGGAGTCCCTGCGGGCCGAGCTGACGGCCATCAATCAATACTTTCTGCACGCTAAAATGTGCGAAAACTGGGGCTACTTCCGGCTGGCGGGTTACTACCGCAAAGAGTCCATCGAGGAGATGGTGCACGCCGAGAAGTTGATGAACCGGATCCTCTTCCTCGAGGGGGCGCCGAACATGACCGACCTCGGCCCCATCCGCATCGGGACCAATGTCAAAATGCAGTTCGAGAGCGACCTCGCGCTGGAGGTCGAGGCGGTCAAGCAGCTCAACCGCGCCATCAAGGCTTCGACCGCAGTTGGCGATAATGCCTCGCGGGCGTTGTTCGAGGAGATTCTCCGGCAGGAAGAGGATCACGTCGACTACCTGGAGGGCCAGCTCCACGCCGTCGGCGAAGTGGGTCTCGACAACTACCTCGCTCAGCAACTGCACAAGGGCGAAAAGGACTAGGCCGCACCCCCAGGTCTGCCCGCGGCCGGCGATTCGATCATAATAGCGTCAGGACTCCGCATGCCGCTCCACCGCATCGCGGCGCTGTTGATGGCCGGGCTGGCGCTGAGTGGCCAGGCCGCCGGCCAGGTGGCGTGGAACGGTCGCGTGGTCGATCAGAACGACGCCCCCGTGGCCGGTGCGCGCGTCCGCGTCCAACCGGAAAATGGCGCTCCGCTCGAGGGGGAATCTTCGCCTACCGGATCGTTTGTTATCACCGTGCCCGCGCCCGGCCGCTATCTCGTCACCGTCGATCGCGCCGGATATTTTCAGTTACACCGCCAGATGGTGGAGATCGCAGCCGGCGGCGCCGAAGCCACCCTCGTGCTCAATGTGCAGGAGGAAGTGTTTCAGAGTGTCCAGGTCGGCGTCTTGCCCAATCCCGTCGATGCCGCGGTGACCGCCGGAGAAGAACGGCTGAGCGGCACCGAGATCAACGATATTCCTTACCCCGCCAGCGAGAGCTTGCGCAACGGCATGAAATTGCTGCCGGGAGCGGTCGAAGACCCGTCCGGCGGGCTCCATTTTCACGGCGCAGCCGAATACCAGACCCAGTACACGCTGAACGGCGTGGATATCACGGACCCCATCAGCGGCCACTACACCACGCCGCTGGCGGTGGATGGCGTGCAATCGGTGGATTTAGATGCCGCGCGGGAGCCCGCGCAGTACGGGCCCGGCTCGGGCGGCACGCTGGCCATTCAGACCGAGACCGGAACCGACGACTATCGCTATACGATCACCAATTTCATTCCCGGCATCGACGAGCGGGGCGGAACGCGCATCGGCGATTGGACGCCGCGCGCCGTTTTCTCCGGGCCCATCGACAAAGGTAAGGCCTGGTTCTCCGACAGCGTTAATGGCAGCTACAACAGCGGCTACGTCTACGGCTTACCTCCCGGCGCGGACACGAATCCGGCCTGGGCGCTTGGCAACCTGGCCCACGCTCAGGTGAATCTTTCTTCCGCCAACATTTTCTACGCAGACTTTCTGAGCAACTTCGACCACCAGGCGCACTTCGGCTTGGGACCGCTCGACCCGGATCCCACCACCAGCGGCATGAGCGATCATGAGTGGATTCTGGCCGCGAAAGACTCGCATACGTGGTACGGCGGTTCGCTGGTGGAGTTTGGCATAGCCTGGCAGGATGTCTATCACCGGCAGGTGCCGGAAGGCACCGCCCCCTATCTCTACACGCCCGAAGGCCGCAGCGGAAACTACTTTGTCGACTCGCGCCAAAACGGGCGCCGCGGGCAGGTTTTCATCAACTACTTTCCCCGCGCGCGCCACCTTTGGGGACGCCACCAATTGGAGGCTGGGACCAACGCGCAAAGGCTGGATTACGATGCGCGATTCGCGCGATCGGAGAACGAGATCGTCGGCTTGAGCGACTTGCCCGAGTTCGTCACCACATTTCAAGGCAGCGGGATATTCAATCGCGGCAACTCAGTGGCATCGGGTTATGTCATGGATCACTGGCAACCCGCCGGCCGGCTCACGGTGGATGCCGGCGCGCGGCTGGATTGGGACGGCCTGGTGAGGGCGGCCGCGGTATCGCCGCGCATCGCTGTCGCCTGGGCGCCGATGGCAGACGGCCGCACCCGGCTTACCGCCGGCTACGCCATTTTGCGAGATCCCAGCAACCTGGCGCTGTTCTCGTTGCCACTCGATCAGCAGGCAGTCACTACGCCTTACAGCTCTTCCGGAGTGCCATTGCCGCCGCTCATCACCACGTTTCTTCCCGGGCATGACCTCAAGTTCCCGAGTTATGGCCAGTGGAGCGCAGGCGCTGCGCGCGACCTGGGACACCGCATTTCGGCGGATGCCGAATGGATGCGCAAGCGCGGCTCCGATGGTTTCATTTATGCTCCGACGGGCTCCCCCGGTCCGGTCAATTTCGATCTTGTTGGCTTGGCCGGGGGATACGGCGGCGAATACGTCCTCTCCAACTTGCGGCGTGACGCCTACGATGAGGTGGCGTTCACTGTACGGCAGTCCTTCGGCGACCAGTTTGGCTGGATGGCCAGTTACACCCGCTCGCAAGCCATCTCCAATGCCGTGCTCTCTACCACCATCGACCAGCCGCTACAGGTGATGAGTAACTTCGCTCCCATGCCCTGGGACTCGCCCAATCGCTTACTGGGCTGGGGTTACTTTCCACTGCACGGCCCCAATTGGGCGCTGGCCGTCCTGGTGGACTACCGAACCGGTTTGCCCTATTCGGTCACCACCGATTCCGGCGTGCTGGTAGGAACGCTGAATGCGCAACGCTACCCCGATAACTTCGACCTCAACGTGCACGTCGAACGGCGTTTCGTTTTTCGCGGCTACCGGCTGGGAGTGCGTCTGGGCTGCAACAACGTTACCGGGCACCAGAACTACACGGCCGTGAACAACGTGGAAGGCGCGCCCAATTTCGGCCAGTATTATGGCGCCGAAGGGCGGCGCTTCGTGGTGCGCATCCGCATGTTCGGCCGCGTCCGCAAATAGCAGGGCGCCTGTTCGGAAGGTTGTGCATCTCGTATGTGATCCGGGCTCCCGACCGCTTCGCCAAGCCGCAGAGGCCGGGCATGCCCGGGCCCGCAGGCGCGTGGTACAGTTTGCTGAAGATGCAGCCACTCGATGAAGCCATCGCCGGCGCGCGCGTTTTCGATCTGGCCCAGCCCTACTTTCCGGGCATGCCGCACCACCCGTCGCATCCCCCGTTCCTGTTCGGGCTGGTGAAGCAGCACGGCGACTACGTGGGTCCGGCGGGAAACAGTTCCGCCGCGGATGCGCTGGCGCTGGGCAGCCACGTGGGCACGCACATCGACGCCCTGTGCCATTTCTCTTGCGGCGGCAAGCTGTACGGCGGCGTCGAGGCGGCATCCGCCCAGTCGCATCAGCGGGGTCTCAACGCGCATTCCATCGACACTGTGCCGCCGATTGTTCGCCGTGGCGTCCTGCTCGACGCGGCACGGCACGCGGGCATGGATGCGCTGCCGGCGGATTTCGAAATTACCCCCGAGCATCTCGACCAGATCGCCCGCGCGCAAAACCTCGAAGTGCGACGCGGCGACGTGGTTCTGCTCCGCACGGGTTGGGCGCGCTACTTCCACGATGCGGCGAGGTTTGTGTCGGAAGTGCGCGGTCCCGGCCCCGCACGGCCGGGCGCGGAGTGGCTCAGCCGTCGCGGAATCTTCGCCGCCGGCTCGGACACGCTGGCGTTCGAGAAGATGCCCGATGCCGCCATGCCCGTGCATGTCCACCTGCTGGTGGAAAGCGGCATCCACATCCTCGAGTGCCTGAACCTGGAGGAACTGGCCGCCGCGTCCGCGTGGACCTTTCTGCTGGTGGCCGCCCCGCTCAAAATCCGGGGCGCGACCGGCGCCCCCGTACGCCCGCTGGCAATTGTGCCGCCGCTCTCGCAGGGCACCACGTAGCCGCGGCCTTCACCTACTGCTTCCCCGCAGCGCTGGCCGGAGCCGTGGTCGAGCTTCGGTAGATGGTTTTGTAACCGCCGCCGGTAATGGCTCCGATGCCGGCGCCCACCGCAGCTCCGCTGGCCAACGTTATGGCCGTGATGTCGCGCCCTTCGTTGGAGAAATGGGCGCCCAGTGTGGCGTTGACAATCGCACCGCCGGCGAGCCCGATCGCCGCGCCCAGCAATGTCCTCATCTTCCGGCTCAGGCGCGGTCTCCGGGAGATGCGGACCACGGTGTCCCTGCTCACCGTGGTCTCGCGAGAGGCTTCGTAAGTGAGGTCCGTCTCCGAGGCGCGCATAAACCGGCCTTCCACGCGTCTTTGATCGGTCAGGTCAATCGAAATTCTGGTTCCCGCGCGGAGCCGCTGCACGCGGCGCCACCGGCTGGTATCTCCTGCCACGGTCGGCAGCGCGGCCATGGCAAGGGTGACAACGATGAGAGCAAGTCGTTTTGACATGAATCGGTTGTTGCAAGTTTTATTATTCCGCCGTCACCGCAACCGCCTTCTCCAGCTTCACGTCGGCGGACGAACCGCCCACCATCAGCTTCACCTGGTCGGGTTCCACCACCCAGCGCTCTCTGGCCATGTCCCAGTAGGCCAGCGTTTGCGCCTTCAGCGGCAGTGTGACGGTGCGCGTCTGGCCCGGCATCAGAGTGATGCGGCGAAAGCCCTTCAGCTCTTTGTTTGGCCGCTCCACGTTGGAGTTGAGATGCTGCACATAAAGCTGCACCACCTCATCGCCCTTCCGCTTACCCGTGTTAGTAACATCCACGCTCACCGTGATCTCGCCTTCGGCGTGCAATTGCGGGGCGCTTGTCCGTAACTTGGAATACCGGAACTTGGTGTAACTCAGGCCGTAACCGAAGGGGTAAAGCGGGTCGCCCTGGAAATACATGTAGGTTCTGCCGTGGCGTACGTCGTAATCCATCTTGGCGGGAACCTGGTCAAGCGACTTAGCGAATGTTTGCACCAGCCGGCCGCCCGGGTTGTAGTCTCCGAACAGAACTTCGGCGATGGCTGACCCTTCCTCCTGCGCGTTGTGCGTGATGTGCAGAATGGCGGGCACGTTCTGCTCGGTCCAGTTGATGGCGAACGGAAAACTGGAAACCAGTACCACCACCGTTTTGGGATTAGCGGCGTAAACCTGCTTCACCAGCGCTTCCTGTTCCAGGTCGATCCACTTGCGGTCCATGGCTTCCTTACCATCGCTGGGCGTCGGGCAGTGGGCCCAAGGCGCGTCGCAGGTGGGATGGTTGCCGACGAACACAATCGCCACGTCCGATTCCTTGGCCGCTTGCACCGCGGCATCGTTGTCGTTGTTGGCGGCGTAGTTGACATTCACCGCCGCGCCAACTCTTTCCTTGATCCCGTCCAGCGGCGTAATCGTGTAAGGCGGAGTGCCGCTATACCAGTCCAGCGCCACGCTGTTCGCGTGCGGGCCAATCACAGCGACCGATTTCAGCGCTTCCCGATTGAGCGGCAGCAGACCGCCGGTGTTCTTGAGCAGCACCACCGATTCGAGCGCCACCTGTTTCGCCACCGCCTTGTGGTCGCCCAGCTTCCACGCATCCTCATCGCCCTTGATTTTGGTGTAGGCAACCCGTTCGGGAGGGTCAAGCATCCCCAGCTTGATCATCACGCGGAACTCATTCTCGAGCACCGCATCGATCTCCGGTTCGGTCAACAGATTCTGCTGCAGCGCGTCGCGCACGGCATTGCCGAAGATGCGGTCGAGGAACTGGTTGATGCCCGCTTTGACGGCGCCCGCCGCGGCGTGCGGCAGGTCGGGGTAATACTTATGGAATCTCACCATGTTGCCCAGCGCGCCGGCGTCGGTGCAGATGATGCCGTCCTGCCCCCACTCCTTGATGGTGATGTACTTCAGAATGGGGCTGACTGTCATCGGGATTCCGTTCATGGCGTTGTAAGCCGCCATGTAGGCGCGCGACCCGCCTTCCATCACGCCCATGCGGAAAGGCACGGAATAGTATTCGCGCAGCAGCCGCTCATCGAAATTGGATGACGATCCGTCGCGGCCGTCCTCGTTGCTGTTGGCCAGAAAATGCTTCATCAAGGAAGCTGTCAGCCAGTACTTCGGGTCGTTGCCCTGCAGGCCCTTGACCATCGCCACCACCATGGTTCCGTTGAAGAAGGGGTCCTCGCCGAAACACTCTTCGGTGCGCCCCCAGCGCGGGTCGCGCCCCAGGTCGGCGTTGGGCGCGCGCACCACCAGTCCGCCGCGGTGCGTCTTTTCGCTCTGGAAAATGTAGCGCGTCTCGTAGCCTTCCACAGCGCCGGCTTTGCGGATCAGCTCCGGATCCCACGTCTCGCCCATGCCGATCGCCTGCGCGAATTGCGTCGTCGGGATCGGCGCCGGCCGGCCCCATCCGCCGGGTCCGCCCAACGCCAGGCCGTGCAGCCCCTCCACGTGGCGCGTGCCGTGAATGCCCAGGCGCGGCACGCTGGGGTCTGTGCCCAGGCAATGAATCTTCTCGTCCACAGTCATCAGCGAGACGATGTTGCGCACCCGCGCCTCAATCGAAAGATCCGGGTTTTGAAATGGATATTTGTACTGCGCCGCCGCGTTTCCCGCGCCCCACGCCGCCAGCAGGCACAACCCGCCAACCAGATGCACAGCATTCTTCATGACGATGGCTCCTTCGCGATTCACTCACGAAGATGGTAACCCGTGACGGAGGCCGCCAGATTGGTGGGGCGGACCCTGGTCCGCTTTCGCGGCTCTCGCAACTTGCCGCGCGTTACAATCCAGGCATGCCCAACAATCGGACCTGCGCGGTGCCGCGCCTTGTTACTTGTCCTTGCCGTTCCCGCGGAGCCGCATGGTTCCTCACTCTCGCCGCCGTCTTGCTGTTCGCCCGCACGGCCGGCGCGCAATGGATTCCACAGAACCCCGTGACAAGTTTTGAGAAGCAGGCCGATGGCGTCGTGTTCACCATGCAGACTGGAGCCCTCCGCGTTCTGGTCTCGACCGACTCCGTTTTTCACATCACCTATGCGCCCACCGCGACTTTCCCCAACCGGCCCGACTACGTCATCGTCAAGACCTCCTGGCCGGCTGTGCCGTTCACCGTGGCCGAAACACCGCGCACCGTTTTGATTTCGACCGCCCGCATGCGCGTGGCCGTGAACCGCCGTGATGGTACGCTCGCTTACGCCGACGCCTCCGGCCGCCCGCTGGTGCAGGAGGGCCCCAACACGCTTACCCCGGTTACCGTGAACGGCGAGAAGAGCTATCGCGCCGAGGCTTTCATCGGCCTCTGGGGATCCACCGAGGCGTTCTATGGGCTGGGCCAGCACCAGGCCGGTGTATGGAACTATCACGGCGAATCGGTCGACATCGCGCAGGACAACACCAATATCTCCGTACCCATGCTGCTCTCGAGCAGGGGCTATGGCATCTTCTGGAACAACGCCTCGCGCAGCCGCTTCAACAACCGCTTCGTGCATGCGATGTACATCACTTCGGAAGTCGCCGATGACATCGACTATTACTTCTTCTACGGTCCCGATTTCGATAGGATCATCGCCGGTTATCGCGAGCTGACCGGCCAGGCGCCGCTATTCGGCCGCTGGGCCTACGGTTTCTGGCAATGCAAGAACAAGTACAAGACCCAGCAGGAGCTGCTGGCCGTGGCGCATAAGTACCGCGAGCTGCACATTCCGGCCGATAACATCGTGCAGGACTGGTTCTGGTGGACCACCATGGGTTCCTTCAAGTTCAGCGACAAGTATCCCGACCCGAAAGGAATGATGGACAACTTACACGCCATTCACTTCCACCTGATGATTTCCGTATGGCCTTACTTCTATCCCGGCTCCGATGTTTATACCGACATGGACCGCAAAGGCTACTTCATCGACCGCACTAAGGTCGCGGCTTATCATCCAAAGGGGTCGGCGCTCTACGACGCCACCAATCCAGCAGCGCGCAAATACTATTGGAACTTGATTGATAACTCCCTTTTCCAGATCGGCGCCGACGCCTGGTGGATGGATACAACCGAGCCGGAAACCGAGGCCCGCGAGGATAACGTGATGGTGACCAACCACGTGTTCGCCGGTAACGGCGCCCGCTACGCCAACATTTATCCGCTGATGACGACCGAGGGCGTGTACGAAGGCCAGCGTGCCGCCTCCGGCCAGAAGCGCGTCTTCATCCTCTCCCGATCGGCGTTTGCTGGCTCGCAGCGCAATGCGGTCACGGCCTGGTCAGGCGACGTCAATTCGGATTGGGAAACGCTGCGCCGACAGATCCCCGCCGGGCTGAATTACTCGCTCTCCGGCTTGCCCTACTGGACAACCGATATCGGCGGTTTCACCTCCGGCAATCCCAACGATCCCGCGTACCGCGAACTCTTCATCCGCTGGTTCCAGTTCGGCACCTTTTGCCCTATCTTCCGGGTCCACGGCACACGAAGCAACGACCAGAACGAGCTGTGGTCGTACGGGCCGGAGGCGCAGAAGATTCTCACTGCGTATGACACCCTGCGTTATGAGTTGATGCCGTACATTTACTCGCTGGCGTGGAAGACTACCAGCGAGGCGTACACACCGATGCGGCCGCTAGTGATGGATTTCCGCACCGATCCGCGCGCCGAGAACATTGGCGACCAGTTCTTGTACGGGCCATCTATCCTCGTGAATCCGGTGACCGAGCCGGCCGCCACCACGCGCCACCTCTATTTGCCGAAGACCGAGTGGTACGATTTCTGGACCGGCAAAGTCATGGAGGGTGGCAATGCGATCGACGCGCCGGTGACGCTCGACCGCATTCCGCTCTACGTCCGCGCCGGCTCCATCGTCCCCATCGGCCCCGATGTGGAATGGGCCGCAGAGAAGCCGGAGGCACCCATCGAGCTGCGCATCTACCGCGGCGCCAATGCCAGTTTCATCTTATACGAAGACCAGAACGACACTTATAACTATGAGAAGGGCATTTACGCCACGATTCCGATGGAGTGGAACCAGGCCGCCCAAACCCTCACCATCGGCGACCGCCACGGCAGTTACGCCGGAATGCCCGCCAGGCGCCAGTTCAAAGTAGTTTTTGTTACCGAGGACCATGGCGCGGGCATCGGCGCCACGCCAAAGGCCGACCGCGAGGTGATGTATCAAGGTAAGGCGGTAACTCTGAAGCCGTGATGAACTTATCCTGCGCGTAGAACCGGCCGCGGGCCGGGCATGTCCGGCCCCTGCGGGACAGCGTGTTCAGCGCTTACCGGCGGTCTCCAGTTCCGCCAGGGCCTCGCCGGTTTTTTTCTCGACGTCGGCATGGAGGCTGTTGCCGTGCGCGTCCATGGTGACGATCGCTGGAAAGTCCTTGGCGCGGACGTGCCACATGGCCTCGGGAATGCCGAACTCCATCAGGTGCACGCCGAGCACCTCAGGCAGCGCGCGCGCGTAATACTGCGCGGCGCCGCCGATAGCGTTCAAATACACTGCGCCCGATTCCTTGAGCGCCGCCAGCGTCTTCGGCCCCATCCCGCCCTTGCCGATCACCGCCCGCACGCCATAGCGCTTGATGACCTCGGCCTGGTAAGGTTCCTCCCGAATGCTGGTGGTGGGGCCGGCGGCTTTCACCTTCCAGCGGCCTTCTTCCTGCAGCATCACCGGTCCGCAATGGTAGAGCACCGCGCCGTGCAAATCCACCGGCGGCGGATTCTTCATCAAGTACGCGTGCACGTTGTCGCGCCCGGTGAACATCTCGCCGCTGATCAGCACCACGTCGCCCACTTTGAGCGAGCGCACCTGCGCCTCGCTGAGCGGCGCGGTAAGAATCACTTCGCGGCCCGTCAGCGGGAAACCTTCGCCGCGCGCCATGCGCGCCACTGGCCTCGCGGGGTCGCGATACAACCACTCGGTAATGGCGCCGGTCGAGACATCGAGGCGCACGCCCAAACGGCGGAAGGCCCAGCATTCATAGGCGACCGAAACGAAGAAGCTGGCCGGCAGGCGATTGGCGGCCGTGATCTTGCATCCAATCAGGGAAGACTTGCCGCCGAAGCCCATTGCGCCCACACCCAGCCGGTTGGCCTCCTCCATGATTTCCGCTTCCAGCCTGGCCAGCACGGGGTCGGGGTTCACATCGTCAATCGTGCGAAAGAGCTGGCCCTTGGCGAGCTCGTAGCCGTGCGCGCGGTCGCTGCCAATGCAGACGCCGATTGCGCCCGGCGCGCATCCTTGCCCCTGCGCCTGCCACACCGCGTGCAGAATGCACTTGCGCACGCCTTCCAGATCGCGGTCGGCGCGCCCCAAGTGATCCAGGTTTGCCGGCACCGAATACTGAATGTTCTTGTTCTCGCAGCCGCCGCCCTTGAGAATCAGCCTGATTTCGATCTCGTCTTCTTCCCACTGCTCGAAGTGCATCACCGGTGTTTCCGGCCCCAGGTTGTTGCCGCTGTTCTTGCCGGTAATCGAATCCACCGAATTGGGACGCAGCTTGCCCAGCCGCGTGGCTTCCACCACTGCTTCGCGAATCGCCTTCCTGAGCGCGATCTGGTTGAAGCCCACCGGCGTGTGCACGAGGAAGGTAGGCATGCCGGTGTCCTGGCAGATGGGGCCTTCGTCATCGTGCGCCATGTCGATGTTGGTCAGAATGATGTCGAAGGCCTGCGAGGACTGCGTTCCCGGCGTTTCACTGCCGGCGGCGATTCCCATCGCTGCGCGCACGTCGGGGGGCAGGTTGGTGGATGTCTGGACAATTAGCTCCAGGAGGCTGTTGGCAAGCAATTTCATAGCTATAACTGTATTTTAAGCCAGGGCGGGCAAGCATCGCCGAGTAAGGAGGTGGAGCAGCGCGATGGCTGCTGAACCGTTCCCTCACGGTCGCACCTCCGATCGCGCAAAACGGTGGCTCGCGTGCTAGACTTGACGGAATTATGAATCCGTACGCTAAGTTTCTGGGAGATCGCGACCCGTTTACGGTGATCGCCGCCACGCCGCAGGAATTGGAGCGGGCGATTGGAAGACTAACGCTGGAGCGCGCGATTGCCGGGCCCGCTCCGGGAAAGTGGAGTGCGCGGGAGATCGCTTGCCACCTTGCCGATTGCGAAGTGGTTTTCGCCTTTCGCTTCCGCCAGACTGTGGCTGCGCCGAACTACATCATCCAACCATTCGATCAGGAGAAGTGGGCGGCCGTGTACAGCGCGTACGATGCGGCTGCGGCGGTCGCCGCATTTTCCGCCGCGCGTCATTGGAATCTGCTTTTTCTGAAAGCGCTGCGGCCGGAAGCATTCTCGACGCCGGTCACCCATCCCGAGCGCGGCACCATGACCTTGCAGACCCTCGTCGAAACCATGGCCGGTCACGACCTCAACCACCTGGGGCAGATTGGGGCGCTGCACCAGGAACCGGCGGCAAAGACCGCCGGCGCTACCGGGCCTGCCTCGAAGATATAGGAGCTCCGACGCGGGCCGGTGGCCGGCGCCACAAGCCGCTCAATGCACGCCGGTTCCGACGGGTTGCGGCGCGGGCTGCTTATGTTTGCACTCGGCGTTGGGGCATTGCCAGAAGGTGCCGGCCTTGAGCCATTTTTCGATCATGTACGGGCTGCCGCACTCGGGGCATTTTTCGGGCACTGGCTTGCCCCAGGCGACGAAATTGCACTCCGGCCAGCGGTTACACCCGTAAAATGTTTTGCCGCGCTTGGAGCGCCGTTCCACGATCTCGCCTTCGCTGCACTCCGGGCACTTCACGCCGATGGTTTTCTGCTTGACATACTTGCAGGTGGGGTAATTGCTGCAAGCTGTGAACTCGCCAAAGCGGCCAGTCTTGAGCACCAGGTGGTTGCCGCACTGCGGGCAGATTTCATCCAGCTTTTGGTCGGGCTTCTTTTGCGCGCCGCCAATCGGCTTGGTGGTCTTGCAATCCGGGTAGCCGGTGCAGGCGTAGAAGGTCCCGAAGCGGCCCTTCTTTAAGACCATCGGCCGGCCGCAATTCTCGCAATACTCTTCGTCGCCCTGCTCGGATAAGTCGGCCTTATCGACGTCCGGCAGATCCACCGTCAGCTCGCGCGTGTAAGTGCAATCCGGGTAGCCAGTGCAGGCGATGAAGCTGCCATGCTTGCCCCACTTGATCACCAGCGGTTTGCCGCATTTCTCGCAGGTCAAGTCGGTGGGCTTTTCCATCCGCTTGATATCGGTCATGTGCTCTTCGGCGTGCTTCAGGTCCTTGTCGAAGCGCTCATAGAACTCCTGCATGGCGGCGCGCCAGTCGATCTTGCCATCCTCGATTTCGTCGAGCTCCTCTTCCATGCGCGCCGTGTAAGTGACGTCGAAGATATCGTCGAAGCTTTCGAGCAGCAGGTCGGTGACTACCATCCCGAGCTCGGTGGGCGTGAAACGCCCGGCGTCTTTCTTGACGTACTCGCGCTCCTGAATGGTGGAGAGGATCGAAGCGTATGTCGAGGGCCGGCCGACGCCGTCGGCTTCCAGCCGCTTCACCAGCGTGGCTTCGTTGTAGCGCGGCGGCGGCTCGGTGAAGTGCTGCTCCGGCCGGATGGCTTTGAACCGCAGGCGCTCGCCTTCGGCCACCACCGGCAGGCGATGCTTCATCTCCTCGTCTTCCTCGTCGATCTGGTCCTTGCCCTCCTGGTAGACCTTGAGGAAGCCTTCGAACTTCAGCACCGAACCGGTGGCCCGAAAGAGGTAATCGTCGCCGTTCTTGCCTTTGGCGCTCACATCGATGGTGGTCTGGTCGTAAAGGGCCGGCATCATCTGGCTGGCTACGAAGCGGTTCCAGATCAGCCGGTACACCTTTCTCTCATCTTCTTGCAGGTACTTGTCCACCACCTCCGGCGCGTAGGCCATGGAAGTGGGGCGAATTGCCTCGTGGGCGTCCTGCGCGCCCTTCTTGGACTTGTAGAAGTTCGCCGAGTCCGGCAGGAACTCGCGGCCGTAGCGTCCGCCGATGAAATCGCGCACGTCGCGGACGGCATCATCGGAAACGCGCGTCGAATCGGTGCGCATGTAAGTGATGAGGCCGACCGTGTCTTTGCCCACCTCCACGCCTTCGTACAGCCGCTGCGCCAGCATCATGGTGCGCTTCACGCTGAAGCGCAGCTTGCGCGACGATTCCTGCTGCAAGGTGGAAGTGATGAACGGCGCCACCGGGAAACGCCGCTTCTCGCGCGTGGAAACCGACTGCACCGTGTACGCGGCGCCTTCCAGCGCCGCCACCACGCCGTTGGCGGCTTCAGCCGAGCCGATTTCGGCGGTCTGGCCGTTGATGCGCGTCAGGCGGGCCGCCAGCGCCGGCGGCTTCTTCGCTGCCAGGTCCGCATCGATGGTCCAATATTCCTTGGCCACGAAGGCGCGGATCTCGCGCTCGCGCTCCACCACCAGCCGCAGCGCCACCGTCTGCACCCGGCCGGCGGAAAGCCCGCGCCGCACTTTATCCCACAGCAGCGGCGAAATCTTGTAGCCCACCAGGCGGTCCAGTACGCGGCGCGCCTGCTGCGCGTCCACCAGGTTCACATCCACCTGGCCCGGCTTCTCGAACGCCTTGGCGACCGCCTTCTTGGTGATCTCGTTGAACATCACGCGGTAAATCCGCGGCCCATTCTTTTTCTCGGAGAGCTCTTCCTGGAGGTGGAAGCAGATGGCTTCGCCCTCGCGGTCGGGGTCGGCCGCCAGATACACGTCCTTCACTTTCTTGGCGGCCTGTTTCAGCTCGGAGACGAGCTTCTTTTTGCCTTCGATGACCTCATAACGCGGCTCGAAACCGCGCTCCACGTCTACTGCCAGATCGCGCTTGGGTAAGTCTTTAATATGACCGAGCGAAGCTTTGACGATAAAGTCTTTGCCGAGATATTTGTTGATGGTTCTCGCCTTGGCCGGCGATTCCACGATTACCAGAGCTTTTGCCATATATAAGGTTCTTCGAAAAACAGTCTATCCCTCCGCCCGTGAAAATAGATTTGCCGGGAACCCAGACTGCGCTACCACACTTTAACAAAATTTTTGCCGGGAAGTTGCCTGACCAGCCCCATCATCTCCAGTTCGAATAGCGCTGCCAGGAGTTCGGAGGTTGAAGTGTCCTCGATTTTTTGCAGCAGATCGTCCAGGTGCGTTGCGACATCTACCTGGAGAGCTTCGAGCGTGCGGCGGGCAACCGGCTCCAGGCCGGAGGCGGGCTCATTAGGCTTCGATGCTTCAGCCGCCGCGCCGGATTCGCCGCCCTCCACCAGGATGCGTTTGCGCCCTCTTTCTATTAGATGCCGGCGGGATTCAGCCGGCAGTTGAGAGACCACGTCGTTCCAGTCCTGCACCAGCCGCGCGCCCTGCTTGATCAACAGGTTAGGGCACCAGCTCAGCTTCGACGTGATGTTGCCGGGAATGGCGAAAACCTCGCGGCCCTGGTCCATCGCCAGCCGCGCCGTGATGGCCGAACCGCTATACTGCGCCCCCTCCACCACCAGCACTCCCAGGCTGATGCCGCTGATCACGCGGTTGCGGATGGGGAAGTTCTGCGGGAACGCCGTGGTTCCCATGGGGAATTCGGAAACGATCAACCCCTTGTGCGCCAGCTCCGCCATCAGTGCGCGATTCTCCGAGGGGTACACCACGTCTACGCCGCAGCCGAGCACTGCGATGGTGTCGCCGCCCGCTTGCAGCGCGCCCTTGTGCGCCGCCGTATCGATGCCGCGCGCCATGCCGCTCGAGATGGCGAGGCCGGCGTGTGCTAGGTCCGCGCAGAGCCGTTCGGCCACCGCCGTGCCATACGGCGTAGCGCGGCGGGTTCCCACCACGGCCAGGGAAAGGGCGCTCAGCAGTTCCACCCGCCCTCGCGCGAAAAGCAGGATGGGAGGATCGAAGATCTCGCGCAACCGTTGTGGATAGCGCGGATCGCCGATGGTTACAGCCACGGCGCCGGCCGCCGCCATCTTCTCCTGCTCCGCCACGCCGTCTTCAAACGTGCAGCCGCTGGCGATGGACTGCGCCACCGCGCCGCTCACGCCGGCCGATTCGAGCTCGGTGCGCGAGGCGCGGAAGATCGCTGCGGGCGTGCGGAACCGTTCCAGCAGCTTGCCGGCTCCTCTGGCGCCTAGCCCGGGAACCAGTTGCAGTGCCAGCCAATAGAGTTCCTCATCGCGGCTGAGTACGGGGGGCGACATGGGGTGCCAGGTTTCCGATCACGACGATAACAGCCGGGCGCTAAACCACGCAAGTATACCCGGGGCGCGCTCGGGCTTATATGCGCGCCGTTCGCTATTCGTAGCGGAGCGCCGAGATCGGATCGATGCGCGAGGCGCGCCAGGCCGGAACGTAAGCCGCCAGTGCGGCCACGGCGGCGAGGACTAACGTCGCACCGGCGTAGATGTACGGGTCCGCCGCCTTGACGCCGAACAATTGCGACTCGATGTAGCGGCTGAGCGCGAAGGCGGCTCCCAAGCCGACGACGATTCCAACCGCTGCCATGCGGCCGGCATCGAGCAATACCATCCGCAGCACGTCGGCCGGCAAAGCGCCCAGTGCCATGCGGAGGCCGATCTCGCCGGTGCGCCGCGCCACCGCAAAGGCGATCACGCCGTATAGGCCGATGGCGGCTAGCAGCGTCGCCAGGATGCCGAATGCGCTCGACAAAATGGCGACCAGCCTCTGGGTGTAAAGCGATTCGCGAATGCGCACCTCAACCGGCTTGATTTCGGGCACGGGCAGACCTGCGTCGGCTTCCCGCACCGTGCGGCGTATGGCTGCCGCGAGCCGCGTCTCGTCGCCGCCGGCGCGAAGATAGAAAACCAGGCGGGCCGGTTTCTCGCGCTGCGTGTAAGGGAAATAGACGTTGCCAGAAGCCTTGCGGCGGACATTGGTGTGCACATCGGCCGAAACGCCCACGATTTCGCGGTCGAGCACCTTGGCCTCGGGACCTTCGAACGACAGGTGGCGGCCAATCGGACTCTGGTTGGGGAAATAGTGTTTGGCGAATGCTTCGTTCACTACCACCGCCTTGGGAGCAGCGCCAGTATCGCGGTCATTGAACTCGCGGCCGGCGCGCAGCGGAATCCCGAGCGCGCGAAAGTAACCGGGAGTGATGGCCTCGAAGGTGGCAATGATGAACTCGTCAGCGCGCGCGTGATAGCCTTCCACCTGAACTCCGCCGCCAAAGCCGGCATCGCCGTATGGTCCGCTGTCACTGGCTGCCACACCGGAGACGCCGGGTGTCGCGTTCAACCGCTCCAGCAGATCGCGGTAAAACGCGTTGGCCGCGGTCGTGCCGGTGCGAATTAGCGTGGCATCCACCGAAAACATCAATAGGTGCCCGGTGCGGAAGCCGCGGTCTGCGTTCGCCAGTCTCGCCGCGGTCGCGCTGAACAAGCCCGCGCCAACCACGAGCATCAAGGACAGCGCCACCTGCGCGGTCACCAGAAACCGCCGCAACCGCGCCGAACGGACCCGGGAGAGCACGTTGGAGGCCTGGTCTTTCAGGGTGGTGGCTAGATTTGGCCTGGTCGCCTGCAGAGCGGGAACCAGGGCGAACAAGAGTGCGCACAACATCGATAGCGCCAACGAGTAGCCGAGCATGCGCAGGTTGGGCGCGTTCGTCACCCAACCGGCGACGGCGTCGCGCGGCAAAATGCGCAGCAGCCCCGCGGTGCTCCATTGTTCAATCGCCAGGCCGGCCGCCGCTCCCGCCATAGCCAGCAGGAAGCCTTCGATGAGCAACTGTCTTACCAACAGCCAACGCTTCGCGCCCATGGCCAGCCGGATGGCGATCTCCCGCTGCCGCCCAGCGGCGCGCGCCACCAATAGGCCGGCCACGTTGGCGCAGGCGATCAGCAACACCAGGCCGACCATGATCATCAGCACGGCGAGAGGCTTTTCCCACTTTTCCTGTAACTCGGTGATGCCACGCGCGGCCGGCCGCAATTCAAGCCGCGTCTTGAGCAGGTAATTGCGATCGTGCTGGCTGCGCGGGACAGCGGCCTGGCCGAGGTCGGCTTCGACGATCGCGTGAAACGCCACGTCGGTCGCCGCCTGCGCCCTGGCAAGGCTCTCGCCGCGTTCGAGACGGGCGAAGAAGTTGAGCCAGCTAAAAGAGCGATCGTCGAGCGCGTCGATGGTGGGCGTGATCGTACGCTGCATGGCGATGGGCACAAACACGTCCGGTGAATCGCCTTGCACCAGGCCGTTAAAACCGGCGCCGGCCACGCCGACCACGACGAAAGGCAAGCCGTTGATGGCGACGGTTTGATTGAGGACAGCCGTATCCGCGCCGAGGTGGCTGGACCAGAAGCTGTGGCTGAGCACGGCGACCGGCCTGGCGCCGGGAGCGCCATCGTCTTCCGGAATCAGCAGGCGGCCCAGCGCCGCTGGAACACCCAGCGTGTGGAAGTAGTTGCCCGTCACCATTTCAGCGTCCGCCGCCTGCGTGCTAGACCGCCAAGTGATCCGCACCGGCGCCGTGGCGCAGGCCAGAATGCCCGACGACGCGGGCAGGCGATCGCGCAGGTCCCTGTAGAAGGGATAGGGAAAAGCGGACTCGGAGTTGGTCGACCAGACCATTGAGTTGCCACCGGTTCCCGTATACGTGCCGTGAAGCACGACCAGGCGCTCGGGGTCTTTGACTGGCAGCGAGCGCAGCACGACTTGATCCAGAAGCGAAAAGACGGCCGTGTTGGCGCCGATGCCCAGTGCCAGCGACAGCACCGCGGCCACCGTGAAGACCGGGTTGCGCAGTAGGGAACGCATCCCGTAAGAGAGGTCCTTCCACATGACTCCATTCTGCCCCTAAACGGCTCCGCGGGATAGCGTTTCTTGAGCCTGCGAGGGGGATTGGAACAACTAAGCGGGCAGACGTGGGCAGAAGCATTTCTGAGATCGCCGCAGCGCAAGCTGGGGGCCTGCGCCACACGGGTCTAGTAGCCTTGGCCTACATCCGGTGAAAGGCCTTCAGGATTTCCCGTGTCGAGTAGTGCATGGCGATGGGGCGGCCGTGGGGGCAGCTCATCGGGCAATCGGTTTCGGAGAGCGCGCGGAGCAGCCATTCCATCTTGGCGGCGTCGAGGCGGGTGTTGATCTTGATGGCGGCGCGGCAGGCAATGCCGGCGGAGATTTCGCGGCGCAGATCGTCAAGTGAGCGCTGGCGCAGCTCGCCTTCGGCGATTTCCAGAATCTCGAACAGGATCTGCTCCAGGTCGGCGGCGCCGATGGCGGCGGGCGCGGATTTCACGGCGATGGTGCGGTTGCCGAACGGCTCGGTTTCAAAGCCCGAGGCGTGCAGCTCATCGGCGATGCGGGCGTAATCGATCTGCTGTTCGGCGGTGAGGGTGAGAATCATCGGCATCAGCAGGCGCTGGGTTTCCACGGTTCCGGCGGCGCGTTGTTTGAGCACCTGCTCGAACAGGATGCGCTCATGCGCCACGTGCTGATCGATGATCCACAAGCCGTCGCGGCCGGCGGCGACGATGAAGCTCTCGTGGATCTGGCCGAGAGGCCGCAAATCGGATAGCACCGAGAGCGACATTTCGGGCGGCGGGACGGCCTCAGGCGGAAATTCCCCATGGGCGTCGAGGTGACGTGAGAGCTTGCCGGAAGGGCGCGGGCCGGGCGCCACTTCGAGCGGCGGCGCGCTGAAATCGAGGCGCGGCGAGGGGCCGGCGGCGGGCCGCAAGGCAAACTCGGGCGGCTGCTCACCCAGCGCAGGCGACGTTTCGAGCGGCGCGGTTTCGCCGGTCGCGAGGCGCACTGGTTCGGCATCGACCAGGCTGGCCGCATCCGGCGCTTGGTTTTCGATCATCTGGCTGAATTCGGAATACGGCAGCCGCGCGGCGGGCTGTTCGGTTGTGGCGGGGCGCGCAGCGGGTGGGAACGATGGCGCGGGGCGGCTTTCCATCAGCCGGTCGCGAATGGTGTCGCGCACGAAATCGTGCACGAACGAGCCGTGGCGGAAGCGGACCTCGGTTTTCGACGGATGCACATTGACGTCCACCTCCTCGGCATCGCACTCGAGGAACAGCAGCGCGAAGGGGTAGGCGGCGGGCGGCATCAGGTTGTGATACGCCGAGGAAAGCGCGTGCAGCAGGAGGCGGTCGCGAATCAGACGGCGGTTGACGAAGATGAAGACCGAGTTGCGATTGGCCTTCTGCACTTGCGGGCGCGAGAAGAAGCCGGTGAGGCGGAAGCGGCGGCTGGACGGCTCGTCCGGCTCGGTGCGGTATTCCGCAATAGCCTGCGCGGGTGGCGCGCTTTCGTGTGCCAGGAACAGATCCTTCTCGCGGTCGCCGATTTCGACCAGGTCCTCCAGCGTGCGCCCGCCGAAGACCTGGTAGACCCGCTCGGCGAGGGTTGCGACCGGCGTCACGTATAACAGCTCGCTCCCGCCGCTGATCAACTGAAAGGTCTTCTGCGGGTGGGCCAGGCTGTAGTGAGTTACCAGGCTGGCGATGTGAGCCAGTTCGGTCTGCTCGGTGCGGAGGAATTTCTTTCGCGCGGGAACGTTGTAGAAAAGGTCGCGGACGGTGACAGCCGTGCCCCCGCCCAGCGCCGCTTCTTCGCAGCGCAGCATCTTGCCGCCGGCGATTTCGATGCGGGTACCGGTGGTCTCTTCCGCAGAGCGGGTTTCGAGCAGAAGTCGCGAGACGGAGGCGATGGAAGGCAGGGCCTCGCCGCGGAAACCGAGCGTGGAGATGGAGAGCAGGTCCTTGACATCGCGCAGCTTGCTGGTGGCGTGGCGCTCGAAGGCGAGTAGGGCGTCGTCGCGGAGCATGCCGCAGCCGTCGTCGGCGATGCGAATCAGGCGGCGCCCACCGGATTCGACCTCGATGCGTAGCTCGGTGGCGCCGGCGTCGAGCGAGTTTTCGAGCAGCTCTTTGACCACCGAAGCGGGGCGCTCAACGACCTCACCGGCGGCGATCTTATTGGCGACCTGGTCGGGCAGGATGCGGATGCGGCCCATGAGGAATCTTATTGTTCACTATAGCCCACGCGGGCGCTTCAGAGCCGCGACCGTTAGGGAGCGTTAGGGAGAGCTGGCAGTCGAATTCCCTGACGGCCCCAACTATCCTTGTTGCGGCTTCCCGAGGTTGAGCAGCCAACGGACGCCGAACCGGTCCGTAAGCATGCCGAAGCGAGTAGCCCAGAAGGTCTCCTGCAAAGGCATCGTGATCTCGCCGTTTTCGCTTAGCGCGGCAAACAGCGCCTCAATTTCCTGAAGGCCTTCGCAATGGATCGCCACCGAGAAATTGTTGCCTGGCTGAAAGAGTCTGCCGGAGACCGTGTCCGCCGCCATCAGAGTGGTAAGCGATCCCTTGGTAAGCGTCGAGTGCATGATCTTGCTCTTGGTTTCCTCGGTCACCCAGGGCAGATCGCCCGGCGCTTCCGAGTACGGCAGGAGGAACAGCTCGGCATCGAAACATTTCTTGTAGAATTCCATCGCTTCGCGGCAGTTGCCGTCAAAGTTCAAAAAGGTGGTGACTTCTTTCATGATTGGCTCCGTTCTGGGATGATCTCACATAGCGCAAACCGGGTACAGGCACGAAGTTTCGCAAGGGCGGCGAAATTCGAGCCAGTCCCCGGTTGCAGCTATGCGGGCTTGGGTTTAGCCACCAGTCCGGCGGCGGTGACGTAGCCGATGGCGGCCATGGGGACGACGAAGCCGAAAAGCACCGAGCTGCGGTCGGAGACCATGCCCATCAGCGGAGGCAGAATAGCCCCGCCCACAATAGCGGTGACCATGAGGCCGGAAAGCGGGTTGGCGTGTTTCGGCATGGCGTCGATGGCGGTGGAGAAGATAAGCGGGAAGATGTTGGCGAATCCCAAGCCGACGACGAAACAGGCCGCGGCGGCAACGGCGGCGACAGGCACGAACAGGCCGAACAGTCCGAGGAAGGAAACCGCGCAGGTGAGAGCGAAAAACCTGCGCGGCGCCATCCAAGTGAGAATCACGCCGCCGGAGAAACGTCCGATGGTGAGGGCGGTGAAGAACAGGCCGGTACCGAGCAGGCCTTCGCGCGCGATATCGATGCTGAACTGCTCTTTGAGAAACAGGGGAATATAGGAGCTCATGCACACTTCGGCGCCGACGTAGAAAAAGATGGCGGCTACCATGGCCAGCACGTAGCCGTTGCCGAGCAATTCCAGGCACGAGGAGAAGGTGGCGGCATGGCGCTCACTGGCATCCTCTTTCACCTTGAGCGTGCTCACCGCGAGCACGGTAACCGCCAGGGCGACGGCGTAAATGGGGAACATGACTTGCCAACTGGCGTGGAAGTAGCGCTTCGCGACCAAGGGAATGAGGGGTCCGGAAAGCGACCCGATGGCCTTGACGAACTGCCCCAGGGAAAGATTGCGCGCGTACTTGCCGGGTGGCGAGACGTCGCGCATGATGGGGTTGCCGGCTACCTGCAAAATGGCTGCGCCGGCATCGAGCAGGAGCACGGTGAGCAGAAAGCGAACGAAGGTCGTGAGCCCGAAGCTGGCGTTGAGCAGCCCGACCAGGGCGATCGCGAGTCCGAGTATCAGCACGGTTTTCTTGCCGCGCCGGTCTTGAAACACGCCCATCGGCACCGAGAGCAGGCCGAACATGCTGAATCCGACGAAGGGAATCAGCGAGGCCACGGCATTGCTCAAGTGAAATTCATCTCTCGCCAGGCCGACGAAGGGGCCAACGGCGTCGCCGAAGCCCATCGCCAGAAAGGCCAGAAAAACCGGAAAAGTGCGTATCTTCATAGGCTCGATGAATTGTAGCAAGCGGCGTAAAGGCGGCCGAGGGGAGTTCCGAACCGGCGGTACGGTGCTTTCGGCAAGGCGAACGAACGCCGTGCCGCGACGCCGTACAGGAGGGTTCGTGCGGAACGGCCGACAAACTTGCTGAGAGCTCACTCGTCCGCGACGCACTGAAATTCCGAGGTCTCTGGAAGCCGAATATACCAATGCCGACCAAAACGCCGAACAAGAAGAAGCGGGCAGCGTCGCTGGTTCCCCTACAAGTCATCGAGCGGCGGATTCTCCTCATCCGTGGCCGCAAGGTCATGCTGGACCGCGATCTCGCCACGCTCTACCAGGTAAGGCCGATTGCGTTGCGCCAGGCCGTCAAGCGCAATCAGAGCCGGTTCCCTTCCGATTTCGCTATCCAGCTTTCCCAGGAAGAAGCAGACGTCTTGGTATCACAGACTGTGATACCTTCGCACCGCAGCCTGGGCGGGTTCCTCCCATACGCGTTCACGGAGCAGGGGGTTGCCATGCTCTCTAGCGTCCTTCGGAGCGAACGCGCCATCATGGTGAACATCGCGATCATGCGTACCTTCGTGCGCCTCCGGCAGATTCTTGCGACCCACAAAATGCTCGCCCAGAGGCTCGTTGAAATGGAGGAAAAGTGCGATCGTCAGTTTAAGGTGGTGTTTGATATCTTGAAGGAACTCATGGATCCGCCGGCGCTGCCAGGGAAAAAGCCGATTGGTTTCATTGCCCCGCCGCGGAGCAGGAACCAAGCGTCCGGCGCTTAAGGACTGCAAGCCCTTTGCGCCTGGCCGGCCTAACGGAGCAGCTCCGGTTCGCAGGCCCGGGGGCCTGCGCCACAAGGCATAAAACCCCAGTTGCGCGGAGCGGATTTGATTTGGTACACTGCATGATGTCCCGAACGTACGTCTCAGTGGGAGGCTCGTTTGTCTTTTTGGAACGGGCCGCTTGCACCAATGAGGTCACATGGCGCGTAAACCAGGCAAACACTATCAATCCGCCAGAAAACAGGTGGAAACCCGCGAATATCAGCTCGAAGAGGCTGTGACGCTCATCCAGAAAATCAAGTTCGCCAAGTTCGACGAGACCGTGGAGGTCCATATGCGGCTCGGCGTTGATCCCAAGCACGCCGACCAGATGGTGCGCGGGACGGTGCTGATGCCGAACGGGCTGGGCAAGTCGAAAAAGGTGCTGGTGATCGCCAGCGGGGACAAGCAGCGCGAGGCAAGCGAGGCCGGCGCCGACTTCGTGGGCGGCGAGGACATGGTCAACAAGATTCAGTCGGAAAACTGGACGGATTTCGACGCCGTGATTGCCACTCCGGACATGATGCGATCGGTTGGCAAGCTGGGCAAAGTGCTGGGGCCGCGCGGCCTGATGCCGAACCCCAAGACCGGCACGGTGACGGTGGACGTGGTCAAGGCGCTCAAGGAAATCAAGGCCGGCAAGGTGGAATTCCGGGTGGACAAAACCGGCATCATTCACGCGCCGGTGGGAAAGATCAGCTTCGCCGCGCCCAAGCTGGTGGAAAACGCCGCGACCCTGATTACGGCGGTGATCAAGGCCAAGCCGGCGGTGGCGAAGGGAAAGTACGTGAGAAGCGCGACCATCTGCTCCACGATGGGGCCGGGCGTTGCCGTCGATACCGCGCCGTTCAGCGTAAAGGCGGCGGTCTAAGGCGCCGACAGGTGTTTCCATGAAAAACAAGTCAGACAAGAAGAAGGACATCGACGCGCTGCACCAGGACCTGGAGCAGTCCGGCAACCTGTTCGTGACCGGCTACGAAAAGTTGCGCGTAGAGCAGGATTTCGAGCTGCGCAAAGCGGTGCGCGGCGCGGGCGGCAAGTACCGGGTGATCAAGAACAACCTGGCGGAGAAAGCCGCCCTGGGCACGCCCTCGGAGGCAGTGCTCAAAAACCTGCGCGGCATGACCTCGCTGGCGTACACGAGCAGCGATCCGGTGGCGCTGGCCAAGGCGCTGACCACGTATGCCAAAGCCAACCCGTCGTTCACCTTCAAGGCGGGGATTGTGGAAGGCCGGGCGATTGACGTACGGGCCATCAACGAGCTGGCCACCATGCCGTCGAAGGGAGAGATTTTTGCCAAGTTGTTGTACCTGATCAACGCTCCGGCCGAGCGGCTGGTGACGGTTATGCAGGCGGTGGGCCGCAATCTGGCCGTGGTGGTGGATCAGGGAGTGAAGGAAAACAAGTTTCAGGCGTAGAGGCCGGGCACGCGCGGCCCGAGCCGGCGATTTTTGATTCCAAGGAGTGCAAGAGAGATGGCGGATATTAACGCAATTGCGGAACAGATTCAAGGGCTGACGCTGCTGGAGGCATCCCAACTCGTCAAGCTGCTCGAAGAGAAGCTCGGAGTATCGGCGGCCGCCGCCGCTCCGGTGATGGTGGCGGGCGCCGGCGGCGGCGCGGCGGCTGCTCCGGCGGCCGAAGAGAAGACCGAGTTCACCGTGGTTCTGACGGCTGTCGGCGCGAACAAGATCAACGTGATCAAGGCAGTTCGCGAGGTTACCAGCCTGGGCCTGAAGGAAGCCAAGGATTTGGTGGATGGCGCTCCCAAGCCGGTCAAGGAAGGCGTCAGCAAGGAAGAAGCTGAGACCATCAGGAAGAAGTTCACCGACGCCGGCGCGACTGTCGAGGTGAAGTAAATCTCCGGGCCCGGGGCGCGAGCCTCCGGCGAAATCCTCGGCGGCGCGGCCGCTGCGGTTGCCCGTGTTTTCTGTGGTTTGACTGCGAACGCAAGTCTTGCTAATATAAGTAGTTGGGCTTTCGATTTCGCGGACTCGATTCCCATTGGAGAAAGTGATTCCCGAATCCTGGCACTTCAATTGCAGTTCGCGTGAAACTGCCGAGAGGATATCTCTGTCTATTTTGCGCCGTCAGGATTTCTTCACCCGCCCAACCACAGGCTCAAGCGTCATCGCCAGCGCCTCCGCAACACCAGTTCGCACCCTGCCCCTTTTCATACATTCGGCGCTCCAAGAGGTCTCGCCTCCGGGAGCGCCTTCGGTTCTGTGCTTGTAGCCCCGGTCTCTTTGCGTTGGCTGTCCGGCCGTCAGGAGTTAAAGAATGGCAAATCAAAATAACGGCGCCGCCCCCGAGCGAGTTGATTTTTCCAAGATCAAGACGTCAATCCCGATTCCGAACCTGATCGAGGTGCAGAAGAACTCGTACGAGCGGTTTCTGCAGATGGACCAGTTGCCGAACGAAAGGGAGGACATCGGCCTCCAGACCGTCTTCAGCTCGGTGTTTCCGATTTCGGATTTCCGTGGCGTCAGCGACCTGGAATTCGTCGACTACTCGATCGGTAATTGGGAGTGCAAGTGCGGCAACCTCAAAGGGCTGCACCATTTGCGCTCGACGTGCCGCAATTGCGGAGCCGCGGTGCGCACCGACCCGTTCCACGCCGGCGACATTCTCTGCCAGCGCTGCGGAACGTTCAACAAGAACGTGGTCACGTTTTGCAATAAGTGCGGCGACCCGGTGGGCTTGCAGTTGAAGTACGACATGCAGGAATGCCAGGAGCGCGGCATGACCTACGCCGCGCCGCTGAAAGTGACCATCCGTCTGACCGTCTATTCGAAAGATCCGGAAACGCAGAAGAAGAGCGTGCGGGACATCAAGGAGCAGGAAGTTTTCTTCGGCGAAATCCCGCTGATGACCGACAACGGCACCTTCATCATCAACGGCACCGAGCGCGTGATCGTGAGCCAGTTGCACCGTTCGCCAGGCGTGTTCTTCGAGCGCGTTCCGGCGCAGGGCTACTTTCTGGGCAAGATCATTCCTTACCGCGGAAGCTGGGTCGAGTTCGAGTACGACAACAAGAATCTGCTCTATGTGCGAATCGACCGGAAGCGGAAATTCTACGGCTCCGTGTTTCTGCGCGCGCTCGGCCTCAAGACCGACGCCGACATTCTGCGCGCGTTTTATCGCATCAGCAAAATCAGCATTAAGGACAAGAAGCTTTACTGGAACGTGGACGAGGGCCTGACCGGACTGAAGCTTTCCCACGCCATTTCGACCAAGGGCGGGGAAACGGTGGTGGCGCAGGGCAAGAAGATCACCCCGTCGCTATTCAAGGAAATCCAGAAGGCCAAGATCGAGCGCGTGGAAGTGGCGGCGAACGATCTGGAAAGCGCCTACGCTGCCGCCGACGTTTGGGACAAGGAAACCGGCGAAGTATTCATCGACGCCAATAGCGAGATCACGACTACCATCCTCAGCAAGCTGATCGAGGCCGGGGTGGACGATGTCGATGTGTTTTTCCCGGAACGCGACGAAGTGGGGATGGTGATTTCGGCGACGTTGAAGAAGGACGCGATCAAGACCCAGAACGAAGCGTTGATCGAGATCTACCGCAAGCTGCGTCCGGGCGATCCGCCGACGCTGGACACGGCCACGCAACTCTTCCAAGGGATGTTCTTCGACCCGCGCAAGTACGATTTTTCGCGCGTGGGCCGCATGAAATTCAACATCAAGCTGCACGACAAGGCGGACGCGACCAGCCTGGACAAGCGCACGCTGGACAGCGAGGACTTCCGCGCCACCATCACCTACCTGCTCAAGCTGCGCAAGGGAATCGGGGCGGTGGATGACATCGACCACCTGGGCAACCGCCGCGTGCGCGCGGTGGGCGAGCTGCTCGAAAATCAGTTCCGCATCGGCCTGGTCCGCATGGAGCGCGCCATCAAGGAAAAGATGTCGGTGTACCAGGAAATGTCGACCGCCATGCCGCACGACCTGGTGAACGCCAAGCCGGTGATGGCGGCGATCCGCGAATTCTTCGGCTCCAGCCAGCTTTCGCAGTTCATGGACCAGACCAACCCGCTCTCGGAGATCACCCACAAGCGGCGTCTTTCGGCGCTGGGGCCGGGCGGCCTGAGCCGCGAGCGCGCCGGCTTCGAAGTGCGCGACGTGCATCCCACGCATTACGGCCGCATCTGCCCGATTGAAACGCCGGAGGGCCCGAATATCGGGCTGATCTCGTCGCTATCCTGCTTCGCGCGGATCAACGAATACGGCTTCATCGAAAGCCCGTACCGCAGGGTGGAAAAGGGCGTGGTGATCGACCAGGTGAAGATCCTCAACCCCGGCGACCTGGATTATAAGGTGGGCGACACGGTGTCGCGCGCGCAGGCCGAGGAAGCCAACCGCAAGCTCAGCGCCAAGAAACAGCAGGCCGAGTTCGAGGCCCACTGCGAATATCTTTCCGCCTGGGAGGAAGACAAGTACACCATCGCGCAGGCCAACGTCGCGCTGGATGAGAAGGGCCGCATCGTACCCGAGCTGTGCAACGCGCGCCAAGCCGGCAACTTCGTTCTCAAGCCGCGGGATGAGATCGAGTACATCGACGTCAGCCCCAAGCAACTGGTCTCGGTGGCCGCCAGTTTGATCCCGTTCCTCGAAAACGACGACGCCAACCGCGCGCTGATGGGTTCCAACATGCAGCGGCAGGCGGTGCCGCTGCTGCGCGCCGACGCGCCTTACGTGGGCACCGGCATGGAGTATGTCACGGCGCGCGATTCGGGCGCGGTGGTGTTGTGCAAGCGCTCCGGCGTGGTGGATTCGGTGGATAGCGAACGCATCATCGTCCGCGTGGAAGGCGCGGCGCACGAAGGCCAGCTTTCACGCGAGGTGGGCGCCGATATTTACCAGCTCACCAAGTTCAAGCGCTCCAACCAGAACACGTGCATCAACCAGAAACCGATTGTGGAAGTCGGGCAGCGGGTGGTGAAGGGCCACGTCCTGGCCGACGGCCCCTGCACCGACCAGGGCGAGCTGGCGCTGGGACGCAACGTGCTGGTGGCCTTCATGCCCTGGCGCGGGTACAACTTCGAAGACGCCATCCTGGTCAGCGAGAAGCTGGTCAAGGAGGACTACTACACTTCGATCCACATCGAAGAGTTCGAAATCGAGGCCCGCGACACCAAACTGGGCCCCGAGGAAATCACCCGCGACATTCCCAATATCGCCGATTCGTTCCTGCGCAACCTGGACGAAAGCGGCATCATTCGCATCGGCGCCACGGTGAAGCCGGGCGACATTCTGGTGGGCAAGGTGACGCCCAAGGGCGAGACCCAGCTCACGCCGGAGGAGAAACTGCTCCGCGCCATCTTCGGTGAGAAGGCGGGCGACGTAAAGGACGCGTCGCTGTTTTGCCCGCCTGGCATCGAAGGCACGATCGTCGATTGCAAAATCTTTTCGCGCAAAGGGCAGGAAAAGGACGAGCGCTCGCGAGCGATCGAAGAAACGCAGATCCAGCGCCTGCAGCGCAACCTGCAGGATGAAATCCGCATCCTCACCGACGAGCGCGCCAAGCGCTTGGCCAATTTGCTGGAAGGCAAGAAGCTGCTGGCCGACCTGCACGACGAAAAGACCAATAAGCGCCTGCTCAGCAAGGACACGGAGCTGACGCGCGAAATCATCGAAAAGGTGAAATCGCGCGATCTCAAGCGCATGCGGCTGGCCAACAAGGATCCGCGGCTCAATGAGCAGATCGACGAGATCGAGGAGATGACGTCGCGCCAGATCGCGGTGCTGGAAAAGATCACCGACGAAAAGACCGCCAAGCTGCGCAAGGGCGACGAGCTGCCTCCGGGCGTCATCAAGCTGGTGAAGGTCTACATCGCCATGAAGCGCAAGCTTTCGGTGGGTGACAAGATGGCCGGCCGCCATGGCAACAAGGGCGTGATCGCGCGCATCCTGCCGGAAGAGGACATGCCATATATGCCGGATGGGACGCCGGTCGAAATCGTGCTCAACCCGCTCGGCGTGCCCTCGCGCATGAACGTGGGGCAGATTCTGGAAACGCACCTTGGCTGGGCCGCCCAGGCGTTGGGCGTGCAGTTCGCCACGCCCGTGTTCGACGGCGCCACCGAGCGTGAAATCAAGCGCGCGCTGACGGAAAGCAAGCTGCCAACCTCGGGCAAGACCAAGCTCTACGACGGCCTCACTGGCACCGAGTTCGAGCAGCCGGTAACGGTGGGCTACATCTACATGATGAAGCTGTCGCACCTGGTGGACGACAAGATTCACGCGCGCTCCATCGGGCCGTACTCGCTGATCACGCAGCAGCCTCTCGGCGGCAAGGCGCAGTTCGGCGGCCAGCGCTTCGGCGAAATGGAAGTCTGGGCGCTCGAAGCTTACGGTGCCGCGTATATTCTGCAGGAACTGCTTACGGCCAAGTCGGACGACGTGTATGGCCGCGCCAAGATTTACGAAGCGATCGTCAAGGGCGAAGCGGCCATTGAGCCCGGCGTGCCGGAATCGTTCAACGTGCTGATTCGCGAATTGCAGTCGCTGTGTCTGGATGTCGAGTTAATGAAGAAGCCGCAGGAAGTGACGGATACTGCGCTGGCGGCTGACTAGCAACGGACCAAAAGGAATATAGCTGTGGGCGTTCCTCCGCGGCTGGTTATGGCTTTTGGGTTTTAGGTTTTCGAACTGGAGGCTATTTTGAGATCCTCTCCGTACGATCGGGCGAATTTGATCGCGGATTTCGATTCGATCCGCATTTCTTTGGCGTCTCCGGAAAAAATCCGGAGCTGGTCTCATGGCGAAGTGACCAAGCCGGAAACCATCAACTACCGCACCTTCAAGCCGGAGCGCGACGGATTGTTCTGCGCGCGCATTTTTGGTCCGACTCAGGATTGGGAATGCTTGTGCGGCAAGTACAAGCGCATGAAGCACCGCGGCGTGATCTGCGATAAGTGCGGCGTGGAAGTCACCCTGGCGCGCGTGCGCCGCGAGCGCTTGGGCCACATCGAGCTGGCCAGCCCCTGCTCGCACGTCTGGTTTTTCAAGGGCCTTCCCAGCCGCATCGGTCACCTGCTGGATATCACCCTCCGCGAGTTGGAGCGGGTGCTCTACTTCGAAGCGTACGTAGTCGTCGAGCCGGGCGAGGTGGAGAGCCTGTCGCGGGGCGAAGTCATCACCGATGAGCGCAAGCGGCAGCTCGACCAGGAGTTTCCCGGGAAGTTCGTCGCTATGATGGGCGCCGAGGGCATCAAGGAGCTGCTGAAGAAGCTCGACATCGAGGCTCTTTCCGAAGAGATTCGCGAAAAGATGAAGACCGAGCTGTCGCAGCAGAAGAAGCTGAAATTCGCCAAGCGCCTGCGCGTAGTGGAAAGCTTCCGCAAGAGCGGCAACAAGCCGGAGTGGATGATTCTGGACGTGGTGCCGGTGATTCCGCCGGAGCTGCGCCCGCTGGTGCCGCTCGATGGCGGTCGTTTCGCCACCAGCGATCTCAACGATCTTTACCGCCGCGTGATCAACCGCAACAACCGGTTGAAGAAACTGATGGAGCTGCACGCTCCCGACGTGATCGTGCGCAATGAGAAGCGCATGTTGCAGGAAGCCGTGGACGCGTTGTTCGACAACGGGCGTCGCGGCCGCGTGCTGCGCGGCGCCAACAACCGCCCGCTCAAGTCGCTCTCCGACACGCTCAAGGGCAAGCAGGGCCGTTTCCGCCAGAACCTGCTCGGCAAGCGCGTGGACTACTCCGGCCGCTCGGTGATCGTGGTCGGCCCGGACCTGCGCCTCAACCAGTGCGGACTGCCGAAGAAGATGGCGCTCGAGCTGTTCAAGCCGTTCATTTACCACCGGCTGGAGCAGCGCGGCCATTGCACCACCATCAAGCAGGCCAAGGAGCTGGTGGAGCAGCAGGACCCGGTGGTGTGGGACATTCTGGAAGAGGTCATCAAGGACCATCCCATTCTGCTGAACCGCGCTCCCACGCTGCACCGCCTGGGAATCCAGGCCTTCGAGCCGGTGCTGGTGGAAGGCAAGGCGATCAAGATCCACCCGCTGGTCTGCACCGCGTTCAACGCCGATTTCGACGGCGACCAGATGGCCGTGCACATCCCTCTCTCGCCGGAAGCGCAGATCGAAGCCTCGACGCTGATGCTGTCGTCCAACAACATCCTCTCGCCGGCGCACGGCTCGCCGATCGCCGTTCCGACGCAGGATATGGTGCTGGGCTGCTATTACCTGACCAAGGCGCGTCCGGGCGCTAAGGGCGAAGGCCGCACCTTCGCTTCCGCCGACGACGTGCTGATCGCGCTCGAAATGGGCGAAGTGGAAACGCTCACCCCCATCAAGTTGCGCTACACCGGCCGCGTCATTGACCTGGTGCACGCCTTCGACAGCCAGAACATCCTGCACACCGAGCCGATCGAGTTTATCAAGCAGTACATGGAAACCACGGTGGGCCGGGTGATTCTGAACGATCACCTGCCGGAGGACATGCCGTTCATCAACGGCCTGCTGAAGAAGAAGGGGCTCGGGCAACTGGTGCAATACTGCTACCTGCGGTTCGGCCTGCAGATCACGGTGCAGATGCTGGATGAGATCAAGTCGCTCGGCTTCCTCTACGCGACCCGCGCGGGCATTTCCATCGGCATCGACGATATGGTGGTGCCCAGCGAAAAGGCCGGGCTGGTTCGCGAGGCCGAACGCGAAGTGGTGAACGTGGAGAACCAGTACCAGGATGGTGCCATCACCCACGGCGAGCGTTACAACAAGATCATCGAAATCTGGTCCAAGGTCACGGAACGCGTCTCGGATGAAATGTTCCAGGCCATGGAAGAGGACGACCGCACGGGCCGCTATCTGAACCCCATCTACATCATGGCCGATTCCGGCGCGCGCGGCTCCAAGCAGCAGATCCGCCAGCTTTCGGGCATGCGCGGCCTGATGGCCAAGCCTTCGGGCGAAATCATCGAGACCCCGATCACGGCCAACTTCCGAGAGGGGCTGGACGTGCTCCAGTACTTCATCTCCACCCACGGCGCCCGCAAGGGTCTGGCCGATACGGCGCTGAAGACCGCGGATTCAGGCTACCTGACGCGCCGCCTGGTGGACGTGGCGCAGGACGTGATCGTCAGCGAAAACGACTGCGGCACCACCGAAGGCATCTACGTGGAGCCGATCATCGAATCGGGCGAAATCATCGAGCCGCTGCGCGACCGCATTGTGGGCCGCGTCGCGCTCGAAGACCAGAAGGATTACGAAGGCAACGTGATCGTCGCCGTCAACCAGGAGATTACCGAAGACCTGGCGGCGGCGATTCAGGCGGCGGGCATCGAGCGGGTCAAGATCCGCTCCGTGCTGACCTGCGAATCGAAGCGCGGCGTGTGCGTCGCCTGCTACGGCCGCAACCTGGCGACGGGCCGGCTGGTGGAGCGCGGCGAGGCGGTGGGCGTGATCGCGGCGCAATCCATCGGCGAGCCCGGCACGCAGTTGACCATGCGCACCTTCCACATCGGCGGCACTGCCACGCGCGTTAGTGAGCAATCCACGCAGGACGCCAAATCGGGCGGCTTCGCCCGCTACATCGGCATCCAGACGGTGCGCAGCAAGCAGCGCGAGCTGATCGCCATGAACCGCAACGGGATCATGGCCGTGGTGGACGACAAGGGGCGCGAAAAAGAACGCTATCCGGTGGTCTATGGCGCGCGCATCACAGTCGAAGACGGCGCTCCCGTCAAGAGCAGCCAGATCCTGCTCGAATGGGACCCGTACACGTTTTCGATTCTCACCGAGGTTTCCGGAGTGGTTCACTTCAAGGACCTGATCGACGGCCTCACCATGCAGGAGCAGGTGGATGAAGTGACCGGCATGTCGCAGCTCGTGGTGACCGATTCACCCGACGAGAAGCGTCAGCCGATGGTGGTGGTGCGGCCGGAAGGGGCGGCGGGCTCGCGCTCGGAAGCCAAGAAGTACCTCATGCCGACGCACGCCCACATCATGGTTCGCGACGGCGAAGAAGCGCACGCCGGCGACGTGCTGGCCAAGATCCCGCGCGAGACCACCAAGACCAAAGACATCACCGGCGGTCTGCCGCGCGTGGTGGAGCTGTTCGAAGCCCGCAAGCCGCGCGAAACCGCCATCATCGCGGAAATCAACGGCGTGGTGAAGTACGGCGAAGTCACCAAGGGCCAGCGCAAGATTTACGTGGTGGGCGATGACGGCGAGCAGCGCGAGTACGCTCTGCCTCGCGGCGTCCACATCAACGTCCAGGAAGGTGAGCGCGTCAAAGCCGGCGAGCCCCTGATGGACGGGCCGCGCAATCCGCACGACATCCTCGACGTGCTCGGCGAAAAAGAGCTGCAGAAGTACCTGGTCAACGAGATCCAGGAAGTCTACCGCCTGCAGGGCGTCAACATCAACGATAAGCACCTGGAAGTCATCTCGCGCCAGATGATGCGCTGGGTGAAAGTGGAAGATATCGGCGATACGGAGTTTCTGCCGGAAGAAGTGGTTGACAAGTTCAAGTTCCGCGCCGAAAACGCCAAGGTGATGGAGGCGGGCAGCCGGCCGGCTCAGGGCAAAGCAGTGCTGCTGGGCATCACCAAGGCGTCGCTTTCCACCGATTCGTTCATCTCCGCCGCTTCCTTCCAGGAGACCACGCGCGTGCTCACCGAGGCCGCCATCAACGGCAAGGTGGACTACCTGCGCGGGTTGAAGGAGAACGTCATCATGGGACGCCTGGTGCCGGCCGGTACCGGGATGGAGTATTATCGCCAGGTGAAGATCGCCGGCGAGGACGTGGTGGAAGAGCCGCCGCAGGAGCAGCCGCTCGAATCCATCCCCGGCTACGAGGAGGAAACCCGCTCGCTTTACACCGGAGGCCTCACCGAAGGAACCGGCGACGAATCGCTGGCCGAGTAACTCCGCAAGCAGGCGCGCCGGGGCCGCCCGGAAAAACAAGAACCGCCGGCAGCAGCTTTTTGCGCGCCGGCGGTTTCGTGTTTTCTGTTCTCAGGCTTGCGAAGATAATGCCTGCTGGGCGGTTTGCGCGTGCGGAAGCTTGCCTTCGAGCAGTTCTCGATAGAGCGAGTCCAGATTTGCGAGCAGCGCTTCCTTTCGGTAATGAGCCGAGCCAAACAACCGAGCCGCGCGGCCCATTTCGACAACGCATTCGGGCGAGCGCGCAAATTCGGCGAGCGCGCCCACGAACGCATCGGCTTCCGGTTCCACCAGCGCGCCGTTGTCGAACCACGTCGCCCCGGGAGTTCGACTGCGCGGCTCGCCGCAGGTCATGTCCACCACGCCCCCTGCGGCGGTGGATAAAAACGGCCGGCCGGCTGCCATGCCCTGAATCAGCGCGACGGGCGTTCCTTCATTGAGGGAGGTTTGGATCACGACATCGCATGCCGCGAGGAACGGAGTTATGTCTCGTTGCCAGCCGTGCCAAGTCAACTGACTCGCTAGCCGGGGCAGGGCCTCTGCAATCCGGCAGCCCTCCGGGCCATCGCCAATAATGTGAAACTCAAACGGCTGGCCGGTGCTCTGGGCCAACGCCACGACATCGAGCAACAAACCGATATTCTTGACCGGCACCACACGGCCAAACCACCCCACTCGAATTTTGCCGGTCGGAGCCGGCAGGGGAAGCTCCAGGCATGGTGCAAGGTCCAGCCCAAGTGGCACGATGCGAAACTTGGACCGCGGCGCGATGCGCAGCTCGGCAGCCAGCTCGTTCAGTTGTTGCCGCGAGAGGACACAAATAGCATCGGTGCCGCGCGCCAGCAGGCGTTCTACGGCGAGAAAAACGGCATTCTTAGCCGGGCTGAAGTAGTGCCTCAGGCTGGTGCCATGAAACGTGTGGACGACCACCGGCACGCCCGCCAGAATCGCGGCGGTGCGGCCGATGCATCCAGCCATGGCGGTATGCGTGTGGACAATGGTGGGCCTTTCGGCGCGAAGCAGGCGCCAAAGCCGCCACAGCGCTTGCAGGTTGCGAAGCGGCGACACCGAGCGCGAGAGTTGCGGAATGCGTTGTATTGGGTCGGTTCCATCGAGCAGGTAGCTCATGTCACCTTCGCCAAATTCGCAATCGCCGGCCACCAGAACGGACGGATAACCGCGCGCCGGCAACTCGTGGGCGAGGAGCACGGTGTGTATGGCGGGTCCGCCGATAGCAAGACGGGTGATTACCCGCACGATCTTGTGGATGTCTTTGGGCATTATCGTTTGGCCGCAGTGGGCCGCTGTTTGACCACGGTGTGTTTGCCGCTCGGCGCGCGTGGGATATCCTCGACGAAATGGAATATGACGGGAACTTCACCCATGCGCTCATGGACCTTGTGTAGGAACGTTGCTTTGTCGTTTGCCGCAAATGCCCGCGGGTCGGCCACCAAATCTACGTGCAGTGCGTTGTCGCGCATCTCAACCTGGAACTTCAACACGGTGCTGACGCCTTTTACGCAATCGCCGATCTGCGTGCAGAAGATCTTGCCACGCCCTGGCACCTCGATATAATCGGACGCTCTGCCCTGGATCGCGTCCACAATCGGTGTATCCCATCCGCAACCACAGCGGCGTTGCTTCGACATTCTGATCCGATCTCCAATCCGGTAGCGAATGATCGGCGTGCCGGTGACGAAGAACGGCGTCACCAGCATCTCTCCCTCATCCGCGGCGCATCCGTTCTCATCCACAACCTCGACGACGCCAGTCGACAAATCGAGGTGCAGGTTACCGCAGGCGCACTCGACGATGAACGGAGCTCCTTCCGATGCGCAATACTGGTTCCGCACCTTGCAGCCGAAAACGCCTTCCATCGCCTCGCGCTGCTCCAGCGTCAGCGTTTCGCTGGTGACGAATATCGCCTTGGGGCGGAACGGCAGCGATGCCCGGCCGGTCTTGATAAATCGCGCGAGTTCCGTGATCGAGGAAGGAAACCCGGAGAGGAAAGATGGCCCGAAATCAGATAGGTCCCGTAAGTAAGCGCCTAAGTGTTCCTGGCTCATGTGGAATGTGCTGTAATAGCGGATCTTGTACAGCCAGTTGTTCCGCCAGAAAAGCCCCCTGTGCACATCGCCAACCGTCAGCAGATCGCGCCCGGCAAACCAGGCGACCTTGTCGTGCCCAAAACGGAAACCGTGCGTCTCCCAGAAGAGATTCAAGATGGCGAACCGCTGCTGGAGGTCCTGCTTGCGGCTGTACACGGTGATTCCTTTGCCGGTAGTTCCTCCCGTGAAACATGGGACCAACTTACTTTTTGCGCCAACCACGATCTGGTCGATGTTAGCCTGCAAGTCGGCTTTCTCCAGAATCGGGATGTCTCTGAGAGCAAGTTGTGGCAGTCGCGGGAGCCTGGTTCGATAGAAGGACGAGTTATCGGCGGCGTACCGGAGTAACTCATCGAGCCTGTTCTGCTGCAGGCGCAGCGAGTCCTCTAAGCTCAGACGCCGCCATTCGCGATAGCGCTGCTGCCAGAGACTGTACTCTCCCGTGCGGCGCATCCATTGCAGCCGCGAGCTGGCGGCGGTCACGGCGGAGTCCCTGATTACAGGAGGAAACAATCCCAGGAATCGATTCACGGGCGCTCCTTCACGGATTGCGACGCCGCTCCGGCCGGGTACTCGATGTGGCCGGTCCATCCCCGGGGAGCGCGGAACGGCGCCACAATCCTGCCTGGTATGTCGTCTGCCGCGATCGGCGACCCGTTCAGAAGGAATGCCGCTGCGGCCGCGGGCGCGGAACCGACCGGCAGGCCCCCTTCCCGGAATGCTTCCCGCAGCAAAGGTACGCGCGCAGGGTCGAGACCCATCAGCAGCGCCGCGCCAAGGTCGGCAAAGCAGGGGTCGCACGACAGGACGAGCAGGCCATCGGTGCGGCCGCGGACGTAGATGGGCCCGTCACCCTCGCCGGAGACGATGCCGTCCAGGAGACAGCAGATCTTCCGCACCGGGGCCGCGGAAATCGCGCCGTCGCGCCGCCCATAGAGAAGGCACTTGTCGATATCGAGCGCCATGCGCCAGGCCGTATCGTTGCCATGCCAACTCCCGCGAATATCGACTCGGAGCAGGCGGTCCAGAATCCGGCCCAGCGTCTTATGCAGGATGCGCACGCTGTTGGGACAATCGGCGGTGGCGCGCTCACCGAGGGCCGCGTAAACCCACGTCAGCATCGTGAACCGGCGGAACTCGTCGTTTCCCTCCTCCGCCGAACCGCAACGATGATGAGCCAGGCACTCCTTCCGGGTGATCGCGCCCACGCCGCCCTTCAGCGCACCCGTCAGGCCCACCTTTCCGTGGGTCTTGAGCTTGGCCACGTGGAAGATCACGTCGCTCTCCACCACCCTCCGGTGAACTTTGTACACATGTTTGCCCTTCCGATGGAAGGTGCGCGGCGTGTCGCTGCCGTAATCTTCGACGCGGAATCCAGCGAAGGCTTTCTCGGGCAGCGTGTCGAGCAAACTCGCGGCGCCGAGATCGAATGCGATCTCGTTACTCGGATCGAATTCCTGGGCGCCTTTCTTGGACCCGAGTGTGTTCACTTGCGAAATGTATAGCCGCAGGTCGTGCGGTCCCACCTCGTAGCCGGTGTGTTGTAAGTAGAACTCGCGCAGGCGAATGGCTCCGCTTTGCTCCGTCAACTTGTCCATCTCCGCTGACTGTACCGGCGAGTTACCGAAACTCACGAGGGCGGCGTCGCCGGTCGCGATGATGAGATAGTCCAGAACTGCGCGAATGACGGATGGATGAGTCAGCATCGCGCTAAAATCCGTAAGGCTCTGCATGGGCCGTCTCACGGTAACGAGGTTAACGAGCGCGAAGGCCTTTTGACCGCGCTGGACCCAATCGCCCAAAGGATTCCAGGCTGCCGTGCCGTAATGAGGCTCGTCCAGCCGCATCTCCCGCAACAACTCCCGGACCATCCGGTACACCGGATTCGCTTGCGGCGCCACGTGCCGAAACGGATATTCGGGGTACTGCTCGTCCGGCGAGAAAAAGTGCTCCGGTCCGGGATAGCGTAGTTCCGGATCGGCGTTCCGCTTGATCCCCACCTGGATGCGGTCCGTATTGACGTTTGCGCGGTTCATCTGTGTGGACGCTGAAGTTGTAACTCACTTCAGCGAAGCTGCGGATCGTGCAAACGTTCCCGGCGTTGGACCCGCCGTCCGAGAGCCGCACGCCGGAGGACCTCCTCGAATGCCGCCTTCGTGCTCTGCAAGGAGTAAGCCGTCTCGATCCTCTTCCTGCCGGCGCGTCCGATAGACTCCCGAAGCCGCTGGTCGCCAATCAAGGTGTCGATGATGCGCATGTAATCGCTGTCACCATCCGCCAGAAACCCATTCTTACCGTGGTCTATGATTTGCTTATTGGCGCCCAGATTCGCTCCAATCGCCGGTACCCCGCAGCCCATGTACTGGACCAGCTTGAACCCGCATTTACCCCAGGCGAACGGCTCATCGGCCAACGGCATGATTCCTATGTCGAAGCGTTTGATCAAGTCGCACTCCGTGGCTTCGTCCCATGGCACATTTTCAACCGGCACTCCCGGTAAGGAGAAATTCGGCGGCGTACCGATGCAACGAAGAACGATGGAGCGTTCAGCGGCGATTTGCCGCAACGCGCCCGCACACGACGCCAAATAGCGCGCCGTCACCGGCGTACCGATCCAACCGATGACGAACCGGCTCGCGGAGCAGGCGTAGTCTGCTTTGCCGGTGTAGCGATCCGTGTCGACCACGGTAGGCAAAACCGTTACCGCGCCGGTGAAGCGCCGCGCATACGCACCCAGATATTCGTTTCCGACGATCACCTCGCGGGAGAGCGCCATGAACTGTGAAACTTTGTTGTGCAGCAGCGTGTTCTCATACCGTACGAAGACCGCATCGTCATAGTCGACAACAACGCCGCCATGATGGCCTAAAGCAGCGTGTGTCAGAAAGAAAGGAAGACGCGGGAACACTTCGTTTTGAACGTAAATAACGTCGAATCGGTTCATCGGCGTCCGTGTCAGAAAAGATATGCGGCGCGAGTAGGCCGCCAGCACCCGCATCGCGGAGCGCTTGTTGGTGCCATAAAAGTCCGCAAGGTACCGGTCCGAAAACAACGGCTCGCACGCCACCTTCCATCCGGCAGCTTCCAGGTACGGAATGTACTGAAACACCCTGTGCCGTGAAGCAGCGCCCTGGCGCGCGTATTTGAGCAGAAAGAGAATCCGCAACCGATCGCTCTCTCCGTCGGCGCGAGTCACTTCACGACTTCCTAATGGATTTGCACAGCTTCCGGCGGACATCGTTTTGCAAAAGGGACTCTCACGCCCCGGGCACAGAACATTCGATAGCCGGCCAGCACGGCCCTTACGTCTCCAATGGACCGCTTCAGCAGGATTGCGTCCAGCAGTCGCAGTGGCGGTTCCACGGCAACCGTAACTGCCACGACACACAGGGCGCCTGCAGAGCTGAAATGTTTCCGGGCATAACGTATGCGGCTTCCGAGGGCGTATAACATGCGGTCCGCTTTGGCGCCTCGGGACGTACCGCATCCGACGTGGATTACCCGGACATCCGCAAGATAAACGATGCTCCATCCCGCGGCGCGCAGCCGGCATGACAGGTCGACGTCCTCCCAATACATGACGAAGTTTTCGTCGAATCCGCCAACGGCCTCAAAGGCCCGCCGGCGGACGAGATAGTAGGCGCCCATCACGTTGTCCACCGCGCGGGTCTCATCGTGGGCCCAGTCCCGCATCAAAACGCCGGGAAACCAGCGCGGAGCGATTCGGTCCAACCCGAGAATGGAGGATACAAGCCGCAGAGCGTTCGGGAGCCGCGCGCAGGTTCTCGCGCACGCGCCGGATTCATCCAGAAGTTGTACGCCTGCTGCCGCGACGCACGCATTGGCTCGATCTTCCAGAAATGCCAGCGGGCGTTGAAGCGCGTCGCCTGACAAACAGGTGTCGGGATTCAAAAACAGAAGGTAATCGGAGGTGCCCACTTTCGCCCCCTGATTACAGGCCCTCCCGAACCCAATGTTTGTTTCGTTGCAAATAACTTGAACGGGAACGCGCTCGACGCCTATGTCAACCGCCGAACCGTCCGTAGATGCGTTGTCGACTATGATTACCCTGCTCAAAACGAACGTGCTTTGCACGCACCCAGCCAGGCTTGCAAGGCATGCCTGTAACTGCCCGCCGGCATTCCAGTTCACGATGACAATATCTAGCGAGGGCATCGGCATAGGTTGGTTCCTCTCATCATGCTGACTCTCAAGCCGCGGTGCTAGGACAACCAAACCGTTTCATGCTGTCGCGGTCTTTCTGACACCCAATGTTATTGACGAACACTACAATGCACGGCAACAGTGCGATAGTGCGAAGGTCAATCAGGTTATCAAAGCCAAACTCGAAAGCGGTAAACATCAAGAACAGAGCTATGCTCAGCCGTGAATGCTCCACATTATGGCGCAGAAACACCCAGAATCCGCCATAGATACAGGCCAGCAGCACGACCGAGCCCCGTAGCAGATACTCTACCGGCCCGCAGTCGACGAACCAAAGGTCCGGCGAGTATCGCACACCCACCGGCGAGAACGGATGCGACCGGATATATTCGAGGTCCTTGATAACTGGGGAGCCAGCTTCGTAGCGCGCCCGATATCCGTTGATGTTCGAGTCCAACCGCGCCTGCACTATGCCGGCGCCCAGCGCCACCTCCGCCTTGTATTGCACCAACGCCCACGTCGCCATTGCGATGCCAACTGCCGCAGCCAGCTTGACGACAACGGACCTGTGCAGGCCCATGCCAATCAGAAGTTGCAAGATCCCAACAGTGCCAAAGGCGATGCTCGTTACGCTGAAAACCGAGAGACACAGAGCTAGGTACGCAAGGGCCGTTACCAGAGCCAACATTGTTTTGAGCGAACGAATGGTGCCCGCGGCCTTGAACACCCGCAAATGCATCCAGAAGAAGAGGTAATAATAGAACGCCGCCACGGAATGGGTCCCAAAGGTGAGCACCGGCCTTCCCAGTTTCATCATATTCGCCACTAGGTCGCCATAAAAAACCGAGTAATACCCCACCAGCAGCAGCTTCACTGGCGTCACATCGGAAAGGACCGCCGCGCCGAGGCCAATGTTGATACAGTCGGCCAGTATGACTGTGCGGAGAAACCATCTTCCCGCCCCAAGGTCCCTCAGATTCGTCGAAAGCACGATGGCGAGAAGGCAGTAGACGCCGAGCGCGCCGTAAGCCAGGCCCTGTAGCGGCGAGACCAGTGTAGCTGCCAACAATGTGACCGGAATCATAAAGCTGTTTAAAATGGAACGCCACCCGATGCGGCCTTTCGGCGGCAGCCAAAGAAGCAGCAGAAGTAAGAACACGGATAGATGCTGGAGCGCTCCCAGGCCCGTCGATATGTCGCCATGGTAGGACGTAGGGAAGTACAGCCCTACTAACCAAAGCAGCGGCAATATTACGCTGCGTAAACCGGCAGAGGTTGCGCCGGCAAGCGCCGTCTGTCTTTGTGTGTGTTCCATGCCAACTTTGCACACATCGCCAGGGCTGAGCAGGCCACTGCGAGCCGCAGCGCAAAGCCCTGATTCGTGAGGCTGAGATAAATCGTTACGCAGAATACGAGAATGCTACCGGAGATCAGAGTCTCCTTGAGAAGATTTGCCGACCCCCACTTTCGGGCCATCCACAGGAGCATAACAGCATCGAAGACGACGCGGGCCGTCCATGCGGCGGCCGTCCCGGTCAAGCCTCCTCCTCTTGTGCATAGATAGGCGATTACCACGAACGGCAGGACCTCGGCAAGGTGAAGCTTGGCTGTGAGGTCCGGCCGGCCGTTCGCCTGAATGAGAGCGAAAGGCACCGTGGCAAGCCCGTTGAACAAGGCTCCCAGCGCCAACACAGCAACCGCCGAATGTGCTGCCGCCGGGTATGTCGGCCCCAACCAGAGGGCGAACAACTCCCGGCCGAAGGCTGCGGCCATCAGAGTCACAGGGCAGAGAACGCCAAAGAGGAACCGAATGCTCTGGCGATACAGAACACTTGTTTCCGCAGGCCCATGCGACGCGGCGATGCTTCCAAACGCCGGGAATAGAGCCGCGGAGAGTGCGCCCGGAATCATCAGTAACCGATTTACAACTTCGAAGGCGATCCCATAATAGGCGATATCCGCGAGCGACAAGAGCGCCCCTATCAGGAAGCGGTCTCCATATACCATGACCGGGCTTATGATGTTGCTGACAGTAATCCACCCGCCGAATGCCATCAGGCGGCGGAGGGCGTCCGTTCGGCGTGCGCAGTTCCCTGACCATTCCAAGGTGCGTGCGACCATCGCGCCGTATCCGACGCAAGCGGCCGCCCTGCAAAGAACGATCGTGCCTATCAGGGCCGGCAGAGAGCCTGAAAGCTTGAACGCCACCAACGGACCCAGGAAACTGCCTACACCGGTTATCGTCCTCACGGCATTGGTGTATGTGAACTGGCGATATCCCTCTAGCACTCCCCGTAAGCCGGCCGACAGGATAACCACCGGCACGCAGGCGGCGCACAGATAGAACGAGCGGGTGGCTTCCGCCTGCATTCCCCGAGGTACTTTCAGGACCGTCGCGGTCAGCCAACTGCATCCGGCCGCCAGGCCGGCGGCTCCAATCGCGCCCACCATCACCATGATTACCAGGGCCGGCGCGACAATCCCCGCCAAATCACAGGTGTTCCGCGCCCCCACCCGCTCGGACACCAAATTTGTCAGTGCCCTCCCCAGCCCCAGATCCAGAACCGTAAAGTAGCCGATCAAAACCCAGCCAAGCGTCAGAACCGCGAACCGATCGGCGCCGATGCCGTTCATCAGGGGCCGAACGACAAAAAGGGCGGCGAAAGCAGGCGCTCCAAAGCCGATCAGATTCGACAGCGCGTCGAAAGCGATCGTCCTTTCGAACGGCAACCTCATTCCCGTGCTGCCCCCCGAGGCAGGTGCCAACAATCCGGTTTCAGCAGTCATCATCGGCCCTCCGGCCCCCGGCACTCATTGTGTTGTGAGATAGCAGTGGTAGTCGCCATTCGTCCGAAAACCGAGCGCACGGTAGTACCAAATCACGCTCCCCTTCCAGGGATACGCTTGCAGCAGCAACGCGGCCGGTTGCAAAAGTGAGAAAATGCCCTGCCACTGTTTCCGGGAAAGGAAACAGACGCCGGCATTCATGGTGGAAATTCGCGCCCAACGAGCGATCGCGGCAATCGGTTCCGGAATATGCCGGATCGTCATTTCGTAAATGAGCCGCGTGTGGAATGTTTCGATCAACCGGGACTCATGATAGATCTCCCGGATGGCGATCAGCCCTCCTGAACGCACCATCTGCGTAATTTGCATCAAGAACTCCACGATGCCTTGGATGGTCTGGGCATATCCTTTAGCCGACACCAGGTGGTGCATCACGGTGTCAATGTTGACTAAGTCGAAGTATCCTGGCCGGAATGGCAGGCGCGTGCAGTCACCCGCTACGCAACGCTTGTTACTCGAAGGCCGGCTCGACAGTAACATCGGCAGGCTGAAATCGACGCAATAGACAGTCGCCTTTGGGAAGCGAGTCAATACGAGGTCGGAGAAGAAGCCGGCGCCGCAACCGACGTCGAGCACGCGTAGCGGCCGGGCTGGCTCCAGCATCGCTTCAAGTTGGTCCAGGCGGCGTTGGCAGATCTCTTGGTAGCTGTACAGATACTTGTAGGTGTACGCCTGGACATTGTGGTCGAAATGTTGCCTGAGCCGATGCGCCATTTTCACGTCTTCAGATGTGCCGGCTTGTCCGGGACTCCCTCTTCGAGTTCCGCTGCTGCGATTTCGCGCCCGTGGCCAGCCACAGGCCAGGCAGCCCAATGACGCGCAAGGCTAACCAATCAGCCTGCTTTTGAGAAGGCTGAGTTTTTCGGCGTCCCGCGGGTCTCGCAGGCGGCTGCTGGTGGACGCGGCAATCAGGCATCCCAGGACGCCGCAGATGAGTGCGCCGGCAAGCGGGAACGCCGCCCGCGGCGGCCAGCTCTTGCGTTCCGGCGGGACGGCCCTATCGACCACCTGGATGATCGGCGCCTCTTTCGCTTCGTCGATCTTGGCGGCCTCGTACTGCTTTGCCAGCAGCTCGAACAGCGTCTCGTTGTACTTTAGCTCCCGAAGCGCGCGCACATATTCCAGGCCTGCTTTCGGCACTCGCGAGGTTGGAATCACGGGATCGCCGGGAGCGCTGGGAGTGTTGCTTGCCTCGAGCTTTTGCAGTTGTTGGCGCAGCATGGCGAGCTCGGCTTCTTCCCGCACCACCTCTGGGTTTTGCGGAGTCGCGGCGCTTTTCAATGAGGCGAGCGCGACCTCGCGACCCGCGATTTCAGCTCGCAGGCGCGCCATCGACTGAATCATGGACTCCACCTGGGAAGTGACCTGCAGGACGCCGGTGCGCTCCTGGGTCTCTTTCAACGCAGCTTCTGCGTCGGCCAGCGATGTCTTCTGAGCGTTCATTTGGCCCTCGAAAAAGAGGCGGCGTTGGGCGGACTCGGTCAGCGCCAGCCGGCTGTTTTGCTTATACAGTTCATCCAGATAGGCGTTGGCAAGCGCCGCCGCGCGTTTTGGATCGCGATCCTCCACGGAAATCTTGATCAGCGGATCTTTTGCGGTGGAGAAGCTCGACCGATCCGCCAGCACCTTTCTTGCCTCGGAAACCGTCGGCGCATCGTATATTTGCCGCAGGTCGAACTTCTGGATCAGATCGTCGGCAATCGTCCGGCTGCCCAGGATCGCAACATAGAGATCCGAAGGGGTCTTGATGCCGAGATTACTCCCTGCCGCGGCGACGGCGGCAAGCGGTCCCAGTTGGCCGAGCAGCGCCGACGCCATGGATTGCTGCTGCTGGGGAGGCATGATCGTCGTCGTCGCGGTGTACATCGGCGGCAGAAGGAAGGCAACTGCGGTCATGACCAGGGCGCCGGCACAGGCCATCGCCAGGATGAACCGTTTCCGCTCGGCGAGGGCGAGAAGGAGATCCAGTAGGCCGGGATCGGCCGGCGCTTCGTCCCCGTGTCTCGGTTGCGCAGGGCTGGCATCCTGCGGCGGGTTCAGAATTGTCTCCGTTGGCACGTTGATTCTCTTCCGATGAATCGTTGTTGGCGTTGGGCCGGCACGGGCCCGCGCACGTTACTTAAGCACATTGACGACAGCGGCGCCCATCGCCAGTTGCGAAAAGACCTGCGTCCAATCGCGCAGCCCGCGAAGGGCGCCGGGCTTGAAAATCTGTTCCGGCATCACTACCGAATCGCCGGGATTCAGCCGGGCGGACTCGAATGCTTTGCGGAAGGGGCTCGAACCCTGCCTTGGCAGCACAGATCCGTCGGCCCGGATGATAAACATGTGGCCTTTGTCGGCCGTGCGGGTCGGGCCGCCGGCTTGGCGGAGGTAGTCCTCCACGCGCTGAGCCGGATCGTAAAGGAATGAGTTCTGGTTGTAGACGGCGCCGAACACATTGACGGTGGCCGGACGCGCCGGGACTACCAGCTTGTCGCCGTCCTCGAGTTGCAGGCTCATCAATTTGCTCAGGTCGTTGGAGCCGGGCTGCAGATCGAGCACGATGCGGCCAGTGGCCTTGAGCCTGCGCATTCTGGTGATGAGCTGCCGGGTGTTCTGGATGCTGGCGGTAGCGGCGAAGGCGTCCTCCTGTGTGCCGGCGCGGCCGATCTCCCTGGAAGCCGACTGGTCGAGATTCCGTTCCAACTCGTCGGCAAACTGGTCGATGCGGCGTTGCTGATCGATACGCGTCGATTCCCGCGTGAACTCGGCGCCGTAAAGGTAAGCCTGCGGGGTGAGGCCTCCCGCGCGCTCGATCAGGGTTCCCAGGGTCTCGCCCGGGCGGACGTCATAAATCCCGGCTGTTCGGAATTCGCCCTCGAGGCGGGCTTTCGGATTCTGCTGTGCGACGGCGACGTGGATATCGTTTTGCGAAAAGACCGTCACCACGTCCCCGGGAAGCAACTCCAGGTTCTGCGTCTCGTCGCCGTCGAGCACCAGCTTACCGAGATTGAAGGCGACCAGTTGGGTCTTCAAGTCGCGTGCGTTCTGGCGCTCGATAACGGCGTAGGTCCAGTTGATCTCGGGAACAAACGCGGCGATATCGGTGCCGTCCAGCACGTGGCGGGACTCCATGGGGGGGTCTCCCGGCACTGTTTCGTCGGGCGGCACGAACCCCAGCACGTTGTGCTTGTTCCAGTAGTCGCGGGTGATCAGCGATTCCTTGTCGGGGATCACCTCGCGCAAACGCATACCGGTGTGCCATGCGAAGCGGCCCGGACTGGCCACGTTGCCGCGCAGGGTGACGGCGTTGGCGAAGCGCGGCAGGACGGTGGACACCGAGACAACGTCGCCATTGCCGATGCCGGTAGCCGCGCCCGCTGCATCGAGCTTGAACTCGATCATCTCTCGCGATGCGTTCTGGTGAATCCGTTCCAGGGTGGCGCGCTGCACGTCCGCAACCGCGGTGAGGCCGCCCGCCATCCGAATCAGGTCAGCGACTTTGTGTTCGCCGTTCAACTCGTAGACGGCCGGCGTCCGGACGCTGCCGGCGACGGCGGCCAACGGACCGGCCGGTGGAACGAAGACGACGTCACCGGGCAGCAGCCGCGCGTCTTTGGACTTGTCGCCATCGAGCAGCAGGTCATAAAGATCGAACTCGGTGGTCACAGCGGTTCCGCGCTTGAGCTGAATGTGGCGCATCGAGCCCTGGCTCGAAGGGCCGCCGGAAGCGAACAAGGCGTTGACCAGGGTGCTGAGCGAGCTCACCGTGTAGCTGCCCGGCCGGCGCACCTGGCCCACCACAAAGATCTGGATGGAGCGCAACTGGCCCAGGTTGACGTTGAGATCGAAATTGCGGAAGACGCGCCCGAGCTGCGCGCGGAGGTAGCCGGGGAGCTGCTGGAACTGCAGGCCGGCAACATTGATGTTACCCGCCTGGGGAACGAAGATGGCGCCGGCGCGGTCCACCGTGAGATCGAGATCAAAATCCACCTGGCCCCAGAGGCGGAGCAGAACCTCGTCGCCGGGGCCGACAACGTAGTCGGCTGTCACCGGGACGCCATCGAGCGGCGCAAATGTGGAGGGCACCCGGTAGAAGAGGTCGGCGCCGAAGATGGGCAGGACCTTGCCGACAGAGGAGGCGACGAAGCGCTGGAAGTCGGTGGGCGCTTCGACTCTCGGAGCCTCCGTACGCGGCGCCTCGGGAGCAGGCTGGCTGCCTTCGGCTGGGCCGCCGGCCGAACCGGAGCGCATGGTGGGAGTGGCTGTCATGCGGGTGGACCGGGCACCTCGCACCGCGCGCGAAAGTGCGGGAACGTCAATCGAGGGAGTGCTGGTGGCCTGGCACTCGGGGAGCAAAGAGGCGAGCGGGCCGGTGCACTGGTTGTCCTGCGCGGGCGTGACGCCGGGCGCCTGGGAGCCGCCCGTGCCCTGGCCAGTTCCACTGTTCTGGGCGGAGCCTGTATCTTGGGCGGATGCAGGGCCGGCGAACGCCAGCGCGAGGGCGAGGGAAAAAAGCGCCAGGCCGGCGTGGCCCCGTGGAAGAACGCCCGGCAACAGCCCGCCGGCAGGCGGAGACTGTTTGTCCCGCCGGCGCGCGCGCCACGTCAAGATCGCGATTCGTTGCGTCACTTCTGCTCAGTTCCCTTTCGTGAAAACCGCACGTTCGGCTCCCAGGTCAGTTGCAGCCAGCCGCTGAGGTTGTTGCGGCGCGGGCCGAGGAGCGGAACGTAAAACTTCTCGTACTGCACAAAGAGATCGGCAGACCACTCGCGCGACAACACATGCGAGCTTTCGAGCGAGCCATCCGACTGAGTGGTGCCGCCGGGGATCAGCTTCGCGCTGCCCTTCAACTGGCGAAAACCCAGCTCGATTTTGTTCCGCGGCGAAAACCGGTACGTGGCCCAAGCCTCTTCCGCTCGCCCATCGCGGCCCACCCAACTGCCCACGAGGTTGCCGTAGTTGGTGTTGCCGCTGAGGTACTGATCGTTGTCGTAGTTGATCGCGTTGTCGAGCCCCAGCAGCGTAGTGGAGGGCGCCTCCACGCGAAAATCCAGATGTGCGATTCCCGGCACGCGCGTCAGGTAGATTCCCGGGTTGATCGCGGAGCGGCGCGGCGAAGCCAGGGGCGAAGGGTCGTCGTCGCAATAAGAGTCGCTGTAGAGTGTCAGCCAGTTGCGCAGGCCGGGGATCCGATAGCGGAAATCGAATCCGCCCTTGCGGTCGCCGGGGTCGTTGGCGCCAACGCCGGCGGCACCGGGAGGGCTGCTGATTGAGATGAAATTGTCGATGAAGCTGCCCAGCGTCATCGGATGGCCCACGCCCCAGAATATGGACCAGCGGGTGAAGCCCATCTCGAGATTGTCGGTGAGCTTGAAAGACAGCTTCTGCGCGTTGAACCAGGGGCGCCAGGTATACTGCTGCCCGCCGAGCTTGCCGATGATAAACTCGGCGCGGACTTCTCCCAGGAATCTCAGGCGCAGGGGGTGCACCGTCGAGACCCGCAGGTTCTTCGTCGGCTCGGCATTATTGGAAAACGATAGCGGCGCATCGTAAGTCGGGCCCCACCAGAGAGCCTGCTTCCCAATCGAGAACTCCAGGTCCCCTACGCGGAACCCGGCGTAGGCTTCGATGGTGCGAAAGCGACTGGTATCGGATTGTGCCTCGGCGGCTTGGAGGGGAACGCTGTCCATCGTGGAAATGGCCTGCCGGACCGCGAGCGTATACGGGTCGCGTCCCGGCGCGCGTTGGTATTCCCCGTTCACGTAAGCGAAGAATCTGCCCGATTCGGCGCTGGCGGTGAAGCCGGTATAGGAATTCCAACCGCGCCCGAAGGGGCGGCCATTGTCTCCGGTCCACGTCTGCCCGAAGTGGAAGCTGTCGTTGAGCGCCGGCCCGGCAATCACCCCATTGCGCGTGTAGACGGACTGAACGGTGATGGAAGATCCGGCAGGGCCGGCCGAGTCCAACTCGCTGCGGAGGGCGGAAACGAGATCGGTGGCTTCCACCCCGAGTTCGGACAAGTCATCGATCGCCGGGTGAGAAGCGTACTCGCCCAGCGATTTCCGGAGCTGCTCCTCAGCCTCGAGAGCCTGGCGCCGGCATTCCGCGCGGGTCCAGGGGCGCAGGCCGGTAATTTGCGAGGGAATGAGGCCGAGCGTGGCCAGCCGGTCCAGAGCGTCGTAGATCCAACTATCCATGGGGACGTACGCTGAACCCTGGCCGGGCCTGGCGTTTTCGGCGGCGGACTGCGTGTGTCCCTCCGGCGGTGGCACGGGGGGAATGGTTTGTGCGCACGCCGCCGCCAAAGGGAGCCACGCTGCGGTCATCAGGCCAAGCCAACCCAAATGCCGCCTCTTTTCACCGGTCCGGTGCGGCATCTTCGATTCGCGGCGCTTCCGGCGCCACCCGTTCGGAAACGCGGTTGACCATTGCTTTCAGATCGCTGAGCTTTTCGTCGATCGCGCGAAACCTTTCCAGATTGGTCAAGCCTTGCGAGCCGGTCTCGCTGGCATCGAATAGCTCCGAGCGCGTGTAGTCGGAGAGCGTGCGCGCCCCGGCCACGGCGCACGCGAGCTTCAGGCGGTCGTACTCAGCCTGCGTGAGCCGGAAAATTACAATCCGATTTCTCCGCAATCGTGACATCTGCATTCCCTGGCCCGCATTTCTCGCTGTTCTGTCTGCAGGCGGGCGCGGACAGTCCTGCCTGAGGTGTCGAGATTCGTCGCGACATTTTCGATGCGCGCAGCTCTCTGCTGTTGGGGACCTCGCCACGAATGGCGGCCAGGGCTGGTTTCAACCTGCCCATCGAGTTTCTAAATTCCCGAGCATCCGGCGGTGTTTCGCCCTGGCCACCGAATCGCGCCGTCTTGTATCAGTCGCGTCATGAGGCAAGCCTCACCCGAACGCATGAAAATGGCACGTGTGGAGCAGGTTGGCCGCCAGGCAACCTGCGGCGGATTGCCAATCCGCCTCTCGCGGCCAACTGGCGGGCCATTTTCGAGAGCGGGCACGACACGGCTTCAGCCGTGCTCTGGAGTTTCTACATTTCCGTGAGCGCCACTGTAGCGCCGGCGGTCTTGCCTGTACGTGATCAAGACATCTGCGACAAACGTTATCAGGACATCCGCGACATCGGTTGGGCTTCCCGACAGTTGGCTCGTTGGTTAAGATGAAAC
>JBAVEN010000055.1:0-12631 GCA_049587755.1 Bryobacteraceae bacterium | reverse complement strand
CTGAATGTCGGTAATCTGGAGATCGGGCAGACCCAAAATCATCGCGGATTCGGTCAAAACGTTATCTCCCAAGATTGTTTTACCAATCCCGGGATTAGCGTCTGCCCCCGTTTTTGATCAAGAGCCGCAAGGCACCAGAAGAACGCCGGTAAGGTCACTGCCAATCCAGCGCAACGCTTACGTTCATATTCCGGGCACCGCGATCATCCTCTTTCTGAGTGTGACGTAACCACGGTGCGAGCACCAAACCGAGCGACCAGCGGCTCCTCACCGTTGGACCGGTAGAATCACTTCGAGTTGGATCACGGCGCATCAGCGAATTTAGCGACGCGATGCCGACTTGCCCGTACTGATCGCGGTAAGCGATGCCAAATCACTCGCAGCTTGCCGACGGAGCGGAATTTGAGCTGGCTGCCTCCGGTTCACCGACGATACACGCAAAGAGCCGAACGCGGTTCTTAACATGGGCACATTCAGACCACGCGCAGGACCGCCACGGTCGCGTCATCGTTCTGGTAACCCCTGCAGAAGTCGTCCATGGAGTTGAAGATCCACTGAACCAAGTCTTGAACGGATGCCGGGCGCCGCGGCGCCCAGGCGGCGGCCGCTCTCAAGAGGCCCTGCACGCCCCATTCGTCCCCCTCGGGATTGGTCGCTTCCGCGACTCCATCTGTGTAGGCGATGACCAGATCGCCAGGATTCAGCCGGAGGCCGCTCTCCTCATAGCCCGAATCGGGGAACATTCCAACAGGGGCTCCGCTCGGTTCGAGCCAATGGACCGAGCCGTCATCGCGAAGAACAAACGGCGGATTATGTCCGGCGTTGACGTACCGCAGCGTCCGCGCCGCCCTGTCGAAGACGCCATAGAACAACGTCGCATAACGGTCCGCAGCCGACGAATTGTACGCCTGGACATTCACGATCTTGAGTAATCCGGCCAAGTCGTTTGCCGTGAACAAGGCGGCTGTCCGAAGCGAGGACTGGACACTGGCCATCATGAGCGCCGCGGCGAGACCTTTGCCGGAGGCATCGCCAACGACCAACGCCAGGCGGTCATCGGTGAGGGTAATGAAATCGTAGCAATCGCCGCCGAGGGCCCGAACCTGGCGGCACCGCCCACCGCAGTCCAGGGCGTCGGCGTTCCGGCCGGGACCCTGCATAAACCGCTGCTGCACATGGCAGGCAAGCACCCAATCCTGGCTAACGTCAACCACCACGTCTTCGGCCATCATTTCCCAACCTCCACTCGTAGGTCGGTTCCGGGCGCGCGAAATCGACAGGGTGGGGCCGATTTGTTGGTTTGAAAAAATACTTTCCGAGGGATGTAGAGAACGCCGCGGCGGTTCCGACTAGGATATGAAAGGAGCCAACGAAATGAAATACATTTTGTTGATGTCGGGCACGAAAGCGGGCGTTGACGGGTATCACGCCTGGGCGGCAAAGGATATTGACGCGCATTTTGCGGTCCTCAGGACCATAACGAAGGAGCTGACCGAGTCCGGGGAGTTCGTGGCGACGCAGGGCCTGGCCGAACCGGTTGAGGCCAAGGTCGTGCGCGGGGAGAGAAGCGGGCTGCCGGTCACGGACGGAATCTTCCCCGAGTCGAAGGAGTTTCTGCTGGGCTACTGGATCGTGGACGTAGCGACTCCGGAACGCGCTCACGCCATCGCGGGACGGATTTCGGCGGCGCCCGGGCCCGGAGGATTTCCTACCAACATGCCGATTGAGGTGCGGCGGTTCGCCAGTCCCACAGGAGAGAGAGAATGAAATACATTCTCATGATGAACACGATGAGGGCAGAGCAAGGGGTCCCCAACTGGCCGAGGGGAGACTTACGGGCGCACATCGCATTCATGAAAAAGCTGAACCAGGACCTTCACGAGTCCGGCGAACTGGTCTCCGCGGAGGGGTTGTCATTTCCCGATCAGGCCAAGCTGGTGCGGGCCAGCAAGGATGGCACTCCCATTACGGACGGCGTGTTCCCCGAATCCAAGGAGTTTCTCGCCGGCTTCTGGATCGTCGATGTGGAGGCGCCGGAGCGGGCGTATGCGATCGCAGCCCAAGCTTCGGCAGCGCCGGGACCTGGCGGAGCGCCGTTGAACATGCCGATTGAAGTGCGCCCGGTGATGAGCGGGCCGCCGCCGGAAATGATGTAGCGAGAGCGGCGATGACAAAGCCATGGGACACCACTTCCGAGCGCCTGCTGCGGGAACTTGCGCCGCAGGCGCTCGGCGTGGTGGCCCGGCGTTTTCGCGACTTCGCGTCGGCCGAGGACGCCGTGCAGGAGGCCATGTTAGCGGCGTTCACGCAATGGCCGCGGGAGGGTGTTCCCGAGAATCCGCGCGGCTGGCTGATACAGGTGGCATCCCGCCGCATGACCGACCAAGTACGCAGCGAGATTGCCCGCCGTCAGAGGGAAAGCGCGGCCGCGAGGGATGTGGAGACTGCGACTGCGGCCGGCGATATCGAGTGTGACATGGACATGGACCCGGACGACACGCTGATTCTGCTGTTTCTGTGCTGCCACCCCGCGCTCACTTCGTCCTCGGCAATCGCCCTGACGCTGCGGGCCGTGGGCGGCTTGACGACGGCGGAGATTGCCAATGCATTCCTGGTTCCGGAAGCCACCATGGCGCAGCGGATCAGCCGCGCGAAGCAAAGCATTAAGGCTTCGGGCGTGCCATTCCGTTTGCTTTCTTGGCAGGAGCGCGCCGAACGGCTGCCGGCGGTTCTGCATGCGCTCTACCTGATCTTCAATGAAGGTTACGCCAGCAGCAGCGGGGCGCGCTTCCAACGACTCGATTTGGCGCGTGAAGCGGTCCGGTTGACTCGCTGCGCGAAAGCGCTGCTTCCCGACGATTCGGAGGTTGCAGGCCTGCTGGCGCTCATGTTGCTGACCGACGCTCGCCGCGCAGCGCGGACAGGGCCTGACGAGGAATTGATCCCGATGAACAAACAGGACCGAACTTTGTGGGACCGGGCCGAGATCGCCGAAGGAACCGTGCTCCTAACTGCGGCGCTATCGAAAGGATCGGTGGGCCTATACCAGCTACAGGCGGCGGTGGCCGCGATTCATGACGAGGCGGCGCGAGCGGAAGACACGGATTGGCCGCAGATCCTGTCGCTGTATGAGTTGCTGAAACGCGTGTCTCCCAGCCCCATGGCGACGCTCAACCATGCGATTGCGACCGCAATGGTACACGGCCCAGCGAGAGGGCTCGAACTGCTCAAGACACTCGATAGCGACGCACGGTTCTCCGAGCATCACCGTCTTGACGCGGTTCGCGCACACTTGCTCGAAATGCTTGGCGATCGTGAAAACGCCATCAAGCACTACCGGACCGCAGCCGGCCGGACGACGAGCATTCCGGAACGGAATTATCTGATGACACAAGCGGCTCGGCTTGAGGAGGGCCCGAGAGGCCCAGAAGAGAAGACGACCGTTCCCTGACCATGAGCACGACAGAAAGGACCCACCCAACGGACAGCCGCGATTACTCATCTGAGAGCATTTGGAGACCAGGACTGAAATCCAGGGCATGAAGATTTGATGCCCTAGCGGGCGATACGGAAGTAATCTTCAGTTCTTTTTGGATGGGTACCGGGAAACGCGCTTGTGGCGAATGCTCGGAGCTGATCTCGATTGTCCCTAAGCTGGTGTTGCTTCGAGTATCCCGACGTTCCGAACCATCAGGGTATCGCCTCCAACCGGGTATACCCGGGTCAGGATGAAGCCCGCTGCGTCGAGAAGCGTCCTCCATTCGCGCTCGCTACGCTCTCTACCGCCGGTGACAGCAAGCATGTTGAGGTCGCTCATTAGGTGGCCTTCCAGTTGTGGATCTGCATGCGAGACAAGCAGAGGAAGGATGAATTCAACGATCAACAAACTGCCGTTCCGCGGAATTACCGCGCGGCAGTTCTTGAGAATAGTAACAGCATCCCCGTCCTGACGCCCGTGCAGTACATGTTTGAGCATGTATACATCGGCGCCCGCCGGGACCGATTGCGTCAGATCTGCGGCAATCAGTTCGCATCGGGAGGAAGGATCTTCCTCCGCGAAGCGAGCTTTGGCTGCATCCACGCTGGATTCGAAGTCCACAAGCATGCCTCGCAAATGCGGGTTGAGTCTAAGCACTGCAAGAATGAGCGACCCACCGCCGCCGCCGAGGTCGGCGGTCACCTTGGCGCGGGAAAAATCCCACGCGTCAGCGATGGGCGCGTAATCTTCTGCCGGAGCCGTTCCCATCACCGCGCGAAAAATAGAAACAGCTTCGGTATCCTGCGACCACCGGGAAGGTATTTGCGGATCGCGGACCTGAGAGGCCGGCTTGCCAGTACGAACACAGTCGGTAAGCTGGGACCAGTCGTCGGCTAGCAGATCTGCCCAAAAGATGACGGCTGACCAGACGGACTGAGGCACATCCTTCCGCAGCGGCTTGCCAAAAGGAGTCAGCCAAAAGTGTTCGGGCGTCGTCTCCTCCGTCACGCCGATGCTGGCCAGAGCGCGAAGCAGGCGGTACAGCGCGTTGGCATCTGCTTGACACTTTTCGGCCAGGAAGCCAACACTACGCACCTCGTCTCCAAGTGCATCGGCAACACCGAGACGTGCAGCCGCGCAAAGCACGCGGCTGCGGGAATACGCCATTGCCATTTCGACGAGATTCGTATTTGTCGTGACATTGCCGATGCCGCTGTTAGTTTGCGCCATAAGACGCCTCAACCCCAATGTACTCATCGCGGACGAGCCATGTCCAGCAGTGAATTTGGATTAGTACCCAGAAACGCGCTTGTGATCGGTGAATCGCCGCTTCAGGCACGTCGACGAGTGCCACGGGGAGGGATGAATTCCTGAAGGCTCGCGTCAGACGCTGATCGTTACTGGAGTTTTCTTTCTAGGCGATCCCCGGTTCCACGGCGCTGGAACTCGTCCCACCGCAGGGCTGCCTCATCGTCCTGGCCGCGAATCGCGTGCGCGTAGACCTCCGCCGTCGTCCGCACCGAAGAGTGCCCCAGACGCTCCGACACTACCGGCAGCGGCACGCCATTGGCCAGCAGGTGCGACCCGTGGCTATGGCGCAAGGAGTGCAGGCTCGCGCCTTTGGGAAGGCCCAGCCTGCGGAACAACAGCGAAACCACCGACGACAGCGAATTCGGCCGGAGCGGCGTTCCGTCCGTGTTGGCGAAGATCAAGTCCAGGTCCGCCCGGTATTCAGGCCCGAACTGCTGGCGGAATTCATCTTGGCGCTTCCGATGCGCGTCCAGAGCGGCCAGTGCCGACGCCGGCACCTTCACGTCTCGTGGCATCTCCGTTTTCGTGCCTTTGAATTCCAGCACCTGCCTTGTCTGCGTGAGCGATCGCGTGATGATGGCGCGCCCTTCCTGAATATCCGACCAGCGCAGCGCCAGGACCTCGCCGCGCCGCGCGCCGGTGGCGGCAGCGAATTCCAGGAACGTGGCCAGGCACCACGGCCCGGTTGCCGACGCGAAAACCAGAGCCTGCTGCGCCGGGGTAAGCGCTATGCCCCTGTGCTTCTTCGGCACCGGCGGTTCGCTGTGCGTGACCGGGTTGCTGGTGACCAGCCCCCACCTCTCCGCCCGTGCGAACGCGCTGGACACCAGACCGGCAACGTTCCGGACGGTCTTCGCGCTCAACGGCCGAGCCTGTTTGGTCTTGCGTTGATGTCCACCACTTTTCAGGAGCCGGTTCCATTCGCGATTGAGATGGAGCGGGGTAATTTCGCCCAGCGGCATGGCCAGCAACTCCGGCGCGAGATTGGCTGCCAGCTCACGGTAGCGCTCGATGGTCTTGGGAGCCAGTTTCTCCTCCGCATGCTGGCGAAAGAACTCCTGGAACAACATCGCAAGTGTGGTGGGCAGCGCCGCGGCAACCGCGCTGGCGCCGGCCTTAGCCAACTCGTACTTCTGCAGTTCCTCGGTGCGGCGCTTCGCCTCGGCGTCAATCGCTTCTTGTTTACTGGCAAAGCCGACCTCCGCCACCAACCGGCGGTCCTGGGCGGTGGAACCCGGCGCGCTGAACAGGTATCGCCACACCGTTTTCCCCGATCGGTACTTGCGTTTGAAGACCGGCATCAGTTCAACACCACTACCTCTGGTGGGCGGCGAAGTCCAGTCGCTGCGCGAAGGCCGCACTTGCGCTCCCAGGCCAGGTAGGCATGCCGGGTGACGATCCACCGGCGGCCCAAGCGGATGCCGGGAATGATCCCCTGCTGCAGCATCGAGTAGACCGCCAGGCGACCGAGGTTCAATCGCCGCGCGATCTCCGGCACGGAGATGCGGGCGCTCGGCGAATCTGCCAAGCCATCCGCGCTTGCCTGTGCCTTCCGTGCCACGGTGTTACTCGCCGTTATCTCCGCCACCGTTTGTCTCCGGGCTGGGCAGAGCCTTGGTGCTCGGCAAGGTCACAATCGCGGAACGCTTGCGCAGCCTTTTGGCCGAGTCCACCGCCCGCTCCAACTCCGCCACCCGCGCCACGATGTCGGCAATCTCAATGACCTTGACCCCCTGGCCCAGGACAATCTCGGCGGCCCGCAAGCGATTTGCTGCCGACACATTCGCGTCCACCATGATCTTCAACACCGTCGTCACGGCAGCACTCGATGCCTGTTCCAGGCGCCCGATCGATTGCGAAAAGGCCGAGCGACATGCCTCCCAGTACGCGGCTTCGAACTCGGGTTCTTTCATCCACCGCAGCAGTGTGTTGGCACAGATCCCCACCGCGCGGGCCGCCTCCTCCACGTTTCGGTGAGTGAGCAACGCGACAATTGCCTGTTCCTTCTTGCGGCCGAACTTTGCGCCGTGGCCTAACATCTGCCCCCATCTGCCCCTATCTGGAGGCCGAATTCACCGCCATCGCCGATCCTTCGCCAAGGTGGATTCCCCTCGGAATTAGCTTGCAAAGCGGGCGCAGCGGAGTGATCCATGGGATCGCGGTAATCACCGCCCAAGGAGAACGCACCATGAACGGCAGTCCAGCAGAAACCGCCCACACCGAGGCCAGTGCCCTGGCTGAGGCGCCAAAGCCCACCCAAAAGCCGCGTGTCGCGGCACACAGGGCGCACGTTGCGCCGGCCAGGGCCAGGTCGGGCCACAAGGCCAGCCCGGCGAAGAAGGCCAACGCAGGCGCGACGTCGGCCAAGTCGGCCAAGAAGGCAGCCAGCGCCCGCCCAGGCAGCAAAACCGCCAAGGTCCTGGACCTGCTCAGGCGCTCCGGCGGCGCCACCCTGAAAGAACTCAGGAAAGCCACCGGCTGGCAGGCACACTCGGTCCGCGGGTTCCTGTCCGGCGCCCTGGGCAAGAAGATGGGGCTGACGGTCACCTCCACCAAAGCCGAGGACGAAGAGCGGCGCTACGCGGTCAAAGGCTGAAGCCCAACGAGTCGGTTCCTTCCGGCCGCCGGGGTTCTGCCTCGGCGGCTTTTCTTTGTCCATTCCCTGAGCAGGAGCCGGCGGTCCGCTCCGATTGGTGCTGCTCGGAATCAACCGGTCAATCGGCCAGCGCTGGATTTCGAGAGTCCTCACGAGTTCGTCCGACAGGCTTTCTTGTAACGTCAGCAGATTGCGTTTCATCACAACTCACATCCCAAAGATGCGCTCAGACGACGGGTCCGCGAAAGAGTCTTGTGGGGTCGCGGGCTGAGACCCGTTAGGTTATGGCGCGGTTTTGGTAGGAACGTTTCAGTTGATTGATAGGGCGGCACTCACTCCCGAAAGCATCGGTCGCGCAAAATCTCGACTCCGCGGACGTTGCCCGTATCGCCGACACGATTTTGTTCACAAACCGACTCCAACGTTGCTCGGCTGACCGTTACATCGGCGGCCATCGCAAAATCCGCGCGCAGCGTCCCTGGGCGGCAAGAGTAACTCCGCAAAGCGCGCGCTGCCGTGTACTGCCGGCATGCAAGCCGGAAAACCAGGTCGCAAAATCGGTAAGAGATTGCGGAAGACGGCTGCATATGGCGAGTCGGTAGTAGAGTACTGTACACTACAGGGACGCCAGCGGACGCCAGCGGACACTTTTGGCTGAGTGAGAACTCGGGCTCAGGTAGACTCTAATGCATCCGCTATCTTGGGCGACATCGGACGCCCCTCGATGAGTATTTGCAAGCATCCGACCGGAGGCACATGCGCAACCATAGCGGCTCGGTTGAACCTTTGCTTTTCAGCGTCCATCAAGTTGCGAAACTGATTGGCTTCAGCCGAACAAAGACTTACGAAATGGTTCAGTCGGGCAAGATCCCTAGCATCCTGGTGGAGAATAGACTGCGGATCACGCGGCAGGCCCTCTATGCTTGGATCGCGCAGCAACCACGTTCAACTCGCCACGCCCGCGCTCGCAGTTTCTGAGGAACGAAGAAACCGCAACTCCGATTTGCCATTCCCGAATATCCGACCAGCGCAGCGCCAGAATCTCACCGCGCCGCGCGCCCGTAGCGGCAGCGAATTCCAGGAACGTTGCCATCCACCATGGCCCGCTTGCCGTTCCGAAGACCAGCGTCTGCTGCGCCCAGCCCCCACTTCTCCGCCCGCGCGAATGCGTTCGAAACCAGACCGGCGGCGTTGCGGACCGTCTTTGCGCTCAGGGGCCGAGCCTCCTTGCTCTTGCGATGATGCCCACCGCTGTTCAGGAGACGACGTCAGTGAGCCAAAGCCCACCCGAAGGCCACGTGTCGCGGCACACCGGGCCCACGTTGCCCCGATCCGGGCCAGGTCGGGCCACAAGGCCAGCCCGGCGAAGAAGGCCAACACCAGCGCGACGTCCGCCAAGTCGCCCAGAAAGGCCACCGTCGCCCGCCCGGGCACCAAGACGGCCAAGGTTCTCGGCCTGCTGAGGCGCTCCGGCGGCGCCTCGCTGAAGGAACTGCGAAAAGCCACGGGTTGGCAGGCACACTCGGTTCGTGGGTTCCTTGCGGGCGCTTTTGGGCCAGAAGATGGGACTGGCGGTCGCGTCCACGCAGGCTGCGGGCCAAGAGCGCCGTTACTCGGTGAACGGCTGAAGGCCAGCGAGTCGACCCCTTTGGGGCCGCCGGGGTTGCACCTCGGCGGCTTTTTCTTTCATCCTCGCTCCCCGGGCGAGCCGGGCGCACCGGGCGGCGTTAGGCCAACCATACGGAAATACCTCCGGTGATTCGACGCTTCAACGGTGCTTTCGACGTTTATCGGGCGTTTTAACGGTTCTTCGGACGGTTTTCCGTATGGTTTTTTCATTCTCCGTGCGTTTCTCGCGACGGTTTCCGGTTCGGTTTGACGAAATAGGCGGCGCTTTTGCGACACCGGTGCCGGTTTGGCGACGATTTCGGCCTAGTCAGCGGGTAGTCAGGGGCACCCGCCTCAGCCTGTCTCAGGCCGGGTTTTGTGCCAAAACCTGATATCTGCCCCTATCTGCCCCTATCTGGCGGCCGGATCGCCGGGTCGCCGGAGCGAGTTGGTGTACGATAATGCGGACTATCTGCCGAGATATGGTCCTTAAAGCGACGTCCATTTTGCGGGCTTGGAGGACTCTTGCTGTCCGACGTTGCCAGGTGCCCCAGATTGCCAACGAGAGGCATTAGGCTGGACAAAGGCTGGGACGCGAGAGACATGCGTTTGGTTCGCGGCGTACGGGAACACAGTGTCCTTTCGGCAAGGCTGCGTAGGAAATTAGCATCGCCGGGCGGGCGGCAGCGGAAATGTCAGGAGAAGGAGACAGTGGCGTGCCATCCGCCAGCCACTTGCCGGGCAGCAGGTCAGCGCCCCGACTGGGTGTCCGCCGTTCTCGCTGCCAGGAACATCCGGCTCCTTCATCCCACTGCCACGCCGCTCGACTGGGCTCAGCGCCGAAAGGTATCGGCGAACCAAAGTGCAGGTCTGTCAGTCGATGGTGTAGATGGCGGTCGCCACCGAGCTGTCCGTCAGCCCAGTAGCATACGCCATCGCCTTCACCGTGGTCGAGCCGCTGATCGTGAACGGCGCTGTATAGACCGTCCCCGCCGTCTCGCTGGGCGTGCTGCCATCGAGCGTATAGTGGATGGTCGCGCCAGATGTGTTGCTGCTCAGTGTCACCGTCTGCGCGGTGGTGTACGTCCCCCCGGACGGGCTGAAGGTCGGCGCCGCGGTCAGAATCGTGTAGATGGCGGTCGCCACCGAACTGTCGGTCAGCCCACTGGCATACGCCATCGCCTTCACCGTGGTTGTACCGCTGATCGTGAACGGCGCTATGTAAACCGTCCCCGCCGTCTCGCTGGGTGTGCTGCCATCCAGCGTATAGCGGATGGTTGCGCCGGATGTGGTACTGTTCAGCGTCACTGTCTGCGCAGCGGTGTACGTCCCGCCGGACGGGCTGAAGGTCGGCGCCTCGGCCGGCTGTGTCGGAACAAGAGTCACAGTCGCGGAAGCACTCTTCGTCGGGTCAGCCTGGCTCTGGGCGGTTACGATCACTGTGTACTGAGCGGCAACCGACGAAGGAGGTGTGTACAGCCCGGTTGGGCTTATCACCCCCGGCTGCGCTCCCGCCGGCGCACCCGTCCCCAGCGCCACCGACCAGGTGACCCCGGTAGTACTGCTGCCCGTAATTGTGGGTGTAAACTGCTGAGTTTGAAGGGGATTGAGCGTCGTAGTCGCCGGGTTCAGGCTGATGCTGACATTGGCGGACCCCGCCATGTCATTCTGGATTTCCGCTTGGCTGAGCGCAACACTGTAAATGCGCGCTTCATCGATAATCCCATTGAAGTCCGAGCTGTAAACCGGGTCACCCCCGATGTACAGCGGTTGCGCTCCGGTAGCGATCGCGCCCGACAATGGCTGACTGGCCACCTGAACTCCGTTGATAAACAACTGCTGCGTGGCGCCGTCGTAAGTCGTTGCAACGTGGGTCCAGGCATTTAGAGGAAAGGGGAGCATGGAGGCTCCGGAGATCCAATTGTCGTAGCCGACGCCAGCGGTGAATACGACGCTGTCAGGCCCAATGGTGTCGGAAAACAGGCCGAAGCAGAAGTCCGAGTCGTCCTGGTACCTTACAATCACGTCACCCATGCTATTGATGGCGGTCGGATTTACCCATGCCTCCAAGGTCATGCCTGTACTCAGATTCAGAGAACTGGCGTTAGACACGGTGACGTAACCGCTGGCGCCGTCAAACACGAGAGCCCCCCCGTATTTTCCCGAGGCGGTCCAGGTTGCCGCGGTAATCGCGCTATTGTTGCCGTTCCCGGAAGAATCGTGCAAAACCGTGCCCGCTCCTTCGTTGAAGTTATAGTAGGCAACCAAATTTGGAACCCCGCCGGGTAGCGTGGAAGCGCTGACGCCGGCGGATTGAACGGAGGTGCTTCCACCCGCGTCATAGGCCGCTACAGTGTACGTGTAGGAAGTGCCTGCCATCAGGCCGAGGTCGGCGTAAGAGGTACCAGGCGTGGAGCCGGCCCACGCGCCGTTGCGGAAAATGTTGTAACCCGCAATGCTGCCGCCCGGCTCAGTCGAGCCTGTCCAGGACAGGTCGAACTCCGAGTTGGAAGCGACAGCAACCGTCACGCCGGCTGGCACCGTAATCGAGCCCGAGATCTGCGGCATCAGCGTAACTGTGGCGGTCCCGGCATTTGTTCCCGCTCCGATATCGGGGCCAGTCGCAATCACGCTGACCGTCTGCTGATAGGTGATGACTGCGGGTGCTGTATACAGGCCGGTTGCATCGATCGTCCCGACGTTCGGGCTGAGAGACCAGACGACAGCCCCGTTTGGGATGTAGTTTACCGTTGCGGCAAACTGCTGCGACTGGGAAGCATATACACTGGCTGTGCCCGGACTTACTGACACGGCAACCGACGGTAAGAGGGTGATCTGTGCCGATGCTGTTTTGCTATTGTCATACACACTGGTCGCGGTAATCGTTACGGTCTGTGGGGATGTGATAGGCGCCGGGGCGAAATACGTTGCGGCCGAAATGGCAAAGAACGGATTATTCGGATCTGTTCCCTGAAATGGTTGGATCGTTCCCATTCCGTTCGGGCTGACCGACCACGTTGCATCGAACCCACCATTCGCAACCGGGGCGGTAAAGGATTGAGCCTGGGCTGCGCTCATGGTTGCACTTGACGGAGTGATGCTTATCGACACAGGCGGGAATATCCAGACTTGCGCTGAGGCGGATTGCGTCGGATCTGCCACACTGGCGGTAACAGTGACACCTTGCCAGGAAGCGAGCGAAGACGGCGCGGTGTAAAGGCCGGTCTGGTCAATGCTGCCCACTTGGGGGCTGATCGACCAGGTCACCGATTGTTCCAGGCTCGGATCGACGGCCAGTGTGGCCGACAACTGCGCAGTCTGCGACGGGTATAAGGATATCGTTGGCGGGTTGACTGTCACCGGATACGGAACGTTCACGGGGACTTGAACCGACGTGGTGCCAATCGAAGCATTACCATACGCAACGGTGACATTGGCGGTGCCGGGCGCGACCGCGGTTACATTGCCCTGCGCGTCTACAATGGCTACGCTCGGCGTGTCAGATGAGTAAGCGAGGTACGTAGAATTGGTGAGCAGGACCTTTGAGCCGTCGGGAAATGTGCCCAGCAGGCCCTCGTCCATGCTCTCTCCAACGTAAGAGAAATAGAGCGAAGGGAGTGTGGGGGTCAGGAGTTGTG
>JBAVEN010000054.1:0-104414 GCA_049587755.1 Bryobacteraceae bacterium | reverse complement strand
GAACCCAGCCTTTGTTGCGCAATCGGACGCCGCCGCAGTGCGCACAGGATTTCGCCCCGGTATACCGGGCCGAAATCCTCATCATTCCCCCTTTGGGCTGAATGTCGGTAATCTGGAGATCGGGCAGACCCAAAATCATCGCGGATTCGGTCAAAACGTTATCTCCCAAGATTGTTTTACCAATCCCGGGATTAGCGTCTGCCCCCGTTTTTGATCAAGAGCCAGCGCGGCAAGGCGCTTTTTTGTCTGTTCGGACTGTCTCCCGAGCCGGACCCCCTGGTCTGACACCAGGAGGTCGGAAGGGGCTCGGCTCATGTTTCCTGCAAGTTGGCGAGCTGTACGTTGGTCGAGCGGCAACCTTGCCTTTTTCATGCCCTTTTTCGCGCATCGAGGAAAACCTCGTTTGGTCCCGATGCTCGGATCAACGTGGTGCTTGCCCCGGTGTGCCTCTTACCGGAATGCGCCGCCCGGCTTCACGCCCAGCTTCTTGAAAAGCAGCGCCGCGGGGCAAAACCGCGTGAAGGCGGACTGAAGCATCATGACGCCAACCCAAGCCGTGAGGAACAGCCAGGCCGGGGAAAACAGTCGAGAGAGTGCCAAACTGATCAGGATCATAGATCCCGCAAAGACGAGGACAGCCCGATCGAGGTTCATTTCCGCTCCTTTGGATTTTGAAGCGCCACCAACATGGTGTGCCAAGCCAGGGTGGCGCATTTCTCACGCGCCGGATAACCACGCCAGCCCGCCAGGGTGGTGAGCCGTCCGACTTCCACTTCCATCCCGTCCAGCGGCACATCCACTCCGCCGCACGCAATGGCGCGGAAGCGACGGAAGAGAGCTTCCGCCTGGGCCGGCGTCTTTCCCAGCAGCACTTCTGTCATCAGCGAAGCCGATGCCGTCGCAATGGCGCAGCTCCGCCCTCCAAAAGCAATCTCGCCAATGACTCCGCGATCATCGATGTCGAGGAACACGACGACCTCGTCGCCGCACGAGGGGTTCTCGCTGCGGCCGGCATGGCTGCAGCCGACCATCGTGCGTCGGTTGCGCGGGTGCCGGCTGTGATCGAGGATGACCTCCGGGTAGAGATCACGAATTTCGGGATTGCTGGTCATCGGATGAACAGCGCCTCCACCATTTCGAGCGCCTCTGCCAGGGCGTCCACCTCGCCGAGGGTGTTGTAGAGCCCAAACGAGGCGCGCGCGGTTGCCGGAACGCCGAAGCGCGCCATCACCGGTTGTGCGCAGTGGTGTCCGGCGCGAATCGCCACGCCCGAGGTATCGAGCACGTGCGCGATGTCGTGCGGGTGAACGCCGGCGATGGCGAAGGAAATGACGGAAGTCCGATTGACCGCGGTACCGATAATGGAGAGCAGCTCGACCGCGGACAGCCGGCGGAGCGCATAGCGCAAGAGCTCGTCCTCGTGGGCACGGATGCGATCAAGCCCGAGCCTGGTCACATAGTCGATGGCGGCGCCCAACGCGACCGCTTGGGCAATAGCCGGGGTTCCTGCCTCGAACTTGGCCGGCAGCGGGGCGAAAGTCGTCTCGTCGAACGTGACGCTGGCGATCATGTCGCCGCCGCCTTGGTACGGCGGCATGGCGTCGAGCATCTCCTCCTTGCCGTAAAGGACGCCGACACCTGTCGGTCCGTAGAGCTTGTGTCCGGAGAACACGAAGAAATCGCAATCGAGCGTCTGCACGTCGGCTCCCATGTGGGCAACCGACTGGGACCCGTCGATCAGGACCTTCGCGCCGGCCGCATGCGCAGCTCGGATCATCTCCGCCACGGGAAGTATCGTGCCCAGGGCGTTCGACACCTGCGCAAAGGCCGCCAATCGGGTGCGTGGACCCAATTGCCGGGTGAATTCGTCGAGGGGTATCTCGCCGCGATCGTTAAGAGGAGCGACCTTCAGGACGATGCCCTTCTTCCGGCGCAGAATCTGCCAGGGCACGATATTGGAGTGGTGCTCGAGGCCGGTGATCAGCACCTCGTCGCCTTCCTTCAAAAAAGCATCGCCGAAACTGGCGGCCACCAGGTTGATCGCCTCGGTCGCGCCGCGCGTGAAGACGATTTCGTGGTCGTTCCGGGCGTTGAGGAACGCCTTGACTTTGCGCCGCGCCGCATCATAGCACTCGGTGGCTCGTTGGCTGAGGAAGTAAAGCCCGCGATGGATGTTCCCATAGTCCTCGGCATAGAACGACCGCTCGGCATCCATCACCTGGGCGGGCTTTTGCGCCGAGGCGGCAGTGTCCAGATACACCAGCGGACGGCCGCGGACCGGCCGGTGCAGAATCGGGAAATCCGCGCGCGCCGCTTCTACGTCAAAGGGCGTGCCGACATCTTGGCCCGCACCAGGGTGCGTTGTGACTCGTCCGTGTCCGTTGTAATCGGGATTCATCTCCGTCTTCTCCCTGCCACTTCGCAATCGCCGGCGCCTACGCGGCTCTCAGGGGCCGGGGCGCTCCGGGTGAGGGCAGTTTGCAGACCACCGTCGTGAAGAACTCGATAATCAATCCGTAGAGGCCGTTAACAACCGCATTGATCGCAGGCAGCGGCTCCGGCACGTTCATGAACAGGTAAAAAGAAAAGACCGAGCCGACCACCAGGCCGATGACGACGCCGTTCCAGGCCCAGTGCAGTTTCAGCCCGGAGATGCCGATCGCGACGCCCATGACCGTTCGATTCAGCAAAACCCACGCCAGAGTGATCGGCGCGAACTTCAGAATGCCGGCGTAGAACGCCCCGGTTGCGCAAAGCCCACCCATAGCCAGTCCGAACAAGGCCGCCACCAGGATCCGCTTCATCGGAGTGGGCTCCGCAAATGGCTGCATGATTGCCGCTGTGCTCATACTCGTTTCTCCTTTTGTGAGACTTGGGATCAAAACCACGTAAATCAGATCGGGCCGCGGTAGCGGCGCATTCGTGCCGCTGCGGCCAGGAAAATGGCTGCCACTGCGAGCCCGATCCACAGACCGGGCGTGCTCAGTAGATTGCCCGGAGTCAGAGTCGCCAGCGGATGCGGGACGCAACACGGCCTGGCGGTTCCGAATGCTCGCGCGAGCCCACCCGAGAACCTATACCCGAGAAAAAAAGCGAACTGAGACGCGTTGAAGGCCACCTTCTCGGTAATGCAGATGGCAAGCAGCGGCAGCGAGGCCCACAGGAATACCGCGCGGCGGGCCCAGGCGGAGACCAGCAGCAGCCACCCGCATATCGGTGCATGCCAGAGTGCCAGAGCCGCCAAGCCATAAAGCAGCGCTACCCACAGCTCGACCAGCGGCGTGTGAATCCGGAGCGCCGCCAGACCGGCCCCGCTCGCGAGGAGCACCGCCGTGTGCAGAAGAAGCATAGCGAGATGTGTGGCAACGATAATGGCGAAGATGACCAGCGGGAGAACTACGAGCGCGACGCTCGCCTTCGAAAGTACGGCGGTCAGGTCGGAGACGGGCAGCGATCTCCAGAACAGGATGCTCCGGTCGCGGCGCTCGCCGTACAGGGCGTCGAGACAGTAGAACCCGCCGGTGAGCAACCCCGAGAGGATGAGCAGAACCGCGGCGATCGCATAAGGCTGTTCGATTGGGGTTGGATCGTTGGGGAGGTGGAGTGCCAACGGGGTACCCGCGCGGCCCGCCGAATGAATGACGTTGACGGCGAATCCGATCAGAACCACGGCGGCAACCACGAGCGGCGCGAAGTAGAGGAAACGGTTCTCCCACAATTCGCGCCGCAGGGACCAGTAGAACGGTCGAGTGCGCGCTGAGGCGGCGGGAACGCTGGGGCGCGGCTCCAGCGGAGACTCCGGCGCGACGTTTGATGGAGGATTCATTTAGCCGCTCCTCTTGCCTCGCCGGCGGATTGGTCCATCACGGCCACGAACAGGTCTGCGATGCCTGGGGTCCGCACGTCGCCATGGGCGGCGAGCAGGGCAGGGTCCACACCGTCGAAGAGGAGAACGTCGCGGCCGAAGACCTGACGTTCGTGAATCGGCCTGAGCTCGCGCGCGGCCTGAAGATGGCCGGGATTAACCGTGAGTTCCCGATAGCGCGAGTCGAACTCGTCCATGGTGCAACTGAGCGCGATCCGGCCTGCGTTGATGAACGTCAGGTCGGTGATGACGTACTGGATCTCTTCGACGTGGTGCGTGGTCAGAAGGATGGTGCGGCTGCGGTCGAGGTAGTCGCTCAGCAGGGAATCGTAAAAGTTCTTGCGATAAGCGATGTCAAGACCGAGCGTGGGCTCGTCGAGTACGAGCAACGTCGCGTCGATCGCCATAACCAGCGCAAGGTGCAGTTGGGCCAGCATGCCCTTCGACAATTCCCGTACCTTGCTGGTGCGGCGCACGGCAGTCTTTTCGAGGAAGCCTTCCGCCTTCACGCGGTCGAATCGCGGATGTACGCCGGCCACATAGTCCAGCGCCTGCGACACCAGGAACCAGCGTGGCAGGACGGCGATGTCAGCGATGAACGCGACATCACGCATAAGCCGATCGCGCTCGGTCCAGGGATTGCGTCCCAGAACCTTCAGTTCTCCTTCGTACGGAACGAGGCCGAGAATCGCGTTGAGCGCGGTGGTTTTGCCGGCGCCATTGGGACCGATCAGACCGAGGATGCGGCCCTCTTCGAGACGCAGATTCACACCGTCGAGCGCAACCGTTTCGCCAAATGCCTTGCGGAGCCCGCGTGCTTCTATGCATGCCATACGGTCAGCGCTTCTCCCTTCGCGGATCCGACGCGCCTGCGGCACTCGGCGGCGTAGCATCCAACAGTTCCTCCCGGGTGAGCCCGAGGCGCTGAATTGCGGCCTGTATTCTGGGCCATTGTTCGGCCAGGAACTTCCGGCGTTCCAATTGCAGCAACCGGTCGCGCGCGCCGCTTTTGACGAACATGCCGAGACCCCGCTTCTTCTCGACCAGTTGCTCGTCGACCAGTTCCTGGTATCCCTTCAGAACCGTAAGTGGATTCACGCGCAGATCGGCGGCCACGCTGCGCACGGATGGCAGCGCATCGCCTTCTTTGAGGACCCCGTCGAGGATCATCGCGACGACGCGATCCCGCAGTTGGCGGTAAATCGGCTGATTGTCGATCCATTCATCCACCCTGTTTTCCAAATAGCTGCTGCCGGCGAAATCGTGCGAACACTTCCGCCTGGCATGGCGTCACATAGCTGCTGTTATAGTTAACTACATCAGCACATCAGATGTCAAGACTTTCTTGGAGCAGTTGATCGACTTTGCCGTTTTCTTGCAACGAGAGACGGCAACGCCCCGCAAGCCGGCGCAAAGCGGAAGCCCTGGAAGTGATTGATCGAATGCAGAAAACTGGACTGTATAGAGGATTAGCAACGAGCTGCAAAAGCATGCAAGACCGCTGTTGTTCAAGACCAGGAGGTCGGTGGTTCGAATCCACTCGCCCCGACCAACCTCAGCAGCTTAAACTCTAATCATCCCTTAGTGAGGCGGCGGGCCACCAGCGTCGGCACTTGCGAAGGCTCAGCGATGGCAAGCACCGCGAAACCGGCGGCGCGCCCGCTGGCAAGGCCGGCCGCGGAATCTTCCACCACCAGCGCCGTGCGCGCGCCCACCAGTTCCGCCGCCTTGCGGTACGGTTCCGGGTCGGGCTTGTAGCGTGTCACATCCTCTGCGCCGACGAGCGCATCGAAGTGATGCCGCAAGCCACCGCAGACGAGCAGGGGATCGATTTCGCCGCGCGCGCTCGACGTCACCACCGCCAGTTTGTAAGTGCGGTGCAGGTTTGCGAGAAAGGCATCGAGGGCCGGATCGAAGGGCGGCTGGGCGAGCACACGGCGGCGGAACAGCTCCTTCTTCTTAGGGTATTCGGCGAACAGAACGCGCCAGTCGAGCGGCGGATGGGCGAGCCCGGCCAGCATGCGCAGCATCTCCTTGTCGTCGATGCCGATGCCGTGGTTGCGATAGTATTCCCATTCGAGCGAGACACCGAATGGTTTCAACACCTCGGCCCAGCATGCCCAGTGAACCGGCTCGGTGTCGGCCAGCACGCCGTCAAAATCGAAAAGAATGGCGTCAAACTCGGGCATGGGCGGAAGAGTCTTGAGCGTAGCACGAGGCCAAGCAACTCTTGTGTCGCGCAGCCGGCCATTGGTCGCAGTAGAGGAATGGAAACGCACTGTAAGCGGGCGCTCACGGGATGAACCGTGCCTCACCAAAGAAGCGTGATAGGATAATCCTCCAGGCTCATCCGCGATATGCTCGGCTTTGACCAGCGCGCCGCACGTTCCACGTGGACCGCGGCGCTCGTGCTGCTGCTGCTCTGGGTGGTGTACCTGGCGCGCACGGCGCTATTCGTCTTCATCCTCGCCCTGCTGTTCGCCTACTTGCTTTCTCCGCTGGTCAGCCTGCTGGCACGGATTTTCCCGGGGCGCCGCAGGCGGACGCCGGCACTGGCACTAGCGTACGTGATCGTGGTGGGGATCGCGGCCGGGCTCGGATTTCAGATCGGCGCGCGGGTGGTGGACGAGGCGACGGCCCTCGCCCGGAAGTTCCCCGCCATGGCGCAGAGCTGGCAGCAACCGCTGCCAAACGACCATTCTCTACAGGCGCAGATCGTCGAAAAGGCCCGCGCCGAACTGGCTGCGCGTTCCAGCAGCCTGATCGCCGAGCTGCCGCAGTATGGACTAAAGCTTCTCAGCATAGCGACCAACGCCATTTACGTGGTGATCATTCCCATCCTGGCATTCTTCTTCCTGAAAGACGCGCCGCTGATCCGGGAGCATGTTCTCGACCTAATGGAGGAGGGACCGCGCCGAGCGCTGTTCGGCGATTTGATCTCCGACGTGCACCTACTGCTGGCGCACTATATACGAGCCCTGTTCGTGCTCTCAGTGGCGGCGTTCGTGGCCTACGCCATATTCTTCTCCCTGATGGGCGTGCCGTACGCCATCTTGCTGGCGGTCATCGGCGGCCTGCTGGAATTCATTCCCTTGCTGGGCCCGCTAACCGCCGCCGTGCTGATCCTCATCGTGGCTGGCCTCGCGGGCGTAGGCTTGCTGCCGATCCTGGCATTCCTGGCCGTCTACCGCGTGATTCAGGACTACCTCTTCTCACCGAGCCTGATGGGCCGGGGGGTGGAACTGCATCCCCTGCTGGTGTTGTTCGGCGTGTTTGCCGGCGCGGAGATCGCCGGCATCGCGGGCAGCTTCCTATCCGTGCCGGTACTGGCGCTGGTGCGGATTGTGTACCTGAACATCCGCAAAGCGCGTTTGAACGCCCGGCAGGCGACTACGTAGGGCTGCGACAGACAGTCCCGCTGGTCCGCCATTTCTTATTAGGCGTGATATGTGACGACAGCGATGGTCTGTCCCAGCTACTAGCGCCAGTGGCCACGGTGGTACCGCCAGTGACGGCCTTCATGACGCCACGCGGGGGCCACCCACACGGCGCGCGGCCGCGGCGACCGAACCCAGCGGCCGGGGGCCCAGGCCCAAGCGCCTCCGCGCAAATCCCAGAATCCATCGGTCCAGACGAAGCCCGGGCCGGGCGCCACGCCGATGACGCCGTACCGCGGCGGCGGCGGTTCCGCAATGAACACCCCGGCGCCTCCAGCGCAGGCGGTGAGCACCGAACCTGCCATCAGTAATGCAGCGGTCAGAAGTTTCCGTTTCATTTTGTTCGACCTCCTACACGGTCAAACGCTTGCACGAGGGCTGCCGTTGCAGGTCCTGAAACTAAGTTAATGTTATGAGGTGTTAATGCGGCGGTGCGGGGCATTACAAGTCCATTGAGGCGCGAGCCTCTGTGATCCTGAGCACTCCCTGACGATCGCGGCTCGAATTGCGACGCGGCTCACTGCCGGGTTTGTGCGATGATGGCGACGGGCTCTCGCAAGCGGAAGGTAATGCGGGTTCGGAAAGTAAGGCGGCCGGCTTCCGAGTGAGCAAGAGTCGGCTGGTCCATCGCTTCCGGCGGCCGGCCGCGGGTTCCGTTTCCGCGCGGCAGCCGTTAAGATTGAAGTGAGCTGAGGCCGATGCGCTTATTTCCCAGCGAGTTTTCGATTGGCATGGTGCGGGTGGCTCCGGCCACGGTGCTGGCGCCGATGGCGGGCGTCACCGACACCGTGTTCCGGCGGTTCATCCGCAACCTGGGCGGCTGCGGGCTGCTGATGACGGAATTCACCAGCTCCCACGGCGTCAAGGCGGCGGAGGGCGCGCACAAGCCCACGCGCACCTTGAAATACCTTGCCTTCGAAGCGGAAGAGCGGCCCATTTCGGCGCAGTTGTTCGGCGCCGACCCACAGGTAATGGCGGACGCGGCGCGTGTGTGCCAGCACCTGGGTTTCGACATCGTGGACCTCAATCTCGGCTGCCCGGTGAACAAGGTGGTGAAGTGCAATGGCGGCTCCGGCCTGCTGCGAGACCTGCCGCTGGTGGAGCGCCTGCTGCGCGAAGTCCGGCAAGCGGTGACGATTCCGTTCACGCTGAAATACCGCGCCGGCTGGAACGACCAGGAACTGGTGACCGTGGAGCTGGCGCGGCTGGCGGAAGATTGCGGCCTGAACGCCATCGCGCTGCACCCGCGCACCCGCGAGCAGGGCTACGGCGGCAAAGCCGATTGGAGCCGCATCGCGCAGGTGAAGGCCGCCGTGAAGATTCCGGTGATCGGCAACGGCGATATAGTCACCCCGGAGGACGCTGTCCGCATGGTGGCGGAAACCGGCTGCGACGCGGTGATGGTGGGCCGCGCGGCAAGCTCCAATCCGTGGATCTTCCGGCAGATCGAACAGTACGTCTCGACTGGCGCCTACGATCAACCGAGCGAGCACGACCGCTACCAGATGATGCGGCGCTATTATGCGATGCTGATGGAGCGGGGTGAAAAGGATACTGTCGGCAAGATGAAACAGTTCGCCACTTACTTCACTCACGGCGTGCGCCACGGGGCGCAACTTCGCGCGTCCATCTACCAGGCGCAGCAGCCGCAAGCGATTCTCGATCTGGTGGACGAATTCTTCCAGGCCGAGCCGGCGGCGGTTTCCTGACCCGGTGAAAAAAGTTCAGCTCATTACCGATGGCGCCTGCCTGGGCAATCCCGGCCCCGGCGGTTGGGCGTGCATCCTGCGGTACAACAGCCATGAGAAGGAAATGTGGGGATCGGAGCCACACACCACCAACAACCGCATGGAGCTTCGCGCGGCCATCGAAGGTTTGCGCGCTCTCCAGGAGGGTTGCGCGGTAGAAGTGGTGACGGACTCGGAATACCTCAAGAACGGCATCACTGCCTGGATTCACGGCTGGAAGCGCAAGGGTTGGATGACGGCGGCCAAGAAACCCGTGGTCAACCAGGACCTATGGAAAGCTTTGGACGAACAAGTCACGCGCCACCGGACTACCTGGGTGTGGACCAAGGGCCACGCCTCGCACGCCGATAACAACCGCTGCGATGAACTGGCAAACTGCGCCGCCCGCGAGCAAAGCTCCAGCGGACGAGCGGCTGGATAAGGTTCGGCTTGCGCAGCGACTGGCGGGGTCGGCAGTGGGGCGGGCGCTACCGCCTGCCAACGCCCTGGCCTTCGCTGGAGTTTCTGCCCTTTCGTGCGAGGTCTTGTAGCGCCTGCGGTCCTGCCGCCGGCTGATTGTTGGCAGGTTGATACCTCCCCCTCGCAGGCCCCTCGCCTGCGCAGTCACACTCCCTGAGAAGGTTCCGGGCTCCGGTGCACGATTGTTTATCCACAAAGAACCGGCGGCAAAACCAAGACCGCCGGCGCTACCGAAAGAGCATAAGCTCCCGGGAGCACGCGCTTAGTCGCCGAGAGCTTTGTCAATGGCGGCGCGAAGTTCCGGGGCGTCCGGTTTGACGGCGCTGGGGAAGAATGCCACCACGTGGCCGCTCTTATCGATCACATACTTGCTGAAGTTCCACGCGGGTAAGTGCCCGGAAGCGCCGAGGAACTTGTAGATCGGCGACTGATCCGATTTGTCCTTGGTGACGACTTTCGAGAACATCGGGAAGGTGACGTCGTAAGTGCGTTTGCAAAACGTGGCGATTTCCTCGGGAGTGCCGGGTTCCTGCCCGCCGAAATCGTTGCTGGGGAATCCGAGCAGCTCGAATGGCTTGCCGCTCATCTCCGTGTAAAGCTTTTCGAGGCCTGCGTATTGCGGTGTGAAACCGCACTTGCTGGCCACGTTGACCACCAGCGACACCTTGCCTTGGTACACGGACAGGTCGACCGGCTTGCCGTCCAGGTAGGTTGTTTTCAATTCGTAAAACGATTTCACGTCGCCTCCCGACTCTTGCGCGATGGCAGCAGGAACGGTCACGGCGGCAGCCATCGCGAGCAATGTCCAAATGTGATTCACTTGTTTTTTCCCTCTCTAGTGCGAATGAGCTCGCACGCGAGCCCAAGCAGCTTAGAACCAAGTTAGCCCAGGAGAGCGGGAGAGGTCAAACGGGAGCTGCGCTAAATTCTGCGTTGACGGCTTTCTTGCTCCTAGTTGGAATCATTGTGTTCGGTGGTGTCTTGGCTCATCCACTGATTATCGCCAAGAAAGAAGTGGGTGAAGCCAAATTCCGCAAATCTCTCCGTGCCGAATGCGTCCAGGTACTTCACTATGCCCCAAAGCGCGATCCGTTGCCCAGCGCCACTTGAAATTTGAGCGGCCTCGGCTTCCGTATACAACTTAGGAACGGCCGCCGAAATCACCTTGTGCAGTCCGGGGGCGATAACGCTAGAGTGACCCGCGAGCTCAGTCGGCAACGGGAACGTGAAGTCCGTTGGCAGCGGGAATGGCAAGACGTCAGCGGCAGCGCCGAAACGGACATTGCGAGCAGGTGTATTACCCCGGTTCGCTACGCGCACTCTTGGTTCAAATCTGATGCCGGTGGCGACATTCTGGGGGACCATGCCCTCAAACACTATCGTCAGGTAAGCCCTGCTCTGCAATTCGCTAATGAGTTTCTGCCTATCGGCGATCTCCCTGTTGATGTCAACGGTTTCGTTAATCGACTTGACGTTTGCAGCCATCGATGTGGCAACTTCTTCCATGGCTCCGGCAGCCCGCGTGGCCTGGGCGATGGAGTTCTGCGTGTCCTTCGTTTGGTCCCGTGCGATCTTGTCCATCTTCTCAATGGTCTGTTTCAACCTTCGGGCCTGCACCCAGAAAACTATCGTCTGGACGCAGCCGAGGAGAACGATGGCGCCGGTGAGCCGAACCATCCACCAATCGGCCGGAGATTTGTCGAAGTCATTTGTCTTATCGTCGGTGGCTTTTTGCTTGGTCTGCGTGGTTGCGAAGATGTTGGCGAAAACAGGCGATTGTTCCGTGCCGCGTTCATTGGGGTGGGACTCGTTCTGAACATTTGCGGTTGGCTGCTTTGGCTGGTCACGTTTTGTAGATGGAGTTGGATGTGGTGGGTTTGATTGGCCGAGGACGGCTACAGACAGGACTAGCAGAGAGAATAGGGTTCGCATGGGCGCATTGTAGCGCCGCGGAGGCGGAGCAAGGACGAACCTTGCCGCGCTCGCGGTCGCTGCTGCTCGATATACTGATTACTTGCCACCTCAAAAGCAGGTTCGATACCGCGATGCCGGTGTCAACATCGACGAGGGCAGCCGGGCTGTGGCTGCCATCAGGAAGCTGGCTCACGGGACGTTCACCCGCGGGGTGCTCACGGACATCGGCGGCTTCGGCGCCTGCTACCAGGTGAGCGGATTCCGCAAGCCTGTGCTGGTGAGCTCGGCCGACGGCGTGGGGACCAAGTTGAAAGTGGCTTTCCTCACCGGCCGCCACGACACGGTCGGCGAGGACCTGGTCAACCACTGCGTTAATGACATCGCGGTGCAGGGCGCGCTGCCGCTGTTTTTCCTCGACTACTTCGCGGTCGGCAAGCTGAACGCGGAGGTAGCGGCGCAGGTGGTCTCCGGCCTGGCGCGCGGTTGCCGCAACAACGGGTGTGCCCTCATCGGCGGCGAGACGGCCGAGATGCCGGGCATGTATGCGCCATCGGAATACGACCTGGCCGGCTTCATCGTGGGCGCGGCCGAGCGCTCCCAGTTGCTGACCGGCAAGGCTGTCCGCGCCGGCGACGCCCTGCTGGCGCTGCCCTCGACCGGCCTGCACACCAACGGCTATTCGCTGGCGCGCAAGCTGCTGTTTGAAACGGCTGGGCTGGGTCCGAGCGCCGTGCTTCCGGAGACCGGCGGAACGGTGGCGGATGCGCTGCTGGCCGTGCACCGCAGTTACTTGAAGCCCATCCGCGCGCTGATGGAGGCGCGCCTGTTGCGAGGCGCGGCGCACATTACCGGCGGCGGCCTCACCGACAACACGCCGCGCATGCTGCCGGAGGGGCTGGCCATCACGATCGAGACCGGCTCATGGCGTGTCCCGCCACTGTTTGAGCTGCTGCGCCGGATCGGCAACATTCCCGAAGACGATTTCCGGCGGACCTTCAACCTGGGAGCCGGCATGGTGCTGGCCGTCCCGGAGCGCGCCGCCACACGGGCCGAAGCGGTGCTCAGCCGGCTGGGTGAGACCCCCTTCCGCGTCGGCACAGTCACCCTGCACAAACGAGGGCGGCCCCGCGTGGAGTACCGATGAAGCGCCTGGGCATTCTGCTTTCCGGCCGCGGCTCGAACTTCGAGGCCATTGCGGACAACGTGGCCGCGGGCACGATTGACGCCCAAATCGCCGTTGTCATCGGCAACCGGACGGAAGCGCGCGGCCTGGAGGTGGCGCGCCAGCGCGGGCTAAACGCGGTATCGATCCCCTCCAAGGGGCTGGACCGCGAAATCTACGACCGCATGGTGGTGGCGGAGTTGCACCGGAATGCGGTAGATCTGGTGTGCCTGGCCGGATTCATGCGCTTGCTCAGCGCGTCATTCATTCGCGAGTTCCCCAACCGGATCCTCAATATTCACCCCTCGCTGCTGCCGGCGTTCCCGGGACTGGACGCGCAGCACCAGGCGCTGGCGCACGGCGTCAAAATCACCGGCTGCACAGTCCACTTTGTCGATGAAGATCTCGATGCCGGCCCCATCCTCATTCAGGCTGCCGTGCCGGTGCTCAATGACGACACGGTCGAAACCCTATCGGCGCGTATTTTGCGCGAGGAACATCGCATCTATTCGGAAGCCATCCGGCTGGTTCTGGCCGGCGCGTACCGCGTCGAAGGCCGGCGCATCATCTTCTGCTGAAGGAAGTCGGAAAGCTTCATGGGTGGCCCGGGGCCCGTCTCCATTTGCTTCTCCACTGCCCGCTGGTACTGCCGCAGCGTTTCCATCCGGCGCCGGGGAGCCAACGCACAGCTCCGAAAGTCCATCAGGATCTCGATTTCCCACGGCTGAAAAGCGTTGCGCGCTACCGCCCCGCGCATCAGCTCGGCTATCAGCTTGCGAAACCGGTTCAGCATGATCTCGAGTTGAATGAGGTCGTCCGCCACCATGCAACTAATGGATCGGCGGACCGCGAGAAGAACATTAGCTCCCTCAGCCGTTCATCCCGGCGCTGCAGCCGGCCGGCTGTTTCACATGACCTCCTGTGACCTCCTGCGGCACGGCGCCCAAAATTCCTAGAACCACCGGCTCATAATCACCTTCTGCTCGGTGTAGAACCTCGCCGCATCCTTGCCGTGCGCATGCAGATCCCCAAAGAACGAGTTCTTCCAGCCCGCGAACGGGAAGAACGCCATCGGCGCCGCTACGCCCACGTTCACCCCCACCATGCCGACTTCGATGTGCGATGAATACTCTCGCGCCGCTTTGCCACTGCCGGTGAAAATGGATGTCGCGTTGCCATAGGGAGACCGGTTCACCAGTGCGATAGCGTCGTCCAGGCTGTCGACGCGGATTACCGAAAGCACCGGGCCGAAGATTTCCTCGCGGGCGATCATCATCTCTGGCGTCACGTGGTCGAAAATTGTCGGACCCAGGAAAAACCCGCCGGTGGTGGAGTGAAACTTACGGCCATCACACAACGGCGTTGCCCCTTCCGCCACACCTTTTTCGATGTAACCGGCCACCCGCCCGCAATGATCGCCGGTGACCAGCGGCCCCATCTCCACGCCTGCTTGCGAGCCATCTCCCACCGCCAGCGCGCGCGTGCGCTTCACCAGCAGGTCGAGCAGCGGACCCGCGGCTTCGCCCACCGGAACCAGGACGCTACCGGCCAGGCATCGTTCCCCCGCGGCGCCGAACGCAGAACCGATGATAGCTTCCACCGTCTTCGGCATGTCGGCATCGGGCATCACCACCAGGTGATTCTTCGCGCCGCCCAGCGCCTGCACGCGTTTGCCCTGCGCCGACGCAGTGGCGTAAATATACCGGGCCACCGGCGTGGAGCCAACGAACGAGACGGCTTTCACCAGCGGATGGTGCAGCAGCGCATCCACGGCGACTTTGTCGCCATCGATCACATGCAGCACACCGTGAGGCAGGCCGGCTTCGTGCAGCAGGTCGGCCATGCGAGCGGGAGTCAGTGGCACTTTCTCGGAAGGCTTCAGCACGAAGGCGTTGCCGCAGGCGATGGCGAAGGGATACATCCACAGCGGCACCATCGCCGGGAAATTGAACGGCGTGATGCCGGCGCACACGCCTATCGGCTGGCGAACGGTCTTGCAGTCGATGTCTTTGGCGACGTCGTTAAGCGAATCGCCCATCATCAGGCTGGGCATTCCGCACGCCATTTCCACCATTTGGATGGCGCGGCGCACCTCGGCCTTGGCATCCTCCACGGTCTTGCCGTTTTCGCTGGTCAGCAGCGCCGCCACCTCCGCGGCGTACTTTTCAAGCAGCGCTTTGAAGCGGTAGAGCGGCTGCACCCGGTCCACCACGGGGACATCGCGCCAGGTAAGAAACGCATTGTGCGCGGCGCGGACGGCGCGGTCCACGTCTTCGGCGGCCGCGTACGGAATTTCGGCCAGGACGGCTCCGGTGGCCGGGTTAGTCACCGGATGCAGGGTACGGCTTTGACTGGCAATCATCCTTCTCCCTCCCATTCAGGCAAAGCGGCAGGCGCGGTCACGCGCTGCATCAGCACCACATACAAGGCCCCGGCAACGCCGAAGCCGACAAACCAGGCGTAATCGTAGAGCCATCGCAGAGGTGGAATCACCAGCCCTAGCAGCGCCACGGCGATGCCCGCCGCCAGGGCGATCACCGCCTGCCAGTTGACCCCGCTTTCGTATTCGTAGATTCCGCCGCGGCGATAGAGATCGTCCACCTTGAGGCGCGCGTGCCGCACCAGGAAATAATCGGCGATCATGACGCCGGCAATCGGGCCGAGCAGCGCCGAGTATCCCACCAGCCATCCGAAAATGTACGCGCTGAAATCGCTCAGCAGCTTCCACGGCATCATCAGCACGCCAATCACGCCGGTGATCAAGCCTCCGGTGCGGAAGGAAATCCGGCGGGGATTGAGGTTCGAAAAATCGTTGGAGGGCGAAACCACGTTGGCGGCGACGTTGGTATTGAGCGTGGCCATCACCAGCGCGATTAGAGCCACCAACGCCACCACCGGCTGGTTGAACCTGCCCAGTAGCGCCACCGGGTCCCATATCGCTTCGCCGAACAGCACCACCGACGCCGACGTGACGGCCACGCCAATGAACGAATACAGCGTCATCGCGATGGGCAGCCCCAGCGCCTGGCCCACCATCTGCGCCTTTTGCGATTTTGCGTAGCGTGTGAAATCGGGGATGTTGAGCGCCACCGTGGCCCAGAACCCCACCATGCCGGTCAGCGACGGCACGAAGAAGCGGAAGAATTCGCCCGCCGTCTGGAACCTGCTGTGCGCCGTCAGCACCGGTCCGAGGCCGCCGGCCCTGCCGGTAATCCACCAGAGCAGCAGCAGCCCGATGCCCAGCATGAACGGCGCGCCGATGCCTTCCAGAAACTTGATGGTTTCGATGCCGCGGATGATCACCACGATGTTGAGCGCCCAAAATGCGAAGAAGCAGACCCAGATGCCGCCCGGCATATGGGCCGTGCCGGGCCACAGAATTCTGAGCATGGAGTAGATGGCCCGGCCGCCGATCCAAGTCTGGATGCCGAACCAGCCGCAAGCCACCAGGGCGCGCAGTACCGCCGGAATGTTGGCGCCGCGCACTCCAAACGACGCGCGCACGAACACCGGAAACGGGATGCCGTATTTGGCGCCGGCATGGGCGTTCAGCAGCATGGGAACCAGCACTATCAGGTTGCCCAGCAGGATGGTGAGGATGGCCTGCCACCAACTCATGCCGCCCGCAATCAGCCCCGAGGCCAGCATGTAGGTGGGAATGCACACCGACATAGCGACCCAGAGCGAAACGTAATTGTACAGTCCCCAGGTACGCCGCGACTGCGGCACGGCGGCAAGGTCCGGGTTGTACAGCGACGGGTCGTGGCGAGGCGGGCCTTGCTCCGGCGTCACTTCCATGCGCCTCCGTGCGCCGTCCGTTTCAAATATTGCCCGCGCCCCGGCTTGCCCAGAAACTGGCCGCGATCGACAATCACCTCGCCGCGCGAAATCACTGTGCGCGCGTTGCCGCGCACCTCAAAGCCCTCGAACATCGAATAGTCCACCCGCATATGGTGCGTTTTCGCGCTGATGGTGTAGAGCTCGTTCGGGTCCCAGAGCACCAAGTCGGCGTCGCTGGCGGGCGCGATCTCGCCCTTTTTCGGATACATGCCGAAGATGCGGGCCGGTGCAGTAGAGGTGATCTCGACGAACCGGTTCAGCGAAAGCTTGCCGCTGTTCACACCGTGGTGGTAGATCAACTGCAAACGGTTTTCGATGCCCGGACCGCCGTTGGGGATCTTGGTGAAATCGTCTTTACCCAGCACCTTCTGATCGGCGAAACAGAAAGGGCAATGGTCGGTCGAGACCACTTGCAGGTGGTCGTGCTTGAGGCCGTCCCACAGCTTCGGCTGATTCTCTTTGGGGCGCAATGGCGGCGTGAACACGTACTTCGCGCCTTCGAAATTTGGGCGCTTCAGCTCGTCGATGGAAAGCAGCAGGTATTGCGGGCACGTCTCGGCATAGGCCGGAACGCCGCGGTCGCGCGCCTCGCGCACCTCGTTGAGTGCGTCCTCGCAAGAAAGGTGCACGATGTAGACCGGCGCGCCGGCGATCTCTGCCATGGCGATGGCGCGATGCACCGCTTCCGCTTCGGCGCGCGGCGGCCGAGTGAGTGCATGATAGATCGGCGCGGTTTTCCCTTCCGCCAGCGCCCGGGCAATTATCACGTCGATCACGCTGCCGTTTTCCGCGTGCATGCAGATCAGAGCGCCGTTCTTGGCGGTCTGGGAAAGCGCCTTGAAGATGGTGGCATCGTCCACCATCAACACGTTCGGGTAGGCCATGAAGAGCTTGAAGCTGGCGACGCCTTCGCGCACCATGTCGTCCATGTCTTCCAGGCCGGCGCCCGCCAGGTCGGTGACAATCATGTGCAGGCCGTAATCGATGACGGCGCGTCCCTCCGCCTTCTTCCACCAGGTATCGAGCGCGTCGCGCATGCGCGTGCCGCGGCCCTGGATGGCGAAATCGACAATCGAGGTGGTGCCGCCGAACGCCGCCGCCCGCGTCCCGGTTTCGAAATCGTCGGCGGATGTGGTGCCGCCGAACGGCATGTCGAGGTGGGTGTGGGCATCGATGCCGCCCGGAAGCACGAAGAGCCCCGCGGCGTCAACAGTCCGGTCAGCCCCGCGGTTCAGCCCCGGCGCCACTTCCGCGATTCGGCCGTCCTCAATCAGGACGTCGGCCTGGGTGGTCTCGCGAGCCGTGACCACGGTACCGTTCTTGATAAGCGTCTTCATGACCTTGTACGCTGCTCCCACGATTCCGGCGTTTTCCCCGAATCCACCTGCTCCATGGCGATGCACCCCGGCACCGGGCACACCAGCCAGCAGAGATTACAGCCCACGCATTCCGCCTCGTCCACTTTGGGAATCCGCTTCGGAGCCTCAGCCTTTCCCGCGTCCAGTTTGGCGATCGGCGTCACCGCAATCCTCGAACGGCCGGCTGCTTCCACCGCCGCCGGCGCCAGGTGGCCGTCGAGATGAATGCATTGATGCGCGCCATCCCAGCACGCGATGTAGCACAAATCGCAGCCAATGCACTTGTCCGCATCGATGCGCGCCACAATCTTGTAATTCAGATCGAGGTGCTTCCACTCATTGATACGACCAAGCGAGATCCCGCGAAAATCGTCGAGCGTGCGAAATCCCTTCTCATCCATCCAGTTGCTGAGCCCGTCGATCATATCCTCGACGATGCGGAACCCGTAGTGCATCGCGGCCGTGCACACCTGCACCGTGCCGCAACCCAGCAAGAAGAATTCCGCCGCTTCGCGCCAGCCCGAAATTCCGCCGATGCCCGAGATGGGCAGCCCCACCTCAGGATCGGAGGCGATCTGCTGCACCAGGTGCAACGCAATCGGCTTGACCGCGGGGCCGCAGTAACCGCCATGGGCCGAATAGCCGCCCACGTTGGGACGCGGGATGAAGGTATCGAGATCGATGCCGGTGATGGAATTGATGGTGTTGATGGCCGAGAGGCCGTCGGCGCCGCCGCGCCTGGCGGCCCGCGCCACCGCGCGGATGTCCGTAACGTTGGGTGTGAGTTTCACCAGCACCGGGGTGCGCGCCACTTCCTTCACCCACTCCGTGATCATCGACGAATAATCGGGCACCTGGCCGACCGCCGAACCCATGCCCCGCTCGCTCATGCCGTGCGGACAACCGAAGTTCAACTCCAGCCCATCGGCGCCGGCATCTTCCGAGCGCTTGACAATCTCGTGCCACGTCTCGCGCTTCGATTCCACCATCAGCGAGGCGATCACGGCGTGATTCGGGTAGCGCTTCTTCACCTCGGCGATTTCGCGCAGGTTCGTTTCGATCGGCCGGTCGGTGATGAGCTCGATGTTGTTCAGCCCCATCATCCGCTGGTTGTTCCAATCGACCGAGGAGTAGCGCGAGGAGACGTTGACGATTGGCTCGCCGATGGTCTTCCACACCGCGCCGCCCCAGCCGGCATCGAAGGCGCGCATCACTTGTTCGCTCGAATTGGTAGGCGGGCCGGAAGCGAGCCAGAACGGATTGGGGCAGCGGATGCCGGCGAAATTGGTGGTGAGATCAGCCACGCTGCGCCTCCAGACTGGCGGCCATGGCAATGGCGGCGCGTTTGCCGTCGGCCACTGCATCCACCACTTCCCGGCCGCCGTTCACGCAATCGCCGCCGGCATAATACCTGGGATTCGAAGTGCGCCCGGTGGGCCGGTCCACCTGGATCATGCCGTTGTGCAGCTCGATAGCACGCGTCGCGTGCAACACGCCCGCCAGACGCGACTGCCCGACGGCGGGAATCACCATATCGCAGACGAATTCGAACTCCGCACCGGGAACCGCAACCGCGCGGCGCCGGCCGGCGGCGTCAGGCTCGCCGAGCTGCGTTTTCGAGAATTTCACGGCCACCGCACGGCCCTCGAAGCCGGCAATCTCCGTGGGCTGCGCCAGCCAGTGGAAACGGACGCCCTCCACTTTCGAATGGTCGTACTCGGACCGGAACGCCGGCATTTCGCGCTCCGTCCGGCGATAGAAGAGGTGGACTTCTTCGGCGCCCAACCTGCGCGCGGCGTTGGCTGCGTCAATGGCGGTGTTGCCGCCGCCGATGACCACCACGCGCCGGCCGACTTCCACATCGTGCGTCGTCTTGTAGCGCTCGATGAAGCGGAGCGCATCGATGACGCCGCCCAGGTCTTCCCCCGGAATGCCCAGCCGTTGCATGGAGCCCAATCCCATCCCCAGAAAGACGAGCGCGTAGCCGGATTCGAGATCGTCGAGCGACACGCCATCGCCCACCGACGCTTGCCGGAATTCCACGCCGAGCGAGCGGATCATCTCCACCTCGCGCAGCGAATCCGCCGGCCGCAGCTTGTATTCCGCCACGCCGTAGGTGTTGAGCCCGCCGGGCAAGGGCCGGTCGTCGAAGATGGTGACGCGGTGCCCGCGCAAGCGAAGCTCGGCCGCGCAGGCGAGCGAAGCCGGCCCGCCGCCGATGCAGGCCACAGGCGGCGAGCCGGGCAGGTGGTTCGCCCGCGCCGCCAACAGCTCATGCGCGCCCACCCCGCCCTGCTCCAACGCATGCCGTTGCAGCCGCGCGATCTCAATCGGCTTGCGATTCTGCTGGTGCAACACGCAGGCCCCTTCGCACAGCACCTCCACCGGACACACGCGAGAACAACTGAGCCCCAGAATGTTCGCATCCAGAATCGTCCAAGCCGCGCCGCGCAAATTGCCGCTCGATATCTTTCTGATGAACCGTGGCACGTCGATATGGGTCGGACACGCCCCCGCGCAAGGAGCGTCGAAGCAGTAGAGGCAGCGATTCGCCTCGGTGACAGCGGAGGGCCCGTCGAAGGGCGGATGCAGCTCTGGAAACCGCTGCAGATTGCGCGGAATGGGCGTCATGGCTGCACCAGGGGCTGGTAGAGGTCGGGCCGGCGGTCGCGAAAGAATTGCCACGTCTTGCGTACCTCGGAGATCATGTCGAGATCGAGGTCGGCGGTCAGCACTTCATCGCGATCGCGCGAAGCCTGCGCCATAATTTGCCCTCGCGGATCGCAGAAATAGCTGGAGCCGTAGAATTCGCCGATGTTCCACGGCGCCTCGACACCCACGCGGTTGATGGCCGCGATGAAATACCCGTTGGCCACGGCGTGCGCCGGCTGCTCCAGCTTCCAGAGGTATTCGCTGAGTCCGGCTACAGTGGCAGACGGGTTGAAGACAATCTCGGCGCCGTTCAGACCGAGCGCGCGTGCCCCCTCGGGAAAATGGCGGTCGTAGCAGATGTAGACGCCGATCCGGGCGAATCCCAGGTCGAACACCGGGTAACCCAGATTGCCGGGGCGGAAATAGAATTTCTCCCAGAACCCGGGAGCGACGTGCGGGATGTGCGTCTTGCGGTACTTGCCAAGGTAGGTGCCGTCGTTGTGAATGACGGCGGCGGTGTTGTAATAGACGCCCTCTTGCTCGCGCTCGTAGAGCGGCACGATGAGCGCCAGGCGATGCTGCCGCGCCTGCTCCTGCATCAGGCGGACGGTGGGCCCGTCCGGGATGGGCTCGGTGAAATCGTACCAGCGTGCGGTCTGTTCGGCACAGAAGTACGGCCCGTAGAACATCTCCTGCAGGCAGACGATCTGGGCGCCGGCCCCGGCCGCCTGGCGGATGTACGCCAGGTGCTTGGCAATCATGGCCTGCTTGGTTTCTTCCATTGAGGCGTCCGGCTTTGCGGCATTGGACGCCTGGATCAGCGAACAGCGAACGAGACGGGACATGACCCTCCCTGACGACAATAGCGATGGGGCTTATTATGATCCGTCCCGCGCATGGGCGCAACTGCCTCTGTTATCCTCCGCTGGGCGGCGACCTCCGCGACCCGGTAGCAGCGCTTAGCGCTCACTCGATAGCGGCTCGAAACCGACGGAACGCAATAACGCCGATGCCGGCCTGTTATCCGGGCTGGGCAGCCTCGTGGCGCGGTCAAAATGGAGTTCGACTCGCTGAATCCCAGACTGACCCACCAGCGGGATCTTCAGGTCATTCTCGCCCATCTTCAGCGCGACTTGAGCGACTGTCACTCCGCCGACTACGACTCGAAGCGCGGAGGCTAGCGGCGAGAGTCCAGGCTGCCTCGAACGAATCCTCAACACTGGGCAATTCTCCGGCTGCCGCAGCCGCAGAAAGCTCGACTCCGAGACCCACCCATCTTCGTAGATACCGCTGTATTCAAGGCTGGTATCGCGAAGGTCGGCTGGAAAATGGCTGACCATGGCGGGCGGACGCATCGCGTCGAATTGGCCCTCGTCTATCGCCGAGATAGCTGACCCAGTCAAGGCCATACCGGAGCATCGGGCGGCCAGTCAGCGTCCTGCTCGACAAGGTTACCGACCGCGACGAGCGTGTCTGGTACGCGCAGGCCGCTATCCAGCACGGCTGGAGCCGAGCCGTTTTGGCCCACCAGATCGAGAGCGGTCTCTATCGACGACAGGGAAAGCCATCACGACTTCGATTGCGCCTCCCGCCACCTCGGTCCGATCTTGCGCAAGAAGTCACCAAGGATCCATACAACTTCGATTTTCTAATGCTCGGCGAAGCAGCGCGCGAGCGTGACTGGAACTTGAGCGGGGGGCAGATCGAAGGTAAAAACCACGATATGGAGTATACTAATGCATTGGCGACCCAGCAACCATTGGATACGTCAGCAAACGTTGTCAACCCCGCGAACGGAGCGCACGTCCCAGCCTTTGCGGTGACTAGCCTCCTGGAGAAGACCGAAAGCTTCTATGATCGCCTGGATGGCGAAGGAACCTGGGCCGGACGGCGCTACCGGACGCTTTTGGCCCATTATTACAAGTTCCTGATTCCGGCCGATGCCAGCGTCCTTGAAGTTGGCTGTGGAGCCGGCGAACTCCTGGCGCTGTTGCCCAATCGCGACATCGCCGGCGTGGATCTGTCGGGCAGGCAGATCGACCGGGCGCGGCAACGATTGCCGCATGGCGTGTTTGTAAAGCAAGCGGCAGAACTCCTGGACGTCAATCGAACCTTTGATTTTGTCATTCTATCGGACACGGCCAACTTCGCCGCCGATTTGCAGATATGTTTCCAGAGGCTCCACGCTGTCGCTCACCCTAAGACCCGACTGATCCTGAATTTTCACAGCAATCTTTGGCGCCCCTTCTTGGCAATCGCCAAGCTTCTTCGGCTCCAAGCGAAGCACCCCGCTCTGAATTGGTTGACTCTACAGGATGTTAGGAACTTCCTATTACTGGGCGACTGGGAGTTTATCAGAGCGGAGCCGCGGATCTTGATGCCAGTGCCCCTGTTTGGCCTGGACGCCCTCCTAAATCGCTTTGTCGCTCCCATCCTTCCCTTTCTGTGCCTCTCGGTATTTGTAATTGCGCGTCCCAAGCCTTTCGAGAGCGCAGGGGACTACACGGTGACGGTCGTTGTCCCGGCGCGGAACGAGGCGGGCAATATTCGTGCGGCTGTGGCGCGCCTGCCAGCTCTCGGAAGTGGAACCGAGCTCATTTTCGTCGAGGGCCACTCGCACGATGACACCTGGGAGGAGATCCAGCGCGTGATCCGTGACAACCGTTCCATTCCCATCCGCGCGATGCGTCAAACCGGAAAGGGGAAGGGGAACGCCGTGCGGGAGGCCTTTGAAGTTGCCACGGGCGAAATCCTGATGATTCTCGACGCCGACTTAACCATGCCTCCCGAGGAGTTGCCGAAGTATTACGAGGCGCTGAGAACCGGCAAGGCCGAGTTCGCTAACGGAGTGCGCCTGGTGTATCCCATGGACGAAGAAGCCATGCGCTTCTTCAACCTGTGCGCGAACAAATTGTTCAGCGTCATGTTTAGCTGGCTGCTTGGCCAGCCGATCAAGGATACACTTTGCGGCACGAAGGCTCTGTTGAAGAGCGACTACTTGAGAATCGCTGCGAACCGCTCCTACTTTGGCGGGCTCGATCCATTTGGGGATTTTGACTTATTGTTCGGGGCGGGGCGGCTGCATCTGAAAATGCTCGACATTCCAGTTCGTTATCGCGAAAGGGAGTACGGCTCCACGAACATTCAACGCTGGCGGCACGGCGTTTTGTTGGCCCGCATGGTGGATCTCGCGGCCCGGCGATTGAAGTTCATTTGAATTGTGCGCGAGGCTTAGCAGAGATGGGCATCCTGAGACCACTGGTGAGTTTGAACCTCATGCCTGCGTGGCGGCGTGAAGTGCACGTTGGGGGGCGAAGCTTCACCGCCGTGTCGTTTGATCGCTTGCTGAGTCTCTGTCTACACAAGCTGGGTCTAATGGGGCGAAGCATCGAGGCCCTTCTGCGCGCTACGATTCGGCCAGGCATGCGGGTTGTAGACATCGGCGCCAATCAAGGATTGTATACATTGCTTTTAGCGGAGCTTGTAGGGGAGCAGGGCAGCGTACTCGCGTTCGAACCTGACCCTGAGTTGTTCGATGTGTTGTCGCGGAACTGCGTGGCGAACCATGTTCGGAACGTCGGCCTGCGCAATTGTGCCCTGGGCTCGGCGAACGGCTCCGCCGTGTTGTCCCGATCGTTACTAAACGCCGGTGATAACCGCCTCGCGCCACGGCATCGGCGCGATGACTCCAGATGCAATGTCGTCAGGGTGGCGGCGCTGGACGATGTGTTGGCTGGACAGCCCGTGGATTTTGTGAAGATGGACGTTCAGGGATGGGAGTGGGAAGTGTTCAGCGGCATGCAGAATACCCTGGCCTCGAACCCATCATTGAGCATCTATTTCGAGTTTTGGCCGTACGGCCTCCTAAGGGCCGGCTGTGAGCCGTTACGACCTCTCACATATCTCGACAAGCTTGGATTCGCATTGTTCGAGTGCAGCGGACCCCGGAGGCGGGCGATTGAAAACCTGGAACGATTCGTGCGGGGTTTCACCGGCCGGCGGTACGGAGATGTTCTTGCGGAGAGGCGACTATGCCAGGCTGCTGGACCTCTGCCGTGCGGAGGGTTGCGCCCCGCCAGCGGAGCCTGAAGTTACTCGCGGTATTTTGGAACACACCCCGGCTCGTGGACCGAATCTCGACACAACGGAAAACCAACGTGCAGGCTGTTAGCGTTCAAAAGCCAGGGATTGCAGTCTGACGCTCTGGATCGTCTCGCGGAGGCTTCGATCATAGCCCGCTGGCAAGAACCACTGGGGGGGATGAATCGATATCTCAATCGCACGTTGGTTCGGTGATGGCGTCAACGGGAAAGTCACCTCAACTGGCCCCGGAGAGCGGACCGCCGACGTTACCCGGTGACCGTCGACGTCGAACAAGATGGGAAACGGGAAGATGAAAGAGGGGGCTCTTGGCACGAGAATGTTTAGCCTGAGCCGCGAACTACCCGCTGGAGCAACAAAGGACAGCGTTGCCATGTCCCTTATCCAGCCATTCACTTCCATACCATCGAAGGCCGCGGATCTCCGGAGAATATCGCCTCCCGAAATGACTTCTCCCAGTTTGGCGGGCGGGCGAAGCTCCCCGGGCGCCACGACCCGAATCTCGGCGGCAGCCACGTTCAAATGGCGAACATCATTAGGTATCGATGTGTTCCAGAGGGCGAACTTCCTGGGAACGCAAGCGACCTCCTCCCGAACGCGAAAGACGATCCGCTCCACATCGTCGCGTACGACGAATGGCCTGGTCATCACCCGCGAGTTGCCATTGATTGCGATCTCATCGAACATTGTTCCATCTAGATAGAAACTCACGGTGCGGCGAGCGCTCTTCAAACCGAATCCGGTCAGCAAGACAAGCGACAGGCGGTAAGACTCGCCTTTTGCGCTTGGGCGAAATAGGTATATCTCGCCGCCACGAGCGCTCCATCGAAAGGCATCGGGCCACCAATAGGATCTCCGCAACGGGGCGTGTTCCAGGGAATAATAGCCGCGACCTGTTACCAAGAAAGTCTTGAGATCCGCCGCCCTGATCAGTTGAAATGTCCGATCCCGCCATATGGGAGCAGGCAGCTCCCGATCAGTAATGTCGGCGGTAGGCTGCCCCCTGTTCGCTAGAAGATAGTAATCGTCGGCCGCTCCATGGAAGTACAGGTTGTCGCGGCCGACAAATGGCTGACGAACCGGATCCGGGCTCCGGCGTTGCGCGTTAGTTTGATCTTCGGGCAGATCCTGCTCGACGACAGGCAGGTACAGATGGCTGAGTATGGACAGCCGCACGGAACGCAGGTAATAGGAAACCCACTCTGTCTGTATTGAGTCGCTGAACGCCAAGCCGATACTCTGGTCGGGCCGAATCCTTCTGGGAACTTCGTTCTCGAGCTCCAGATAGTCGGCATTTTGCGAGAGGTGTTGGACGTTAACGCCACCAGTCTCCAGACCCATACCCTTGGCTCCGTACTCAAGGGTCGACGCAGTGCTGACAGCGAGCCAGGACAGGGCGAGTGTTGCTGCCAGCAAGGTCCTCCATCTACGGCCGAGGCCCGGCAACCGTACAAGACGCCAAACTCGCACAAGGCCGTAAGCTGCGACAGGAATCATGGCGAACTGAACCCAGGACATCATCTTGAGGAGCCCGTATCCATACTGAAACCGGAAAGTGTAGTTCCACCACACTACTGCGAACATTATCCAGGCCGCAACGATGAGAACCGGCGGACGCCTATCGCTCTGACGGGAACCCCAGTCAACGAGCGCCGCTAGCAATGCGGCGCCAGTCAAGCCGGCCAAGGCTACCGATGCTCGGATCGCGAGGCCGCCGAGCAAACGAGCCAGCAGAGCACTCTCGAAAGGGTAGCTTGCCACCCCAAAGAAGTACACGGGCGATCGCTCCGTGAGGAATTCTTCAAAGTACCGGCCCCATGTGACCGTGTGAAAGAGATGCTGCCAATCCAGAGCGTACGAGCGCAAAAACGTAGTGCCCAGTGGCACGATGGACAGCAAAAACGCTCCGACGATCCCGACACCGACAAGGAAGGCGGCGGTTAGCTTGAGACGCCGGGTTGCCATCAGGTACAGCAGGAGGCCGCCCGTTGGCCCTAAGACATAAGGCAGTATCACTGGGTAGATCCAGAACACGGCACACAACAGCGTCGTCGTCAGCACAAATAGCTTTGGACACGGCCGCGTGAATAAGAGATATAAAAGCGCTAAGAGAATCGGAGCCAATGCGAGCGTCGAATTCTGGCCGACAAAGAAAAGAAAATAGCTCATAGCGTAGGGAGCGCTGATGGCGCATAGAGCTGCCGCCACTCGCGAAACCGTTTGATCGAAGCCCAGAGCTGCCCGCGACAGGAAAAAAATCGAGCCAGGGATAGCGGAAAGCCAGATTGCAAGGGCCATAGTCAGGCCGGTCCTGCCGTCTACGGATAACAGCGTCTCGAGCAGCATTCCGAACAGGCTGCCGATATATCGCGCGTGCACGGGCAGGTTCGCTGACGAGCTTCGGAATGGAGCGAAGCCGTCGAAGCGACCGCCGATGGCAGTGGAGACGTGGCCCTTCAGGTAAAACAGATCTTTCACGGCGAAGGTAAAATCCGGATTGACGGACCCCAGGTAGGTCCTGGCGCCTGACAGGAAGAGCGGCCACAAAATAACGCCGATCATCGGTCCGGCCAAGAGAAGCAGGGCTGCGATACCATGTCTCACGGTCCTCCACGAGTCGCTTGACTTGGAAAAGAAGAGGCAGAAGGCCGTAATTCCTGCGAGAATCATGAAGCTGACCCAGAGTGCAATCGGTACGGTGACTGAGAACGCCCCCGAAAGTGTGAAGGCCAGCCACACAAGCACGGAGTATCCGGTGGGAATGGCGATCACGAACCGGTATTCCTGGAGATATTCGGGGAGGAGGTATCGCAGCAATCCGTACCCGCTAACAAAAGCAAGCACCAAGCCGATCAGAAACCAGAGTATTGTTTCGAGAGTCGGCATGGGAGAGCCAGCTGACCGCCAATCAGCGCACGTGAGGAAACTCCCAAGACCGTCCGGAGATCAGATTCCCGTGCAGTTTGGCTCCTCCGGATCTGAATGGGCATCGCTGAGAACAAGAAATAAGTGTACCATCGTGCAACGCTCGCGGAACTGCCTCCATGCCTGCGCCCCCCAACGCAAACGGCGGCTTGGGAGAGCCCGGCGAAATATGGAAACGACGGCACGCGCGAACGGGCCGGCGAGTTCGCGCGTGCGAATCCGGCCATCAAGGTAATTGGGGAGATCACCCGTCGCGGCAAGGGGCGCGGTATCCGCGAAGCGGTCTCGATCGCGTCGGGCGATATCATCGGCTTTGCCGACGCCGATAACAAGGTCCCGATTGAGGAGTTCGGTAAACTGCAGCCATGGCTGGCCGCGGGCTTCGAGGTGGTGATCGGCTCGCGCGGTTTGCCGGATTCGGAGATCGAGCGCCGGCAACCGCTCCATCGCCGCATCGGGTCAAAGGGGTTCGGCGTGTTCATGCACAGCGTCGTCGGCTTGCCGGAGATTGTGGATACCCAGTGCGGATTCAAGTTCTTCCGAGGCGATATCGCTCGCGACCTGTTCCGGCGGCAGCAAATCGACGGGTACATGTACGACGTGGAAATCCTTGCCCTCGCGCAACGGCTCGGCTACCGGATCAAGGAAGTTCCGATTCGCTGGCATGACGATGCCGACAGCCGTCTTCAGTTGTTTCGCGGCAATCTTCGCAACGCCGTCGATATCTTCAAGATCAGGCTGTCTTTGGGCCGGCTTTCGAAAATGCGTTTCCCGGCCGGCATGGAGGTAACCGAGCCAGCGGTCGAGGCCGGCAAACTTTCCCCTGCCGGAGCCATTCCCGGGCCGGACGCGGAGAGGTAAGGCGGCCGAATTGAAAGCACTCGTGACCGGGGCAGCCGGGTTCATCGGCAGCAATCTTGTGGATCGCCTGTTGGCGGATGGACACGACGTGACGGGGTTTGACAACTTCTCCACCGGCCAAAGGGAGTTTCTGGAGTCGGCCGCGCAGTGTCCGCGGTTCCGCCTCGTGCGCGGGGACCTGCTGGAAACGGACTCGCTGTTCGATGCGTTGCAAGACATTGATATCGTCTTCCATCTCGCGGCCAACGCGGATGTGCGCTTCGGGACCGAACATCCTCGCAAGGATCTGGAGCAAAACACCATCGTAACCTCCAACGTGCTGGAAGCCATGCGCGCCCGGACCGCGCGGCGCATTGTATTCGCTTCGACCGGCTCGGTCTACGGCGAACCGACCGTGTTTCCGACTCCCGAGGACGCTCCCTTCCCCATCCAGACCTCTTTCTACGCCGCCTCCAAGTTGGCGGCGGAGGGCATGATCGCCGCCTACTGCGAGGGATTCGGATTCCAGGGTTACATCTTCCGCTTCGTTTCCATTCTGGGCGAGCGCTATACTCACGGCCACGTGCTGGACTTCTACCGACAACTGCTCGCGCACCCGGACCGCCTCGAGGTGCTGGGCAACGGCAGGCAGCGCAAGTCTTATCTATTCGTGGAGGATTGCGTGGCCGCTATCTTAACGGCGATCGAGAAGGCGTACGGGAAGATCAACGTTTTCAACCTCGGGACTGACGAATATTGTGAGGTGAATGAGTCAATCGCCTGGATTTCCGAATACCTTAACGTCTCGCCTCGATTGAACTACGCGGGTGGAGAGCGCGGATGGGTGGGTGACAGCCCGTTCATCTTTCTCGATTGCGAACGAATTCGCCGGCTGGGTTGGAGACCGCGTCTCACCATCCGGGAAGCCGTGGTGCGTACGTTGGAGTTCCTGGACCGGAACCGCTGGCTGCTGGAGAGACGATGAGTCTGCGGGTGTGCGTGTACGGTCTGTGGCATCTTGGTTGCGTGACGGCAGCCTGTTTGGCGGAACATTTTGCGGTGACCGGCTGCGATCCCGATGGGGAGACAATCGCTCGACTGCGGCACGCCACGCCGCCGGTTTCCGAGCCGGGACTCGCCGAACTGATCGCCGCTGGTCTCTCTACAGGCCGGTTGTCCTTCGCCAGCGACCTCCGCAGCGCCGTGGAAAACGCCGACGTAATCTGGGTTACCTTCGACACTCCCGTGAGCGACGGCGATGTGGCGGATGTGGGTGCCGTGCGGGCGCATGTGGAGGCTATCTTTCCGCACATCCGGGAGAACGCCCTGGTGCTGGTGTCCTCCCAGGTGCCCGTCGGATTCTCAGCCAGCCTCCAGCGGGCATTCCAGACGCTATATCCCGACCGCCTCACCAGGTTTGCCTACTCGCCGGAGAACCTGCGGCTGGGCAAGGCACTGAATTCGTTTCGCCAGCCGGAGCGAATTGTGGTCGGACTGCGAAATGGGGAAGATCGCGCACTTCTGGCCGCTCTGCTGGCTCCCTTTTCCCAGAACATCCTGTGGATGGATGTCGAGTCTGCTGAAATGACGAAGCATGCGCTGAACGCCTTCCTGGCGACATCGGTCGTTTTCATCAACGAGCTCGCGGCCCTCTGCGAGCGGGTGGGGGCCGACGCCAGGGACGTGGAGCGCGGGTTGAAGAGCGAGCCGAGGATCGGCCCAAGGGCATATCTGAGCCCTGGGGCGGCATTCGCCGGCGGCACGCTGGCGCGGGATGTCTCTTTTCTTGAGCAGATCGGCCGACAGCAGGGTGTTCCGACTCATTTGTTTTCTGCCGTCATCGCCAGCAACAACGAGCACAAGGCATGGCCCCGGCACAAGCTATTAGACCTGCTCGGCGACCTCCGCGGGAAGCGAATCGCCATCCTGGGCCTGACTTATAAGCCAGGCACGGACACGCTGCGCCGCTCCAGTGCCGTTGAGTTGTGTCTCTGGCTCGACAGCTGCCGCGCCGAGGTCCGCGCTTACGACCCGGCCATCCGGAAGCTTCCACCGGAACTTAGCTCGGCGGTCCTCCTCTGTCGATCCAGCCGGGAAGCACTCGATGGCTCTGACGCCATGGTGCTCTCTACCGAGTGGCCCATCTTCAGGGAGCTTTCAAGCGAGGAAGTCGTGAGCAGTATGAGGGAGGCCATTGTGCTCGACCCGAATCGCTTTCTCGCGCCGGAATTGGCCCGCGACCCAAGAGTGCGCTACGCGGCCGTGGGAAACCCGTCATGAACCTCTCAGGGCGCGGTATTGTCGTCACCGGAGCCAGCCAGGGTCTAGGAAAGGCGGTTGCCCGTGCTTGTGTCCGGGAAGGCGCGCATTTGCTCTTGTGCGCGCGGAGCCAGGACCAGCTCGAATCCACGCGCGCGGAACTGAGCACGCAGGCTTCCAGCGGCCAGTTGATTCTTGCGCACGCCGCCGATGTCTCGCGACCGGAAGACGTGTCGGGCCTGATCGAATCCGCTGCTAGCAGGCTGCCTTCGCTCGACGGCCTGGTGAACAACGCCGGGATTTACGGACCCATCGGTCCCACCGAAGAAGTTGTCTGGGAGGAGTGGCGGCAAGCAATCGAGATCAACCTGATGGGGACCGTACTGTTGTGCCGTGCCGTCCTCCCGATCTTTCGGCGCAACCGGGCCGGAAAAATCGTGAACCTGTCCGGCGGCGGAGCAACCGCGCCGTTGCCTCAATTCAGCGCCTACGCGGCTTCGAAAGCCGCGGTAGTCCGTTTCACTGAGACACTGGCGGAGGAGACGCGAGGCGCCGGAATAGACGTGAACGCGGTCGCGCCAGGACCGCTGAATACGCGCCTGCTCGATGAGGTGCTCGCCGCCGGTCCGCAGCGGGCCGGAGAGGCTTTCTATCAGCGGTCCGTCAAGCAGAGGGATGAAGGAGGCGCTTCACTCGAAAAAGCAGCCGACCTCTGCGCTTTTCTGCTCTCCAGCCACTGCGACGGAATCACCGGGAAACTGATCAGCGCTGTCTGGGACCCGTGGAATCGTCTCCCCGAGTTGCTTGCTCAGTCCAATTCGGGCGATGTCTACACCTTGCGGCGCATCGTGCCCAAGGACCGCGGCTTCGACTGGTAGGACCGGTGAGCCGTAGCGAAGAAAACTGAGCGAGCTGGGGGCGGTGACGACGGCTTGTCAGCATGGGCCGAAAGAGGAACAGTCCGGCCAAGATGGGCCTGGGAAAACCCGAGACCAAGCCGGTTCTGCATGTCCACGGTTGGAATCACAGGACGAGACGGGAGATCAGGTGCGACGGAAGACGGCTGTAACGCATCGCTGCGGTGTTTATCGAGGAGAGATGTTGGCCAGGGCGGTGCAAGTTTAACTGAAATGGCAACGCGGAAGGCGTGGACGGGGCACAATGCTGGGCAAAACCAGGCACAAGCCCGGAACCCCGGAGCCGCCGCGCTCTGCTGCGTAAGAAATGACGGCGGGGTTGGCCCGCTTTGGGTGTAGAGGCTCCGCAATTGCAATGGTGGAGGCGGGGGGAGTTGAACCCCCGTCCGAGAAAGCCCGGCATGAAGAGCCTACGTGCGTAGCCGGCTCATTCGTCTCGGCCTCCGCTTCAGAACCGGCGAGAGCGGCGAAAGCCCAGCCCGATTGGATCTCGACCGCCGGCTACGGACCGAAGCCTTTGGCCTATCCCGCAAAATGACGCTCACTGGCCGCCGCGCGGGCTCGAACGGCTGGAGCGGCTACCTAATTAGGCAGCGTATGCAAACTGCGTATTGGCAGTTCTGTTTTTCCGATCGTTTTACGGGAGCTCGGAACCCGGCACGCCTCCCCACCCCGATTCAATCCCGTCGAATCCGTTGCGCCCCCATTGTTGAGAAGCACGGTGGGTACTACAACTCCATTCTATCATCGGCGATAATCAAAGTATGCGGAATCGCAGTCTTCGCCTTTCGTTGCTGGTGGCCGGGCTGGCCGGCCTGGCGCTTTCCACCGCCTGGGCAACCGGTCCCATGACCGAGCTGCAGATCGCGGTAAAAACGGAGGGCGGCCACGCGATAGACCGCGCCGAGGTTATCGTGCGCTGGAAGGCCAACGCCAAACACCCCGCCGCCCGCTACGGCAAGGCCGTCAACACCACCTTCGAAATGCGCACCAACCAGGATGGGATAGCCCGCGTGCCGCCCATCCCGCAAGGCGACATCCTGATTCAGGTCAACGCCAAGGGCTACCAGACCTTCGGCAAGGTCTTCGTAGTGGAAGAGGACCAAAAGAGCATTGACGTGGTTCTCAATCCGCCGCAGCAGCAGTACTCGGCGCACTGACGCGGGATGCCGGGCGAAGACCGCACGATCGCGAGCGAGAGCCTGCCCGCTCTGCTGTTTTTCGAAACGCCGGAACAGATTTACGCCCGCGTTTTCCGCGCGCTCCGGCCGCGCACGCCTCTGCCCGACCTGCGCGTCGAGTTCTGCCAGTTCGCCAATGCGGACAGCTCCATTTCGCTGCGCGACGGCTGCCTCCGGGTGAGGATCAGCGACCTGCTGGCCGGCGCCCCGGCCCCGGTGACCGAAGCGCTGGCGTTCATTCTTCTCGGCAAGCTCTACCGCAAGCCGGTGCCGCGCATGTACGCGCACCGCTACCGCCTGTATCTGAACCGGCGCGACATTCGGCGCCAGGCGCAACTGCTGCGCCAGATCCGCGGGCGCAAGTTCCTTTCCGGGCCTGCCGGCCAGTGTCACAATCTGGAGGAAATCTTCGAGCGCCTCAACGCGCTTTACTTCGATGGCTTAATGGGAAGGCCGCAACTGGGCTGGAGCCGCCGGCCCGCGCGCGGCATGCTCGGGCACTTCGATCCCTCGCACAATGCCATCGTGATCAGCCGCATTTTCGATCAGCCGGGCATTCCGCTGCTGGCCCTCGAATACGTGCTGTTCCATGAGATGCTCCACTTGCGGTTCCCGGTCAATCATGCCGGCGCCCGGCGCCGCGTGCACAGCCGCGAGTTCCGCGAAGCCGAAAAGAAATTTCCGCGCTTTCAGGAGGCCAAGGAGATGCTCAAGCGCTTGTGAGCGGACAGTCTCCCGCCCCGCCGCATTCCCCGATTGCCAATTGGTTTACGCCGCCAGGCCAACCGGCAGCGCATTGCACAGCTCGGTTCGCACCGCTTCGAAGACGCGCACCGGCCCGGTTACGTCAACGGAGCCAATGCCCCAGCGGTAGAGGAACAGCCGCGCGCGCGCTGCCACCATGCCGCATCCAAATGCCAGTTGTTGATGGAACAGCGCCGCGGCAAGGTCGGGCCGGTCTTCGCGCGACTGCACCATCAGCACTTTGAGAGCGACTGTGGCCCTGCCAAAATCGGCCTGCAAACACCGCAAGTATCCCTGGAAGACCTCGCACCGCTCGCGGCGCAGCTTGGCGGCCATCTGCCTATCGACGCCGGGTTGCAACCGCAGGAACTCGAGATCGCTGCCATCCAGCAGCCGCAACATCGGCCGGTACCGCTCTCCGGAGAGGTTGGCGATCCACTCCGCCGTCACCGGCAGAGTGCTGTGAGCGAACGCCACACTCCGGATCACGAGCCCAAGTGCGGTGAGCAGCCCCGCCGAAATCAGTATTGCCACAACTACCGCATCCACCATCTGCACTCAATTGTAGGGTAATGGTACCAGAGAAAGCAACCCTATTCAGTACTAATAGTGCTAATTAGCTAAACTACAATTGAATCTCAGACTTGGCGGGAGGCTCGCAGCAGCGCAGCGTTGACTGCATCCAACTCCCTAAGGATTTTTTCCTCATCCCCTGATCCGAGCAGCGGTAGGTGTGCTGGCACATTTTCTCCGGCAGGGTTGAGCAGCAGCAACCACGCCACCACGCAAAGCAGCGAGGTGCAGCTCAGAAAAAGATTGACCTCGGCCGACAGGTTGATCCCCCAAAGCGCGTGCAGTAATGAGCCCAGCGCAGCCGTGAGAAAATATAGGGAAAAGATCGCTGCGTGCACCACCACGTTGCGGCTCAATGGAATGGGAAATCGGCTTAGAAACAACAGCAGCAGCAGGATGAACACCACCAAACTGAAATCGACTCCTCGCTCGAGAGCGATTTCATATCCCACGTGCTTGGAGCGTTGGGGCATGGCAGGAGTGAAATGCGGCAGCAGCGCCAGCACCGAAATCACTACCGACACGACCGTGGCCGCATACATCGCCCAACGGCCCATGGTTTCCAAACCGCGGTATTTTTCCAGAATAAGCCGGTACAACTCCGCCACGAGCAAGACGTAAAAAACCACACATACCGGCGACGTGTACAGCCACAACTCTAAATAGACCAACGACCCGGTGCCTACCGTCAACGGCCAAACAGAATTCGGTATGCGGAAGGCGAAATAGGCGAAGAAAACAGGGTATTTCCGCCAAAGCCCACTGCGATAGAGCTTCGCGACCACGAGAATCGATCCGAGCAGCAGCAGTATCTGGAGGTATTGCTGGATCGCAGCAGTGGGCATGGATTTGGGGTGCTCAAGGCGATTCTATCACTGAGAATGGCCTTGAGCAGCCCACGGCACGGCATCGGTGCCACTACTTCACGTACTGGCAGGGGTTGCAGGTCGGGATAGGATTGTCTGCCTTGCTTGTCGTTCGCGCGGAGGCGACGAATGACAGAACCACAATTGCCAGCAGTGCGAGCTTTTTCATGGGGAGGGTCCTTTCGCAGTACCAAAACACGTACTATACTAGGTGGAACTGTACCGTTATAGGGTGAATTGCCAAGAATATTTCCGCTTCTGGAACACTATTGGATAGGAATGCGCTGCTATCGGAATGCAAGCATTGCCGGAAACATCCTAAGGTGTAAACTGAGCAGTGCACGGACGAGCATGCCGAGTTTTGGTACAGGTCGGGAATCGAGTCAAGAGGTTGCGGCTGAGTCGCTGCGCCGCGCACTGGCTATCATTCCAACAGTGTTCGGGCGGTTAGCCTATCTGGCTTCCCTGCGCGATCCGATCACCGGACACTATTCGCACGAGCGGTTGTCCCTGTTCGTGGCCGCCGGCGACCTGGATCGGACGGTGTTGCAGTACCATAACCGGGTTTTTTCGGAATGGCTCGGTTGCAGTCTGGCGGATCAGAAAAACGACCTGAGCGAGTACCTGGTCTCCAGCAGCGGACCGCGCTATGCGAGCTACTACCGCAACTTGGCGCCGGTTGCCGCGTCCGATGTCGAGCGCCTGCTCTATTTTACGGACTTGGAGACACTGATGGATCTGCTCCGTGTCGAGCGGGACGTCGTCTTCTCGATTGCAACAGCATCGCCACTCCAACGACCCGCCCAATAACGTCCACTTCCCGGGGATACTCGAAAACAACCGGCGGCCGCTGCGACGCCGGATGCGGTTGCAGGATCAACCGGCCGCCAGCCAGCGTGCACCACCCGCACAGATAGCCCTCGCGGGACTCCAGAAAGTAGATCGGCCGTTCCTGCTCATCGCTCCAGCCCCCACTCTGGATCTTGCGGCGCCGGTCGTCAATCGCTACCACCGAGCCGGGGTGCAGGATCGGATACATCGACCAGTCTTCCAAGCCGATCAGCCCATACCGGTACTCCCGCACGTCCAGGCCGTTCAGGAAACTGAGCGGCATTTTCCCGAAACGGCGCACAAACTGGCTCAGGAAAGTGGTCCGGTTCCAATCCACTACGGCGTCCCGTGGTTCGGGAATCAGCACCCGGGGCCCGGCGCCAAACGCCGCCAGGTGAGTTGCGTTCAGCTTCACCTGCAGCGCCTCGCCGGCCAGTCCGTCGGCCGGCACGCCGTACCAGCGCAGCACGTCCTCCAGGTTCAGCCGGTAGATCGCACAAAGCGAATACAGACGAAAGATGTTAGGCACCGTGCCCTTGTTTTCGATGTCGGCCAGCCGGCTTAAAGCGATCGAAAACTCGCTGCCGTGACGCCCGGCGATCTCGTGGCTGGCCTGCACCACCTCGCGGTAAGTCAGCCGCAGGCGCGCCCGTGTCCTCTTCAACCGTTCTCCGCCGCGCTCCATGATATGATCCAGGCTGGGTGTCCGTTCTCCGGCCCCCGCCCGGAATTATACCTTGGCGGCCCAGCCGCGACAAGTAATATTAAGGCTGTTTGTTCTGGATTTGGAAAGCGGCGCCCCAAACAGGCAACGTGAGAATCATCATCGGCATTTCCGGCGCCAGCGGTTCCCTTTACGGCGTGCGGCTGCTGGAACGGCTGCGCGCCATCGAGAACACTGAATTGCACCTCGTCTGGACCAGATCGGGCGAGAAAACCCTTTTCCTGGAAACAGGAAAGAATATTGCCGAGATCCGAACACTGGCGGACTACTCCTACTCTCCGGAGGATATATCCGCCAGGCTCGCCAGCGGTTCTTACCCCGTTGACGCCATGGTGGTCGCCCCTTGCTCCATCCACACCATGTCCGCGATTGCGCACGGCCTTACTTCCAACCTGCTGACCCGCGCCGCCGACGTGACCCTGAAGGAGCGGCGCCGGCTGATTCTCATGGTGCGCGAAACCCCATTCCATCTCGGCCATCTGCGCAGTATGACGGCTTTGGCGGAAATGGGGGCCATCATCGCGCCGCCCATTCCCGGCTTCTACCACCACCCGCAAACCGTCATGGATCTGGTGGACCACAGCCTGGACCGCGTGCTTGATCTGCTCGGCCTGCCCGATCCCTCGATTCGCCGCTGGCAAGGAGCCGGGCGATGAAGGCCTTGCGCCCGCGCCGCTCGCGGGCCATTGCCTTCCAGGGCGAACGCGGCGCTTTCAGCGAACAGGCGGTGCGCCAACTGCTGGGACCCACCGCCGCGGTCCAGCCCTGCGTGCGCTTCGAAGACATCTTCCGCAGCCTGAAGCAAGGCAGCGTGGCTGGCGCCGTGGCGCCGATCGAGAACACGCTGGCCGGATCGGTCCACGAAAACTACGATCACCTACTGCATTTCGAATTGCCGATCGTGGCTGAGACCAGCGTGCGCATCGTGCACAATTTGATCGCCGCCAAAGGTGTAGCCTTCCGCCAGATCAGGCGCGTATTTTCGCACCCAGTGGCGCTCAACCAGTGCCTGGATTTCTTTCTCGCCAACCCGCAAATCGAACGAATTCCGTATTACGATACGGCCGGCAGCGCGAAGATGATTGTCGAGGAGGGGCTCACCGACGCCGGCGCCATCGCCTCCGCGGTGGCCGCGGAAATCTACGGAGCGCGCATTTTGCGCAAATCGATCGAAAGCGACCGGCAGAATTTTACCCGCTTCTTCCTGCTGCGCACGCCCGCGTATGCCAGGCGCCATCCCCTCCGCGCGCCGTCCGGAACCGTTTGGAAAACATCCGTGGTGTTCAGCACGCGCAACATTCCCGGAGCGCTGTTTCGCGCCCTGAGCGCCTTCGCTTTGCGCGACCTCAATCTCACCAAGATCGAATCGCGCCCGCTGCGCGGCAAGCCCTACGAGTATCTCTTTTATCTGGACTTCCTCGGCCACGTCGACCATCCTCACTCCCGCAACGCCCTCCGCCACCTGGAAGAAATCGCCGACTTCCTCCGCGTGCTCGGCTGCTATCCCAAGGGGGCGTGAGCGGGAAGCCGCCTCGTCTGGCGGTACACTGGGGCCATGGCTGACCCGACCGAGGCGCTGCTTGAAGACGTTCCCATCCTGGCGGTGCGGGATGTCGTCCTCTATCCCGGCGCGATGCTGCCCATCACCGTCGGCCGCCCAAGTTCGGTAGCGCTGGTGCAGAGCATGGGTGAAAACCGGTTTCTCGCGATCGTCTCCCAGCTCGACCCGCGCATCGATGCGCCGCAGCCGAAAGACCTGTATGAAATCGGCACCCTTTGCGTGATGCACAAGGCCATCCGCGTGCCCCGCGACAACCTGCTCCTGTTCTGCGAGGGCACCGCGCGCATCCGTATCCGCGAATTCACCGCGACGGAGCCGTTTCTGCGGGCGCGCATCGAGAAGCTGGAGGAAATCGAGCCGGCTTTCACCCCCGAAGTGGAAGCGCTGCGGCAGAATGTAGTCAGCCTGTTTCAGCAGATCGTTTCCGCCTCGCCCAACCTTTCCGACGATCTTTCCGCCACTGCCGCGCAGATCGTCGAGCCCGCCCGGCTGGCCGATTTTGTGGCCGGCAACCTGCCCACTTTGGTGCATCTGGAGCGCCAGAAACTGCTCGAAGAGACCGACGGCCTGTCGCGGCTCAACCTGGTTCTGCGGCACCTCACGCGCGAGCTCGAACTGGTGGAACTGCGCGGGCGCATCCAATCCCAGGTGCAGGGCCAGCTCTCGCAAAGCCAGCGCGAGTTCTATCTCCGCGAGCAGCTCAAGGCCATCCAGAAAGAGCTCGGCGAAAGCGAAGACGGCACGCGTGACATCGAAGAGCTGCGCGCCAAGCTGGAAGCCGCCGGCATGACGCCGGAGGTCAAAACCGAAGCCATGCGCGAGCTCGACCGCCTAGCGCGCCTCTCCACGGCATCTCCCGAATACGGCGTCGCCCGCACCTACCTCGAATGGATGGCCGCGCTGCCCTGGAGCGTTTCTTCCGGCTCGCCGGTCAACGTCGGGCGCGCCGCCGAAATTCTCGATGAGGACCACTACGACCTGGAAAAGGTCAAAGACCGCATCCTCGACTATCTGGCCGTGCTTCAGCTACGCCCCGTCTTGAAGGGCCCCATCCTGTGTTTCGTTGGGCCGCCCGGTGTTGGAAAAACCTCGCTCGGCCGGTCCATCGCCCGTGCCCTGGGCCGCAAGTTCGCCCGCATCTCCATGGGCGGGATGCACGATGAGGCCGAAATCCGCGGCCACCGCCGCACTTACATCGGCGCGCTGCCCGGCCAGATCATTCAGGCGCTGCGCCGCACCGGCGCCAACGACCCCGTCTTCATGCTTGACGAGGTGGATAAGCTGGGACGCGATTTCCGCGGCGATCCAGCCTCCGCACTGCTCGAAGTGCTCGACCCCGAGCAGAATTTCAGCTTCCGCGACAATTACCTCGATGTCCCCTTCGACCTTTCCAAGGTCTTGTTCATCACCACCGCCAACGTGCTCGACCCCGTTCCCGACGCGCTGCGCGACCGCATGGAGATCATCTCGCTCGAAGGCTACACCGAGCACGAGAAGGTGATCATCGCGTTCCGCTACCTGATCCCGCGGCAAATCACGGAAAACGGTCTCGAGGCCGATGGCGGCATCCAGTTCTCCGATGAGGCCGTGCGCTTTCTCATCCGCCGCTACACCCGCGAGGCCGGCGTGCGCAGCCTGGAGCGGGAGCTTGGCTCGATCTGCCGCAAACAGGCTCGCCGCATCGCCGAAGGCCATCACGACAAGCTGGAGGTCACGCCGCAAGTCGTCGAGCAGGACCTGGGCGCCCCGCGCTTTCGCACCGATACCGAGGTTGCCGAGCGCACCCGCCGGCCCGGTGTTGCTGTCGGCTTGGCCTGGACGCCGGTCGGTGGCGACGTCCTCTTCATCGAAGCCGGCCGAATGCCCGGCGGCAGCAAGGGCCTCATCATGACCGGCCAACTGGGACCCGTGATGCAGGAATCCGTGCAAGCCGCCCTCACCTGGGTGCGCGGCGCCGCGACTCAATACGGGATCGACCCCGAGCTGTTCAAGACCATCGACATCCACATCCACGTCCCCGCCGGCGCCATCCCGAAAGACGGCCCCTCCGCCGGCATCACGATGGCCGCCGCGCTGGTGTCGATGCTCACCGAGCGCCGCCTCCGCCCCAACCTCGCCATGACTGGCGAAATTACCCTCACCGGCCAGGTCCTACCCGTCGGCGGCATTAAAGAAAAAGTGCTTGCCGCGAAACGGAGCGGCATCCACGAGGTGATCATGCCGGCCGAAAACGAAGTCAATGTCCGCGAAGACCTCAAAACCGAGCACATCGCCGACGTGACCATCCGCTACGTCAATTCGATGGAAGAAGTGATTGCCCAGGCGCTGGAAGAAGTTGAAGTCCCGCAGCCGCGGTAGTCGGGGGCCGCAATCGGTCCGCAGCTTGGCGAGCTGCCCCATGCGCAACAAACATGTTTACAGGGCCGCGGACCTGAACTAAGCTGGGTGGTGCCCGGAGGAACCATGACTCGCGCCAAGCTCGGTCCTGTTTCTGTTTCCTTTCTGTTCGCTCTCGTCCTGCTGTTCGCACTCCCGCCGTTGCTGCGGGCGCAGCAGCCTTCCCAGGCGGCGCCGTCCGCCTCTCCGCAAAGCTTTGCGACGCCCTCCTATTCCGCAGGAGCCGTCACCGAGTATTCTCCAGGGAAAGAAGCTTACCAAAAGGCAGTCGCTTACTCGAGTGCCCACGAGCTTCATTTCTTCGTCGACGCCTTGTACGGTCTGCTGATCCTCGTCTTGGTGCTGAGCTGGCGGCTCGCTCCCAAATATCGCGACTGGGCGGAGCGCGTCTCCGCGCGGCGATTCGTGCAGGTCCTGATTTATGCGCCCGCGCTGCTGATTACTGTGGCGATCCTCGGCCTGCCCACTGACGCTTGGGACCACTCGCTCGACCGCAGCTTCGGACTTTCCGTGCAGGGCTGGAGATCGTGGTTTGGGGACTGGATCACCGGCCAGATCGTGATGCTGGTGGTCGGGGCCCTCCTGGTGTGGATCCTCTATGCCGTGATTCGCCGCAGCCCGCGCCGATGGTGGCTCTACTTCTGGATGGCATCGATTCCGGTGCTGCTGGCTCTCTTCTTCCTGCAGCCGCTGGTGATCGACCCGCTGTTCTTTACCTTCAAGCCGCTCGCAGCCAGCCAGCCGGAACTCACCGCCGCAATCGAGCGCGTTGTCCACCACGGCGGGATGGATATCGCGCGCGCGCGCATATTCGAAATGAACGCCAGTTCCAAAATGACTGGGCTCAACGCTTATGTCACCGGCTTCGGCTCTTCCAAGCGCGCCGTCATTTGGGACACCACGATTCAGAAGGCCACCACCCCGGAAGTGCTATTCGTTTTTGGGCACGAGATGGGGCACTATGTGCTGCACCATATCCCCAAGCAAATTGCCATCCTCGCGGCCATTCTGCTGGTGCTTATCTTCCTCGGTGCCCGCATCTCCGCTCGCATGCTGGCCCGCTGGGAAAAGCGCTGGGCCATCCGCGGCCTCGAGGATTGGGCCTCGCTTCCGGTTCTGCTCCTCGTGATGTCCGGGCTGACCTTTCTCGCCACCCCGGCCTTCAATGCGGTCAGCCGGCATTTCGAGCACGAGGCGGATCGTTACGGGCTGGAAGTGATCCACGGCATTGTGCCCGACGGGGGCCAGGTGGCGGCACATTATTTTGAAAAAAGCGGCGAGATCAACTTAGCCGATCCCAAACCCAGCGGGTTCGACAAGTTCTGGATGTGGGATCATCCCACGCGGCCGGAACGCGTGCATTTCGTAGCCACCTATGACCCGTGGTCGCATGGCGAAAAACCAGTGTACGTGCCTTAGACGAGCTTCTTATCCGGCTTTTCCGAGAACGAATCGCGCGGCGGTATGAGATGCGGGCAAGCCCCACTCTGGAGGCCTGCCCGCCCGGTCTGACTTAGAACCGCAAGTATCCGCCCACCTGCAACTGTCGCGGGCTGGAAGCGGTGCCGGTGATCACCGCGTAGTTGTTGTAGTTGACGGCTCCGGTCGTCGCATTAGTCAGCCAGCAGCACGTGGCGTTGGGGTTGCTAAACGTCGGAGTGTTGGTGAGGTTGAACGCGTCGCCGCGCAACTGAAATGTGACCCTCCCTTCCTTGAAGCTGAAGATGCGAGAGAGGCTCTGGTCCAGGTTGAAGAGGCCAGGGCCGAACAGAATGTCCCGGCCGGTGGTGCCCAGCACGCCGTTTGGCGGATTGGCGAACGCAGCGCCGTTGAACCAGGGGCTATTGGCGCCGATGCCGCCCAGAACCGCCACGTTTGAAAGGACTTGGTTCGCGGTGGCGCCTTGGCCGCCAGCGTTGATTTGGGAGCTGGTCCCGATGGTGAACGGCAGGCCGGTATACCAGCTCAGGTTGCCGCTGAGCTCCCAACCGCCGATGATCCAGGCCGCGGCACCATGATTGAACATGCTGTGCCCTTTACCGAACGGCAACTGGTAGACATAAAAAATCTGGAACGTCTGCGCGCGGTCGAAACCGGCGAGTTGCTTGTTCAGGTTGTACGACGTCGGGAAGGCGCGGAACAACGTGGCGTCGCCGTTGTCGCCATTGGCTTCATCGATGGCCTTGGAAAACACGTAGTTGACGCCGATGATCGAGGAACCGATAGTCTTCCGCACTTGGGTCTGCAAGGCGTTATACGTCATATCGCCAAACGGCTCGTACATATTCATGTCGCTGGTGACAAACGGAGCGAGTTGGCGGCCGGCGTTGCCGGTCCCGGGAGCCGACCCGTTGATGTTGACGCCCTCCATGACGTGGACGCCATGCGTGCCCACGTATGCGGCTTGTGCAACCAGGGTCGGAGAGAATTGGTGCTGGAGGGTGAGATTCCAGCTCTCGTAGTACCCACGGTCCATGTCGGCGGGAAAAGTGACCGTGCCGACGCTCGGCAGGTAAGTGGTTGGAGAGGCACTGGTCGACGGCTTAAAGATGCCCGTCGAAAGAGCTGGGGCGGTAGGCAGCGGAAGGCCGTCCGACAGCGATACCTGCGTGGCTCCGTCGGAATTCGGAACGCCGGCATAGCTGATGAACTGGTACGACTTGGGCGGAGTGTAGTCCTCGTTGATGATCGAGGGGAAGGCATTCCGTTGGTTGCGCATGTTATCGGGATCGACCGTAATGCCATATCCGGCGCGAGCCACGGTCTTCGATCCCAAGCGATATGCCAGGCCGAAACGCGGGGCGAAGCCCTTCTTGCTGGCGGTCGCGCCGGCATCCCAAGGAACACCGCCCTCTCCGCCGATTAGAATTTCATCGGTTGAGGGATCGAATCGGGTTGCACCGTAGATAGCATGGGAGAAGATTGGATAGTATTCCCACCGCAACCCATAGCTGATGGTGAGATTCTTGGTGGCCTGCCACTGATCGCGCGCGTAGGCGGACCAGACGGAAAAACGCAGGCTGTTCGGATTCTCGACCTGCGTGATCTTGCCGGCGTGGGAAGGAAGGCCGAGCAGGAATTGGGCCCAGGAGTTGTATGGATTGGCGACGGCTGCACCGCCGTTAAGCGCCGTCAGCGTGCCGTCGAAGCCGAAAGTGCCACGCGCGGTGCCGAACGTTCCGCCCTGTGGCTGGAACTGGTTGAGCGCGAACCTATCGTATTCGAAACCAAAGCGCAGGTTGTGAGAACCCTTCACCTTGGTCAGGTTGATAGCGGTCGTGTATTGGTTGTCGCGGAACTTGAACGGGCTGCCGGTATTGGTATTGCCCATGTTGGCAACACCGCTGACCTGGAATCCCGGGATGCCCTGATAATCCACGCCGGTCCCGTTCGTGCCCGGAATTTTCAGCGTGTTGAGGCCGAAGTCTCCAACCGCCTCGTCGCCGTTGGCGCCGATGCTCTGGCGGGTATAGCCGACGTTTCCGTCCACCAGGAGCGTGGGCGAAATGGTATCGGTGAAACCGGTTGCGGTGGTCTGGACGAGGCCGCCAGCGTTAATGGGGTTACCTCCTCCAAACGCGTCGCCTTCGTCCGCTCCCAAGACGAACGGGGCGACAATGTTGATAGGCGAAAAGCTGTACCGGCCCCACACCATTGTCTTGTCGGTGGGGTTGTAGTTAACCTTGTAATCCCAGTTACCGCGATTGTATTGGGTCCCGCCGTAGGCGTCGAAGTTGCTGGTGAACGCGTTCGGCCTGGTTAGCGCGGGCAATTGATTCGTCAAAATGGTGGCCGCGGAGTTGATCATGCTGCCGGGAATCTTATTCCCGGCGAACGGGATGCGGCCGGTGCCATCCGCGTTGCCGGTAAATGGATTGTAAATTGTGGCGGGAGTGGCGCTGAAGTCCCCCGTGCGCATGGCCGCAGTAGGCAGCGTCAAGTTCGTGTCGGAAGCGTATAGCCGGCGCTTGGTTGCCATGTAGTCGAGGAAGAAAAACAGCTTGTTCTTGCCGTGTACCACTTTGGGAATCCAGATCGGGCCGCCCAACGCGAACCCATAGTTGTTGAAGATGTTCTTGCCCAGCCTGCCGGGATGGACGAAAACGTTATTCACCGCGGCAAGGTCTTGATTCTGGTTGTTCTCGTACGCCACCCCGTGCAATTGGTTGGTGCCGGTCTTGATGGTGACGTTCGTCGCCACGCCTCCCGCAGCACCCTGCTCGGCGTCGAAGTCGTTGGTGCTCACATCGACGGATTGAATGGCTTCCGGCGGCGGCACGTAAGCCACGTTGACGGGCAGCCATGGATACGAAATGGCGGTCCCGTCCAGCTTGGTGTTGTTGCCAGTGGAGGACACGCCGTTCATGAACAGCGTGATGGCACGCATCGGGTTGCCGGCTTCCGAATTGGCTTCGGGGTTGGCAATGACTCCCGCGCCGGGAACCAGGAACAGCAGGCGCTGGAAATTCTTACCTTCACCGCCGGTAACCGGCAGTTCTTCTATTTCTTTAGGCGTAATCTCCGCCTCGATATCGGCTTTGTCGGACTGCAACACCACGGCATCGGCCCGAACCTCCAACGTCTCGGTGGTTTTGGCAATCTGGAGCTGCACGTCCACGCGCCGAATTTCGTCGTTGCTCACTTGCACGCTGGTCTCGACAACGGTGGTGAACGCCTTGGCCGTAACCGTGACCGTGTAAAGTCCAGCTTGGATGTTGTTGAAGCGGTAAATGCCATGTTCGTCTGTAACGGCTTCGTTATGGACGCCAGTACCTGTGTTCACCGCCTCGACTTTGGCGCCAGGAATGGCGGCGCCAGTGGGATCGGTCACGTTTCCGGTGAGCGATCCGTAAAGAACCTGCGCGTTGACCGCGCAGGGAAGCAGAAGAACCACCAGCGCCAGTGCCAGCACCAGCGATACGTACCGCTGGCTCTGCCGCCGCTTTGCTTGAACTTCTACCCTCGATACTTTCATTCGTCGACCCCCAAACATTCTCTGAACTCCCTGTTCCACAATTCGCCTAACCCCTATTGCCCTTGCTCGTGTCCGAAGCCCGAACGCCCGAAACCCGTTACTGGCGCTGACTCGTCACCCGGACTTGGATGCTTGCGGCTCGTGCGGCCGCTCGCGTCGTCGTCTCCTACCGATTTTGTTATAAGCTCGAACAAATTATCAGGCATTTGGCTTTACAGATCAAGATGTGATTTGCAGTTTGCGATCCGAAACAATCGGAAAGTCGATCAACCGTCCAAAACTGAGCGCTTTCCGTAGCGCGTGTGAGGTTTCGACCGCTGGCCAGAAGCGGTCTGGCTCACAAACCCGAGGTTTTACCGCAATATACTGATTTATAATGCATTAATTGCACGGTGCCTGGTCGAAGAAGGGTCATGGTGTGGCAGGTGCGGGAGGAAAACGACGCATAGCAGCACTTTGGCGAGGGTGGCACGCCGGGCTGCAGGAACGGTGCTGGCCGACGGATGGGATGGCGACGGACTGGGGGTATCAACCGACGTTCAAACTAAAGAATCCTGGAGCCCTCGTTCGGGCCCGGGAGGGTGGTAACCGGGCGAAGCCGGGTGCAACGCGACCGAAGCGGCGCGGGCATCCGGCAGGTACCGCCTCGCTGCTTCTGGAAGCCTCCGTGCCATTCCTGACACTTCCCGAGTCTACGTTTCCCGCGTATGGCGAGTTCGTGCCGAACGGGCACAAAGCCGCTCACCCGCCGCTTTCCTGCGAAGGGCGGGGCGCACTGGCGGATTGGGCTTGCATCAGGCCTGGAAGGAACTGCCGCAGCCGCAGGTAGACTTGACGTGGGGATTGTTGAACTTAAATCCAGCCCCCTCGAGCGTTTCGACGTAGTCCACTTCGGCGCCGTCCAGATAGAGCAGGCTCGCCTGATCGATGTAGACCTTGAGCCCGCCATAATCGTACGTCTTGTCCAGCATGTTGGGCTGGTTTTCGAACGCCATCGAGTAGCTGAAGCCGGAGCACCCCCCGCCAACGACCGCAATCCGCAGTCCGGCCGGAACCGGCTGCTGCGAGCTCATGATATCCTTCACCTTGCCGATGGCTCTTTCGGTTAATTGCACCATCCGTTTAGACTCCTCTGCGGGGCTTGCCCCCGTTGGTATTATACACAGGCGAGCCGAGCACTCGCGCTTTCATATGTTTGGATGAGGCGGCGGGCGATCCGGTCGCGAAAAATGTGAGAGTTGAGCCAATCCTTCCGCCGGTGAGATTTTGGGCGTCGGTCCTGTCCCTGGCCTGCGCCGGCGACCCGGAAAACAATGGTTTGGAACCTCTGTCCCGCCGTCTGGCAAACTAGTATGGATCTGTCGATATTTGAAACCCTTACCCCACGGCTGACGTCGGACAGCATGTATGGGGACGGCCACCGGCACGTTGGCGATTCCGGGGTTCGGCAGCAAGCTTGCGGCAAGGCCTAGAGTGGACTATCAGAACACCCCGGAAGGCGTCCTGGTTAGCCGTGCGCAGGCTGGCGAAGAGGGTGCGTTCCGCGAGATTGTGGAGCGGTACCAGGCCAAGGTGTTTTCCATCATCCATGGCATTGTGCGCCAGCGCAATGACGTGGAAGACATCGCCCAGCAGGTGTTCGCCAAGGTCTACGTTTCCATCCGGAATTTCGATTTCCGCAGCTCGCTGATCACCTGGATTTACAAGATCACGGTTAACGAGTGCTTCGATTATTTGCGCAAACGCAAGGTGCGCAAGCTGGTTTACGAAAGCGATCTCAGCGAGGACGAAGTGCGGCGGGTGGAGAACTCCGAGCCCGCTGTGAACCGGCAGACACCGGCCGATACCAGCCTGGCGCAGCGGGATTACGTTGTGAAGCTCCTCACCAAGGTATCCGAGGAGGAGCGCATGCTGCTAATGCTGAAGGAAGTGGAAGGTTACTCCGTGGAGGAGTTGGCGGAGCGGACGGGGATGAATGAAAATACCATTAAGGTGAAGCTCTTTCGCGCCCGCCAGAAGTTGATGAAGGCGGCGCAACGGTTGGACCGGCCCGCCGGGTTGACACCGAACTGAGACCGGTGCGGGGTTGGTATTAGGGCCTCCGGAGCGGGCGGCTGGAGTGAGAAGCACACCCGCGGTGAGGCAGGTTCCGGGCGCAGTATTGCAGGTATTAGGGAAGAAACGTATGCATCGGGTGGTGGTGGAGAGCCTCGAAGAGTATCTCTCCGGTGTGCTCGATCCGGCGGTGCGCCGGCGCATCGAAACTCATTTGAATGACTGTATCGGTTGTCGTGCGGAGATGGATGGTCTGGCGGACGTATCGGGTTTGTTCGGCGCCTTGCGGAACGAAGCGTGCGCGCCGGCGCCGGGCTTTTATGCCCGGGTCCTGAAGCGGATTGAGGCCGGTACCGCGCCCTCCCTCGCCGGCCTTTTCGGCTTCGACCTGGCTTTCGCCAGACGGCTGGCGTTTAGCTGCATGCTGACGCTGGCGGTGTTGGGCAGCGTGCTGGTGTCGCGGGAAGTGACCTACCGCGGGAGTTTCACACCCGAAGCGGTGCTGTCGCAGGACAACGCCGCGGAGGCAGCCGGTAGCGCTCTGGCGCAGGACAACATGCTGCTCACACTGACCGCGTATGAGCGGTAACTTAATGGAGAAGGCCGCTGCTCGCGGCAACTGGAACCCCCGAGTGGCCGGCGTCATGGTGCTGGCACTGGTGTTTCTGTGCGGCGTCGCCGCCGGCGCGCTGGTCATGAACCTGGGTTTCCACGAGCGCCTCCATCAGCCGGCGTTCGATTCCCCCGCCGGCCGCACTCTCTACTTCGAGCGTCTACGCAAGGAACTGGATCTGACGCCGGCCCAGGCGGAGCAGATGCAGTCCATCCTCAACGACTTCTGGCAGTACTACCGCACGGTGCTGAGCGACAGCAGAGCCCGCATTGACCAAGTGCTCAACCCGGAGCAGCGCCGAAAATTCGACCGCATCCTGCAGGAAGCGCAACGCCAGTAATCGTTGGTCCGGCGGCGGCGCGATTGACACCCTTGTTGGCGGTGGCGACAATGGTCTTGCCTATGCCGAGCCCTCGCTGGCTGCCTATCCTGGTTCCCCTCTGCGCCGCTGTGCTGGCATCCTGCGTCGATCCTGTGTGGGAAGTTCGCACCTATCCACTGGGCGAGAAGGTGGCCATCGGTCATCTGACGTACGTCGGCGTTGAGACGCAATGGTACCCGGAGTTCGGAGAGGGTCCCGGCGCGCGAGTGCCGCGGAACCAGTTTCTATTGGTGCGGCTGAGCGTCAGCAACGGCGGCGATGCCCAGGCGGCGGTGCCGAATCTGAGCGTCGAAGACGACGGCGGGCACCGTTTTCCCGAGCTGAGCGATGGAGACGGTGTGCCGGACTGGATTGGCGTGGTGCGTACCCTGGCGCCGGCGGATACGCTCGGCGGCAACGCCGTTTTCGACGTGCCTACCGGCCACTACACGTTGCACATTCTCGACGAAAACGGCCAGCATGAGGCGCGCATCGACTTGCCGCTCCATCTCGCCCCTGCGCCCGAGGAGGACCCGGACCTGGACCTGATGAAAACCCCGCCCGCTCCCGCCAAGGAGTAGGCGCGGTTTGTTGGCCGGATACCACCCGGCATAAGCTTACCCAAGGCTGGTTTGGACGGCGAGAAGATTTAGAATTGAATTATGTGGGCCACCCTGGCCGCCCTCTTTCTGTTGCTGCAGGCCTCCGACTTCGCGGCCGAAGGGCTGAAGGCGCTCGGATCGGGCCAGTACGAAGCGGCGGCGGAAGCGTTTCGCAAAGCGGTGGCGGCGGATCCTTCCAATTACGCCGCTCACTTCAACTTGGCCCTGACTTACGGATTCCTGGCGCGCGACGAGGATGGGATTGCGGAATACCGCAAAACGCTGGAATTGAAACCCGGCCTCTACGAAGCCGAGCTCAACGGCGGCATGCTGATGCTGCGGCACAAGGACGCGGGCGCGGAGGCGCTGCTCGAAGCCGCCGCGGCGCAGAAGCCCAACGAGTTCCGGCCGCGTTACTATCTGGCGGAAGCCGAGGCGCAAGCCGGCGCCCTCGATCGCGCCGAAGCCAGCTATCGTCGAGCCATCGAACTGGATGCCAAATCCGCCGCCGCCGAGTCCGGCCTGGGCCATGTGCTGATGCGCGAGGGCAAACTCGACCTTGCGGCGCCGCATTACCGCCAGGCGGCCGCGCTCGATCCCAAGTACCACGGCGAGCTGCTGGAACTGGCTGCTGCCTACGAAATAGCGGCCCAGCCCGCCGTGGCAATCGCCATCTACCGGGAATTCCCCGACGATCCCGGCGCGCAGGCGCACCTTGGGCACCTGTTGCTCGAGGGCAAACAATACACCGAGGCGGTGCCGGTTCTCGAAACCGCATATGCCAAGGAGCCGTCCACAGCTAATGCCGTGGCGCTGGCGATGGCATATACGTTTTCCGATCAACCCGCCAAGGCGGCGCCGCTCATCCAAAAGGCGGTGGCCGCCGAACCCGGCGACTTCGATTTGCGGATGATGTATGCCCGCACCTTGCGCGACGCGCGCCAATTTCCTTTGGCCAGCTCGCAATTCGCCGAAGCCGCGAAGCTCAAACCGGACGCGGTGGCGGCGTGGCGTGAGTTGGGCGATGCGCTGTATATGGCGGGGGACCTGCCGCGGTCGCTGGAAGCGTTCGACAAGGCTCGCCAGTTGGGAGAGAACAACGCCGGCCTGGCTTTCATGCGGGCCATCATTCTGGACAAGATGCGCCAGTTGAAACCGGCGCTAGAAGCGTACCAACAATTCCTCGCCATGAGCCAGGGTCAGCACCCCGACCAGGAATTTCAGGCACGGCAGCGGGTGCGGATTATCCGCCACCAGTTGGAGACACATTGATGCCGCGCGGCTGCTGGGTGGCGTTAGTGGCGCTAGTGTGGATGACGGGCGGCTCCCGCGCGGCCGACCTGGCACGCGCGCGCGCCGAGCCCAACCTGGAAAAGCGCGCGCGGCTGGCCCTGGCCGAATCGGACGCGGCGCTCGAAGCAGCCCGCGCCGATTATCAACAGGGATACGCCGACAAAGTGGCGGCCGACGCCGCGCAAATCGTCGCGGCGGTGGATCTGGCCTATCTCTCGCTCGACCAGACGGGTAAGAACCCCCGCAAGAGTCCCCGCTGGTTCAAGTATGCCGAAATCCAGACGCGCGAGCTCCTCCGCAAGCTCGACACCTTGCAGCAGGACATGAGTTACTCCGACCGGCCGCTGCTCGACATAACCAAAGCGGAAGTGCAACGGGTGCACGACAAGCTGCTGATGGGTCTGATGGAGGGCAAACCAAAATGAAAGTGCTGATCTACTCGGTATTGTTCGCCTTGCTGCTGGCGCCGGCGGGAGTGGCGCAGCAGCGGCGCGATTTTCTTACCTCCGACGAGGCGGATCAGATCCGCGAGGCCCAGGAACCGAATCAACGGATGGCCCTCTACGCCGGCTTTGCCCACCGGCGGGTCGACATGGTGAAGGACTTGCTCGGCAAGAACAAGCCGGGCCGTTCGATTCTGATTCACGATGCCCTCGACGACTACAACCGGATTATCGATGCGGTCGACGATGTGGCCGACGACGCGCTGCAACACAAGATCGATGTCTCCGAGGGACTCAAGTCCGTGGCTAGCGCAGAGAGTGAGATGCTGCCCACGCTGCGCAAGATTCGAGATAGCCATCCCAGGGACGAAGATCGCTATGACTTCGTACTCAAGGACGCCCTTGACACCACCAGCGACAGCCTGGAGCTGGCGCGGGAGGACCTGGGGCAACGCGAGCGCGAAGTAGAAGCGCGCCAAGAGCAGGACAAGAAGGCGCTGGAAGATTCCATGTCGCCTGCGGAGCGCAAAGCCAAGCAGGAAGCCGATCAGAAGGCGGCCAAAGAGGAACCGCAAAGGAAGGCTCCCACGCTGTACCGGCCAGGTGAGAAACCAGGCGACAAGCCTGCCGATAAGTCTAAGGATCAGACCGACAAAAAGGACAGCGGCGACAACCCGCCTAACTGACGCACAGCGCGCCTGGCGCAACTGGCGGTGGCGTCGCCGTGACGTTGCGAACGGTGGGTGAGTTATGCCGGCTTGCGCCGGCTATGAACGAAGCCTTGGATTACTTGGCCGCAGTCTTCTTCGCCGGTTTCTTAGAAGCGGCTTTGACGGCCGCCCAGCGCTTCCGCGCCGCTGCCGCTATGGCCCGTCTGCCTGCGGCGCTCAACCTGCGCTTGCGCTTCGCCGGCGCGGCCGGGGCGGCGCTTTCCGTGCGGCCCCCGCTCAGCGTCTGGCGAAGGTCCGCAATCTGAGCGTCTATCTTTGCCTTTTGCGTTTCAAAGCCCGCAATGGCGGCGGCGATGATTTCGTTCGTGAGTGTGCGTGCCATACGTTTTCTTAAGTCCACCTTCTTGTTTCATTCTGTCACACATTGTTGTAATCCGAGATGAAATAATGTCTCACTGGCCTGTTTTGCCGGAGGACGGAAGGCGAAGCTCAGTCACGCGACAAACTGCGGCGTCGGAACGACCAAACTGCCAGCAAAAAGCAGATCAGCGCATAGTTCAGGCCATAACTCAACGTGACGGCATGCACGTCCCAACTGATCTTCGCGAGCGAGGCGTGCGTAATGGTAAGAAACCTGCTCTCCGAGAGCAAAGCAGTTGAGGGAAGGATTGTATATACGACCGCCTTCAGCGGGCCGGGCAGAAAGGCCGGTGGGCGCAGCCCGGGCTGCACCATGAGTGCCAAAATGGCAGTCACCAGCACGGCACCAAAAGCCATCACCGGGTGCATCATGGTCACCAGAAACATGGCAATCGCGCCGTAAATTGCGTAACGAACGAGCGGATAGACGATCAATACCCACGGCGTGGTCTGGATGCGCTCGCCGCCAATCCAGGCCAGCAGGTAACTGAACCCGAACATGAAGAGAACATAGACCGCCATCAGGAGCTGCACGCCGAGGTACTTACCCAGCAGAAACTCCCAGCGGCGCACCGGCCGGGCCAGCACCGCCAGAATAGTACCGGATTTCATTTCGTCCGCCACCGTGTCCGCGGCCGACCACGCCGCCAGTAGGCTGCCGAATCCGCTGATCATCGTCATCAGCAGACCCACCAAGGTGAGCACAGGCGATTCCGTCTGCCCGGCGGTCTGCCCGCTCATCGCTTTCATCATCAGCAGCGGCGTCATGAACAAGAGGAGGATGCAAAGGAAGATGGCCAGAAAGAGAACGATGAGCTTATTTCGCAGAAAACCGGCGAACGTGTTGAGCGCGATCACTCGAACCTTCATGCGTCCCCCTCGCGATGCTCCACCACTTTCAGAAACACTTCTTCGAGCGAGCTCTTCACCGGATTGATACTGATCACGTCCGATCCGGCGTTCCACAGAGCCTCCGCCATCTCGCGCTTCCGCGCGGCATCGAGAACGATGCGCACGCCGTGCGGCCCGCGCTCGACCACCGCTCCGCTCACGGCGGCCGCCTGCTCGATCTCCTTGGTGATGCGGTCCGCCACAACCTCGACGCGATCGCCGCTCGCCAGCATCTCCTCAAGACGGCCCGCGCGCAGCAGCCGGCCGCGGTCGATGATGACGATGCGGTCGCAGATCTGCTCCACCTCCGGCAGTATGTGCGAGCTCAGAAAAACCGTTTTCCCCTCCGCTTTGAGAGCCAGCAGCAATTCCAGGATTTCCTTGCGGCCGGCCGGGTCGAGCCCCGAGGTCGGCTCATCGAGAATCAGCAACTGCGGGCTGCCGAGAAACGCCTGCGCCAGCCCCAGGCGCTGCACCATCCCGCGGGAATACCTGCCGATCTTCATTTCCTCGTAGCCGTGCAGCCTCACCTTGGCAAGCAATTCCGGAATTCGTGCGGCGGTTTCGGCGGTCCGGTTCCCTGCCAGGGCAAGGTGAAACCGCAGCAGTTTCGGCGCCGTGAGGTATTTGTAGAAGGCGAAATTCTCCGGCAGGAATCCGATCTGTTGCTTGGCGCGGACGTCGCCCGGCGCGCAGCCGAGCACGCGGATTTCGCCCGAGTCCGCGAAGTGGAATCCCATCAACAGGCCGATGGCGGTGGTCTTGCCGGCTCCGTTCGGCCCCAGGAACGCGCAGACTTCGCCCGCGCCTGCCTCGAACGACACGCAGGAAAGCGCGGTGACCTGTTCCTCGCGGAACATGCGGCGGTACACCTTGGTCACGTTTTGAAACTCAATGGCTGCCGCTGGCATCCGCCGCTCCAGTGATGGGATTGTAGTTCTTGATTCCGAGTTGCTGCGCCAGGATGATTTCGAAGCCCGGTGCGAAGCCTACCTGCCCGTGCAGCACCTTGCCGTCCTTGTCAATCACGAACAGAGTTGGAATCGCGCCCACGCCGTAGGTTCCCGAGGTCTTGGAGGTGGGATCGAGCAACACCGGGAACGGCACCTTCAACTCGGTGGCCGCAGCCTGAGCGGCCGCACGGTCGTCGTCGATGTTGATGGAGACAATCTCGTAATCGGCGTCGCTCTTGTGAGTTTGCCGATAGAACTTAGCCAGCGCCGGCAGCTCCATGCGGCAGGGCCCACACCAACTCGCCCAGAAACTGACCACCAGCTTCTTGCCGCGAAAGTCGGCCGGCGACAGCGAGCGGCCATCGAGCGCCGCCAGCCGAAAATCCGGCGCCGACTTGCCATCCAGCGCGGTCGCTTGCCCGCCACGCCCGCCGAGCCTGGTTTCAATCGCCTTGGCCCGCCAAGTGATCCAAACCGTAAACGCCGCCAGCGCCGCGAGAGCCGCAACAGCAGACGGAGAAGGCCGGGCGCGCATTTCAGACGATTATAGCCTCATTCAGAGGAGGACCGGACCCATGTGACTCCATTTCACACATCGGTTCCAGTAAGTGGTTTACATTGACTGCGCGGATTGCGGCACGCCGGTTGCTCCATCCACAGCGTGCCCAGCCGGCCGATCCTTCTCATCGCCGCAGTTACCTTCTCCTGCACCGCGTTTTCGCAAAGCCTGTCCATCGGTCTTATCGGCGGAGTAGCGGTTACCGATGCCTTCCCCACGGACACGATACCCGGAGACTTTAACGGCGTCATCATCGACGCACGCTACTTCTCACCCGCCAAGGATTACATCGCGGGCGTATCGATCGAGATGCGCTTCACTCCCTGTTGGTCGCTGGAAGGCGATGGCATGTTCCGCGAGTTGCATCTCACCATGGCCTCCGTCGCACCCAGTGGTGGACTTTATGGTGTCTCTCCTTCTCCGGTTGTTACCTGGGAGTTTCCGGTGCTCGCTAAGTACCGGTTTCGCCTCGCGAAAGTCAGCCCGTTTGTGGAAGCTGGCCCTTCTTTCCGTGGCGCTGGGAACCTGAACGGCACCACTCCGTCCATCTTTGGCTTCACGGCCGGTGCCGGCTTCGAAAAAAATCTGCGCGGCTTCAAGATTGCGCCCGCCGTGCGTTACACACGCTGGGCTCCGGACCCGCCGCAGCAGTATGGCGGAGGTTCGGCCACCACCAAGCACGACCAGGTCGAACTCCTGGTCGGACTCGGTCCGGCCGGCGAATCCGGCGTGCGGCCCCGGCTGAGCGCCGTTTCTATCGGCGCGCTTGTAGGCACGAACCTGACGGGAGCTTATCCCACGGCAAGCAGCGGACTCACCAATACCAGAGGCGTGATCGCCGGCGGGTTGCTGGAAGTCCGCCTTTGCCGCGCGCGCTTTCCGTGGAAGTGGATGCGATCAACCGGCCGATCCGCGCTAATGGTGTGTCTCTCGACGGGGACGGACGAGTAGGCACCTTTGACGCGAGTATCTATACTTGGGAATTTCCGGTGCTGGCGAAATACCGGCTTCCGCTGCGGGTTCACGGCCTGCAGCCGTTCGCCGAAGCCGGCCCGAACTTCCGGCTGGCCGGATCGCTCACGGACTCATCCCGATATGGCACCTTGGCCGGCACCGGCATCGAGGCCCACTTACGCCGCATTCGCATCGCCCCGGCGATTCGTTTCACGCGCTGGGGCCCCGACCGTTTCCCGGACGACGGCGGGCCGTCGCGCAACCAGCCTGACTTGCTCGCTGGCGTATTTTTCTGAGCCCGCCCAAGCCAGCGACGGATGTCGCGGAGCTAGAATCGCGGTGCGCAACAGCGCAGCACCGCATGGCCCTCTTCCCTTACTTGATCTCCACTTCGTCGATGAAGAACTCGAATTTGCCCAGGCCTGCCGGGCTGATGAATCCCAGGCCGGAAAGGTCGTGGCCGTCGGTGCCCAGGCTGGTTAGCGGGAACGTGTACTGCTTCCACTCGGGAGTCGCCACAAAACTGCGGAAGGTCGGGTTCTGGCCTTGGGTTTCGGTGAAGACCAGGAAGCGGCAGGTTCTGCCATCGCCTTTGGCCCAGAAGCCGATGTTCTTCTTGTCGGAGAGGTCGGCGGCCTGCATCATACCACCGCCGGGAGAGTAAAACGCTCCGGCAAAAACGAAGCCGGCGCCTTTGACGTTTTCACCGGTCACGCGCATGGCTCCCTTGGTCCCGTTGGCGCCGCCGGCAACCGCATCCATAGTGGCCGTCGATTTGCCGCCCATCACTGAGTCGGTCATGACTTCCCATGAGCCGAAGTTGGCGGCGACTTTGAGATCGTCGAAAGTGCTGACCACGCCGGATTCCGACCCCTTGGGGCGCGGCGCCGCGGGCGTTCCGGCCTGGCCGTTCAGGTCCGTCACCTTGAGCGAAACCTTCTTGGTGTCATCCGAGCTGGGGCCGACCATGATGTCGAAGATTCCCGGCTCGACCACGCGGTGCATATCGGTATTCAACATGGAGAGCATGTGCGGGGTAATAGTGAATTCGACGGTGCGCTTTTCTCCCGGTTTCAGCCTGATGCGTTCGAAGCCGATCAACCGCATCACCGGCTGCGTGACCGATGCCACGCGCTGGTGCAGGTAAAGCTCGGCAACTTCGTCGCCTTCGCGCGAGCCAGTGTTGGTGATATCCACCTGCGCCTTAGTGACTCCTCCGGTCTTGATCTGCGCCGGATCGAGACGCAGGTTGTCGAACTTAAACGTGGTATAACTCAGCCCATAGCCGAAGGGGAAGAGCGGCTTTCTGGTGCTGAACTCATAAGTGCGGTCGTCGGACGGTTTGTGGTTATAGAAATCGGGCAAGTCGCCCACCGAATGGGGAAACGTGATGGGCAGTTTGCCGCCCGGGTTGACGTCTCCGAACAGCACGTTCGCGGCTGCCGTGCCGCCTTCCTGTCCGAGATACCAACCCTCTAAGATGGCAGGCACGTGCTCGGCGATGTAGTTGATGGAAAGCGGCCGGCCGTTGATCAGAAAGACGACGGTAGGCGTTCCGGTTTCCACCACCGCTTTAACCAGATCGTTCTGGGCGCCGAGCAGATCGAGGGAATCGCGATCGCCCAAGTGGTATTCTCCCCAGGCTTCGCGGTTGGTGCTCTCGTTTTCGCCGACCACCAGGATGGCCACGTCGGCCTTGCGCGCCAGCTCGACGGCGGCGGCGATTTTCGGTATCTGCGCCTTGGGATCGGCCAGCTTGACGTTGTTCGCGTACCATCCGCGCCAGCCCTGAGGGGCGGTGGTTATCTGGCAGCCTTCGGCGTAAACCACCTTGGCAGCCGAGCCGACCCGCGCGCGAATGCCGTCCAGAATGCTGACGCCGTGTCCCGGTTCGCGGGCGTATCCGCCCACGTGGACGTCAGCGGCGTTGGGGCCGATGACGGCGATGGTCTTGAGCTTGGCGAGATCGAGCGGCAGCAGGTTCTTATCGTTCTTCAGCAGGACGACGGCCTTCTGCGCCGCCTCCACGGCCAGCTCGCGATGCTCCGGGCCGCTGGTGATCTTGGCCGTGTAGTCCGGGTCGACATAGGGATCGTCGAACAGGCCGAGGCGGAACTTGGCGGCGAGCAGGCGCCCGGCGGCGCGGTCCACTTCACTCTCCGGGGCAGCGCCTTCCTTGACCTGTTGGATCAAGGTGCGATAAACGGAGCCGTCGGAGAGATCGAAATCGACCCCCGCCGCCAGCGCCAGCCGCGCGGCTTCGGCCATGTTGGCCGCCACGTGGTGGACCTGCACCAGCATCTGGAGCCCGTCCCCATCGGAGGTGATGTAACCGCCGAAGCCCCACTCCTGGCGCAGCACGCGGTCGAGCAGCCAGTGGCTGATGTGCGACGGAATGCCGTCAATTTCGTTGTAAGAAGCCATGATGCTTCCCGCGTGGCCTTCCTGGACGGCGGCCTGGAACGGCACCAGGAAGTTTTCGCGAATCACGCGCTCGGAATAATTGCCGGGCGCGGTGTTGGTGCCGCCCTCCGGCTGGCTGTGCACGGCGTAGTGCTTGGGGGTGGCCATCACGTGGTGATTGTCGATATAGAACTCGTCGCCCTGCAGGCCGAGGACGGCGGCGACGCCCATGCGCGATACCAGGTACGGGTCTTCGCCATAGGTCTCTTCGGTGCGGCCCCAGCGCGGATCGCGGGCGATGCCGAGCACTGGCGTGAACACCTGGCCGACGCCGGCGGAGCGCGCTTCATCGCCGGCGGCGGTGAAGACACGGCGTACCAGCGCCGGATCCCAGGTGCTGGCCAGGGCGAGCGCTTGCGGGAAGCTGGTGCTGCCGTTGCTCATGAATCCATGCAGCGCCTCGCCCATGAACAGCCACGGAATGCCCAGCGGAGTTTTCTCGCGCAGGTAGCGCTGCACCGCGTTGCGGATGATCGCGCCCTGGCGCGGCGTGACTGTCGAGTTTTCGTTATAGAGCCCCTGCAAGACGGCCCGGGCCTGGTCGGCGCGGTAGGTGCCAGTGGTATCGAGCAAGGAGAGATTTCGATTCTCACCGCCGCAGATCTCGTCGACCTTCTCTTCGAGCGTCATGCGGCTCAGCAGGTCCGCAACGCGCTCCTCTATGGTCAGCTTCGGATTGCGATACTCCGGCGTGGCTGCCGCCGCGGCGGTTGCCGGCTGGCTCCAGGCGGTCGATGCGCAGAGAAAAGCGAGACTCAGAAAAGCGGGAGCGAAAAGGTTTCGATGGCGACGTGGCATTTCGTTTCTCCTGGTGAGTGGTGTGGCATTGGGGTGCACGGATTCACTGCGCGGCGGGCGGGCCCACTCGGATGGTTACGCAGCGTTCGGCGGAAAGTTCCGCAAGGGGCATGCACATGATCGACCCGTGATGGCGGGTCGCAATTCACTATGGTACAACCGGGCGGTATGATTGGGCTGATATGAGCACCGGGACAGCCATCCGCGCGCCGCGAGGCGGCGCACTTACCTGCAAGGGCTGGCACCAGGAAGCCGCCCTGCGCATGCTTCACAACAATCTGGATCCGGAGGTGGCGGAGAAGCCGGACCAGTTGATCGTCTATGGCGGCACCGGCCGCGCGGCGCGAAGCTGGGAGGCGTTTCACGCCATCGTGCGCGCGCTCGAATCGCTTGCCAACGACGAGACGCTGCTGGTGCAATCGGGGCGGCCGGTGGGTGTTTTCCGCACGCAGCCGGACGCGCCGCGGGTGCTGATCGCCAATGCCAACCTGGTGGGCCACTGGTCGAACTGGGACGAATTCAACCGGCTGGAGCGGCTGGGCCTCACCATGTTCGGGCAGATGACGGCGGGTTCGTGGATTTATATCGGCAGCCAGGGCATCGTGCAGGGAACGTTCGAGACGTTCGCGGCGGTGGCGCGCAAGCACTTCGGCGGGTCGCTGGCGGGCAAGCTGGTGGTATCGGGCGGCATGGGCGGGATGGGCGGCGCGCAGCCGCTGGCGGCGGTGATGAACGGCGCCTGCTTTCTGGGCATCGATGTCGATCCGGACCGCATTCGCCGCCGCTTGGACACTGGATATTGCGACCGCATGGAACGCAACCTGGACGCGGCGCTGGCGGCGCTGGCCGAGGCGCAGGCGCGCGGCGAAGCGATCTCGGTCGGCCTGGTGGGCAATTGCGCCGAAGTGGTGCCGGAGATGGCGCGGCGCGGACTGATCCCCGACGTGCTCACCGACCAGACCAGCGCGCACGACCCGCTCAACGGCTACGTGCCGCATGGCCTGACGCTGGCCGAGGCGGCCGCGCTCAGAGCCGCCGATCCCGCCGAATATGTGAAGCGCTCCACCGCGTCGATGGGTGCGCACGTGACGGCGATGCTGGAGTTGCAGAAGCGCGGCGCGGTCACGTTCGACTACGGTAATAACATCCGCGCGCAAGCGAAGAAAGCCGGTGTGGAGCGCGCCTTCGACATTCCCGGTTTCGTGCCCGAATATATACGCCCCCTGTTTTGCCATGGCCGCGGCCCGTTCCGCTGGGTGGCGCTGTCGGGCGATCCGGCGGACATTCACCGCACGGACAAGCTGGCGCTGGAATTGTTTCCGCGCGACGAAACCCTGGCGCGCTGGCTGCCGCTGGCGCAGAAGCGCATCCAGTTTCAAGGGCTGCCGGCGCGTATCTGCTGGCTGGGATACGGCGAGCGCGCCGAATTCGGCGTGGCTATGAACCGGCTGGTGCGGTCGGGCGAATTGAAAGCGCCGATTGTGATTGGCCGCGATCATCTCGATGCAGGCTCGGTGGCATCGCCCTATCGCGAAACCGAAGGCATGCGCGATGGCTCGGACGCCATCGCCGATTGGCCGCTGCTCAATGCGATGGTGAATATCGCGGCCGGCGCGAGCTGGGTGTCGATTCATAACGGCGGCGGCGTGGGCATAGGCTACTCGCAACATGCCGGCATGGTGGTGGTGGCGGATGGGACCGAAGAGACCGAGCGGCGCCTGGAGCGCGTGCTCACCACCGATCCCGGCACCGGCGTGATGCGCCACGTCGACGCGGGTTACGATGAAGCCGTGCGGTTCGCCAAGGAGCGCGGCGTGAAGATTCCGATGCAGCCGTAGCGCGGCGTGTTTTCCGTGAGCGCCCAAAACGTATGCCCCGACAACTGGTAGAGTGCGTCCCGAATTTCTCCGAAGGCCGCGACGCGGCGAAGATGGAAGCCATCGTGGCGGCCATCACGGCGGTGCCCGAAGTGACGCTGCTCGATCGCGAAGCCGATGCCGATCACAACCGCTCGGTGCTTACTTTCGTCGGGCCTCCGGCGGCGGTGGCGGACGCGGCTCTGCGCGGAGTGGAAAAGGCGGTCGCGCTGATCGACCTGACGAAGCACCAGGGCGCGCACCCGCGCATCGGCGCGGCCGATGTGGTGCCATTCATCCCGATTGAAGGCGTCACGCTTGAGGAGTGCGTGCGCCTAGCGGAACGCGTGGGCGGCGAAATCTGGAACCGGCTGAAGGTGCCGGTGTACCTGTACGAAGCCGCGGCGCGGCGGCCGGAGCGCGTCAACCTGGAAAATATCCGCCGAGGACAATTTGAAGCGTTATTGAAAGAGATGGGCACGGAACCGGGCCGCGCGCCGGATATCGGCGAGCCGGTGTGCCATCCAACTGCGGGCGCGGTGGTGTTGGGGGCGCGCAAATTCCTCATCGCCTACAACGTCAACCTGGGCACGCCGGAGGTGGACATCGCCAAGCGAATCGCCAAAACGATTCGCTTTTCGAGCGGCGGTTTCCGCTTCGTCAAGTCGATGGGCGTGATGCTCGGTTCGCGCAACCTGGCGCAGGTTTCGATCAACCTGACCGATTTCGAGCAGACCCCGCTGCACCTGGTTTTCGAAACCGTGCGCCGCGAGGCCGAGCGGTACGGTGTGCCGGTGGTGGGCAGCGAAATTGTAGGGCTGGTTCCACGCAAAGCGATCGAGATGGCGGCCGAATACTTCTTGCGGGCCGAGAACTTCCGCCCGGAGCTGGTGCTGGAAAATCGCATCGCGGATGCGATTTCGAAACGCAGCGGGCTGCCGGAGTTTCTGGATGCGCTGGCCGCGGGCACGGCCGCGCCCGGCGGCGGCAGCGCTTCCGCCGCGGCGGCGGCGATGGGCGCGGCCTTGGGCGCGATGGTCTCGCGGCTGGCGAAGCTCGACCCGGCCGCGTTTGAGGACGACCGCGGCTTCTTCACCGCCGCCGTGGAGCGCGACGCGGCAGCTTTCCGGCGCGTGATGGCGGCTTACAAGCGGCCCAAGGACGAACGCGCTCCATTTGTGGAAGAGGCGCTGCACGGCGCGGCATTGGTGCCGCTCGAAGTGCTGGAGCGCGCCGCGGCGCTGAACGCGCGCCTGGAAAAGCTGGCGGTACCGGCGAGGTTTTCTTCCGACCTGGCAGTGGCCAAGGCGCTGACCGCCGCCGCCAAAACCGGCGCGCTGGAAAACGTGCGGATCAACTTAGGAAGCATCCAGGACGCGGCGTTCAAAGCTTCCTTGGAAGCGCGGTTGCGGGCGGTATGAGCCGGCCGTGCTTGCTCCCGGCTGCGCCGATAAATCGAAGATTGGCAGGTCGGGGACCTGCCTCACAACATGCTTGATCTCGTCGTCGTCAATTGCAGGCAAGTGGTTACGCTGGCCGGGCCGGCGCGGGCGCGCTCGGGAAGGGAAATGCGCGAGTTGGCGATCGTTCCCGATGGCGCGTTGGCGGCGCGCGACGGGCGCATTCTGAAAGTGGGAACCCGCGCGGAAATCGAGCGCCTGGCTTCAGCAGATGCGGAGGTCGTCGATGCGGGCGGCCGCATCGTACTGCCGGGCTTCGTGGATGCTCACACGCACCCGGTCTTCGCCGGCAACCGCTCGGATGAATTCGAGGAGCGCGCGGAAGGCGCCACTTATGACGAAATCGCCGCGCGCGGCGGCGGGATACGCTCCACCGTGCGGCGCACGCGCGAGGCCGGCGAAGGCGAATTGCTCGACGCGGCGCGCCGCTACCGCGCATGGTTCCTGCGCGGCGGCACCACCACCATCGAAGCCAAATCCGGCTACGGGCTGACGCTCGAAGCCGAGCTCAAGATTCTGCGCGTGATGCGCCAACTGGGCGCGGAAGGCAGCCTGCGCCTGGCGCCGACTTTCCTCGGCGCGCACGAAGTGCCGGATGAATACCGCGGGCGCAGAGGCGATTACATCCGCCTGCTGATCGAAGAAATGCTGCCCGCGGTCCGGCGCGAAGGGCTGGCCGAATCCTGCGATATTTTCTGCGAGCCATCGGTTTTCCCAGCCGCAGAGGCGCGCGGCATTCTGCGGGCGGCGCGCGCGCTCGGCTTCCGCATCCGCATGCACGCCGATCAGTTCAGCGCCGATGAGGGCTCGTTGCTGGCGGCGGAGGTGGGCGCCGATACCGCAGATCATCTGGAACAGACCACCGAGCGCGGCTGGATGGCGCTCGCTGCCGCGGGCGTGCAGCCGGTTCTGCTGCCGGCTTCGGTCTACTGCCTGGGATCGGGCCGGTACCCGGCGGCGCGGGAGATGATCGGGCGCGGCCTGGCGGTGACGCTCGGAACCGATTTCAATCCCGGGTCATCGCCCACCACCTCCATGCCGCTGGTGCTGTCGCTGGCTGTAACGCAATTGAAAATGACCTGTGCTGAAGCCATCACCGCGGCGACCGTCAACGCCGCGTGCAGCCTGCGGCGCGGTGGAAGCATAGGGTCGCTCGAAGCCGGCAAGCTGGCCGATTTCGCGATTCACGATTGTGAGGATTATCGCGAGCTGCCGTACTTTTTCGGCCGGGACACGGCCCAAGCGGTTTATATCGGCGGCGTCCGGCAAATCTGTTGACCGCGGGCTGCCCGGCCAAGTCCTTTTGATGGAGCGAGTCAAGCCCGAGGCCGAACCGAGCCGTGAAATTTCCTCAAGAATTTTCTTCTTTGGGCGATCAAAAGCGCGGATTCAATCGTCTATTAGTTTGACCCCGGAAAATCACGGAATTCGTTCCGGAAGGTTGTAGTAAATGGAACCCCACGTGCAGAAACTCGCGCAGCTTCGTGCCCGCACCGATCGGCAACTGGTGGAACTGATTTCCGCCAAGCTCGATCATGGGTTTTCCTATGCACGCGTCCTGGCGACGCGGGATGCGCAAGCACCATGGACGGCAGTGAGGGAATTTCACCAGCGCGCGGAGGATGCCTGGCGTGAAGCCCATCACTTGCTGCCGGCACTCGACGGCGTTGCGGAAACCGATTGTGCCATACTGCTGCGCAGGGCGCAGATCCTGCGTGAGGTACTGGACCAGTTTGCGGGGGAGACATTTCCCATCAAGCGCGCGGCCTGCTTTTAGGCTCGCGGTAAGCCGGGCCAATCGCCAAAGCTGCGAGGGAATACGCCTGCAAGCGGGCGTTGGCAGGTTGAAACCCGCCCGACTTTGTCTCAATCGCAGTTTTGCGTGAAGCGGACCAGGGCTTCCAGCTTGCCGCGGGCCGCGCCGGTGTCGATCGAAACGGCGGCCAAGGCGGTGCCTTTCAGAAAAGTTTCCACCTGGGCGACTGCCACCAGAGCGACGGCGCTATTGGCGATGACGATATCGCGATGCGGACCGCGCTCGCCCGCCAGCACGGCACGGGCGATCTCCAGGTTCCGCGCCCTGCTTCCGCCCTTGAGATCGGCCGGAGCCGCCTTGCGCACCGCGAAGTCCTCCGGATCCAGCGTGCGCTGTTTCACCTGACCTTCCTGAACCTCGTAGACCAGGGTGGGACCTGTAGTGGTCACCTCATCCAGGCCGTCGAAGCCGTGAACCACGTAACCGCGCACCATGGCGAGCCGAGCCAGCGCTCCAGCCACCAGTTTCGCCGTTTCCGGCGACGGGGTGCCCACCACCTGCACGTTGGCCACCGGGTTAGTGAGCGGCCCCAGCAGGTTGAACACCGTGCGCATCTTCAAATCGGTGCGCACCGGGTGGGCGTGCTTCATGGCGGTGTGAATGGATTGGGCGAAGAGAAAGCCGATGCCGATCTCGCGGATGGCGCGCGCGGCGGCAGCGGGCGAAATCTCGAGCTTGACGCCCATCGCTTCCAGCATGTCCGCGCTGCCGCAATCGCTCGATGCCGAACGGTTGCCGTGCTTGGCCACATGCACTCCCGCGCCGGCCACTACGAGCGCCACCAGGGTGGAAATGTTGAATGTGCCCTGGCCATCGCCGCCGGTGCCGCAGGTGTCGAGCAACGGAACGCCCGGCAGACCCACCTCAACCGGCGTTGCCATTTCCCGCATGGCGCGGGCGAAGCCGACCAGTTCGTCCACGGTCAGACCCTTCATCCGCATCCCCATCAGAAACGCAGCGATCTGTGGCGCGCTGGCCTTGCCGGCGAGTATCACATGCATGGCGGCCAGCGAATCGGCTTCGGACAGTTCCTGCCCCGCGGCGATCTGCTCGATGTAGGGAAGAAGAGACATGCTATATTGACTTATCGGCGTTTAGGGCAATACTAGCACCGCATTCCCATGAAAATCCACGAGTATCAGGCTAAGGCTGTTCTAGCCCGGTTCAATGTTCCTGTGCCGCGCGGAGAGGTCGCAGCCACGGTGGAGGAGGCAGACCGGGCGGCAAAGGAAATCGGCGGCAGCGTGGTCGTCAAGGCCCAGATTCACGCTGGCGGCCGTGGCAAGGGCGGGGGAGTCAAAGTAGCGAAGGATGCCGCGGAAACCGCCGAACTGGCCCGCCACATGCTTGGCATGCGGCTGGTGACGCACCAGACCGGACCGGCGGGGCGGATCGTCAAGCGGCTGCTGATCGAAGAAACGCTGCCCATCGAGCGCGAGCTGTACCTGGGCATCGTGCTCGACCGCGTCCAGGGCAAGCCGGTTTTCATGGCCTCGGCGGCGGGCGGAATGGAGATCGAGGAGGTCGCCGCCAGGACGCCGGAGGCGATTCTGAAGGAGGCTTTCGACCCGGCGTCGGGCCTGGCGCCGTTCCAGGCGCGCAAGCTGGCATTCGGCATCGGCATCCCGCCCGCGAGCGTGAATGCCGCCGCGGCGGCGATGACGGCGCTCGCCAAGGCGTATGTGGCTACCGACGCCACGCTGGCGGAAATCAATCCGTTCATCCTCACCGCCGACGGCAAGGTCTACGCGCTCGATGCCAAGATTACCCTGGACGACAACGCGCTCTACCGGCACAAGGATCTGATGGAGCTGCGCGACCTGGATGAAGAGGACCCGCTCGAAGTGGAGGCCTCGCGGTTCGGCCTGAACTACATCAAGCTGGATGGCACTGTGGGCTGCATGGTGAACGGCGCCGGTCTGGCCATGGCGACCATGGACATCATCCAGTACGCCGGCGGCAGCCCCGCCAATTTTCTCGATGTGGGCGGCGGCGCCAGCGCCGACCAGGTGAAAAACGCCTTTCGCATTCTCCTCGCCGATTCCAGCGTGAAGGCAGTGCTGATCAACATCTTCGGCGGCATTCTGCGCTGCGACACGCTGGCCACCGGCGTGGTGGCGGCAGCGCGCGACCTGAGCATCCAGGTGCCGATCGTGGTGCGCATGGAAGGCACCAACGTGGAAGAGGGCCGGCGCATCCTGCTCGATTCCGGACTCGATTTCACGGTGGGCGCCGACATGCGCGATGCGGCCGAAAAAGTGGTCAAGCTGGCCGCGCGTCAAGGTTCAGTGCAACAGGGTTAAGCGATGAGCGTACTGGTAGACGAAAACACGCGGCTGATCGTACAGGGATTCACTGGCCGGGAAGGCACCTTCCACGCGCAACAAGCCATCGCGTACGGAACCAAAGTGGTGGGCGGCGTGGTGCCGGGCAAGGGCGGGACCACCCACCTGGACCTCCCGGTGTTCGACACGGTGGCCCGGGCGGCCGAGGAAACCGGCGCCGACGCGTCAGTGATCTTCGTGCCGCCGCCATTCGCGGCCGACGCCATCATGGAAGCGGCCGATGCCGGCCTGCCGCTGGTGGTGTGCATCACCGAAGGCATTCCAGCGCTGGACATGATGAAGGTCTGGCGGTTCCTCGCCGGGCGCCGCACGCGGCTGATCGGCCCCAACTGCCCCGGCATCATTTCACCGGGCAAGTGCAAGGTCGGCATCATGCCGGGCTCCATTCACCAGCAGGGACACGTGGGAGTAATCTCGCGCTCGGGCACGCTGACTTATGAAGCGGTGGGGCAGTTGAGCCATCTCGGCATCGGCCAATCGACCTGCATTGGGATCGGTGGCGACCCGATCATCGGCACCAATTTCGTGGACGCGCTCGAGCTCTTCAACGCCGATCCGGATACGCACGCCATCGTGATGATCGGCGAAATCGGCGGCAACGCGGAAGAGACCGCGGCGGCTTACGTCAAGGCTCACGTCAAGAAACCGGTGGTCGGCTTCGTGGCCGGAAGGACCGCGCCGCCGGGACGCCGCATGGGGCACGCCGGGGCGATTATCGCCGGCGGTTCCGGGAAAGCGTCGGACAAAATCAAGGCCATGCAGGAAGCCGGCATCGCGGTCTGCGAATCGCCGGCCGAAATCGGAGAAAAGATCAAAAGCCGTTTATGAGCCTGGAACGCACCTTTTCCATCGTCAAGCCGGACGCGGTTGCCGCCGGACACGCCGGCACGATTCTCGCCATGATCGAAGCCGCCGGCTTCAAGATTCTCGCCCTCCGCATGACGCGCCTCAGCGAAGCTCAGGCGCGCGGCTTCTACGCCGTGCACCGCGAGAAGCCGTTCTTCGCCGGCCTGGTCAAGTTCATGACCGAAGGGCCCATCATCGTGATGGCCCTTGAGCGCGACAACGCCATCGCCGCCCTGCGCGAGGTGATGGGCGCGACCAACCCGGCGAAAGCCGCCGAAGGCACCATCCGCAAGCGCTTCGCCACCAGCATCGAGCGCAACTGCATTCACGGATCGGACGCACCGGAGACAGCCGCAACCGAGCTTGGGTTCTTCTTCAGCGCAGCGGAATTGCTGTAGGGGAAGTAGCAGTGTGAAAGAACAGCTGAACTGCAACTGCGCAGTTCAGGCTGATCGACTTTATTCCCCTCCCACGTCCAAGAAGACAGCATACCCATCCACATCGTTCGGCTGACTGCTCACTCGATCAAGCCCGTCCTGGCTTGATAGGAAACTCAACATCCCAACTGTATACAGGATGACCTCTGATGCTCAATTCCCACTTGAATCTCGCTCCGTCACCTGGCTGTTTAGTGACCATGAGCTTATCAATGTACTTTAGATCAAGTTGCTTCGGGTCATAACTCACCGGACAATTGTCTATGATGTCCAGATAAAGATTGATCAGGAAAAGGGGACAGACGCATTTACTTACGCAAGAGACACCACATGGGCTCACAAGAAAATGCGTCTGTCCCCTTTTTCCCCCCTTTTCCCCCTTCAAGAAAATGCGTCTGTCCTCGGACGGGGTAAAGATGGACATCATCGCGTGCCCCTGACCAACTCCGAGGTCATGTTCGCGGGGCCGTAGTCCAATTCGGCTGCGCGAAACAGCCGCCCGGATAGATGCGTGCATCGTTCGGACAGTACCAGCAGGATTCGGAACTGCTGCCATGCGCGATCCTGAAAGCGGGATTCGCGCAGAATGCTGAAGGGGGCATTTTTTGGCAGAAATCGCCCAAAAAACAGCAGTTAAGTGCTTTGTTTTCGGAAAATTCTTGCGCGATTTTGCCCAAATTCCCCCGCAGGCACACTCGCCGTCCGCACGAGCCGACGTAAACGTATACATTCAAACACCCTGAACGGCGTAACTTTTCTGTATCGCCCCACGCGTTTCTCCGAACCCACGCCTCTCTACCTGCCGACGACCGAAAACGCATGCCACTTGCCCTTAATCCGGGTTTCCCTTATTATGGGTGTATGAACGTCACGCTTACGCTGGAGGACGATCTGGTCAAGAAGGTCCGCAAGATCGCTGCCGAACGGGAGACCACACTCACCGGCATGGTTCGGGATTACCTGGAAAACACGGCTGCCAGTGAGGCGGCCTCCGGGCGCAGGCGCAGGGAGCGTGCGGCGCTCGAGCGAAGCTTCGAGACCATCGAGTTCCGCATCGGCAAGCGAACCTGGAAGCGGGCCGACCTCCATGTCCGCGCCTGACTTCCTGGACACCAACGTTCTGGTCTATGCCTACGACCGGACCGACCGGCACAAGCAACGCGCGGCGCGCAAGCTGGTGGCGGCGGCGCTCGATGGCGCGGCGTTGATTTCGGTTCAGGTGTTCGCCGAACTCAGCGTGACGCTGCTCCACAAGATATCGCCTCCCGCCCGGCCGGAGCAGGTAACGATGATTCTGGATGCCATCGCACCAGTCCCGCTGGTGGTTCCCGACGGCGAGATGGTTCGGCGGGCGGTCGAGGCGCGAGCGAAGTACGGCATCCATTTCTATGACGGCATGATCGTTGCCGCGGCGGAACGCGCCGGCTGTGCGCGCATCTTGTCGGAAGATCTGAATCCGGGCCAAGCGTACTTCGGAGTCCGGGTCGAGAATCCATTCGCGTAGACCCTTTAAGGGAAACCGTCGGGAAACCCGTGTCCAGACCCTTGGTTTCCTGAAGCGCTGAAACGCAGGCGCGGTGAAACTCACTTCTAATTAGAGCGCTTGCCAAACGGCGGAATCGGCCGCCACCTACCGGGCTAGAGACGACGGTTGGCGCCGCGAAGGCGAGTAGGAGGGGACTATCATGCGAAAAAAGAAAAAGTGGGACTGGTCGTTCATGAACGGCACGATGTTCGGCTTTCACTTGAAGCTGAATCCACAGCCGCCGATGCCGCCCAGCGCTAAGATCTACCGCCAGTTTCTGAACCACGGCATCGTAGTGCGCGACCATGAGCTCGAATCCATCCTCGCCGGACGGGACGAAGGCGTCAGGACGATCCGTGGCATCCTTGACGGCACCGCGCCATTCCTGGCGCCGGACTTGAGACTGAAGCTGTCCAACACTCTTGCCGACGTGCTGCTCGATAAGAGCTTGCAGGGCCAGCTCTCCCGCGAGGCGCCCACAGCCCTCGACCAGCTCGACCAGAGTAATGCGGTTATGCAGAGCATTTACAACCAATGGAATCCGCCCCAGGCCACCAGCGGATTCGTTCCGCAGCTTCTGAAGTCCCTGCCGCCGGTTGGCGTGGGTTTTTCGGTGACGCTCTATTTCTGAAGGTCTTTCTGGAAACGACTCGCAGCCATAGACCGCTTCGAAAGTGAATGCGCCCTGGCATCCACCTCAGTCCAAGCCTGACGCCCCGCCTTCAGACTGCTCCAGCACCGAGGATTGGAGGGATTCGAGCATCTCAATGACTCCCTCCACCAGATCGTCCGTTTGCGCGCCTGCCGTGCGCGAGGATTCGAGAGCCGCGGCATGCTCCTTCAGTTGCGTCTCCAACTGCACGATATCCGCCGCTACCCGATCCCGCGCTTCCGACGCCTGCTGGTTCGCCGTTTCGACTCTCGCTTCCAGTTGTTGGAGGCGCGAGACGATGGGCGGGACCTGGCCGTCGACACGCATTAGGCGGTCGCGAATCGAGCTGACGGCGCCCTCCACCTGGGTGAATCGTTCTGCGGCTTCGGTATTGGCCTTGGCCACCCGGTCGCCGAGGGCCGCGACATTCTGTTCCAAACTGCCGAGCCGGTCTGCGATGCTGCTCAAGCTTTGCTCGAATTGCGTGAAACGCTCGGCAAGCGACTCAAGCTTCGGAATCAGGCGCGAACCGACCTGGTCGTTGAGGGATTGAATGTCCTGTTCGGCTCGGCTGGACCGCTCGTTTACAGCCGCCAGATGCTCGCTGAACGAAGCGACCTGGGTCTCGACGAGATTCAGGGCTTGGACGGTATTTTGCTGCTTGGCTTCCAGCGAATACCGCCGCGCCGCTGCTCTGGCCTTGCGGGCGGCCACCGCCAGGAGTTTGAGTTCGAGTATGACCTTGTGCATCCGCTGGCTGCGGCTGGCTGGATCTTTGGCCAGGCAGGACGCGAGCAAACGGTCCGCCGCCGGACTCCCGGTGGACACAGGCTGCGAATTCACGATGTTCATGGCCAGCGCGGCCGGCGTGGCGCCTTCGAATGCCACGCGGCCAGTCAGCATTTCGTACAGCACCGCACCGTATGAAAAGATGTCGCTCACCGGCTCGACGGGCCGCCCGGACACAACTTCGGGCGCTGAATACGGCGTGATCTCGTCGGCCGGAACCGCCGGGGACAATTCCACATTGGAATCCGCCAGCACAATGCGATCCGGCGAGACGGCGCCGTGAATCTGGCCGGTGTCGTGCAAGTTGCGCAGCGTCTCTGCCAGCATCATGGCGTAGCGCAATGCTTCGTCAAACGGAAGGCGCCCTTGGGTGAGGCGCTGAGAGAGCGTTTGCGAGCCCATGGTAGTTAGTCTATCTGGAATAGTCATCGAGACCCCACAATTGAGGGTAGTGGCGCTTTCGGCCCCGCCGCAAGTTGCGCTCGGTTAACTCGGTCCTCTGCCGTACTCTCATTACTTCTCGATGAACCCTGAAGCATACGGACGTCAGCCGGGATGTCGCTTGCGCCATGCACCTGTTGGGATGTTTCAGCTCGTTCGCGGCTTCGCGCGTGGTACTGGCTCCATTTTGGACGTAAAATGCTCTGAGTGCGTCTCAGAACGGACCCTCCATCAACCTGCAACATGACGAGTGAATGGTCCCGTGTTATCTATCGTTTACCGGAAATGCACAGAGAGGGAATGCCTGTTCTTGCCCTCAAATATGGGTACTAGACATCGAAAGTATGCGCAGTACTAGAAGCCCATCCTGTAAAACGAGATGATTGTGACTGGAGAGAGGGACATGGCATCGCTCGTAGCAGCCGCAATCGGAAGTTCGGAATATCCATCTTTCGGGGGACCGAGCCTGGTCCGGCGGGAGCGCAACTCGCTCCGGAAGTGCGCCGGTTTGGATCGCCAACTCGATCGGATATCAAGTGGCATTTACGAGAGCGCGGTCAGACTCCGCGAGAGGGAGCATCAACAATTGGTCCGGCTGGCAGCGGCATTCCATTTCCAGGAAAGGCTCACCAGCCTGAAGGACGAACTCAGAGCTATACGCGCCACCAGGCCGCACACTGCGCCGAGCGCGGAGCCGCAATCCCGCCCCCGCTAGCCGGGGAACCCGGGCACGGGAAGCTGTGAAACCATCGGGCCAACCCACCAGGCCACTCGATCCGTGGCCCATTCACGCCACAGCCTAACCGCGAGTCTGCGCGCCCTCCACGGATCGCGGTAAAGTACATCCTGAATCACATCTGTCCAAGATATCCGTGGGGGCCGATTCGACCGCTGTGAGCGTTGGGGATAACTGTACCGCTGCGGTTTTCGCCTGATGAGGTTGGAGGGCGAAACCGGCCAGTGTTACTCGTCGTTTTCTGAAGCGTGCTGTCTAAATCGTTTGGTATGGCCGCACTCTCCGTCGCGGTTTTGGATCATCTTCGCCCTGCATTGTGTTGTCTGCTGTCCCAGATCTCAGAACGTCAACAGCAGCTGTTCCTCCAGCGGGGCCAGTGCGGGCGGAGGCTGGAAGGGATCATCCAGCCATTCGTACAGGTCGCGATACACGAATAATTGGTACCGCAGCAAGGCCACCAGATTGGACAAGGACCAGCCGAAGCTGGCGCGCCATTGGAGGAATTTCAGAATTAGCATGGCGATCAGAGCGGTCCACATCTGGATTTTCAGGGCATTGGCGCTGGTGCCCACGAACGTCTTCACCCGCAGCAACTGCTTCATCGACTTGAAAAAGCTCTCGATTTGCCAGCGATCCTTGTAGATCGCCGCAATCGTGCTGGCCGCAAAACTCATGTGATTGCTCAGAAACACCAGCTTCTCCTGCTTCTCTTGGTTCCAGATCACGATCCGCCTCAGCTTCAGTTCCACGCCATGGGTGACGCTGCGGATGAGGATCTCCTCATCGCGCAACACCACGCCCCGCCGCGGCGTCTGCCTTTTCCGAGTCACCTTGTATCGGATGTCCGCCCGCATGCGCGTCACGAAGAATACGCTCGTCTCCGTCAAGCGATGCATCCACAGGTAATCGATGTAGGCGCGGTCCACCACCAGAATCGTGCCCGGTTGCAAGCTCAGTTGGCGCGCAATTTGAATCTCGTGGACCTTGCCGTCGGTCATCACGGCGAAACACGGCAGGTAGCCCTCGTGGTCCAGCATCAGATGCAGCTTCACCGCCCCCTTGGTGCGCTTGTATTGCGCCCAGTCAAACAGGCTGGTGCACAAGTCGATGGACGTCGCGTCCAAGCTCACCAGCTTGTTGTGGAAGTGAAACTTCGTGCGCCCGCCCATGGCCCCACGGCACTTCGCCAGCACCTGTTCGAAAACCGTCTGATACAGTTCCCAACTCCGGTGTTCATTGGCGTAGGCCAAGGTGGAACGTTTCGGCGGTTTCGCCACTCCCAAGTGTTTCAGCTTACCTTCCGAACTGGCTAGACCACCCACGATCTCGCGCAGCGATCTGGCCTGCCCCAGTTGGCAAAACAGCATGGCGATCAGTTGCGTCCAGCAACTGAACCCCTTGGCGTGCTTCTCGGCCCGGTGCTTCTGCACCGCTTGCTCGAACTCGATTCGGGGCAGAAGGCGTAACACTTGCGCAAAAATGCTGCATACTCGATTCATGGCGGAAATCCTCTCGGTTGAGATCGGTTCTGGACAAACCCAGATCTGAACCTAGCAGGATTTCCGTCAAGTCTTACGAAATTGTCTTGGACAGATGTGATCCTGAATATGCCCTCCGAACCAAGCCCCGCTTCCCTCACCCGCCGCGACCTTCTGACCGTAGTTGCGGGATCCGCCCTGGCGCCAGCCGCTCTGTCCGGCGCGGCCGATGACGCCCGTCCCTGGTACGCCACTATGCAGCGCTGCGGCCAGACCAATTTCAATGAGCGCGACCCGATCGAGCTCGACATCGCCTGGTGGATCGATTATTGGACCAGCCTCAAGCTCGACGCCCTTCTGCTCGGCGCCGGCGGCATTGTGGCATTCTATCCCACGCGCATCCCCTATCATCACCGCAGCCAGTTTCTGGGGAACCGCGACCTGTTCGGCGACTTCGCCAAAGCCGCCAAGGCCAAAGGGATTCGCGTGGTGGCGCGTCTCGATTGCAACTACGTGTATGAGGAAGCCTGGAAGGCTCACCCCGAATGGGTGGAACGCGCCGCCGATGGCAGCCCCGTCACCCATCCCGAATCGCCGTGGCTGTACAAAACCTGCATGTACTCCACATACTTCACCGACCAGATGCCTGCCATCATCCGCGAGCTGAACTCCAACTACGATGTCGATGGCTTCTTCACCAACGGCTGGCCCAGCCCTAGCCGCCCGCCGCGCTGTGACTGCGACGCCTGCCGAAACATGGCACCGCCGGACACGCCGGAGGGCTTCGAGCAGCACCTCGCCCGCGTGCTCGAAATCTGGAAGCTCTGGGATTCGACCGCCAAGGGGAAAAAGTGGGACAGCGTCTATGTCGGCAACCTGGGCGGCGGGATTCGCGCCGTGCTCAATCTTTATCGCGTGGCATCGGTCGCGGGCTGGTTCAATGCCGATCACCAGGGCCGTTCGGGCGAAATACCGATCTGGGACTGCGCGCAGATGGGACGCGTCGCCCGCGCCGTCATGAAAGGCCGTACGGTCACCAATGTGACCGGCGCATACGCCAACACCCATCCGCTGTGGCGGCACTCGGCAAAGGCGCCGCTCGAAGCCACCATGTGGATGGCACAGACTACCGCCAGCGGCATGACGCCCTGGTATCACTGGCTCGGCGGCAAGCCCGAGGATCACCGCTGGGAGCAGACCGGCCGCAGCTTTTACCAGTGGATCGCCGCCAACGCGCCCCACTTCGAGGTCCGGGAATCGATTGCCAATCTGGCAGTGGTGTTCTCACAACGTACCAACGCCTTCTACCATGCTCCGGGCGGCGGCGATGTTACCGATTTCCTGCAGGGAATGTACAATGCGCTGCTCGATGGCCGCTTCGTCTTCGACTTCGTCCACGAAGACGACCTCTCGGCGGACACGCTCGGCCGCTACCGCGGGCTGGTCCTCGCCAACGCCGCCGTGCTCTCCGATGCGCAGGCGCGCCAATTATCCGATTATGTGAACCGCGGAGGCTCGTTGCTGGCGACTTTCGAATCCGGTTGCTACGACGAAGCGGGACGCCCTCGCGCCGAATCCGCGCTCGCCGGGCTGTTCGGCGTCTCCAGCGCCGGCCAGCGCGTTGGGCCGAACGGCAACGCGGCCTACGCACGCATCGAACGCAATCACCCGATCCTCGAAGGTTTCGGCGATACGCATATTCTGCCGTTTGCCGAGTACTATCTTCCGCTGCGCTCGGCCGCCAGTCCCATCCTGACCGTGCTGCCGCCGTATCCCGCCTTTCCGCCGGAGATGGTCTATTCGCGCATCACGCACACCGACCAGCCGGCAATCGTGCTCGGTGAGCATGGCGCTTCGCGCACGGTGCTCATCCCGGGCGATACCGGCCGCGCCTATTGGCGCTCGCAGAATCCCGACCTCAGACGCCTCCTTGTCAACGCCCTGCGCTGGATGCTGCACGATCCGCCGCCGGTCACCGTCACCGGTGAGGGCATGGCCGAAATCTTCGCCTGGGAGACCGCGGCCGGGCACGCTTTCCACATCCTCAACTACACCAATCCGGCCATGCAGCGAGGCTGGGAGACGCGCGCTTACGCCATCGGACCGCAGCGGGTCCGCTTCACGCTGCCCAGCGGCGCCGCCCCGTCGCAGGTCCGCCTGCTGCGCGCCAACCGCACCGTCCCGTTCACCAGCCGCGGCCTAGTTATCGAGTTCACGGTTCCGGCCATCGTGGATTACGAGGTGGCGGCCATCATCTGAGCCGGCCGGCATGAGTTCGCGTTCAGCGTGCCGGTGGGGCCGCTGTGAGCCGTGGTGGGGGAGCGAGCGATTCGTTCAGCGCCTGCATCAGTTTTGCGCGCTCTAGTGCGAAACCAGAGCTGTCCACCAGGTAACCGGCCTTGGGCGTGGTTTCGGCTTCCAGCTTGACCCTAAGATCGAGGAGATCGTCCGGGTCGATTGCCTTTCCCCACGCAGGGTTCTCATAGGCCAGCTTGGAAAGCAGGTCCAAGACGGCCGTGGGATCGTAACCGGCGGCGCGCAGGGTTTGGATGGCAGTCACGGTCGCCAGCCGTTCCGCTTCACGGTGGTCCTCCGCCCATTTCAACGACACCACCTGCGACGCGAGGACGCACTTCGGCCAGAGAAGAGCCGGAGCGCCAGCGGAACCCGGCGAAGCAGCGACGGGCGCGCGGGCGTGCGCAAGCTCATGTGCGAACAGGCCCGCCAGCTCCGCTTCGCTCTCGACCCGCTCGAGAAGAGCGCCGCTGATGTAGAGCACGCCGTGCGGCATGAGATAAGCATAGCGAGCCACGCCCCGGGTGACGCGAATCTGCAAAGGCTTCACCCCGACTGCGCCCGCCAGCCGGTTGACGATGCCCTCGAGGTAAGCCACGATGGCCGGATCGGCGATGTTGCCGTCTTGCCGCTCCACTTCACCGGCGAGTTGCTGGCCGAGAGCAATCTCCTTGCGAAACTGAATGGACGCATCCGGCTCAGGAGGTTGTGCCAGCGCCGGGCCGGCGCATAGCACGATCACGACCGAGCCGGGAATAAGCAAGCTCCGCCTCAGCATCCGGCGCTCCTACCCCGCAGTATAACCTGTGCCTAGGTGTACCGAACCGAGCGACGACCGTACCGGACAGAGCCACGACCGTATGGGAGTGGTCTGCCGCACTAGCAGGACGCCCCAGACCCACCCTGAACTAAGCACCACTTGAAAGAGGGTGTCACTGGTGGTATGGTTGGGACAGCAGGCTGGGCACGCGAGGAGGGAGACATGACAGGCGCGTTGGCGGCGACGGGCTTGACGACTGGATCGGCCCCATTTGTGGAAGAGGCTCGCAATCGCGGCGAGCTTTATATCACACAAGCTTACGAGCTGTATTCGCGACAAAACCACGCAGTGTGGGCGAACCTTTACGGGCGCATGCAGGCGCGCTGGGAGCGCTACGCCAACGACCGTTTTCTGCGCGGGCTCGACGCGCTCGGGCTGCCTGCGGACCGCATACCGCGGCTCAGCGACGTCAACCAGAAGCTGCAAGCGATGTCAGGCTTTCAGGCGCGGCCGGTGAGCGGCTATGTGCCCGGATTCCTTTTCTTCGATTGCCTCTCCCGGCGTGAATTTCCCACCACAATTACCATCCGCGACCAGGCCCGCCTGGATTATCTCCCCGAGCCCGATATCTTTCATGACGTGGCTGGCCACATTCCGATGCACACCGAAAAGGCCTTCGCCGACGTGCTGGTGCGATTGGGAGGATGCGCGCACACAGCGGTGGAGATGGCAGCGCGCGTTCATGATCGAGACGAACAAACGCGGCGCCTGACGAGCGTGATTCGCGCCATGTCGCGCTTCTTCTGGTTCACCGTGGAATTCGGGCTGATGCGCGCGCCGAAGGGCATCCGCGCGTACGGCAGCGGCCTGCTGAGCTCGTACGGCGAGCTGCAGCACGCCATCGAATCCGATGAGGTGCAGCGTTACCCGGTCCAACTCGAATGGCTGATCCACCAGGGCGCGGAGATCGATCATTACCAGCCGCTATTGTTCATCATCGATTCGTTCGACCACTTGTTCAGCCTGGTGGAACAGTTGGAAAGTTGGATGCGCGCCGGGAAACTGAATAACGTCGCGCCGGGATTGCCCGAGATCGCCGCCGGCGACCTGCAGAGCTTCCTGGACGCCGCCGGATCGCTCTGACACCGTCCGCCGCTTCGCCGTTTGCACCGACATTTCCACCCACCGGACCACGGTGTGCGGACGGGAGTGGGTCATAATAAGGGTTTCGAACGGGCCGGAGCAGCGGCGGCCTCTATCGATGGGGAGGATGATGGTGACACCAGAGGATGTCCGGCGGCGCGTGGAGGAGATCGGCATCATTCCAGCCGTTCGCGTTTGGTCCTCCGAGGATGCTCTGTTTGCGGCGGAGGCGGTCTCGATGGGGGGAATCCCAATCGTCGAAGTGACCATGACGGTGCCCGGCGCACTGGAGGTGGTGGCTGAACTGGCGCGACAGCACCCGCAAATGATCGTCGGATCGGGAACCGTGCTCGATCTCGAAACCGCGCGCCGCTGCCGGGATGCGGGCGCGTGCTTCCTTACCAGTCCCGGCCTGGATCTCAGCGTGGTGGAATTCGGCCGCGCCGAGAAGATAGCGGTGTGGCCGGGCGTGCTCACGCCTTCCGAGGTGATGGCGGCGCGCAAGGCCGGCTGCGAGCTGGTCAAGGTTTTCCCGTGCGCGCAGGTGGGCGGCCCAAAGTATATTCACGCCCTGTCGCGGCCGTTTCCGGACATTGGATTCATCGCATCCGGAGGCGTCAAGCAGACCACGGCGGTCGAATTCATCCTCTCGGGCGCGGCGGCCTTGGGCATTGGCAGCGAGCTGATTCCACCGGAGTCGATCGAACACCGGCATCCGGACCGCATCCGCGAGCTGGCGCGCCGCTTTCTGGGCATGGTGCGTACCGCGCGCCAGCAGTTGGCGGAAGCCGAGGAGTAAGGTGCCCCGCATGACGAAAAGCTTCAGCGCGGCGGAGTTGATCGCCGAGCTGGAGGCCCACGCCAATCCCGCCAACGTCGCCGGCATGGCGCGCTTCGGCATCTCGAGCGAGCGCGCGCGGGGTGTGCCGATTCCAGTGCTGCGCGCGCTGGCAAAGAAGGTAGCCAAGGATCACCGGCTGGCCGGCGAATTGTGGGCCTCCGGAATTCACGAGGCGCGCATTCTGGCCACCATGATCGAGGATCCGGCGCGCATGACTTCCGCCCAGATGGACCGCTGGGCGCGCGACTTCGATTCCTGGGACGTGTGCGACCAGGCTTGCCAGAACGTCTTCCGGTATACTCCGTTTGCCTGCGCCAAGGCTGCCCAATGGTCAGCCGCGAGCGGCGAGTTTGTCCGCCGCGCCGGTTTTGCGCTGATGGCGGCGCTGGCGGCGCAACGCAACCAGGTCGGAGACGCGCAATTCGAAGCCTTCCTGAAGATCGTTGCCGGCGCCGCCACCGACGACCGCAACATGGTGAAGAAAGCCGTGAACTGGGCGCTGCGGCAAATTGGCAAACGCAACGCGCGGCTGCTCATAAAAGCCATCGCGGTGGCCGAACGGATCGACCTGATGGATTCGCGGGCCGCGCACTGGATCGCCAAAGACGCCCTGCGCGAACTGCGGGGGAAGGTGGCGGATGCGAGCGAATGAGCAAAGGACGGTTAACTTTGGCGAAGAAAACTAAAACCATGCCTCCCATCCATGCCGGTGAAACACTTCGGGAGGACTTTCTGAAACCGCCTGGGATGAGCGCGAACCGATTGGCGATGGAGTTGATCGTACCGGTAACGCGGGTGAACGACATCGTTCGTGGCAAGCGGGCGATCACGGCAGACACAGCGCTACGCGTGGCTCGCTATTTCGGGACCACGCCCCAGTTTTGGATGAATCTCCAGGCGAACTACGACCTCGAGCGGGCCGAGGACGCGCGGGGCCCCGAGATTGCCGTCCGAATCCAGCCGCATCGGGCAGCCTGAAGGACGGGGCGTGCCAGCAGGTCACATTAGCAGCGTCACGGGGGCGTAAACTGCCGCTTTCAGCGCCCGTTTGGTAGACTCATGGTGAAAGATGACTGGCACACTCGACGACGTCCTGCGAACGTTGCGCACTCATGAAAGCGAGTTGCGGCATCTCGGCGTATCGCACGCCGCCGTGTTCGGCTCCGTGGCACGAGGAGAATCCACGGTGGGTAGCGACATCGATGTGCTGGTCGATCTCGATCAGGACCGGCCGATGGGGATCTTCGCGTACGCCAGGCTGAAGCTCTACATCGCCGAACTTCTCGATGGCTCCGGCGACGTAGTAAACCGCCGGACCCTCAAGCCCTTGCTGCGCGATAACATCCTCCGCGACGCGATCCATGCCTTCTAAGAGCCCGGCCCAACGTCTGCGTGACATCGTCGACAACATCGACGCAATCGAGGCGTTCACAGCCGAATTCGACCCAGTGGCCTTTGCTCAGGACCGTAAGACAGTCTATGCGGTGGTCCGGGCACTCGAGATCATATCAGAGGCGTCGCGCCGTCTTCCCACCGAAATCACTGGCAGGCATGCCGAGATAGACTGGGTGGCGATCGCCGCGGCCGGCAACGTTTACAGGCATGAATATGAGGCAGTCGACGAATCCCTGATCTGGCATACCGTGCGGCACGACCTCGCCGCGCTTCGAGATGTCGCGGCGACCGAACTGGCTGGTCTTGCTTCCTAAGCCAAGTGATCAGCCGAGGATTCGTGGATCTCAAGTGGTGGCGGGAGTGGGGGTCGAACCCACACAGTCCTTACGGACTACCGGATTTTAAGTCCGGTGCGGCTACCAATTACGCCATCCCGCCGCTACGCCCGTTAGTCTAGCAAAGGTCTGAGGCGTTAGTGCCCCCTCGTGCGGTGACCTTCCTGAGGCGCGGGATCTTCGTCGAAGTTGATCGCCGCGTCGGCACTGAACTTGCGGTGATCCCGATATTCTATCTCCTCGCGCGATTCAAACCTTCCGATGCGAACATAGGCGACCGAGCGTACGGGAAGAAGGTAGCGGTTCCCGCCAACGGCGACGTCCCCGTAGTCGAGCACGTGCCCTGCCGCATTGACGCCCGTAGCCTCGGTAAGACCGGTGGCGTAAAGGACCAAGCGCAGCACCGCCCCGGATTGTGGATTGAGAAAAACAAATCCCCGATGCCCTGTCTTGACGTACTCTTGGCGCGGCTTGCCATTCAGTTGGGCAGCCTGGCGGCAGCAGACCGAATACCGGGAAAATTCGAGGGCCACCTGATATGCAAACACGGCCGCGCGGGTCCCATCGAGCATCTGCCAATGGTCCCACGCGAACTCCGCCGCCCGGCTGGGATCGCAGATCTCCTCCAACATGCCCCCGAATTCACCGACGGACACCGGCGGTATGGACTTGCGCTTCTCCTTGCCGGCGGCGGTTTTGCTGTAATGCTCACGGCCTGATATATAAGCCGCCTCGGCCGTATACTCACCAGCCTCGTGCCACCGATCGTCTACGATGGTGGCCGTCTTCTCATAACCCTGAAAGGAGCCTGGTACCTCCAAAGATCTGTAGTTGTGGTATTGCCGCACCGTCTTGGTGGCAATGAAATCCGGGAACCGGGCGAGATACTCCGAGACATAGCGCCGCATTCTGGCGATGATTTCGTCTTGCTCGGGAGCGGGGAGCACCGGCGCGGTGGCGAGTACATCCTGAGCCGGAAGCGGAAGTCCGGCGGATTGCTTACGAAGCGCTTCGATGGCGCGGACTGTCTCGGGACCGGCTCCCGTCCTTACGAGGAATGCAGCCGTTTCCTCCGTCAGGCGCTCCGTCAGCCGAACCGAGCTCAAGGACTGGGCGATACGCTTGTCATTCCGATCCACTGCTGACGCGGACGTAACCGTCCCAACAAGCTGGCTGACGTCGAGGTGGGTTCCCGCGAACAAGGGGAAGGCAGTGCATGCGCAGACGACGCACCAGGCGCGCTTCATAAAAAAGCCTCTACAGGTAGTTTTACCCTGATTTCGATCGCTCGCGATACAAGTCAGGCGCGTGCTTCAGCGAGAGGTTCTCTTGCCTGCTCAAACAGCGGCGAAAAAATGCGCCTGCAAGCGGGCGTTGGCAGGTTGAAACCTGCCCCACCTCAAAGCGCGCCAGCCACGGTGGCGGCGATCTCGGCGCCGATGGCGAGCGATGCGGTGGCGGCGGGGCTGGGAGCGTTCAGCACATGCAACGCGTCGGGGCGCGCGATCAACTGGAAATCCTGCACCAGCTCGCCTTCCGGCGTGATGGCCTGGGCGCGCACCCCGGAGCCGCCGGTCGCCAGATCGCCGGGCTGAATCTCGGGGACCAGCCGCTGCAGCGCGCGGCAGAACAGCTCGCGGCTGAAGGAGCGGCGCAGCTCATACCAGGCCATGGAAGGGTAGCGCCGCAGAAAGCGCCAGAAGCCGCGATAGCTCAGAGCGTCGAACAGGTCGGCGGGGCGGAAGTCGGTCTTGCGATAGCCTTCGCGCGCCATGGCCAGCACGGCGTTCGGACCGGCTTCGACGCCGCCGTGGATCAGGCGCGTGAAATGGACGCCGAGAAACGGGAAGGCGGGATCGGGCACGGGGTAGATGAGGTTGCGCACCAGGTGCTGCCGGTCGGGGCGGATTTTGTAATACTCACCGCGGAAGGGCAGGATGCGCACCTCGCGCCGCTCGCCGGCCAATTGGGCGACGCGGTCCGAGTGGAGGCCGGCGCAATTGATGAGGAAGCCGGCTGAGAATTCGCCGGCGGGAGTTTCGGCGATCCATTCGCCCGCCCGCCGCTGCAGCTTCAGTGCGCGGGCTCCCACGGCGACGCGCGCGCCGCGTTCCTGGAGGCGCTTGACCAGCGCCGCGCACACCGCGGCGTAATCGACGATTCCCTCTTGCGGCACGCGCAGTGCGGCAACCCCGCCAACGTGCGGCTCGATTTCGCGCATCGGCTCGCGGCCCAGCCAGCGCAGGCCTTCCAAACCGTTGGCGGCGCCGCGTTGTTCGAGGTCGCGCAGCCGAGGCACTTCGCTTTCGTCAGGCGCTACCACCAGCTTGCCGCAGATTTCATGCGCCACGCCGTTTTCGGCGCAGAACTCCACCATCTGCCGGATGCCCGAGACCGCCAGCCGCGCCTTCACCGAGCCGGGTTTGTAATACAGCCCGCAATGCAGCACGCCGCTGTTGTGGCCGGTCTGGTGCTGGCCCACCTGGCTTTCCTTTTCGAGCACGGTGATGGTTGCGCCAGGAAACCGTTCGCCCAGGCGGTAGGCCGTTGCCAGCCCGACGATGCCGCCGCCGATGATGAGAAATCGCTCGTTGCTCACTAATGTTCATTGTGCCCCGGCAGTCTGCCTTCATGCCAGCATGATGAGCGTACGGCTGCCAATCGATTTGGCGCGCCGCTATCCCAAACACGCCGGCCCCAAGATCCGCTGAGGTGATTCGCGCTTCCGGCGCGGCAGCCCGGCTGACCATCTTGCCGGCCGCGGCAAGCGCCTATCGGAGAATATGCCCCTCAATCGCCAAAAACCGCTCCCTCACGGTCGCGGCTCTGAAAGATGGCCGTGACTCTGAAAGCATCCGAGCCGCGACCGTCAGCGGGCGGTTCGGCACAGCCGGCACCCGACTTCCAAGCCGTCAGAAACTCCAGGCGTGCTCCGCGCCGGTGGTGGCGGGTTCCGGTCCCAAGCCGGGGTTCCACCGATTGGCGCTGGCCGGCTCTACCTCCACTTCCTGCTTGGGCGCCGGCCGGACCCCTTCCCAGCCTTCGGCCAAAGTGGCGAGCAGGCTGAGCACCTCGGCCAGGGGCTCGTCGCGCTGCTGGAAGTTGGCTTCGGTGAGCCGCCGCAGCATGTAATCATACAGGGCCGCCAAACGCCGGCTGATTTCCCCGCCGCGCTCGTGATCGAGCGCCACCGCGAGCTGGATCACGACCTGGCTGGCCTTGGTAATGGCCTTGGACCGCTCCAATATCTTCCCATCGGCCAGATGCCGCCGCGCATCCTGAACCGCGCTCACTCCGGTCTGATACAACAGGCGGATCAGTTCTATGGGGTCCGCCGACAGGACCCTGCTCTCGAGGTAAGCGTCATGCGCGTCATGCCACATTGCTTCGTTCTCCCAGACCACTTATCGGCCCAAACCCGGCGCTTGAACCGTTTTCAACGCGATTTGAGGTTTTGGGCCATGCGCAACACGTATTCCGGCGGCACTTGCGTGACCACCTCCTTCGTGTTGCGGTTGAGGACCCGGACGACCAGGCGCTTGGTCGCCGAATCGATTTCAAAGTCCAACTCTTCGTCCTGGCCGAACATCTCCGATCCATTCAAAGCCTTGACGGCCTGGACCAGCTCGCGATTCTGGCTCGCGATGTCGGGTGGAACGTTGACCGCGGTCACGGGCAGGGCCGGGTCCGTCCGGTTGATGGCGCTGATTTCCATAACGGCTCCTCGACTGGATCCACGCCGGACGAGAGCACTCGCCGGGCGAATCCGGTTGTCAAGCTTCTTATCGGCCGAAAAGCCAAGAATCGCGAACGAAGGTTATGAGACCGTCTGGTAACAGGGAATCTGCGCCGGGGAGCCGAAAAGCACACGCGCCGGCCGGGCCGCCTCCAGCCGGCATGTCGCGCCCGCCGACCGGCCCTCCACAGCCACGCGGCCGCCTGAACGCGTTACCCGGTAAGCCGCCCGCGCGCCGTGGTGGTGGCGCAATGGCTCCAGGCCCCAGTCTGAGCCGAATACCATGTGGATGCCTCCATCGGGCCCTACCAGTACCGAAACCTGGCAATCGTCGCCGGCGCCCTCTTGGGCGGTGGCAAAAAGCTCTTCGGCATTCCTGAGAAATGCGTTCACAAGAACCTTATCGCCACCGCCGGGCATTCCTTGAATCGCGGTGCGCCTTGCATCAGGACTCGCCGGTTCAGGCCCACCCGGTAACAGGTGTTAGATTGAGTGCATGGTTCAACCCTCCCAACGTGAACCAGTGGCCGCGCGTGATCCTGGCGCGGCATCCAAGATCGGCCGGCGGGATCCCTGGTGGCTCGGCCTCCGTGGCCTTTTCGCGCTGGTTCTGCTGGCGTACGCCAACTCGCTGGTCCTAGGCCTGGCGGGAGATTCCCAGTTCCTGCTTACCCAGGACCCCCGCCTACAAAGCCTCACCGCGCACAACCTGGGGCTGATTTTTTCCAAGAGTTACTGGTGGCCCGTGGCAGGCGACCTGATCTACCGCCCGGTCACCACGGCCTCCTTGCTGTTGAACCACGCTCTGGCCGGCGCGGCCGGCGGCGCTTTCTGGTATCACCTGGTGAACCTGCTGTTGCACGCCGTCAACGTCTGGCTGGTCTGGGAACTGGCCCAGCACCTGCTCAGCCGGCGCGCGGCGTGGTGCGCGGCGGCCCTCTGGGCGGTGCATCCGATCGCCACCGAGGCGGTGGATAACGTGGTGGGCCGCGCCGATTTGCTGGCGGCCATGGCGGTGCTGGCGGGTCTGTTGATTTACACCCGCGCCACGGTGGAATCCGGCTGGCGGCGCTGGCTGGCCTTGTTCGCGGTGGCGACAGCGGGCGTGTTCTCGAAGGAAAACGCCGTAGTATTGGTGGGGCTGATGGTGCTATCCGACCTGGCGTTCGGCCCGCCGGGCCTCATCCGCACGCGTCAGCGCCTGTCGGCGTACGCAGCCGCGCTCGGGTCGCTGGTGGCGTTGCTCCTGGCGCGCGCCGCGGTGTTCGCGCCGCTGCCGTGGCCGCCCGCGTTCTACATGGATAACGTGCTGCGAGCGCTGCCGCGCTGGCAGCGGCTTTTCAGCGCGCAGAGCATCGTCGGCATGGACGTAGGCCTGCTGCTGTGGCCCGTGCGCCTGGTTTCGGACCGCTCTTATGACGTGATCCGCGCGGCCGCGTGGACGGATGGCGCCGCTTGGCTTTCGCTGTTGATGATTGTGGCGCTGCTCGCGCTGGCCCTGGCCATGCGCTGGCGCCACCCGCTGGTGTTCTGGCTGGCCGGCTTTTTCGGACTGGCGCTGCTGCCCACGTCGAACCTGCTGATCAAAATCGCCAGCCCGATGGCGGAACGTTTTCTCTACCTTCCTTCGGTGGCCTTCGCCCTCGCGGTGGCGGGCCTGGCCTGGCGCTACCTGACGCCGCGCCAGGCGTGGGCCGCGTTGGGGGTGCTGTTGCTGCTCTATACCGGACGCACCTGGGCGCGCAACGCGGACTGGCGCGACAACCTGACGCTGGGGTTGGCCGACGTCCAAACGGCCCCGCGCAGCGCCCGCCTGCACGATATGCTGGCGAAGGCGTGGTTCGACCAGAACGCGCGCGGCAGCCTCGACCGGGCGATCGCCGAACAGCAGATCGCCTGGCAAGTGGTGCGCGCCCTGCCCCCCGCGGAATCCTCGGAGCTGATTCCGGCCCGGCTGGGCATTTATTACGCGCAGAAGGCGGCGCTTGTGCCGGCGGCCGAACGGCAGGCCTGGCGCGAAAAATCGATCGTGGTGTTGATCGAGGCGCGCCGGATTTCGCTCGCTGCCGAGCAGGCTTTCGATAACGCCCAACTGGCCCACGACAAGCCGCTGGCGCCCCGGCAGGCATTCGTGCTGCTCTACCTCTATCTGGCCGACGACTACCTGAACGCGGGCCGTTATGCCGAAGCCCTCGACGCGCTCCGCTACGCCCGCATTCTGACGCCTCGTTTTCCGCCGCTGTACGAAGCGATGGCCGCGGCATACCGCGGGCTCGGCGACACACAGGGAGAGGCCGTGGCGCGGGCCGGCGAATCGCTGGCTCAAGGACGCGCGCCCGACCCGGCCTACTACTGCGCCGCCGCCGCCGAACTGGCGCGGGCACTGCGCGAGGACAGGTCCCCGAACGCGGAGTTCGAGCTGGAGATCCTGGCGCGCTGCGGCTCATCGGTCGGCGATCCGCACTAGAGTGAGCGCCGCAGCAGGTTCGTAGGGGCCGGGCATGCCCGGCCCGGGCCTGCCGCAACGCCGCAACGCCGCGCCTTCCGCGACACCAGCCCGCGCTACAGCAGTTTGCCGAGCACCAGCGCATCCTCGCCGTCTTCGTAATAGCCGCGGACCTTGCGCAGGCGGGCAAACCCGAATTTCGCGTAGAAGGCTTGCGCCTGCCAATTCGACGGGCGTACCGCGAGCGTAAACTGGCGGACGCGGCGCAACCGCAAACGGCGCAGCGTGCTTCGCATCAGGGAAGAGGCGATTCCCTGGCCGCGGCCTGCCGGACAAACCGCCACCGAAACCAGCTCGGCGCGCGGCCGTGGCAGGCGGCCGGCGGTCGAAGTGACCATGTAGGCGCGGATGCCGGCCTCGGCGGCGGCCACCAGAAACAGGCGCCCGCATTTGGCGAAAAGCTCTGCAAACAAGTTGCGGTCATAAGCATCGGCACCGAAACAGGCGTGCTCAATGGCCAGCACGGCGTCCAAATCGGACATCCGGAAGGGACGGATGTAGTACTCAGGCTGCATGGCGCTAAGTGTTATTTTGCTACACTAAACGCCTTGGGGGCAGGGCGTGAAGAAAGCCAGGCGCAAATCGGACAAGGGGCATCTTGACAAGGATTTCGGAGTCGCGCATACTGAAATGGAGATGCAACTCAGTGGCAACAAGGTCGGTTCGGAAATCTTGCCGGCGAGTCTGGTGGACTTGCGCCGCGGCGACGAAGCGGTATTGAGCGAGATCGATTTGCCGGTCGAGGATGCGCGCCGTTTGATGGAGCTTGGCTTTCTTCCCGGAGCTCGGGTGGTGGCCGGACAAAGCGCTCCGGGCGGGGACCCGCGGGTGTTTCAAGTGGATGGATCGGAGGTCGCGGTGCGGCGCGAGACCGCGCGGCGCCTCAAGATCCACCATGGGGGACGCCTTCCGAGGAAGGCATGAGCGACTGTTCCGGCTGCGCCGGATGCGGCACCGCGTCGGCGGTCGCATTTCCCCCTGACGCCGCGGTGAAAGTGGTGGCCGTGATTGGGCCTCCCAACTCGGGCAAAACCACTCTCTTCAACCGGCTCACCGGCTTGCGGCAAAAGGTCGCCAATTTTCCCGGCGTGACGGTAGAGCAGCACACCGGCATCGCCGAACTGCCCGGTAGCCAAGCCGTGGAATTGATCGATTTGCCGGGTGTTTACAGCCTTTCGCCGCATTCGGAAGACGAGCAGGTGGCGTACGATGTGCTGACCGGCCGGCGCGACGACACGCCCAAGCCCGAAGCCATCCTGCTGGTGCTCGATTCGACCAATCTCAGCCGCCACTTGATGCTGGCGGCGCCGATCCTGGCGTTAGGCCTGCCGTCGTTGATCATTCTCAACATGGCCGACGACCTGCGTAACCGCGGCGGCACGCTCGATATCAAGGCCCTCTCCCGGGAATTGGGCGCGCCGGTGGCCCTGGTGAGCGCGCGCCAGGGCGAAGGCATCGAACAAGTGCGCGAGTTTCTCACCGGGACCATGGCCCTACCCACGCCCAGGTCGCTGCCGGTGCTGCACGATGTCCCCAAGTGCCGCGAGTGGGCCGGACGGGTGGGCAGTCAGGCCGACTATCGCGCGCCGATTGCTCCCAAATGGACGCGCCGCCTGGACCGCGTCATCCTGCATCCCGTGGCCGGGCCGCTGATTTTCGCGTTGGTGGTGATCGCCGTCTTTCAATCCATCTTCAGTTACGTGACGCCGCTGATGGATGGCGTCAAGTGGCTGTTTGAAGTTTCCGGCAACTGGATTGCAACTACGTTGCCGCCGTCTCTGATCCGCTCGCTGCTGGTGGACGGGGTGTGGAAGGGCGTAGGCTCGGTGATCGTCTTCCTGCCGCAGGTTCTGCTGTTGTTTCTCTTTATCGGCATCCTGGAAGATTCCGGCTATCTGGCGCGCGCGGCGCTGATCGCCGACCGCACCATGGCGCGCTTCGGGCTGCAAGGCAAGTCGTTCATCCCGCTGCTATCGGCTTACGCCTGCGCCGTGCCGGCGATTCTATCCACGCGCACCATCGAGAACAAGCGCGACCGCACGGCCACCATCCTGATCGCGCCCTTCATGACTTGCGCGGCGCGGTTTCCGGTCTACACGCTGATCATCGCGGCCTTTTTGCCTAACCGGCAACTGCTGGGTTTTCTCAGTGTGCGCACGGTGGCCATGATCGGCCTGTATGCGCTTGGATTCCTGATGGCGGTACTGACCGCGCGGGTGCTGAAATCGTCGATTCTGAAGAGCGGCCGCACGCCGTTTGTGCTGGAGATGCCGGCTTACCGCTGGCCCACCGTGCAATCGCTCGGGCTGCGGCTGCTCGACCGGTCAAAGGTTTTTCTGCGCCGCGCCGGCACGGTGATCCTGCTGGTGACGGTGCTGTTGTGGACGGCGGCGCACGTGCCGTACACGCACGGCCATCCTCCGGCCATGCGCGACAGCCTGGCGGGCACGCTGGGCCGCACCATCGAGCCGGTTATCAAACCGCTCGGTTTCGATTGGAAGGTTGGCGTCGGCCTGATCACTTCCTTCGCGGCACGCGAGACTATCATCGCCACGCTGGGAGCGATTTACGGCATGGACCATCCGGATTCCGCCAGCATGGACTTGCAGAGCGCTCTGCGTCACGACCTGACGCCCGGCGCCGCGGTGGCGCTGCTGATCTTTTTCGCATTTGCCATGCAATGCGTTTCCACCGTGGCCGTGGTGCGCCGCGAGACCGGCGGTTGGAAATGGCCGCTGGCCCAGTTCGCCTACATGAGCGCGTTGGCTTACGGCGGAGCCTTTCTCGCCGCGCACGTGATGCGGTTCTTGTAGCGCGCGTTCCCCGTCTTCCCGCGCGAGGGCGAGGCATGCCTCGCCCCTATAAAGCCCGGCCCGTGCTGTTGAATGGTGCTTCAGGTTGACCTGCACGCCATGTGCCGCCGGCGCGTCATAATAGAAAGGGACATGCGTATGCGAAAACTGCCGCGGGCCGGGCATGCCAGGCCCTATCGCCAGAAGGGCTTCTCCCTGATTGAGCTGCTGATCGTGGTATCGATCATCCTGATCCTCATTACCATCGCCGTGCCCAAGTTCACGCACGCCCAGATGTACACGCGGGAAACTGCGGCCATTCAGGCGATCAAGACCATTCACACGGCCCAGGTGCAGTACCAGTCGCAGTACGGCCGCTACGCGGCGTCGCTCACCGAGCTTGGGCCGCCGGCCAGCGGTGCGCCGAACACTTCGGCTGCCGACCTGATCGGCAACGATCTGGCGAACGGCGAAAAGCAGGGCTATAAATTCACCGTCGCGCCCGTCCCAGGCGGTTATGTGGTCAACGCGGTCCCGGTCGCGTACAACAGCAGCGGCAGCCGCAGCTTCTACTCCGACCAGTCGATGGTGATTCACGAAAACGACGGCCCCGAGCCGGCCACCGCGCAAAGCAAGGAACTGCGCTAGGGTGGCGCGGCAAGGGTGGGACAGACGATCGGTTTCTGTCGTCTGTCGATGTGACGCATCGCGGCAAGACCTGACAGACCACGCAAGCCGATGGTCCCTCCCACGATAATGATGTTCTCCTATTCCGGCAACGACCTCTATTGCGAGCAGGTGGCGCTGGCCGACCTGGCGGCGCGAGTGGGCACGCCCACCTACGTCTATTCCAGCCAGACGATTCTGGCCAATTACCGTGCCTATGACGAGGCCTTCGGCGCGCTGCCGCACACGGTTTGCTACGCGGTCAAGGCGAATTCGTCGCTCGCGGTGCTGGCGCTGCTGGCCAAAGCCGGAGCCGGTTTCGACATCGTCTCCGGTGGCGAGCTGGCGCGTGTGCTGGCCGCCGGCGGCGATCCGTCGCGCGTGGTGTTTTCAGGCGTGGGCAAGACCGCCGCGGAAGTGGAGTACGCGCTCGATCACGGCATTCACAGCTTCAATTGCGAGTCCGAACCGGAGATGGCGCTGCTTGACGCAATGGCGGCGCGGCGCGGCGTGAAGGCGGGATTTTCAATTCGCGTCAACCCGGATGTGGACGCCGCCACCCATCCCTACATCGCCACCGGCCTCGGCCAGCACAAGTTCGGCATCGCCATCGAGCGGGCGCACGCGGTCTACGAACGGGCACGCAGTTTCGCCAATCTGTCGGCCGAGGGTGTAAGCTGCCACATCGGTTCGCAGATCCTGGACGCGAGCCCGATTCTGGAAGCGGTGGACAAGCTGGTGGATCTGGCCCGGCAACTCCGCGTGGAAGGCTGCCCGATTCGTCATCTGGATTTGGGCGGCGGGCTGGGCATCGCCTATAGACCCGGCGAAAAAGCGCCCGCGGTGGCGGCGTTCGTCGAGGGTCTGCGCGACAAGCTCCGGGATACGGGGCTTACGGTGATGGTCGAGCCGGGCCGCTCCATCGTGGGTCCGGCCGGCGTGTTGCTCACCCGCGTGCTCTACCGCAAGCAAAACGGCGCCAAGGAATTCATCGTGGTGGATGCGGCGATGAACGATCTGATTCGCCCGGCGCTCTATCACGCCCACCACGAGATTGTGCCGCTGCGCAAGAACGGGCTGCCGCCGGTGAAGGCGGACGTGGTGGGCCCGGTGTGCGAGAGCGGCGATTTCCTGGCGCGCGACCGCCAGATGGCCAATGCCATGCCGGGCGATTACCTGGCGGTGTGTGCGGCAGGCGCGTACGGATTCGTCCAGTCCTCGAACTACAACTCGCGCCCGCGCGCGCCGGAAGTGCTGGTGGAAGGCGCCGCTTACCGGGTGATTCGGCAGCGCGAGACCTTCGCCGACCTGATGCGCGGCGAAACCGTCTGACGAGTGCAGCGCACAGCGCTTCTGCCGCACAATGGAGCATGGCCGAAATTCAACCTGCCCGCTACACGTGCTATCGCGCGGCCGGGCCGATCTCGATCGATGGCGAGCTGGATGAGCCGTCCTGGCACCTCGCGCCCAAGTCGGCGCCGTTCGTCGACATTGTGACCGGCGAGCCGGCGTGGTTCGACACGCGCGTGGCGTTGTTGTGGGACGACGAATGCCTTTATTTCGGTTTCTGGATCGAAGAAACCGACATTTGGGGCACGCTCACCCGGCGCGATTCCAAAATCTGGGAAGAGAATGACATCGAGCTGTTCATCGCCGGGCGCGACGCCTACTACGAATTCGAAATCAACGCGCTCAATACCGTGTATGAAGCCCTCTGGATCTGGAAGGACATTCACGGGGCAGGCGGGCGTTATTACGGGCGGCCCGAGTTCGATGCCGCGCGCCAGCGCATCATGGTGCTCGATGGTGTGGGCGGCCACGTCCACCCGCGCGGTGAGCGCTGGGGCTTTCTCGATTGGGATTTCCCTGGGATGAAGACTGCCGTGCGCGTGGATGGCGTGGTCAACAGCCGCATCAACACGGACCGCGGCTGGACCGTGGAGCTGGCGTTTCCGTGGAAGGGTCTGGATCTGATCGCCGATGGCCGATCGCTGCCGCCCGCCGACGGCGATGTATGGCGCATCGATTGTTCGCGCTTTGAGAAGGTCGGCCGCGATCGCGAAACCCTCGACCCGTGCGCCGGCTGGACCTGGAACCGTCATGGCTACTACGATTCGCACATTCCGGAAGTCTTCCCCTACGTGACATTCTCCACCCGCTCTGTGGCCGAGTGAATGGTTGGGTGCGGTGCGCCGTCTGCAACTGGAATTCCCGAAGCGCCTAGGCCTGGGTGAGGGGGTGCCTTCCGTTGTTCGCCTCTTCACGCACGCGGAACGAGCTGCGATGGATTTTCACGGCAGTGTGCGCGCCCTGGCTGCGAAGCGTCTCCCCAACTACATGAAGTGCGACCTTGACGGCGTCCGCGGGCCAATCCACATCGAGTTCGATCCTGGTTCTGGGAGGGAGTTCCTGAGTGCATTCGAATAGCAGCCCTCCACGAGAGATATTCAACAGGCGGCCGCCGCCTGTCCGGACTATCCTGCGCCCCAGGATGAGCTTGTATTCGATGCCCGTGTGAATCGGATAGCGGCAGTCGGCGCGGCGTTCCGCGTTCGACGTTGGACTCCGGGAGATCATCGCTTCCGTCAATGACGCCTCTGTACCCTCATTATGAGGAATGTGCGCGGAGTTCGGACAGACCCACCCACCCAATGACGGTACTTTCAGTTCAGATAGTCGGTATAGTACCACCATGGTGAGAGCGAGTTGGACGGACTCGTACGCTGGATACGCAACCGGCAGCGGGGGCACAACGCCGGGGCGCGTTTACCGGTCCAATGCCAGCGCGACGAGCGTTGGGGAAGGAGGATCCTGGCCCGCCAGTTGTTGCAGGATGGGCATTTCGAGCGCGTCAGCGTCGAGTTCCACGGCGCATTGCGCGATTTCCTCTTCCGTCGCGCCTGGAAAGCACAGTTCGCAGGTTGCCACCGCGCTGCCGGTCTGGATGGCGGGGCCGAACGTCCGGCAGGCGAGCGGCCGCGATTCGTAAAGATCGCAGGTCCCGGTCGCAGGGTCGAGCGCCGGGCAGGGCTCGTCATCATCGGCCGGCTCGCTGAGCGCCCGCTCCGCAGTGTCGTCAGGATACTCGCGCCGCAGCCGCGCGGCTGCCTCGCCGGCGCGGGTGCGAACACGCGTCGCGCGCGCTGCGTCACGCCTCTCCAGATCCGCCAGTCCCCGGCGCAGACGCTGCGCATCCAACTCGCTGATCTCAAAAGCGCCCAGGCAGCACTCGTAACAGCCCGGCCGGCACTTCAGCCACGCCCCGGCCTTGCTGGCGGCTTCGGCCAGCGCCGCATCGACGATCTGAATCAGCTCGCTGTCGTCCGCCACTCTTTAAAGGATAACGGACATTAGGGTCGATTCGCGGAGCACCCGGAACAAACGGCCTTTCCGGCGCGTACGACAAGAGAGAGGTTCACGCGCGTGAAGTTTCTGTTGTGGTGTATTCTCCTGGTGCTGTGTTGGCCACTGGCGCTCGCCGCGCTAGTGGTTTACCCGCTGGTGTGGCTCTTGCTGCTGCCGTTCCGTGTGGTCGGAATTGCGGTGGAGGGCGCCCTATCGCTGGTCTGGGCCTTGGTCACGCTTCCCGCGCGGGTGCTGCGCGCCATCTGAAACCGGCGCCCTAACTGGGCATCCGGAGTTCGACCCCAGGCTGCTGAGCCGTCGTGAACGTACGGCCCTGGGTGCGGAATTCATAGCGTTCGATGGCTACTGCAGCGCCTCTCTCGTTGCTGCGAACGACGCATCCGTAAATCATCAGCTTCATCGGGCAGTTGTCGTTGAGGAGGACTGGCCACGTCATCGAGAGTTCGACGGGCATGCCCGTGGTAAGCATGCTTTCCGTCGAGAACCACACGCCGCCGCTGGAAATGTTCATAGTTTTGCCGTTCCCAGTCTCGGCAATCCGCTGACCGTAAAGCATCTTATAGCGGACTTCCTGTTCGATCTGGAAGCGCCGCTTGCTGCGTCTTTCGCGCTCACTGCCTCGCAATACGCTTTCATCCTGTGTTTCGATCACCCGGCACCGCCTTCTCACCGTGAAGGTAACTCTTTTAGGATCAATCGCTCAATATGTCTTTGGTTAGGCGGGGGGCGTTATCCAGGGCCCCCGCAGTTAATCCTTACTGACGGCCTATCCCCGGCGATTTCAAAGGATTACGCTGTCGGTCCCAAACCTCAGTACTGGGAATAAGAGACCGCCCGCCGCCACGCAGCCCACGCCCTAAAAAACTTCAGAAAACATTCAGAAAATCCTGGACAAACAGATCCTAAATTGCTAATATCAGAACAACACAGACAGCATCCCTGGCGGCGAGTCCCCTCCCGCCGCCAACCCTCTGAGTGCAAGGCCCCGGGATACCCAGCTCGGGGCCTTTTAATTTGTCCGGCTGATTCAGCATCCGCTCTTCCCCTTCGATTTTTTCCACATTGCGTGGAACGGCCCCACAGCGGCATGACTCCCGGCCACTTATCGGTGGTACCCATGGAACCCGCCCCGGTCAAACAAGTGTCCCACAGAACATCTTCAGTCATTATTTATAGACAAACAGATCTGAAACAGTTATTATGGGAACAATACAGACAGCATCCTTGGCGGCGAGTCCCCTCCCGCCGCCACTCTCTGAGTGCAAGGCCCCAAGTTACCCAACTTGGGGCCTTTATCATTTCTGAACCGCTCCGCCTTAACAAGTCTCCTACGCGCTGCGGAGCGAGAACCGTGCCAACTGGGTCCGTGGCGAAGTGGCTATGGAGCGGCCGATGATGGCTCACCTTTCCCTCCCGCTTAGAACAAGCGGTCCTGTTTCTTCAGGTTCCCGAATGTGCCCACATTGGCGATCGAGAACGAAAACATCAGCCTGCTCTCGTCGCGGATGCCGGCGTTGTAGCGGCGGTATTCCACGTTGAATCCGCAGCAATTCGTGTTGTACGTGACCAGGGTCGTGGTGTACTCGAGCACTCTCTGGCGGTAGTCGTAAACCGCCTCGACACCCGCGTTCCAACCGCGGTTGTTGGGGTCGCCGTACTGCACGCGGGCCCGATACTGGTTTCCGTACGGGACCAGCAACGGGTTGGTGTGCACCTCGTAGTTGCCCGCCGAGTAGTAGTATTTCCGCCAATGGTAGTCGACGGAGAAGCCGCTATCGACGACGGCGTGGAACCGTGGATCGTAATCGGCCTGCCAATTCACGCCCAGGCCGTTGAGCGGGCTGGCGCGGAGGGTGGAAGCTATCGGAGAACTGCTGCGCGGGCCGAGCAGGAACGAGTAGGCGCTGAGATCCGCGGTGACGGCGAAGACGTTCGACTGGCCGGCCACCACCGCCCCGCCGAAGGTCGGATCGAAGTACCGCTTCTCCTTCAGCTCCCAGGTGAAGATCTCCCTGACGGAATTGCCACGCTTGGCATACAGGCGGTTGGTCAGCGAGAGTTCCAGCTCGTTGGTGTCGCTCAGCAGATCGGTTTCGTCGAAGCGTACCACGCGGTCGAAGTCGCTGCCGATGCCGGTGACGTAGCGGTACGTCGCGCGCGGTTCGATGACGTGTTTCACCTTGTCGCCGAAGATCGTCTTCTTGTCGAAGACGCGCGCCAGCGAGGGGAAAATCAGGTCCACGGAAAAGTCGCGCGCGCTGGTCACGATCTTGCTTCCGACCACCTGGTAAGCCACATAGCCCACTTGTTGCGAAACCGGGGCGTTCGGCACCTGGCTCTCGCCGTAAACCGCCTCATCGATGCCCACGCTCGGCACCAGGTCGAGGTGCCAGAAGTGCAGCGCGCTGGTGATGTGAGGCGAGAATTCGAACCGAGGCGTGAACTGCTCGGTGCGGTACGTTTCGTAAAGCGTGTTCCCCTGCGGTCCGCCGAGGTTCAAGTTGGAATTGAAGATCGGTTCCGAGCGGTATAGCAGGCCAGCAGCGGAGTACAACGAATACCAAATCGGAAGGTTCTGCCAGATCGCATGGTCGCGGCCCTCGAGCTCCACGTCCGGCAGCTTGTGAATCAGCACGGCATCGGTTACAGCCGGCGTTTGCCCGTTGGCCTCAGTCAGCGGCACCTCGGTGCTTTGAAAATTCTCCAGGCGCGCCGCAACGAAATCCAGCCGGTAGCTGGACCAGTCCTTGCCCACCGAGCCGACGGAATGAACCTCCGAGCCAATGGCTTCGTTGTAGGATTCCGACCATTGCTGGCGGAAGTCGAACGAGCTGACATAGTTGGCGGCGGCGGTTCCCGTCCAGCCGCGCCCTAGGTCCAGGTTGCCGATGGCATAAAGGTCGAGGCCGCTGTAGTGCGCCACCGGTGTGGTGCCGGGAACAATCCCTTGGCGGTCCTGCACGCCATAAAGGAGGATGTCGAAATCCGTGCCCGGGCGCGGCTTACCGCGAAAGTCCACGTGGTGGGCGAAAGCCTCGGTGTTGTAGTCGAAGAACCGGTAAGTGACGTCAAAGCTGCGGTCGATCGCCCAGAAGTAGCCCAACCCAACCATCGGGCCGCGCAGCGAGTGCGCCACCAGGTTGGGCAGCAGGAATCCACTGTGCCGCGGTTGCTTTTCCAGCGAGTGATAGAAATAAGGCGTGTAGAAGATCGGAATCTTGCGCAGCAGAAAGATGCTCCGATACGCTTTTGCCCGCTCGCCCGGAATGATGTCGAATCTCGGCCCACGCAGCTTCCACCACGGGCCCGGCAGCTTGCAGTTGGTGATCCAGCCGTGATAGAGGAGGTACTTGTCGCCGATGCGCTCGGCCCATTCGCCTTCGAAATGGAACGGGCTGTTGCCGCTCAAAATGCCGCGTCGCACCACCGTCTTTCCCATCGATTCGCCGCGCACGTCGTAGAACTTGCCCTTCTGCTCTTCGGTGTTGTACTCCATGCGATCGCACCAGATCTGCTCGTTCTTTTCGAAGCTGTGGTAATAAACGTTGCCGATGGCGACTAGCTCGCGCGTGTCTTCGTTGTATTCCATTTCGTCGGCCCGCACCAGCAGCGCCTTGCTTTCCAGTTGCACGTTGCCGCGACCCTTATAGATGGGACCGTGCGACTCCTCCTGATGAACTGCCCAAAAAACCCATTGGTTGAGTTCGAGAGTCTTGTGATCGGGAAGCTGCGGTGGGGCTGCGGACGTGGCGGCGCCGGTTTGGGCGGCAGGCTTGGCGGCGCTGGTCTGGGTGGCAGGAGGCGGAGGGGGAGTTGGGGCCTGCTGCTGGGCGCCGGCCGTATCCGCTAAGGCCAGCCAAAACAACGTAGTAACCAGAGAAACGCAGGTGAAGCTAGAAGAATTTCCGTGACAAGCCTCACCTCTTGTGCTAAGAAAGGGAAGAGAGCTTGGCGGAAAGAGCCCCAACCACAGACGGTACCACAGAATATTGACGAGGGCTCCGTGCGATTCGCTCACAGTGTGAAGGCCGATGACATGTAGCTATTGCGGAACGCGACTCGGGGAAGGCGAAGTGCGCTGCCCGCGTTGCGGGCGGAAAGACGACGACCGGTTGACGGGTGGATTCGGTTTGGTAACCGCCGGAGCCTTGGCCACCGCTCCCGCGCGAATGGCGCGGGAGTTTTCCGCCCGCCGGGCGGCGCCGCGGCCGGCGCAGGATATGGGCCGTGCCGTACAGGCTTCACTGTTTGCGGACAAGCCGGTGTCGAACGTAGTTCTGATCGCGCCCGCGCGCTCGAGACCGGCGGCGCGCAAGGCCAAGCCAAGGCCGGGCAAGCTCGTGCCGGAGGGGCAAGGAAAGCTCGAGTTTCTGGAGGCAGCACCCGCCAAGCCGCGCACGCTGGGCACCACGGTTGAAGCCAGGATTTATTGCGATGCACCGGTGGCGAACCCGCTTCACCGGGCTGTGGCGGCGGCCCTGGATTGGGCCATGGTGCTGATTGCCTACGGCTGTTTCCTGCTGGCGTTCCGCATCCTCGGCGGCCAAGTCTTCTTGAACAAAACCAATTTGATGGTTTTCGGCGGTGCGTTGCTGCTGGTCGGCTTCACTTACAGCCTGCTGCCGGTGATCGCCGGCACCGAGACGCCGGGTATGCGGTGGACGCGGCTGCGCCTCACCACGTTCGACGGCCTCCCGCTCGAGCCGCGCCACCGTCTGCTGCGCATGCTCGGTTCGTGTCTGAGCGTGTGCACTGCGGTCGGCTTGTTGTGGTCGCTGGTGGATGAGGAAAGCCTCGCCTGGCAGGACCATATCTCCCGCACGTTTCCGACGCTGGCGTTAGACCGGTAGATTCTCCTCCGCGCCTTACAGGTTCGCCGCGGCCTTGCGCAGCCGGTCCAGCACGCCGGCCCATTCGGGAGTTTCCGGCGGGCACTCCACCGCAATCCACTCCAATCCCTGGGCATCGAGACGGTGCAGCGTGCGATAGAGAACGGCGGCATACTCGCGTGGATCGGCGGGAATCTCTCGACCCAGCCGGAGCCATGCGCCGCGTCCTTCCGGCGGCCGGCCGCCGGGAGCGATCAGATAGAGCGGCGTAGCCGGCCGGTAGTGGCGTGGATGCAGACCGGGCGATGGGTGCGGCCCTTCCGCGACGGCCGTGGTTATCTCGACTGGGCCGATCAGACTTTCGATTTCGGGCAGCGGAATCACGCCCGGCCGCAGCAGCAGCGGCGCGCCGTCGAGTGACAGCACGGTGGATTCGATGCCGACCTGCGCCGGGCCGCCATCCAGCACGAAATCGGCAAGCTGTTCGGGAACGTCCTCCGCCGCGGTTGGTGACAGCTCGGTGAAACGGTTGGCGCTGGGTGCGGCAATCGGCACTTGCGCGGCGCGGATCAATTCAAGCGCCAGCGGATGCGCCGGCATGCGCAGTCCGACGGTGGCGAGGCCCGCGGTGACGATGTCCGGCACCACGCTGCGCTTGGGCACCACCAGCGTGAGCGGCCCCGGCCAATAGCGCTGCGCCAACTTTTCCGCCGCCTCCGGCCATTCCGCGGCGAGCGACCGCGCCATGGCCATCGAATCCACGTGCACGATCATGGGGCTCGAATGCGGTCTGCGCTTGGCGGCGAAGATGCGCTCCACCGCCGCGGCATCGAGCGCATTGGCGCCCAGCCCGTAGACGGTTTCGGTGGGGAAAGCCACCAGGCGGCCGGCGCGGATCAGCTCCGCGGCGTGAGCGACGCTGGCTTCATCGGCGCTCACTCCGGCAGCTCGTCCTTGCCGTCGGCGCCGGCCGTCCTGCCCGTCTTGCGCCACACCAGGTAGGCGTGGATCAGGCCGTCCAGGTCGCCCTCCAGCGCGCGGTCCACGTCGCCCAGCGACAGCTTGCTGCGCAGGTCCTTCACCAGCCGGTAGGGCGCCAGCACATAGTTGCGGATCTGGCTGCCGAAACTGGCGTCCAGCTTGGCGTCCTCCGTCTTCCGCGTCTCCTCGCGCTTCTTTTCCAGCTCCAGTTCGTACAGCTTGGCGCGAAGCTGCTTCATGGCGCTGTCGCGGTTCTTATGCTGCGAGCGCTCGTTCTGGCATTGCACCACGGTCTTGGTGGGCAAGTGCGTGATCCGCACCGCCGAATCCGTCATGTTGACGTGCTGCCCGCCGGCGCCCGAAGAGCGGAAGGTATCGATGCGGAGATCGTCCGGCTTGATGTCGATTACGATCTCGTCGTTCACCTGCGGGTAAACGAACACAGAGGCGAACGAGGTATGGCGGCGCGCGTTGGCGTCAAACGGCGAAATGCGCACCAGGCGGTGAATGCCGGCTTCCGATTGCAGCAGCCCATACGCGTTCTCGCCGTTCACTTCGAAGGTGACCGACTTGATGCCCGCCCCTTCGCCCTCCAGCCGGTCTGTGATCACCGTCTGGAAGCCGTGCCGCTCGGTCCATCGCAGGTACATGCGCAGCAGCATCTCCGCCCAATCCTGGCTCTCGGTGCCGCCGGCGCCGGGGTGGATGGTGACGATGGCGCTGAGCGCGTCGTTTTCGCCCGAAAGCAGCATGGCCGTTTCCAGGCGATCCACGTATTCGGCGTAATTGTTGACGTCGCGCTCGATGTCGCCGGCCACGTCTTCGCCCTCGCGCGCCAGCTCGAACAGCGTGTCCAGGTCTTCGGTGAGAGCGCGAATGCGATCGTCGTTAGCAACCGCCTCCTCCAGGCGCTTGCGCCGGTGCATCACTTTCTGGCTTTTCTCGGGCTGCGCCCAAAAATCCGGCTGCGCGACCTGCTCTTCGGTGCGGCTCAGTTCCGCTTTCTGCGCGGGGGCGTCAAAGATACCTCCGCACGGCCAGTGCCTGGTCGCGAAGCGGCGCGTATTGGCGTTCCAACTCTTCGAGGGTCATGTGGGTTCAATCCAATTCTAACAAATACCCCGCTTTGCCCACGTTGCGCGCCAGCGTGCGGCCCATGCGGATCTCCACGCCCTCCGCCTCGTGGATGTGGCCGCAGAAGAAATAGTGCGGCTGCGCTGTCTCGATGAACTCGCGCACGGCGCGCGAGCCGGCGTGCAAGCCGGGGCGAATCTGGTCGAGCGCGGTCTCGTATGGCGGCGCGTGGCACACCAGGACGAGTGGGTTGAGATCGGCGAACTTGGCCAGCCGCGCCGCCAGTTGCGGCTCGCTGTACTCGCCCGGCGTGTCGAACGGCGTGGGGCTGGAGTAGCCGAGGCCGGCCACCTGCCAGCGGCCGATCTCCATGTGCTGCTCGTGAAAGTTGTGCAGGCCGAAGCGCGCGCACATGCCGGCGACTTCGTCCAACGACTCGTGATTGCCCGGCAGCACGTAAACCTGGTTCCCGCGCCGCGCCAGAATTTCCCCGCAACGCTCGAAGCCCCTGGCCCAGGTGACCTGGTCGCCGGCGGCAATGTAGAAATCCGCCTGCACGCCCAGCAGCCTTTCGAGCGTCTTCCAATCATTATGGATGTCGGAAAAAATCAGCAGCTTCAAAAGTGGATGGTACCGCACCCGCTATACTTTGGGTGGGGCATGCTTTAGCTTGCCAACGCCCGTTTGCGGGCGCGGATTTTTTGCCGGCATAATTCTCAGGCCCTCACGAGTCCATGTCGGGCTCCACAGGATTTATGAGCGAATACGATAGCGAGCTTTCCAAAATCGTCGCCGAATTGAACCGGGCCGCGCCCGGCAGCAAGCCGGCGGCGCGCACGCCGGACTCGACCGCCTCGCTCGACAAGCTGCTCGCGTTCGCGGCAGCCCGCGGCGCGTCCGACGTTTTGTTGATCGCCGGGGCTCCGGCCGTGTTGCGCGTCAACGGCGCGCTGGCGCCCGGCTCCGGCCCGCCGCTCGAGGCCGACGACGTGCGCAGCCTGGTGCTGCCGCTGCTGGCGCCGCCCCAACTGGCGGACCTGCAGAAGAACCGCTCCGCGGATCTGAGCTTCATGCGCGAGGGCCTGGGCCGCTTCCGCGTCAACCTGCATCATCAGCGCGGCACGCTGGCGGCCAGCATCCGCCTGCTGCCGGCGCGGATTCCGTCGCTCGATTCGCTCCACCTGCCGCCGGTGCTGGCCAAGCTCGCCGAGCGCCGCCAGGGCCTGGTGCTGGTTACCGGGGCCACCGGCTGCGGCAAGACGTCGACGCTGGCCGCGCTCATCGATATCGTCAACAGCAAGCGGCAGGCGCACGTGGTGACCATCGAGGATCCGGTCGAATACCAGCACACCAACCGCGCTTCGATCATCGAGCAGATCGAAGTGGGCCGCGACACGCCGGATTTCGCCGGAACCCTGCGCAGCATCATGCGCCAGACGCCGGACGTGATCCTGGTCGGCGAGATGCGCGACGCCGAGACCATGGCCACCGTGCTCACCGCCGCCGAGACCGGCCACCTGGTGCTTTCCACGCTGCACACCAACGACGCCATTCAGGCCGTGGCCCGCATTCTCGATTCGTTCCCCGCCGCCAACCAGCCGCAGATCCGCCAGCAGATCTCTCTGGCCCTGGCCGCCGTCATCGCGCAACAACTGGTGCCCGGGCTGGATGGTGTGAGCCGCTGGCCGGCCACCGAAATCCTGATCGCCAACGACGCCGCCCGCGCCCTGATCCGCAAGGGCGACGACCACCAGCTCCGCAGCCAGATTTCCGTCGGCCGCGCCGATGGCATGATGACCATGGAGCAATCGCTCGCCGAGCTGGTTCGCACGAATCGCATTGCCCGCGACACCGCCTTCGCCCACTGCTTCCGCAGCGACGATCTGCAGCGGTACCTGGTGTAGGCCGGCGCCGCCCGAAAGTCAAGGGAGGCGGAATTGCACCCTGAGTACAACCTCGCAAGCCGGTGACGGAGTGCCGCTGAATTTGAACTCCCAATGCTTAACCGCCTCGATCGCGTTCTTGTCCAAACCCGATCCGAGACCCTTTACTACCCTAACGTTAGAAACTCGGCCAGACGGGTCGAACCGAGCGAGCAAATCCACCTCCCCCTGTACCCGGGCTTTGCGAGCCTCGTCCGTGTACGTGGGATTCTCAATCCGCGTCACATTCGGCGTTGTTCCACCACACGGCCACAGCAGCCAGTCGACGTGGCGGACTCTGTCGGGGAACTCGGCCTCACCTCGCGCAATACCTCCGACTCCGGGTGTAACAATGTTGAGCCGGAACTTTGCCAGCTCATTGCACCCAGTGTGCACCTCGAACGTCAGTTGATTGCATGCCAGGATCGCCTTCTCGATTGGAAATGAAGTGTGGTCTTTGTCAAACTGGAGCACGCCGTAAACACCCACTTGCAAGGGGTAACGGTTATCGCCCACGTTGAAATACTCGTCGGCACGCCTTACGAACAGATTGAGATGGATTGCCTCGACATGATCCGCCAACACCATGTTGCCGTTCCAGATCCCCTCATTGAGGCAGCCTCCCGTGTCACCGCTAGAGCCACGGGCAAGAAAGGACGGGGTTCCCACGAGAGCAGCTATCAAAACTAGCTTGAGCATTTTGGGGCCCTCAGTCTCATTCTATCGAAGAACACAGCGACGAAAGAACACGGTGACACAGAACAACACGGTGACAAACGCAGCGCACTCTCTTGCTGGACGGAATACCGGGACGCCTGAACCGCGTAGCCTCCCTCAGATTCCTGCAGCAGCCGTCGAAGGCAGGCGCGAGCTCGGCCGACTCGCCTGAGCGCCAGTCACACACGCTCCCAAGTAATCTCAAATCGTCCGGCGCCAGTCTGGTCAATGGCTTCGGCGGAAGCTCGCGGGCCGAGCACGCCGGTTTTTCACTTGCCATGCGCGATCCTGAAAGCGGGATTCGCGCAGAATCCCGAAGGGGGCATTTTGGGCAGAAATCGCGCAAAAAACAGCAGTTAAGTTCTTTGTTTTCGGAAAATTCTTGCGCGACTCTGCCCAAATTCCTCCGCAGGCACGCTCGGCCATGGCATTCCGGCTGGCCCGGGAGGAGGGCCTCTTTGCGGGCGTTTCCACGGGATGCAACGTGGTCGCCGCTTTGCGATTAGCCGAACAACTCGGCCCCGGCGCGACCGTTGTCACCATCCTGTGCGATACCGGGATGAAGTATCTCAAAACCTATGGCCGTGTGCTAAGCCAAGCCGGAAGCCCGGCTACAGCGTAGAACCTCGCCAGGCGGTATAAACCGATCGTCCCTCCTGCCTCTGTCCCAACCAAAAATCGCCTCCGCAAAATTCTCTTGACAATGTATTATTAAACTAGTACACTAGCAATATAAATGAGCAAGCAGCCACCCATCGCGCCGCAGCCCTTCAGCTTCCGCCTGGACCTCAAAAGCGGAGTGCCGGTCTACCGCCAGTTGATCGACCAGGTGACGGGCGGGATGGCGGCCGGCGCGCTGGCGGCTGGCGACCAGCTTCCCACCGTGCGCCAGGTTGCGGTGGACCTTTCCATCAACCCCAACACGGTGGTGCGCGCCTATCGCGAGCTGGAAATCCGGGGAATTCTGGAAACGCAGCAGGGGACCGGCACTTTCATCAGCCGGCAAAAGGTGAAACGCGACGACGCCGAGCGCCAGCGCCAGCTCGCCCAATTGGTGGACGAGTTCGTGGCGCGCGCCGGCGCCGCCGGATTCACCGTCGAGGATTTGTTGGAGCACCTGCGCGACGGCGCGCAGACGAAGAGGAGATAACCCCATGACACCGAATGTGATGCAGCGCTACAGGCTCAGCAACGTCGGGGTGGCTCTGTTTACCATCTCGATCATCGCCGGATCGGTGGTGACCAACCAGACGAAATCGCCGGCAGGAGTGGTGGCCGGATCGCTGATCGGCCTCTATCTGTTGTTCGCCATCAGAGTTGCGGACCAGTGGGAGAAGGTCGCGGTCTTGCGCCTCGGGCGGTACCGAGGACTGCGGGGGCCTGGCCTGTTCGCGATCATTCCGGTGGTCGACAGTCTTAGCCGGTATGTCGATCAGCGCGTGCGCGTGGCGAACGTCACCGCCGAATCCACGCTGACTCGCGACACCGTGCCGGTGAACGTCGATGCCATCCTTTTCTGGCTGGTCTGGAACGCGGAAAAATCCATTCTCGAGGTCGAAGATTTCGTCGAGGCCATCCGCCTGAGCGCCCAGACCGCGCTGCGCGAATCGATCGGCCGGCATGAGCTGGCGCAGATGATCACCGAGCGCGAATCGCTCGGCCACGAGTTGCAGCGTATTCTCGACGAGAAGACCAACCCCTGGGGCATCACCGTTCAGTCGGTGGAGATTCGCGATGTGAGAATCCCGCAGGCGCTCGAAGACGCCATGTCGCGGCAGGCGCAGGCGGAGAGGGAGCGGCAGGCGCGCAACATCTTGGGGCAAGCCGAAACCGAGATCGCCGACAAGTTCGCACTGGCCGCGGCCACTTACCAGGACAATCCGGTGGCGCTCCACCTGCGCGCCATGAACATGTTGTACGAAGCCATCAAGGAGCGCGGCTCCATGGTGATCGTACCTTCTTCCGCCGTCGAGACGATGGGCCTCGGCGGCATGCTCGCAACATCGGCTCTCGCCAAAGGGCCGGCAGCGTAGGAGGTGGTGCAATGAAAACGAAGCGAACCGCCATCATCGCCGCATTGGCGGCACTGGCATGCGCCGCGACTTTTGCCATCGCGCAATCGTCCACCGTTGTTCGCGCGAATTCCCCGTTCGCCGGAACCTGGGAAGGGAAGCTGAATGACCTCCCGGGAATCGATCTCAAGATCGAGGAGGCCGGCGGAAAGATTAGCGGCAGCATTGTGTTCTATTTTCAGGAGCGCCCCGACGTCA
>JBAVEN010000053.1:0-14088 GCA_049587755.1 Bryobacteraceae bacterium | reverse complement strand
CGGCGACGCCGGCCACTTGATAGTGTATGGCTATTTCGCTGACGGCTCGAAGGTCGATCTTACTCACTCATCTCTCACCAAGTACACTTCGGGGTCGGAAACGATCGTGAAAGTCGACCAAAACGGGGTGGCGACGGCCACTGGACATGGTTCTACCAGCATCACCGTTGAGAACAACGGTGCCAAGGTGGTGATTCCGGTGTCAGTTCCCTATCAGAGGGCGCCGGGCGAAGGCAAGATGTTCTGATTTCGGCCTCTCCGCGGTGGCCCCCCCTTTTCGTCAGGGGTTGGATTCGCGAAAGCTGCACTTCACCGCGCCGTTCTCCTTCTTGACACCCTTCCCCTACCCGGCATACGCTCAAAAAACTATGCCCCACCGCCGACAGTTTCTACAATCGGTCACCGCCTCCGCGTTGGCCGCACCGTGGCTCCCCAGTGCGGCCTCCGCCGAGGACCCCACAGACGCACCTTCGCTGCCTAGCGCCGCCGACCCCGCCTACTGGGATAAGCTGCGCGACCACTTTCTGCTCGCCCGCGACAAGGTCTTCTTCAACAACGGGACCATCGGCGCCATGCCGCGTGTCGTTCTCGACCGCACTGTCGAGCACCTGCGCCGCATGGCCACCGACCTCGCCGACTGGGACTACCGCGGGCCCAACTGGATCGGCGGCTACGACCCGATGGAGTCCATGCGCACCAAGGCCGCCCGCCTGGTCAACGCGGATATGAAGGAGATCGCGCTCACCGAGAATGTGACTTGCGCCAACAGCTACATCGCTGCCGGGCTCGATCTTCCCACCGGCGTCGAGATCCTGATGAGCGACCAGGAACATCCCGGCGGCGAATGCCCCTGGCTCACCGCCGCCAAACGGCACAGCGGCGCCGTCGTCCAGGTCGCACTGCCGCGTCCCGCTCATCATCCGGAGGAACTGGTGGACCTCGTCGAGCGCGCCTTCACCCCGCGCACGCGCGTGCTCTATCTCTCTCACGTCATCACTGGAAGCGGCGCCATCGTGCCGGTCAAGGAAATTTGCGCCGCCGCCCGATCCCGCGGCATCCTCACTGTGATCGATGGCGCGCAGGCCCTCGGTCACATTCCGGTGGATGTGCGCGACATCGGCTGCGACGCCTATGTGGCCTGCTTTCACAAGTGGCTGCTCGCTCCCGCCGGCAATGGCTTCCTTTATATCCGCGGCGATCGCGAAAAGGACGTCTGGACCACGCTCGCTTCCGCCAACTGGGCCAATCACGATGACGATGGCTACCGCCTCACGCAGCGCGGCACCGGCAGCATGTCGCTGATGGTGGGCGCCGAGGCCGCACTCGACTTCCACTTCGCCATCGGCCCCGCACGCGTTCAGCAGCGCATCAAGCAGCTCGGCGAGCGCCTGCGCTCCGGCCTCCGCGAAATCCCCGAGGCGACCATCTACTCTCCCGAAGATCCCGCGATGTGCGCTGGCATCACCGTCTACAGCATCAAGGGCCTCACCGGCGCCCAGCTTCAGGACGAAATGTGGAACCGCGGCCGCCTGCGGCCCCGCGCGCTCGGCAACGGCGTCCGCCAGTGTACTCACATCTTCAACAGCCCCTCCGAGATCGATCGCACACTCGAGATTGCCCGCGCCGTCGCCCGCGGATAAATTCATGCAGAATTTACTTGACTGATGGCGAATAAAAAGCGAATATAGGTCGCAGAGGAACTCAACTGCTATGTTGATTCGTGACGCGCTACTACCGGAATTCGATCAGGAAATGGCCACCACCCGCCGCCTCCTGGAGCGGATTCCAGACGACAAGTTCAACTTCAAGCCCCACCCGAAATCCATGGACATGGCCTCGCTGGCCACACATCTCACCGAGGTGGTGAACTGGGCGCCGGAAACGATCGACAAGGATTGTATCGATCTGGCCGGCTATGACCCGTCCAAGCGCAAGATTGCCGCTTCGCGCGCTGAACTGCTGGCCATGTTCGATAAGTCGGTGGCGACCGCGCGTGCAGCTCTCGCCAAAGCGGAGAACGACCAGCTCATGGAGTCCTGGTCGCTCAAGTCCGGCGACATGGTGTTCTTTACCATGCCGAAGGCGGCCGTGCTGCGCACCTTCGTGTTCAGTCACTGCATTCACCACCGCGCTCAGCTTTCGGTTTACCTGCGACTCAACGACATCCCCGTGCCGGCCATCTACGGCCCCTCCGCCGACGAGCAAAACTTCTAACCCAATTCGCCCGTGGCGCACGCATTCCTGCGTACAGCGCGGGCATTCGTGCCGGCGCTCCTTTACCTGTGACGACCGTACGGGCCGGGCCAGCCCGGTCGTCGGAGCTTCCGTATTTTGCGAGTGGTGCCGTAGCGCCGGCGGTCTTTTGCCGCCGGTTCTTTGCAGGCCGAGACAACCGGCACCGGACATAACCGGCCCTTGGCAGGTCGGGGACCTGCCTCACTCAATGCCGGAAGTGGCGCACGCCCGTGAACACCATTGCCACGCCGAGCCGGTCCGCCGCGTCGATCACTTCCTGGTCGCGCATCGATCCGCCCGGCTGAATGAATGCCGTCGCGCCGTTTTTCACTGCCTCTTCGACCCCATCGGCAAACGGGAAGAACGCATCGGACGCCACTACCGTTCCAGTCAGCGGTAGCAGGGCTTTCATGGCGCCGAGCTTCACCGAGTCCACGCGGCTCATTTGCCCCGCGCCCACAGCTACGGTCTGGCCCGCGCGCGCGTAGACAATCGCGTTCGATTTGACGTGCTTGGCCACGTTCCAGCCGAACTCCATAGCGCGCCACTCTTCTTCCGTCGGCGCGCGCCTGGTCTTCACCACGGCCGCCGCACGGTCGAGGGTGGCGCGGTCGGCCGTCTGCGCCAGAAAGCCGCCGGTAACCGATTTCACCACCAGGCGATCCAGTCCCGGCGCCACTTTCATCAGCCGCAGGTTCTTCTTGGCCGCCAGCACCGCCAGCGCTTCCGGCGCATAGTCCGGCGCGGCCACGGCTTCCACAAACAGCTTCGCCATCTCGCGCGCCGTCTCCACATCCACTGTCCGGTTGATACCGATGACGCTGCCGAACGCCGATACCGGATCGCACTCCAGCGCCTTGCGCCACGCCTCGGCCAGCGTCGCCTGCTCGGCGCAGCCGCACGGATTGGTGTGTTTCATGATGGCGATGGCGGGCTCCGTGAACTCCAGCGCCAACTGCCAGGCCGCGTCCAGATCCACCAGGTTGTTGTAAGACAGTTCCTTGCCCTGCAACTGCGCCGCGCCGGCAATTCCCTGCCCCGAGCGCCCATAAAGCGCCGCCGCCTGGTGCGGGTTTTCGCCGTAACGCAGGTCCATCACTTTGGGCGCGCGCATCGCTAGGTCAGCCGGCAGCTCGCCCGTCGCATCTTCCTGTTCCAGCCGCGCGCTGATGGCGGCGTCGTAATCCGCCGTGTTGCGAAAGGCTTTCTTCGCCAGCCGCCAATGCGTGGCCGGCGCCAGTTCGCCGCCGCTCGCCCGCAGCTCGGCCGCAATCGCCTGGTAATCGGCCGGTGAAACCACCACCGCTACATCCTGGTAATTCTTCGCCGCCGCGCGAATCATGGTCGGGCCGCCGATATCGATGTTCTCGATCAACTCGGCGCGCTCGACGCCGGCCTTCCGCGCCGCGTCCTCAAACCTGTACAGGTTCACCACCACCATGTCAATCGGCAGAATGTGGTGCTCAGCGATCGCCCGCATATGCGCCGCGTTGCCGCGCATGGCCAGGATGCCACCCGCCACGTGCGGGTCCAGCGTCTTCACGCGGCCGTCGAGCATCTCGGGAAATCCGGTCACTTCCGCCACGTCCTTCACCGGCACGCCGCTATCGCGAATCAGCCGGGCCGTTCCACCGGTGGAAATGATCTCCGCTCCAATGGCATGGAGCGCTGCCGCGAATTCCTGTACGCCGGTTTTGTCGGTCACGCTAATCAGCGCGCGCTGAATTCTAGCCATCCCTGCACGATAACAAAATTACGCCCGCGGCCTTCGGGCCGATCCTCGCCGCCCGGCGCATGGCCCCTTATAGCTAGCAACTTCCGGACCGGCCGGCATGTCAAGACAGTTATAATTCGAGCCAGTGGGCCGGCCGCTGCGCTGCTCACCGGTAAAATACCCGCGGCGACCGGGTTTCTCGCGGAAGGAGAGTAACATGCGCTCTTGGTTTTTTCTTTTGCTCGCCGCCGCGCTGGCCGCCCAAGCCCAGACCGGCGAAGTTACTACCCGCGAAGAGACGCCCACCTTTCAATCGAGTGTGAACCTGGTGCGTGTGCCCGTGGTGGTTCGCGACAAGCAGGGACACACCCTCGCCAACTTCCATAAAGAAGACTTTCAGCTTACCGATCGCGGCAAAACGCAGTACATTGCCCAGTTTGCCGTAGAGGGCAGCGCCGTCGTGGCGGCCGCGCATCCGCGGCCCGCTGCGTCTCCAGAGGAGATCCCCGGCGAGCCGGCTGCCGCGGGTTCCAAGCAGGTGCTGCCCACCCGCTTCACCGCCTATGTCTTCGACGACGTCCATCTCAAGATCGGAGACCTGATGAACGCCCGCATCGCGGCCTTGAAGCACATCGAACAAGGAATACGCCCGCAGGACCGCGTGGCTTTGCTCACGCTCTCCGGCAAAGTGTCGATCGAATTCACCAGTGACCTCGATAAATTCAAGGCGGCGCTGATGAAGATCATGCCCGTCCTTCCGGCCCACAAGACCTTCCCTCCGGCTACTTTCTACTTGGCAGACCAATGGATGAACCGCGACAACCAGGAGGCGTTGCAATTGGAGGCCGGCATCATCGCCACTTGCCTGCCGGGCGCCCCAATCAAACCTCAGGACATTCTCCGCGAAGTCGCCAGTGAAGGTATGGGCGAAGGCATCGCCACCTTCCGCACGCTCGACAACATCGTGCGGCTGCTTGCCGCCATGCCCGGCGATCGGGTGATGATCCTGGTTTCGCCTGGCTTTTATCTCCCCGACGACTTGCAGAGGGACCTCAGCGAATCCATCGACCGCGCCACCCGCGCTGGCGTCGTCATCAACGCCCTCGACGCGCGCGGCGTCTACACCGTCGACCCGGTCGGCGAAATTCTGGGCTGCAATCAGCCCGACCCTCGGACGAGCCAGCTTATCTCCAGGTACGACAATTTCGAGAATCTCGCCCAGGGGATGGTCTTGGACGACCTGGCCCATTCGACCGGCGGCGCCACCTCCAGCGATAACGATCTTTTGGGCGGATTTAATCGCCTGGCCACGCCGCCTGAATTTGTCTATTATTTGGGCTTTTATCCGACGGATCTCAAACCGGACGGGAAGTACCACGAGATCAAGGTGAAGCTGGCGGGCGCCAAGGGAGTGTCGGTGCAGGCGCGCAGGGGCTACTGGGCGCCCTCGCATGAGGAAGACGCCGCCGCGACCGCGTCGCGGGAAATCGGCGAGGCGGTGTTCTCCCGCGATGAGCTGCACGACCTGCCCATCGAGATGCACAGCGAGTTTTTCAAAACCTCGGACGAAGCCGCCAGGCTGAAGGTCGCCATTCATCTCGATATCCAGCAGCTTCCGTTGCGCAAGGAAGACGATCGCAATCGCGACGACGTGACCCTGGTATGCGCCTTGTTCGATGGCAATGGCAACTACCTCGAAGGAACCCAGAAGGTGGTGGAGCTTCGGCTGAAGGACGGGACTCTGGAGCAGCGGCGCACCGCCGGCGTCACCGTGAACAGCAGCTTCGATGTCAAGGTGGGCCCTTACATGATTCGCGTCGTCGCACGCGATGCCGAAGGCCGCCAAATGGCCGCCGCCAACGGAGTAGTGGAGATCCCATGAGATCCTCAACGGCTAAGTTGTGGGGCAGTTTGATAACCTGCGGGCCGGTTGGCAACCGGCCCACCCAAGCGCCAGCCCGGCCGTCGCGATTGGCGCAGCACCCCAGGCACCCGCAGCGTGCCTGCCGTCCGCAATACGCGGCTCTGCTTCTGTTCCTCTGTTACCCGCTGCTGGCGCAAACCGGCGGATCGGGCGGCCAAGGTACCGCCACCCTGAAGCTTAAGGCCGAAGCGCGCCTGGTGCTGGTGGATGCCGTCGTCACCGGCAAGAAGGATGAACCCATCCACGGCTTGACCAAAGACGATTTCCGCATCTTCGAGGATGGCAAGGAACAGACCATCACCGGATTCCAGACTCGCACCGGACCCGCGACCCCGGGAATCAGCCGTCAACAGCGCTTTGTCCTGTTAATCGATGCACAGAGCGACCAGGGGCTGCCACCCGACGATCTGAAATGGATTCAGCAGAGCGCCACAAAGTTCGTCGCCGACAATGCCGGACCCAACCGGCTGATGTCCGTCGTATATTACGCGTGGGGATGCCTGAACCTCGCCACGCAATTCACCGCCGATGTCGGCCAGCTTCGGCAAGCATTGGAGGCATGGCCCGGCTTGTCTTCTTCCCCCGCCGGCCAGATTTCGTCTGCACCAGCCGCCTGGATTGGCTCGTCATCTTGCCCCGGCATTCCCGATCCCGATGGCTATGTGCGCATACGCTTCTACGCGCAACTGGCGAAGGATCTGGCGCATGTGCCCGGCCACAAGGTGGTGGCTCTCTTCGCCGCCGGCGTTCCGCCGGCGATAAGCGGCGCCGACCTCGCAGGCCGGCCGCGCGCGCCTTCCATCCACCAGTTAGGCTCCCAACTGGAGCGGAGTACGGATGCGCGGCGGGATCCGTTTGGGATGGCGCTCGAGTTCCGCAAGGCGAATGTCTCGGTTTATCCGGTCGGAGGGTCGGCCAACGCCCAGAATCCGGGCTGGGCGCTCCACCTGGCCGACGTCACCGGTGGCCACGAGCTCTTCCGCGGCAACGACGTAGTGGCTGTTTTCGACGCGATCGCCCGTGAGCAGGATGAATCCTACACGCTCGGCTACGTGCCCGAAGAGTCGCCGGAAGGGAGTTGCCACGAGCTCAAAGTCACCGTCGACCGGCCCGACGTGAAGGTGCGCGGTCGCAACCTGTATTGCAACGTCCGCGAGATCACCTTGGCGTCGACCAACCCTCTGGAAGCGGAGCTGGAAAACCTGGCGGCGACGCCGCACGCCGGCAACACCGCCGCTTCGGCGTCCGTGCCGTTCTTCTATGAGGCCGGCGGCGTGGCGCGAGTCGATCTGGCGCTCGAGATTCCTGCGCCGGTTCTCGATCCTACCGAGGTGAACGGCAAGCTGCAGGCCTCCATGGACGTGCTCGGCCTGGCGTATAACCTGGGGGGCAATGTGGCCGCGCGATTCGGCGATACGGTGCGATTCGCTTTCGACAGCCGCCACCAGTTCGACGATTTTGTTCAGCGCCCGCTCCACTACGAGCACCAGTTTGAAATCGCTCCGGGCAATTACCGGTTCAAGCTGATCTTCCGCACGGCCAAGGATCGCGCCGGTGTCGTCGAAACGCCGCTGGCCGTCGATCCAGTTGATGCCGCGCAGCTCGGCCTGAGCGCCATCGCCCTTAGCCGAGACGTGCAGCCGATCTCGCAAGACGCCTTGCAGGAGGAGCTCGACGACGGGAAAAACCCGCTGATCTTTCGCGGCAACCAGTTTACCGTCTCCGGCTCCGATGTTTTGCCGAAAACCGGAACTGCCGAGGCCTACTTCGAAATCTACGAGCCGCCCGCTACCGGCGCCGAGCCGGTCCGGTTGACCATGCACCTGCGGCTGCTCGATGCGCAGAGCAACCAGCAGAAGTGGGATTCGGGCGATGTCGACTTGAGCGCCCTGGCCAAGTCCGCTCGCCGCGTGATTCCGGTGGCTCTCAAATTGCCGGTAGTAACCGTTCCGCCCGGAACGTATCGAGCCGTGTTGACGGTGAAAGATTCCGCCGGCGGCGAAGCCTCCCGCACCGTGAAATTCCGGACGGAGTGAAGCGTCCCGGTGGGGCAGGTCCCCGACCGGCCGACCCGGTCTCATGGCCCCTTTTGAGCTAGCGACTTCCGCGCCGGTTGCTGTGTCGAGACAGTTATAATTCGAACCAGTGGGCAGCCGCGGCCCGCGTTGCAAAATCCGCGCCGCCGGGTTTCTCGTGAAAGGAGAGTTACGTGCGCTCTTGGTCCTTTTTTCTGCTCAGCGCCGCGCTGGCCGCGCAGGCCCAGACCGGCGAGGTAACCACTCGCGAAGAGACTCCCACCTTTCGATCGAGCGTGAACCTGGTGCGCGTTCCCGTGGTGGTTCACGACAAGCAGGGACTCACTGTCGGCAGCTTCCATAAGGAAGATTTTCAGCTCACCGACCGCGGCAAGCCGCAGTCCATCGCGCAGTTTGCCATCGAGGGCAGCGCCGTCACACAACCGGTTCCCGTGGGGGCCGGGCATGCTCCGCCCGCCGCGCCTCAAGAAGAAATCTCCGGCAACCCCTCCGCTGAGAGCTCCAAGCTGGTAGTCCCCACCCGCTTCGTCGCCTTTGTCTTCGACGACGTCCATCTCAAGATCGAGGACCTGATGAACGCTCGCGCCGCCGCGCTGAAGTTCATCGAACAGGGATTACCCCCGCAGGAACGCGTAGCCTTGCTCACGCTCTCCGGCAACGTGTCGCTCGAATTCACCGATGATCTGGCGAAATTCCGCGAGACGCTGATGAAGGTCATGCCCGTGCCGCCTCGCGCCCACTTCCCTCCCGCCAGCTTCTTTGTGGCGGACCAATGGTCGAGAACCGAAGACCTGTCCTCCCCGCTGCTGGCGATGCAGACCGCCATTACCGTCGATTGCCTCCACCTGCAAGCCGGAGGCGGTGCTCCAGGGCAGGCGGGGGCAGCGTTAGCCACGCAGGCGCAGCAAATAGCCCAGGACACTCTCCGCCAGGTCGCCAATGAGGGTCGGAGCGATGCCATCAATGCCTTCCGCATCCTGAACAACGTGGTGCGGCTGCTCGGCGCCATGCCGGGTGACCGGATGATGATTTTCGTATCGCCCGGCATGTACCTCCCCGACGAGTTGCAACGCGAGCTCAGTGAATCCATCGACCGCGCCACCCGCTCGGGCGTCATCATCAACACCCTCGATGCCCGCGGAGTTTACACTATCAACCCGACAGGAGACGTTCCCAACTGCCGTCTGACGAGCCCCCAGACCCAGGAACAGGTCGCCAGGTACGACCATGACGCCATTACCTCCCAAGGGCTGATTCTGAGCGACCTCGCTGATTCGACCGGCGGCACCGCCCTCGCCCAAAACGATTTCCTCGGCGAATTCAACCGCCTGGCCACGCCGCCCGAATACGTCTATTACTTGGGTTTCTATCCGAAGGATCTCAAACCGGACGGAAAGTATCATGAGATCAAGGTGACGCTGGCCAACGGCAAGGGACTGTCTGTGCAGGCGCGCAAGGGTTACTGGGCGCCATCCCACGTGGAGGACGCCGCCGCCACCGCTTCGCGGGAAATCGGCGAGGCCGTGTTCTCCCACGACGAACTGCGCGACTGGCCCATCGACATTCATTCCCAGTTCTACAAGACCACCGCCGACGACGCTAAGGTGAAAGTCACCACCCACCTCGATATCCGGCAGCTTCCGTTGCGCAAGCAGAGCGATGACCGCAGCCACGACGACGTGACCCTGGTCTGTGTCCTCTTCGATCGCAACGGCAACTATGTCCAGGGAACCCAGAAGGTGGTGGAGTTGCGATTGAAGGACGAGAACCTGGAGCGCCGGCGCGCCCTCGGCGTCACTGTGAACACCGATTTTGACGTCAAGAGCGGCGCCTATCTGATTCGCGTCGTCGCCCGCGATTCCGAAGGGCAACAAATAGCCGCCGCCAACGGCGTGGTGGAGATCCCATGAGACGTCGCGCTGCCGGGGTCGAGCGCCTGGCGTAATGTCCCCCTTGGAGCCAGCAGCGTCCCCGTCCGCCCGGCACCGCGAGCGCTATAATTCGAACCAGCGGGCCGGCCACTACGCCCACCTCAGGAATCCGCGACGCCGGGTTTCTCGGAAGGAGAGTATCGTGCGCTTTTGGTCTTTTTTCCTTCTCATCGCCGCGATGGCTGCGCAAACCCAAACCGGCGAGGTCACTACCCGCGAAGAGACTCCCACTTTTCAATCGAGCGTGAGCCTGGTGCGCGTTCCCGTGGTGGTCCGCGACAAGCAGGGACGCGCTCTCGGGAGCTTCCGTAAGGAAGATTTTCAGCTCACCGACCGCGGCAAGCCGCAGGAGATCGCGCAGTTCGCCATCGAGAGCAGCGCCGCGCAGCCGATTCGCGCCGGGGGTGCCCGGCCCGAGGCGCCTCAAGCGGAGACCTCGGCGGAACTAGCTGCGGCCTCCAAGCCGGCAGTGCCCGCCCGCTTCGTCGCCTTTGTCTTCGACGACGTCCATCTCAAAATGGAAGACCTGGTGAACGCTCGCAAGGCTGCGCTCCAGCACCTCGAGCCGGGCATACCCCCGCAGGAACGCGTGGCCTTGCTCACGCTCTCCGGAAGCGTGTCGCTCGAATTCACCAATGACGTGGCGAAATTCCGCGAGATGCTGATGAAGATCATGCCCGTGCCGCCGCGCGTGTATTTCCCTCCCGCCAGCTTCTACCTGGCTGATCAGTTTATGAGGAGTCCCGGCGACGAGCAGGCGACCTGCATCTTCACGCCTCCCTGCTCGGTGGATTGCAGCCAACTGATGCCACCGGTGCTGCGGATGCAGACCGAGGTGACCATCGAGTGCCTTCCACTGGCATGTCAGCTGGCGCTCGAGGCTCCCGACATAGCCAGGGAAACGTTTCGCTCCGTTTACAATGATGGCGCGAGCGAAGCCAGCAATGCCTTCCGCATCCTCAACAACGTGGTGCGGCTGCTCGGCTCCATGCCAGGCGACCGGGTTATGATTCTCGTTTCGCCCGGCATGTACCTCCCCGACGAGTTGCAGAGGAGCCTCGCCGAATCCATCGACCGCGCTACCCGCTCTGGCGTCATCATCAATACCCTCGACGCCCGCGGCGTTTACACGGTCGACACCGGAGCCGGCGAAGCTTCCCAACAATGCGGTCTATCGCTCCCACAGACCCAAGTAGAGGTCGCCAAGTACAACCACTTCGCCGTCACCGCCCAGGGGTTGATTCTGGACGACCTGGCCCATTCGACCGGCGGCACCGCCGTCAGCGACAACGACCTGCTGGGCGGATTCAACCGCCTGGCCAACCCGCCGGAGTATGTCTATTATCTGAGCTTCTATCCGAGGGATCTCAAGCCGGATGGCAAGTTCCACGAGATCAAGGTGGCGTTGGCCAACAACCAGGGCCTGTCGATCCAGGCGCGAAGGGGCTACTGGGCGCCTGCCCATTTGGAAGACGCGGCCACCGCCGCCACGCGGGAGATTAGCGAGGCTGTGTTCTCCCACGATGAGCTGCGCGACTTGCCCCTGGGCATTGACACCCAGTTTTACAAGACCACCGCCGCGGATGCCAGGCTGAAAGTCATCGCCCACCTGGATACTCAGCAACTTCACTTGCGCAAGCAGGACGATCGGAACCGCGATGACGTGACCGTGGTGTGCGCCCTGTTCGATGGCAACGGAAACTACATCAAAGGAACCCAGAAGGTGGTGGAGCTCCGGGTGAGCGACGCGAATGTCGAGCGCCGGCGCGAGCTCGGCGTCACCACCAACAGCGACTTCGACGTCAAGAGCGGCGCTTACATGATTCGCGTGGTCGCCCGCGACGCCGAAGGCCAGCAAATGGCCTCCGCCAACGACACTGTGGAGATCCCGTGAAGCCCTCGCCGGCTAAGTTGTGGGGCAGGTTGGTAACCTGCGGGCCGATTGCCGATCGGCCCAGCCGGGCGCCCGCCCGGCCGTCGCAATGCGCGCAGCACCCCATGCTTCCGCGATGTGCCGTCCTGCTCCTCTCTCTCTGCGCCCCGCTGCTGGCTCAGACCGGTGCGTCCGGCGCCCCGGACTCGGCCGGCCTGAACCGCAAATCCGAAGCACGCCCGGTGCTGGTGGATACCGTGGTAACCGGCGACCGGAACGGACCGATCCATGGCCTGGCCGCGACCGATTTCCACCTCTTCGAAGATGGCAAGGAGCAGACCGTCACCGCGTTCCAGGCGCACACCGGACCTGCCATGCAGGGAATGTCGCAGCAGCAGCGCCTCGTCCTCTTGTTCGGCGCGCAGTCCGCCGACGCTCAGAAATGGCTCCAGCAGGCCGCCGCCAAGTTCATCGCAGACAATGCCGGGCCGAGCCGGCTGATGTCCATCGTTTACACCGACGCTTGCTACGGCACCACCTCCACGCCATTCACTGCCGACGCCGCCCGGCTTCAGCAGGCACTGAGTAACTGGCCGGACCTGCTTCATTGCGACCACATCGCGGCGCCCGATAGCAACCTGCGTGCGCTCTACTACGCCGAACTGGCGAAAGACCTGTCCCAGATGCCCGGCCACAAAGTGGTGGCCTTGTTCGTGGCTACTGCCGGCCCGTCCGCCAGTGCTGCCGCCAACGAGCCCACGGAAACCGTTGCCCCGTCGCCCCGCGTGCGCGCGCGAAACCAACGGAATGCGGAAGCGCACCAGGATCCGTTCGACATGGAGCTCGAGTTTCGCAAGGCGGACGCATCGGTCTATCCAGTCGAAGCGCAGCCCGGTGTCGCGACTCCGGCCTGGGCGCTCGATCTCGCCGGCGCCACCGGCGGCCACGAGCTCTCTCGCGGCGCCGACGCTTCAGGCATTTTCGAGCAGCTCGCCCGCGAGCAGAACGACTCTTACACTCTTGCCTACCTGCCGCAAGCGTCCCCGGAAGGAAGCTGCCATGCGATCAGGGTCACCGTCAACCGACCGGGCGTTACGGTGCGCGGGCGAAACCTGTACTGCAACGTCCGCCAGGCGGCCGTGGCCGAGGTCAAGCCGCGGAAGAACGATTTGGAGAGTCTGGCAGAGTCGCCTGACACCGGGAACAGCGCGGCGTTAGCTTCGGTCCCGTTTTTCTATGAAGCCGGCGGCGTAGCGCGAGTCAACCTGGCGCTCGATATTCCCTCCCCCGCTTTCGTTCCCACGGAAGTGAACGGCAAACTGCATGCCGAAATGGACGTGCTCGGCCTGGTGTACCATCCCGGCGGCGACGTGACCGCGAGGTTCACTCATAAGCTGAGATTCGATTTTGACAACCGCCAGCAGTTCGACGCTTTTCTGCGGCGCCCGCTTCACTATGACCAGCAGTTTGAAGTCGAGCCAGGAAATTACCGGTTCAAGATCGTCTTTCGCACGGCGAAGGATCGCATTGGCGTGGTCGAAACGGCGCTGGACGTCGATCCGTTCAACGCCGGACAGCTCAGCCTGAGCTCGATCGCCCTCAGCCGCGACGTGCAACCGATATCGCCAGAGGCTGCACAGGAGGAGGTCGAAGATGGTGACGTTCCGCTGATCTTCCGTGGCAACCGGATCGCCGTCTCCGGCTCCGATGTTTTGTCCAAGACCGGCTCCGCCGAAGCCTATTTCGAAATCTACGAGCCGTTCGCCAGTGGCGCCGGCGCGATTCAATTGACCATGCGCCTGCGCGTGCTCGATGCGCAGAGTAACCAGGAAGCGTGGCATTCCGGCGATGTCGACCTGAGCGCCCTAGCCAAGTCCGGCAACAAGGTGATTCCGGTCGCGCTCAAATTGCCGGTCGCGACGCTCCAGCCCGGAACCTATCACGCTGAGCTCACGGTGAAAGATTCCGCCGGCGCCCAGGCCGCCCGCAGCATCCAATTTCGCATTGAATGACGGCCAACGCCGGGCCGCGTTCGTTCCGTAGGGGCCGGGCATGCCCGGCCCGCGCTTCCGTGTCACAACCCGGTCACCACGTTTTCCTCCCCGCTAACTCAATCACTTAGCCCCAAACTCGCCACTCCAATCCTTGACACACCCCGTATCCTGGAATTGGGACGGTGGCGCAATGCTCCGCCGCTCGTCCTTTCTTGCTGGCCAGCAAGCGTTGCACTCAGGTGGTGCTGAACTTCCGGCGCCCGTGAACGGCATGCGGGGTCCCCCTTGGGCTGGACTCCCGACGGAAGACGTTGGATTCTGGAATCCATAACCGCCGGCGGTAAACGGATAGCTATGATTGCCGCCCGCCGGATAACAGAG
>JBAVEN010000052.1:0-119373 GCA_049587755.1 Bryobacteraceae bacterium | reverse complement strand
GGCGTGCACGTTACCAGGCTGACCATCGTCGGCGCCGCCAGCAGGATCGATGCTGTCTGCGAGCTGCCGCTGTATGTGGCCGTTACTACTGCCGTCTGGCTGGTGGTGATGGCGCCGGCAGTGGCGGCGAAGTTCGCCGAGGTGGAACCGCTGACGACTATCACCGATCCCGGGACAGTAAGTGTAGCGGCGTTGCTGGTGAGCGTCACCGACACTCCGCCAGCGCCAGCAGCCTTCGATAAAATTACAGTGCAGGTTGAGGTGGCTCCTGAACTGAGGTTCGTGGGAGCGCACGCTAGCAACGTCAAGGCCGGCGGCGTGGATACCAGCGTCAGAGACTGCGTCTGAGAACTGCCATTCAGTGATGCGGTGATGACGCCGGTCTGGTTGGTGGAGATCGTGCCGGCCGTGGCGGTGAAGCTCCCCGTGGTCGCCCCTGACGCCACGCTCACTGAGCCCGGTACCGTCAATGCCGCCACGTTGCTGGACAGCGTTACCGTGATGCCGCCAGAGCCGGCTGCCTGCGAAAGTGTCACTGTGCACGCAGATGCTTCACCCGAGCTGAGGGTGGTCGGGCTGCACGAAAGGAGGCTGATCATGGTTGGGGCGACCAGCGAGATCGACGCTGTTTGTGAGCTGCTGTTGTAGGAAGCCGTTACTCTCGCTGTCTGGTCTGCCGTGATCGTGCCGGCGGTAGCGGTGAAGTTCGCCGAGATCGCTCCCGACGCCACCTTCACCGAGGCCGGAACAGTCAACGCCGTCACATTGCTGGAGAGCGTCACCGTGATGCCACCAGTGCCAGCTGCCTGCGAAAGTGTCACCGTGCAAGAAGATGTTCCACCGGAGCTGAGGCTGGCCGGGCTGCACGAAACCAGGCCGACCGTGGATGGCGTCACGAGCGAGATCGAAGCCGTCTGGGAGCTGCTGTTGTAGGAAGCCGTTACTCCCGCCGTCTGGTTTACCGTGATGGTGCCGGCCGTAGCGCTGAAGTTCGCTGAGGTTGCTCCCGACGCCACGCTCACGGAGCCGGGAACCGTCAACGCCGTAACATTACTGGACAGAGTCACAGTGATGCCACCTGTGCCAGCTGCCTGCGAAAGTGTCACTGTGCAAGTAGATGTTCCACCCGAGCTGAGGCTAGCCGGGTTGCACGATACCAGGCTGACCGTGGTCGGCGCTAACAGCGATACATACGCTGTTTGAGAACTTCCGTTCAAGGTACCGGTGATGCCCGCCGTCAGGTTGCTTGCAATCGTGCCCGCGGTCGCGGTGAAGTTGGCCGACGCGGCTCCGGCCAGCACGGTAACCGAGGCAGGCACTGGTAGCTCACTTGTGGTACTGGAGAGGGCGACGACAGCGCCGCTGGCGGACGCCGGCTCGTTCAGCGAAACCGTGCAGGTCGACGAAGCGCCGCGGCTGAGCGAAGTGGGGCTGCACGAAAGTCCAGTCAACGTCGGCAACGGGACCGTTATGGTTCCACCCGTGCCGGTCACGGAAATTGGGCCTCCAGCCGCAGTTGTGGCCACCGGGTTGGTCAGTCCGACCGACGCGCTGAGCGCCGAGGTCGTCATCGTCACGGTGATCGTTGCGACAACCCCATTCTGCATCAGCGTGTCGTTCAGCCCGGACAGTAAGCATGTGTAGGAACCGGCGCTGGAGAAGCAGTTAATCGTTTTAACCGCTGCGGTGGCGCTCGACCCGGCGGCGGCACTGATGGAGGCGACACTGGCGGTCGGGTAGGTTAAAGTCCATTGAAGCCCCGCTGGTTGACTTCCCGTTGACGAACTCAACGACAAGTTCAATGCGACGGCGCCGCCGGGAGCGGCGGTACCCGACGCCAATGACAACGTGTCCTGTCCGAACGCGACCCCAGGCGCGATCGCGAGGAAAAGAGCGAGGAAGCAAGCACGAGCCGGAGGGCTCAACGGCTGCTTCTCACGGACGTCGCTGAGCAACTGGTCAACCTCCAGAAAAGGGCGCCGAATGTATCCGGCAAGGTATCTCACGCTGCACCGGCGCATGCGCTTGTCCGGCCAACTTTAAGAGATTTTTCAACCCGTTTGTCTTCAATCGCGTCGTTGGGAGATCCTACCGTGTCGATAGTTCCTACCTGTCTTATCGACCAAAATGAGGGCTGGGGGATCGAGGGCGGCAGGTTCCGCGCCGGGTGCCGGATAGCGTGGCGCACAACTGCCTCATTTCGAAGCGCACAAAGCCTCCGAGATGGTCAGACTCAATACCGCCTGCGCCCGCTTCAACGGAACAATTCAACGCCTTGTGCTCCCAACCAAGCGCCCGCGCCCGCCTCTGAAACCTGCACAGTTCTGAACCTCCTCGACGCAACGCGGAAACAGTCGCGTGGGCGTCGAGAGGATCGCGCACTCCATCGGGAGCACATTGCTCTCCTCGGGCTGCGCAAGCCAACCGCTGGCGCCAAACTAAATTGTTGAACGCCCAGACATGCAACTGGAGTGCCAGCGCCCATTGCCTTGAGATTCAAGACCTTCCTTCCTTGAGGAGCGTCTCCCACCGCGTTTTACATGGTGGAAAACCCGTGACCGAGCACTTTTTTCATCAATTGCTGGGTTGCTTCTCTAGCGAGCGCCTGGCTCGTTTTGTGCAGGCGGCCGCACTCGTAGCGCATCGGGGAAATACCACCAGAATGTTTCCCGTCCCGTCAGCGCCTTGATCTACCGTTTTCAGCCGTTTAAGGCCGTCGGCGGAATTACGGCACCGGAAATCCATTCTTTCGAGGCGCAATCCGAGACCTGCCGGTGGGCTCAGTCTCAAAAAACAGGCCCTATTATTCCGGTTTGGTTGCACGAAATTACATGGCCATTTTGAACGGGAGTGGAAACAAATCGGTTGTTTAGCTTCATTTTAACAGAGCAAGCAGAGAAAAAGTCCCAAAAAACTGAAATTAACTTGAGTCAGCACTTGCTCGGCTGTGGATTCAATAAGTTGAGGTGTCAATCGGTATTGTAAGTACTGTTTCAATCCCCACAAAAGTCGCATATATAACCCGCATAATGGCTTGCTGTCTACCGGCTCCTTCAGTTGAGTTATTCGTGTTAACCATTCTCAACCTAGTAATACAGGGACTAGGTCTACTATATTCAGCTTTTGATCTAAGTGACTTTACTTAAACAAAAATGCCGAACACTTTTGCGAAGCAGTGGATCGCCTTCCTTCTTTTCTGCTTCTTTAGCGGCAGCTTAGCCTACAGTCAAACCACTGCTCTGAGCCTTTCATCCGGGTCTGCCGTCGAGGGCGGGTCTGTCTCATTGAACCTCTCATTGAGCAGCAGCAGCGGTGCACCAGCCGGTTTGCAATGGACATTCACGTTTGCTCCCAGCGATGTAAGCTCCCTCTCGGTCGCCGCCGCGGCGACGCTCACCAGCGCGAACAAGACCCTCACTTGCAACTCTGCGAGTGGCTCGGTGACTTGTCTGACGGCCGGGATGAACGATTCGGCGATTGGCGGCGGTGTGATCGCCACGGTTACGGTGACCCTCTCGCCAGCTACCAGTGGCGCCACCGTGCCTGTCGCGATCAGCAATCCCGTAGCGTCTTTTGCAGATGGAGCCGCTGACACGATAGCCGCGACTTCGGGAACGGTTGCGGTTACGAATTGGCAGCCTGGCTTGTCTTCGCTGCAGTGCTCGCCCACCACTCTGACTTCGGGCGCCAAGTCCACCTGCACGGTCACACTGGCTCAAGCGGCTCCAAGCGGAGGCACGGTGGTGGCCCTTTCCAGCAACAGCTCCACGCTACCGGTCGCGGCCTCGGTCACTGTACCGGCCGGTTCGACTTCGGCCACTTTCACGGCTACCGCTGGCACTTGCAGCGCCAATCAGACGGTAACGCTCACGGCTACTCTCGGTGGCGTTTCGGAGACCGCCAGCATCAGCTTGACGGCGCCGGTGCAAGTTTCCTCGCTCACTTGCAGTCCCACCAGCCTGGGGCAGAATTCCTCCACCACCTGCACGCTTACGCTGACTCAAGCGGCACCGGCCGGCGGCGCCAGCGTGACGCTATCGAGCAACGCAGCGGCATTGACCGTGCCGGCGACGGTGAGCGTGGCGGCCGGTTCTACCACGGCTACGTTCAGCGCCACCAGCGGCACAATCTCCAGCAATCAGACCGCGACGGTGACGGCCACTTACAACAGCACCTCAGCCACAGCCAGCATCAGCCTGACGGCGCCGGTGCAAGTTTCCTCGCTCACTTGCAGTCCCACCAGCCTGGGGCAGAATTCCTCCACCACCTGCACGCTTACGCTGACTCAAACGGCACCGGCCGGCGGCGCCAGCGTGACGCTATCGAGCAACGCAGCGGCATTAACCGTGCCGGCGACGGTGAGCGTGGCGGCCGGTTCTACCACGGCTACGTTCAGCGCCACCAGCGGCACAATCTCCAGCAATCAGACCGCGACGGTCACGGCCACTTACAACAGCACCTCGGCCACGGCCAGCATCAGCTTGACGGCGCCGGTGCCGGTGCAAGTGTCTTCCCTCGCGTGCAGTCCCACCAGTGTGGGGCAGAATTCCTCCACCACCTGCACGCTTACGCTGACTCAAACGGCACCGGTCGGCGGCGCCAGCGTGACGCTGTCGAGCAACGCAGCGGCACTGACCGTGCCGGCGACGGTGAGCGTGGCGGCCGGTTCTACCACGGCTACGTTCAGCGCCACCAGCGGCACAATCTCCAGCAATCAGACAGCGACGGTGACGGCCACTTACAACAGCACCTCGGCCGCGGCCAGCATCAGCTTGACGGCGCCGGTGCAAGTGTCTTCGCTCAGTTGCAGTCCTACCAGCCTGGGGCAGAATTCCTCCAGCACCTGCACGCTTACGCTGACTCAAGTGGCGCCCACCGGAGGCGCCAGTGTGACGCTATGGAGCAATGAGGCGGCACTGACCGTGCCGGCGACGGTGAGCGTGGCGGCCGGTTCTGCCACGGCTACGTTCAGCGCCACCAGCGGCACCATCTCCAGCAATCAAACGGCGACGGTCACGGCCACTTACAACGGCGCCTCAGCCACAGCCAGCATCAGTTTGACCTCCTCGGCATCGGTGGAGGTCTCCTCGCTCAGTTGCAGCCCCACCACCCTGGGGAAAAACTCCTCTAGTACCTGCACCGTCACGCTGACTCAGGCTGCTCCCAGCGGAGGGGCGAAGGCGACCCTCTCCAGCAACGAGACAGCCTTGACGGTGCCGGCGTCGGTGACGGTGGCGGCTGGATCTACTACGGCTACGTTCAGCGCCACCACCGGCACGATCTCCAGCAATCAAACGGCGACTGTGACGGCCACTTACAACGGCACCTCGGCGACCGCGAGCATCGGTTTGTCGACCTCAGCGTTCGTATCTGCACTCACTTGCTCACCGGCCACACTGACTTCCGGCGCATCGGCCACTTGTACGGTCGCCATTTCCAGCGTTTCCTCGAGCCGACTCCAGATCAAACTCACCAGCAACGACTCTCTTCTAACTGTGCCATCGAGTGTGGCTATGCTTCGTGGGCGGCTCACCGTAAACTTCACCGCAACTGCCAGAACGATCACTGCAAGCCAGGCGGCGATCGTAACCGCAAGCCTGAACGGCACTGCGAAAAGCGCTACCTTGACTCTGAGCGCTCCCCAGCAGAGTTCGGCGCAGGTTCGTCTGCTCGCGCTCTCCTGCACGCCCAACACGCTGCCGGCGCAGTCCACGGGACTTTGCGCCATAACACTCGGCACGGTAGCCGACGGGGCCACGGCTCAAGTGAGTCTGGGCAGTTCGAGCGCATCGCTGCAGTTGCCTGCCCTGGTCGCCACCCGTCCGGGCCAGACCAGCGTGCAATTCCAGGTGAATTCGGCCGCGCAGGTTAAAGACGAGGCAGCCGTCATTTCGGCACAATTGAATGGCGACGCGGTGCAACAGACCGTGTCGCTGCGGCCGTCGCATAACCTGGCGGTCGCCGTTCCCGCGTCTCAAGCCGTCAAGTTCGGCAGCGAACTTCGCTTCCAGGTGTTAGCTGCCGACCCATCCGCTGCGTTAACGGCTGGTCCTCTGCCTGCTGGAGCCAGCTTCGATGGCTCGACAGGCGTATTCCATTGGACCCCGAGCGTTGCCCAACAGGGCACGTATCGTCTCGCCTTCAACGCCACGAACTCCGCCGGCGACACTGGAACCGCCTCCTCGGTAGTGCAAGTCGACGCGGGTGAACCGGTGGTGGACCGCGTGGCCAACGCGGCGAGCGGCTCCATTCAGGGCGCGTGCAGCCCCGGCGCCATCGCCCGCATCGAAGGCCGATGGCTGACGCAAGGGTCCGACGCATCCGATCCGTCGGGCCGTTCCCTGGAGCTGGCCGGCACTTCCGTGCAGATGGAAGGAGAATCGGTGCCGATTCTGTACGCTTCGCCCACGCGAATCGATATTCTGTGCCCCGATGCCGTCCCCGCCTTGCCGTTAGACATCATAGTACGAACCGGGGGCTACGTATCCCAACCGGTCTCGACGATGCAGAATGCCGTCGCCCCAGGAATCTTCACGGTTGACGGTTCCGGATCGGGACAGGGTTGGGTTTCGCTTGCCGGCGAATCGAAACTGGCGATGGTGCGCAACTACCTGTCTGCGGCTGAGCCGGCCACCGCCGGCGACCGAATCCTGATTCTGGCGACCGGTATCGCCGCGGCGTCGAATGTGCTGGTGCGAATTGGCCAGACTGAGGTCCCGGTCGAGTCGGTGGCGCCGGTCCCGGGCAGGGCGGGAGTTTCGCAGATTGCGGCCATCGTGCCGGATGGCTCGGCCGCGGGAAACTCGATCTCCCTCAGCATCGTCGGACAACTTCCCGATGGCTCGTCGGTGGGCAGCAACAGCGTGAGTCTGGCAATCGAAGATAAATGAACAAGCGATCTCGCTCCGGCGCTGCGCGTCGCTGATCGCTCCGCTCGAACATGACTGGCAGCCGGCGCTGCTTACGGCGGGTTTGCGCCCGCCGCTACGCCCGCCGTCTTATCTCCGCTGAGTCTGGCTCCAGCAAACTCGAAGCCAGCGCGAATGCGGACTACGATGCGGCCAGTCTCCCATAGTAGACCTCCGTGTCGTACATCACCTTTACGCAGCCCTCCCGTTGATGCCGCGCGAACAGGCAGTCCACCTGCGCCATCAGCGCGGTGAATTCACCCGTCCCGGGCAGGGGCGTGTAGGAAGATGATGCCACGCGTCCGCGCAGCCCGTCGGCATCGAGCGTCTGGTGGTGGTGGAACCGCGCCGTGTGCCAGCCGTTTTCGCCAAACAATCGCGAGATCCGGGACGCGTCGATGCGCGGATGCTCCGGCGCGTGGCGCGCGATGAGCGATTCATACTCGCTCATAAAACCCGGCTCCCGCTTGCGTTCGTTCCACACCAGCATCAGCCAACCGCCGGGCTTCAGTATCCGCTTGAATTCGGTGCAAGCCGCATCCGCATCGAACCAGTGCGCCGCCTGGCCGGCGGCGACAAGGTCCACGCTGGCGCCGCCGAGCGTGGTGGCTTCCGCGCGCCCGTCGATCGAGTGAAAGCGCGCCTGCCCTGCCAGCGCCTTTAGGCCGGCCTTGCGCATCTCGGGATTCGGCTCGACGCCGAAGACTTCGTAGCCCCGCTCCAGAAAAAGAAGCGCCAACAGGCCCGTTCCACATCCGATATCGGCAACCGCCTGCCCCGCCCGCAGCCCGCATTCCCGCTGCGCCAGCGCCACCACTTCCGCCGGATATGACGGCCGGTAGCGCAGATAGTCGTCTACGCGCACCGAAAACCTGCGTGTCGGGTCCTGATCCATGCCTACAATTATGGTATCCATATATGGCCCATCAGCCTCACATCGCGGTGGTCGGCAGCGCCAACGTCGATCTCACCACTTTCACCGACCGGTTTCCTCGCCCGGGCGAAACCATCTTCGGCCGCAGATTTCATGTCGGCTACGGCGGCAAGGGCGCTAACCAGGCGGTCGCCGCCCGGCTTTGCGGGGCGCGCGTGTCGATGATCGCGCGCGTCGGCGACGACCTGTTCGGCAAGGCCACCATCGAGAACTTCACGGCGCGCGGCGTCGATGCCACGCGGGTCCTTGTTACTCAAGGTGTCTCGAGCGGCGTCGCGCCCATCTTCGTCGATTCGTCCGGCCAGAACAGGATCCTGGTGGTCAAAGGCGCCAATGATCACCTGCTGCCCGCCGATATCGACGCCGCGGCGCCCGTGCTCCGCCAGGCCGACGCCATTATCCTGCAGTTGGAAATCCCGCTCGAGACCGTTTACTACACGCTCCGCTTCGCCCGCGCCAACGGTATCCGCGCCATTCTAAACCCGGCGCCTGGACAGCCGCTCGATCTTGCCGAACTGGCCCACGCCGATTACGTCATTCCCAATGAAACCGAAGCCGAAGCACTGACCGGCATGCCAGTGAACAACATTCACGAAGCCCGTGCCTGCGCCGTGCATCTGCTGCGCAGCGGCGTGCGGCGGGTAATTGTCACCCTCGGCGCCAACGGCGCGCTCTGCGCCGGCGACGACCGCGTTGACCACATCCCGCCCTTTCCCGTCGAAGCCGTCGACACCACCGGCGCCGGCGACGCTTTCATCGGCAGCTTCGCCGCGTTCCTAGCCGCTGGCGAGAACGAAACCGACGCCATCGCCCGCGCCAACGTGTACGCCGCGCTTTCGACACTCGGCGTGGGGACCCAGATCTCTTTTGTCACCCGCGAGCGGCTGGAAGCGGCATGGAGCCAGCGGCCCCGCCAATAATGCTGCGCAGCCCAGAACCGGAACAAGCGTTGCGGCCTGTCGGGAAGCCTCAAAATCGGCGCGGCGATTGGGATAGCGCGCTCGCCGGTTATGAGAGCTTAGCGACATCCACCCGGGCGGCGATCACGCGCGGAATGCCTGCCAGGTCGGGCGTAACTTCGATATCGCCCCACCCGGCAAGCAGCGCACGCACTCCGGCTTCGCAGCCGAAGCCCAGTTCCATGATGAGCCAGCCGCCGGGGCGCAGCAGGCGGGGCGCATCCGCCACGATGCGCTGATAGATTTCAAGCCCGGTGGGACCGGCGAAGAGCGCGGCGTGCGGCTCAAAGTCGCGGACCTCGCGCTGCAGGCCATCGCGCTGGGCGAAAGGCACGTAAGGCGGGTTCGAAACAACCAAGCTCATGCTGCCCGCGGCGATGGCGCCGGCCACATCGCAGGCGACGATGCGCACCGGCGCGCCCAGGGCGAGAGCGTTCTGGGCAGCGACACGGGCCGCGGCGGGCGAGATCTCCGTCGCCCAGGTTTCCGCGCCCGTTTCGAGCGCCAGCGTCACCGCCAACGCTCCCGAGCCGGTGCCGATGTCGAGAATGCGGAATGGCGCGGCGTCGAGATGTTGCAACGCGACCTCGACCACGTGCTCGGTTTCGGGACGCGGGATGAGCACGTCTGGGGTCACGCGGAACTCGCGGCCATAGAACTCCTGCCGCTTCGTGACATATTGAGTGGGCGTGCCCTGCAGGCGCTGGTGCAGGTACCGCCCGTAGTGCAGCCACTCCAGCTCCGACAACTCCTGCTCGCCGTGGGCGAAGAGCCAAGTGCGGCCGCGACCGAGAGCGTGCGCCAGCAGCACTTCAGCGGTGAGCCGCGGCACGGCGATGCCGCCATCTTCCAACAGGCGCGTGCCCTGCAGGAGTGCCGTGTGGACGGTCATCGAGCCTCTTGGTCTCCGAACGCGTGATATTGCACTCTTCCCCCGGACCACTCCCTCACGATCGTGGCTCCGGACGGAACCGCGCCCACAAGCGGGCGTTGGCAGGCTGAAGCCTGCCCCACCAATCTCAGTCCGCCGCGGCTCCGTCGAGACCGCCTTTGTGTTTGAGCTTCTCGGTCTGGTAATACGCGGTCAGCGCTTCGATGATCTCGTCCAGCTTGCCATCCATCACGAAATCGAGCTGGTGCAGCGTCAGGCCGATGCGGTGGTCGGTGACGCGGTTCTGCGGGAAGTTGTAAGTGCGGATCTTCTCGCTGCGGTCGCCGGAGCCAACCATGCTGCGCCGCTCGGCGCCGAGCGCCGCCTGCTGCTTTTCCAGCTCCATTTCATAGAGGCGCGAACGCAGCACGCGCTCCGCCTTGGCGCGGTTCTTGATCTGCGACTTTTCGTCCTGGCAGGAAACCACGAGGCCGGTCGGCAGGTGTGTAATGCGCACCGCGGAATAAGTCGTGTTCACTGACTGGCCGCCGGGCCCGGAGCTGCAAAACGTGTCGATGCGGATGTCTTTAGGGTCGATCTTGACCTCAACCTCGTCGGCCTCTGGCAGCACCGCAACCGTGATTGCGGAGGTGTGAACGCGGCCCTGTTGCTCGGTGACCGGAACCCGCTGCACGCGGTGCACGCCGCTTTCGTACTTGAGCTTGCTGTAGACCTTATTGCCGCTCACCAGGGCGATGACTTCCTTCAAGCCGCCCACCGACGATTCGCTGGCGGAGGTCACTTCGATCTTCCAGCCCTGTGTTTCGGCGTAGCGTGAGTACATGCGAAAAATTTCGGCGGCAAACAAGGTAGCTTCGTCACCGCCGGTGCCGGCCCGGATTTCGAGCACCACGTTCTTCTCGTCGTTCGGGTCCTTGGGCAGCAGCAGCACTTTGAGCTGCTCTTCGATGCGTGCCAGCTCTGGCTCCAGTCGCGCTGTTTCCTCCTCGGCCATGGCGCGCAACTCCGGGTCGCGTTCTTCCAGCATGCCGCGCGCCTGCTTGAGGCTGTCTTCAGCTTTCCTCCACTCGCGGAACTTGGCAACCACTTCGGCGACGTCGCTATGCGCCTTGGTGACTTTGCGGTATTGGTCGGAATCGGCGATCACGCCGGGATCGGCCATTTGCGCGTTGAGTTCGTCAAAGCGCTTTTCGAGCTGTTCGAGTCTTTGGATAAATTGCATGGGGTCTGTTTCGCAACACTGTACCAGCCGCTCCCTGACGGTCGCGGCTCTGAACGCGTATCGGAGCCGCGACCGTTAAGGGGCGGTTGCCGGCGATTGAAATGGATATCTCATGGCAAAGCTCTCAGCCGATGACCAACTCGCCGCCCTGCGATTGTTCGAGCGCCATGGCGCCTTCGAGCGCGTGGATGGCCACGTCGGCCTGATCGTCGGAGGGGGGCTGGGTGGTGATGCGCTGCAACCACAGACCGGGCGCGGCGACCACCGCCAGCAGCGAATCGCGCCGCCGGGCGGCGAAGCGGATCAGCTCATAGCTCAAGCCGATGATGAGCGGCAGCAGGGCCAAGCGGCTGACAAATTTGGCCGCGAAACCGTCGAACGGAATCAACGCATACACCGGTACTGCGACGAACATCAGCATCATCAGAAAACTGGTGCCGCAGCGCGGGTGAAACGTGGTGAATTGTTGCGCTCGGGCCACCGTTACCGGCTCGCCGGACTCGAAATTGAAAACCACTTTGTGCTCAGCGCCGTGGTACTGGAAAATCCGGCGCATATCGCGGAAGCGCGATACGCCATACAGAAACGCCACCAGAATCGCCACGCGGATGATGCCCTCGGCCAGGTTGAAAGGAATGCGTCCGGTGAGCATGGGATACACTTTGCCCAGCTTGGTGGTCAGCAACAGCGGCATGAACTTATACAGAAAGATCATGAAGGCGACCGAGAACAGCAGGTTGCCGGTAATCGCCCACTTAGGCATTTCCTTGGGCGGCTTGCTTTCGGGCGGGGCCGGCTCCATATCGGCGATGGCCTGGTCGGTGGAGAATTTCAGCGCTCCGTAGCCGAGCTTGAGCGCCTGGTAGAGCGTACCCAACCCGCGGAAGACCGGCAGCTTGAAAATCTTGTGTTGCTCGGAGAGGCGCGCGAGCGGCTTTTCGTCGGTGACGATGCTACCATTCTGCCTGCGCACTGCCACGCAGTAACTGTGCGGGGCGCGCATCATCACACCTTCCATTACCGCCTGCCCGCCGACGAGCGTTTCCTCGCCGCCTTCGAGGATCGGCAGCATCTGGCTGTGCAGGAAAAGACGGAGCAAGATACGCGGAGACACGGAAAGCTTCACCCTTTTTCCAATTATACAGGATGTATATTGGTCCTGATGCGGAACACATGGTTTTTCTGCCTGGCGGTCGCGTTTTGGGCCATGTGTGCCTGGGGACAGCAGCGAAAGCCGGTGACTACGATGCCTCCCGAGCCGGTCAAGTCGCCCGATGGCGCCATCCTGATGCAGGTATCGGCGGATAACGGCCAATTGGCGTATAGCGTGACATTTGGCGGCGAGTCCGTGGTGCTACCGTCGGCGCTCGGACTGGAATTGGAGAAGGCGCCGGTGCTGGGCGCGAGCGTTCGCATCGCCAAAGCGAACTTCGGAGTGGTGAACGAATCGTACACCATGCTGCTAGGCAAATCGAACCCGGTGCGGAATCGGTACCACTGGATGACGCTCGATCTGGAGGAGACGGCCAAGCCGCACCGCCGGCTGCAACTCGAAACGCGGGCATACAACGATGGCGTGGCTTTCCGCTACGTGGTGCCGCAGCAGGGGGCGATCGAGTCATTCCGCCTGCTGAGCGAGAAGACGGAATTCCGGCTGGCGAAGGACGGCACCACCTACCCGCTGATCCTGGAGAGCTTTCATACGGCGTATGAAGACAACTATCACGTGCTGCCATTGAGCGGACTGCATCCGGATTACCTGATCGCGCTGCCGCTGCTGGCGGAACTTCCGGGCGTGGCTTGGGTGGCGATCACCGAGGCCGATATCGACAACTACGCCGGCATGTATCTGCAGCATTCGGAGCACGATGGCCGGCTGCTCACGGCCCGCCTGGCGCCTTCGGTGGAAGATCCCGGCCTGGCGGTGCACTCCGGGTTGCCGGCGCGGTCGCCGTGGCGCGTGCTCATGATAGGCGCGCAGCCGGGAAGGCTGGTGGAATCGAACATCGTCATTAATCTGAATCCGCCATCGGCCATCGCCGATACGTCGTGGATCAAGCCCGGCAAGACGGCGTGGGACTGGTGGTCGGGCGACTATGCGGAAGGCGTGAGTTTTAAGCCCGGCATGAACACCGCGACCATGGAGCATTACATCGACTTCTCCGCCGAAGCCGGGCTGGCGTACATGTTGATCGATGCGGGCTGGGCGGCCAAGAGCAGCGGTGCAAACGATTCGGGCAGCGACATCACGCGGAACAATGCGGCAGTCGATTTGCCCGCGATTCTGGATTACGCCAAGGCCAGGAAGGTGCGCATCTGGCTATGGGCGCACTGGTCCGACGTGAACCGGCAGATGGATGAAGCGTTTCCGCTGTACGAGAAGTGGGGGGTTGCCGGCGTCAAGATCGACTTCATGAATCGCGACGACCAGTGGATGGTGAACTTCTACCGGCAGGTGGTTCAAACCGCCGCGGAACATCACCTGATGATCGATTTCCACGGCGCCTTCAAGCCGGACGGCCTGCGGCGCACCTATCCCAACCTGCTGACGCGCGAAGGCGTGATGGGCGCGGAATACAACAAGTGGAGCGGGCGCGTGACGCCGGACCACAACCTGACGCTGGCCTTCACCCGCATGCTGGCCGGACCGATGGACTACACGCCCGGCGGGTTTCACAATGCCACGCTCGCCGAGTTCGAGCCGCGCAATGTGAAGCCGATGGTGATGGGCACGCGCGCGCACCAACTGGCGCTTTACGTGGTGTTCGAAAGCGGCCTGCAGATGCTGGCAGATTACCCGGAGGCGTACCGCGACCAAACGGGGTTCGAGTTTCTGAAGGCGGTGCCGAACGTCTGGGACGAGACGCGAGTCGTCGGCGGACGGCCCGGCGAGTACATCACGGTGGCGCGGCGCCGCGGAGGCGACTGGTACGTGGGCTCGATCACCGGTTGGCATGCCGGCACAGTGGATTTACCGCTGGACTTTCTGGGCCACGGCGAATTCCTTGCCGAAATCTATTCCGATGCGCCGGATGCCGGCAGCCAGGCGACGCACACAGTCAAGGACGAAAGGCGCGTCACCGCCGCTACCACGCTGCGGGTGAAGATGGTGGCGGGCGGCGGGCAGGCCATCCGCCTGCGGCCAGCGCACTAGGTCGCCTGGAAGGCGACGTTTTGGGCCACGGCGGAGAACCGCGTGCATCGAAGAAATGTCGAGAAGAATCTCGACACGGCAGGCAGGACAGCCTGCGCCACGTAGCGGGCGAGCGCCACACGGCTGGTTTGATATGATGTTCGCCATGTTTCATCTTCGTTTGAGCAATATCGGGATGGGAATCTTGGTCCCGGCAATGCTGTTGCTGGCGACGGTTGCGCCGTGCGCTCGGGCGCAGGGGCGGGCGCCGGCCCAGTCGCAACCCGCAGCGCAAACGCCAACTCCTGCGACCCCGGAGCCGCCGGAGCGGTTCATTCCCGGCGGCCGCGGGCGCGGCGGCATTCCCGGCCCCGGCCCGGCAATCGGCGGCGATATCGACGAAACGCCGGTGGTGACTCACCATTCGATCAACGTAGACGGCAAGAAGATCGACTATACGGCAACCGTGGCGCAGATGCCGCTCAAGAACACCTCCGGCGAAACCGAGGCGCACATCTTTTACATGGCATACACGCTGGACGGCGTCAAGGATACGGCGCGCCGGCCGCTAACGTTCTGCTTCAACGGCGGGCCTGGTTCGGCATCCATGTGGGTGCACATGGGCGGTATGGGGCCTCGCAGTCCGAAACTGCTGCCGACCGGCGCCATGCCTCCGCCGCCCTACGAGTTGATCGACAACCAGGACACCTGGCTGGATGAGACCGATCTGGTGTTTATCGATCCTGTCGGTACCGGTTACAGCCGCGCGAAGACGCTGGCCGTAGCGCGGCGCATGAACGGCGTACAGGGCGATATTCAATCGGTGGGCGAGTTCATCCGCATGTACCTCACGCGCACCGGCCGGCAGCTTTCGCCGCTGTTCATCGCCGGCGAAAGCTATGGGACGTTCCGCGCGGCGGGCTTGGCAGGGTACCTGGTGGACCACGGGATCGCATTTAACGGCATCGTGCTGATTGGCACCACGCTCAACCTGGGGACTATCTGGAACAGCGGTGACGATCTGATTTACGTACTGGCGCTACCCACTTGCGCCGCCGACGCCTGGTATCACAAAAAGCTGGCGGCAGATCTGGAGCGCAGGGATTTGAATTCGCTCCTCAAGGAAGTGGAAGGCTTCGCGCAAGGCGAATACGCATCGGCGCTCAGCAAGGGCGACGCCCTGCCGGCGGCCGAGCGCAAGGCGGTTATCGACAAAGTGGCGCGCTATACGGGACTGGACCCGCACTATATCGACGAGAGCAACCTGCGCTGGGATGTGGCGCACTTCACCCGGCAATTGCTGCGCGATCGGGAGTTGACTATCGGGCGCTACGATGGCCGCCTCACCGGGCCGTCCAGCCTGAACACCGGAGAGACTAGCGAATTCGACCCTTCGAGCACGCTGATCACTCCGCCGTTCACTGCCGCGTTCACCAACTATATTCGCGAGGAGCTGGGATACAAGACCGACCTTTATTATTATCCGAGCGGCGGCATTCAGACCTGGGACTACGGCGTCCAAAACGGCTTTGGCGACACGACCAGTTTGTTGCGTAACGCTATGGTGCGGAACCCGTATATGAAGGTGATGATCGCGGCAGGCTACTTCGATCTGGCCACGCCGTATTTCGCCGTGGAGTACACGTTCAATCACATGGGCCTGCATCCGGAGATGCGCAAACGCATCGCCTGGGATTTCTACCAGGCGGGCCATATGTTGTATATCGACAGCAGCCAGCACGCCAAGCTGAAGCACGACTTCACAGAGTTCATGGACAGCGCCTTGCCCAAACCAGATGCGCCGTAGCGCGCGCCGAGGCTCAGGCCTCAGGCCGCAATAACCGTAACTGAAGAAATCGGGCCGGCCTGCGGGTTGACAGACGAAAGCGTCTGTCCCACTTTGCTGTCGCTGCAGGCGCGGGGGCAGGCGCTTTCGCCTGCCAGGTGTCGGCATACCTGCCGACGCGGCTCGCAAAGAACCGGCGGCAAGGAGACCGCCGGCGTTACGGCCAGCGCTGGCGGCTCCACGCTTCAGTCGCCGCCGGCACGCTGCGCCTGGCGCTTGGCGCGCTCGACTACCGATTCGACTTCGCGCCGGTATTGAGCAAGGAGTTCGGGCGTTTTGGCTTCAAAGCGCATCACCAGCACGGGCTGGGTGTTGGAGGCGCGCACCAGGCCCCAACCATCGGCGAACAGCACGCGCGCGCCATCCACATCCACGGTTTGATGCCGGCCGCGTAATTCGGCGGCGGCCAGGCGCACCACCTCGAACTTGATTTCATCCGGGCAATCGAAGCGAATTTCGGGAGTGGTAACGGTGCGCGGCAGGTCGGCCAGGTGACTAGAGAGCGGCCGGCCGGAATTGGCCACGATCTCCATCAGGCGGCAGGCTGCGTAGAGAGCGTCGTCGTAGCCGTAATAGCGGTCGGCGAAGAACATATGGCCGCTCATTTCGCCCGCCAATACGGCGTGGCTCTCCTTCATTTTGGCTTTGATGAGGGAATGACCGGTCTTCCACATGATGGGATGACCGCCGCGCGAGGCGATCTCGTCGTACAGGAGCTGCGAGCATTTGACTTCGCCGATGAAAGTGGCGCCGGGCTTGCGCGCCAGGATTTCGCGGGCGTAAAGAATCATCAACTGGTCGCCATACAGGATGGAGCCGCGCTCGTCGACGGCGCCGATGCGGTCGGCGTCGCCGTCGAAGGCAATGCCCAGATCGGCTTTGGTTTCGCGGACGCGGGCGATCAGCGTTTCCAGATTGCGCGGGACGGTGGGGTCGGGATGATGGTTGGGAAAGCGTCCATCCATCTCGAAGAACAATTCCTCGGCCTCCACGTTGAGCCTTGCCAGAATGCGGTGCATCGCCGGGCCGCCGGTGCCGTTGCCGGCGTCCACCACCACGCGAATCCGACGCGGGAAATGGAACTGCGCGGCGACTTCCTCGACGTATGGAGTCGCCACGTCGGCGGTGGTTTCGCTGCCGGCGCCACGGTCCAGATCGCCGGTTTCGATCATGCGGCGGATTTCCTGAATGGCCTCGCCGTAGATGGTGCCCGCGCCTAAAACCGTTTTGAAGCCGTTGAACTCGGGTGGATTGTGGCTGCCGGTGATCATCACGCCGCCATCGGCTTTCGAGTGCACAGTGGCGTAGTAGAGCAGCGGAGTGGGCTGGACGCCGATATCGGTGACGTGGCAGCCGCTGGCCTTGAGGCCGAGCATCAAGGCGTCGCGCAAGCGGGTGGAACTCAGCCGCGTGTCCCGGCCCAGGCAGAGATTGGGACCGCCGTGCCGCCGCAAGTAGGTTCCGAGGGCCTGGCCGAGCGCGGCAACGCCATCGCTTACAAGTTCGGCATCGGCTATGCCGCGGATATCATATTCGCGAAAGATGGTGGCATTGAGCATGGTAATTGGCTGGGCAGGCCGCGAGGCGCGCCTCACCTGGGAGTAAGATAACGATAGTTGGTTGCCATGAAGGCCGCCGAACGCCAGTTTACGACAATTAGCGGTGTTCCCGTCGAGCCGCTTTACGGACCGGAAGCGCTGGCGGAGACGGACCTAACGCGCGATCTGGGGGCGCCGGGGGAGTTTCCGTACACGCGCGGAATTCACCGCAACATGTACCGCGGCAAGCTTTGGACCATGCGCCAGTTTTCCGGCTTCGGCACGCCGGAAGAAACCAACCGCCGCTATCATTACTTGTTGCAGCAGGGGCAGACGGGCCTTTCGGTGGCATTCGATCTGCCGACGCTGATGGGTTACGACGCGGACCACCCCATGAGCGCCGGGGAAGTGGGCAAGTGCGGCGCCAACGTCTCTTCGCTCGAGGACATGGAGATTCTCTTCCGCGCGATCCCTCTGGGCGAAGTCACGGTGTCGATGACCATCAACTCTCCGGCGGCGATTCTCTGGGCGATGTACCTGGCGGTGGCCGAGCAGCAGGGCGTAGCCTGGGCGCAGGTTTCCGGCACCTTGCAAAACGACATATTGAAGGAGTACATCGCGCAAAAGGAGTACATCTTTCCGCCCCGGCCTTCGATGCGGCTGGTGACCGATACGATTGAATTCGGCGCCCGCCACACGCCGCGATTCAATCCGATTTCGATTTCCGGCTACCACATTCGCGAGGCCGGCTCGACCGCCGTGCAAGAACTGGCGTTCACGCTGCGCGACGGCATCGAGTACGTGGATTGGGCGCTGGAGCGGGGTCTCGAGATCGACGAATTCGCGCCCCGCCTGAGCTTCTTTTTCAACTCCCACAACGATTTCTTCGAGGAGATCGCCAAGTTTCGCGCGGCCCGCAAAATCTGGGCTTACTTGATGCGCGACCGCTACGGCGCGTCGAGCGAGCGCAGTTGGAAGCTGCGCTTTCACGCGCAGACCGCCGGCTGCTCGCTCACCTGGCAGCAGCCCTACAACAATGTGGTCCGTACCGCGCTGCAGGCCATGGCCGCGGTGCTGGGCGGCGCGCAGTCGCTGCACACCAACTCGCTCGACGAAGCCTACGCGCTGCCGAGCGAGCAGGCAGTCACGCTGGCGCTGCGCACCCAGCAGGTGTTGGCTTACGAAAGCGGCGTGGTTGCGACGCCCGATCCGCTGGGCGGCAGCTTCTTCGTGGAAAAGCTGACGCTCGACACGGAGCGGGCGGCCCAAGACTACATCCGGCGCATCGACGGCATGGGAGGCATGATCGCGGCCATCGAGGCGGGTTTCCCGCAGCGCGAAATCGCCGCGGCCAGCTACCGCTATCAACAGGAAGTGGAGCGCGGCGAAAGGACCATTGTAGGCGTCAACCGCTTCCAGGCGGAGGACCAGCCGATCGAACTGCTGCAAATCGACGAATCCGCCGCACGGCGCCAGGAAGAGAAGCTGGCTGCGCTGCGGGCGCGGCGGGATCAGGGCAGGGTGCGGAAGACGCTCGACACATTGCAGCGCGCGGCCGAGGGAACCGAAAACACGATGCCCTATCTGCTGGATGCGGTACGGGCCTATGCCACGCTGGGCGAGATCACCGATGCGCTGCGGGCCGTGTTCGGAACCTACCAGGAGACCACGCATTTGTAGCCGGAGCATCGCTCAATATGTCACGACCGATTCGAGTGCTGGTGGCCAAGCCGGGGTTGGACGGCCACGACCGCGGGGCCAAGGTGATTGCCCGCGCACTGCGCGATGCGGGCATGGAGGTGATCTACACCGGGCTGCGGCAAACTCCGGAAATGATCGTCAACGCGGCCTTGCAGGAAGACGTGCAGGTGATCGGGCTTTCGATTCTCTCCGGGGCGCACAACGCGATTGTGCCGCAGGTGCTGCGGCTGCTGCGCGAAAAGGAGATGGAGGACATCAAAGTGATCATCGGCGGCATCGTTCCCGACCGGGATGCCGCCGCTCTCAAGCAACAGGGTGTGGCCGCCGTGTTTCAGCCGGGGGCATCGCTCGATGCCATCGTGGCTTTCATTCGCAGCGCGGTTCCCATTTGATTCGAACGTATTCCGGCACAGTGCCGGGCATGGCCCGGCTGCTGGCCGCGAACGTGCACTACATTCGAAGCCGGGGATGTCCGGCTGAATCAAACCGTCAAAATGCGCGCGACCCAGCCCGTGGCCTGTGACGGGCGTTCACACCTGTGGACGCTGCCGCCTCGTTGTTTGAAGCGTCCGAGATCCGCTAGAATGAGTGCTTATCAACAGTACGGCCGGCTGTACCCGAGTGACGTTATTCCCCATGCAAAATCTTCGCGGCAGGGCACAACGGAAAGGTATGCGCGCATGAAGCACTTCGTGCGCTGGCGCCTGGCGGTGGCGGCGCTCAGTCTGGGCGGCCTGATAGCGCCGGCCGGCGCCCAGCAGGCTCAGGCCCCGCCGGCGCAGCAAACCCTGCCTCAGCAGAAGCCGCCGCAGCCCGCGCCGCAGCAGCACAATCCGTTCGAAGAGGTGCCGGGGACGGCCACCAAGCCGGCGCCGCCGCCGCAGCCCACTCCGCTCGAAAACGTTCCGGGTGCGCCACCCAGCCAGCCGGCGCCGCAACTCGAAGCGCCAAAACCGCCCCCCGGCGCGCCGCCTGTCTCTGGGGAGGTGATCAAGGCCATCGAATTCCGCGGCGCGCGCCGCGTTCCGTCCGACACGCTGAAGGCGCTGATCTACACCAAGATGGGCGACCTGTACAACGAAGAAGCGCTGCGGCGCGACTTTATGGCGCTGTGGAACACCGGCCGCTTCGACGACATCGTCCTCGAAACCGAGCCGGACCCTACCGGCGGCCTCATCCTGCGGTTCGTGGTGACCGAACGCCGCGTTATCCGCACCATCAACTACGAAGGCATCCATACGGTGACGGTGTCGGAGATTCTCGACCGCTTCAAGGAGCGCAAGGTCGGGCTAGTGGTCGAATCGCAGTACGATCCCAATAAGATTCAGCACGCCGCGCAGGTGTTGAAGGATTTCCTCGCCGAGCGCGGCCGCCAGTATGCGACGGTGGACCCGGTGGTGGAGCAGATTCCGCCTTCCTCGCTCAAGGTCACTTTCGACGTCAAGGAAGGGCCGAAGGTGAAGGTGGGCAAGATTATCATCACCGGCAACAAGGCGGAGAGCCAGAGGTGGGTGATCGCCGCGATGAAGAATCTTCATCCTTACGGCATCCCGCACTCGATTCTGTTCGAGAGCCTGTTCGCCAAGACCTACGACCAAGGGAAGCTCGATGAGGACAAGGACCGGGTCCGCCAGGCCTACCAGGATCACGGGTATTTTCTGTTCAAGGCGCTGGACGAAACGGTGAAGATTTATCCGAGTGGGGGCCACGGTTGGCGGCTGCCGATCGTCAAGATGGAGACGCCCGGCATTTACGCCGACATTACCATTCCGGTTGAGGAAGGCCGGCTCTATCGCCTGGACGCGGTGAATTTCGTCGGCGTCAAGCTGTTCCGCGAACCCTCGGTTCTGATGTCGCTGTTCGGCATGAAGCAAGGCGACGTGTTCTCCACCGACAAGCTGCGCAAGGGATTGGATAACATGCGCAAGCTGTACGGGCAGTTCGGCTATATCAACTTCGTACCGGAGCCGGCGTTCGACCCGCAGCCGGACTCGGATAAAATCGATCTCACCATCACTGCGGACGAAGGAAAGCAGTTCTTTATCCGCCGCATCGACTTTGCCGGCAACACGACCACTCGCGACCGCGTGATCCGACGCGAGATTCTGCTGGATGAAGGCGACATGTTCAACACCCAGCTTTGGGACCTGAGCATTTTGCGCCTGAACCAACTCGGTTATTTCGAAATGCTGAAGAAAGAGGAGGCGGCAGATATCAAGACCAATCCGGGAACCGACACGGTGGATATTACGCTCAAGGTGAAGGAGAAGGGCAAAAACACCATCGGGTTGAACGGCGGCGTTTCTGGTATCGCCGGCAGCTTTCTGGGGGCGAACTATTCCACCAACAATTTCCTGGGTTTGGGCGAAACCCTGTCGCTGAACGGGCAACTCGGCACGCGCATGCAAAGTGCGACCTTCGGATTCACCGAGCCCTACTTGTTCGACAAGCCCATCCAGGCTGGCTTTTCGGTTTTCGTCAGCCGTTTCGATTACAACCAGGCCCGCGAAGCCTCGATTCTCTACGGGCAGGACCTGCTGCCGCTGTTCAATTCGATCGAGGGCCCGAACAACCAGAACCTGCTGAATTACATCCAGAACAGCAAGGGCTTCAACGTGTCGCTGAGCTACCAGTTGCACCGCAGCTTCTGGCGCGCCGGCATCACCTACGGGTACAGTATTTCGGACATCGTCACGCAGACCACCGGCGCGCAGAACTATTTCGACTACATCAATTTCAGCGGCGTTTACGGGCCCAACGCTCTGAACGGGATTGACACCAGCGCGATCACACCCTCGATTTCCTACAACACGGTCAATAACCCCATCAACCCGACCGGGGGCAAGAGCATTTTCTTTTCCGTAGCGGCTTCCGGCAGCGTGCTCGGCGGCAACGTCAATACTCTGCGGCCGGCGATTGACTTGAAGTACTTCAAGCCGTCGCCCATTTTCAGCAAGAAGAACGTGCTGGCTTTTCATTTCAGCACCTGGCTGATCAGCGGCTACGGCGGCAAGCTGGTCCCGCCGTTCTCGCGCAGCTTCATGGGCGGCGAGCAGGACATCCGCGGGTTCGATATTTGGGGCATCACGCCGATCGCTTTCGTTCCCTCCAGCGCTTCGGTGAACGTCCTGAACAGCGACGGATCGGCGCGAACGCAAAACGTGGTGGTCGGCGGAGTGCTCACACCGGAGCCGGTAACGATGACCATCCCTACTTACCAGATCATCACGCCCGGAGGCGACTGGCAGAGCTACGGGAACTTCGAATATCGCATTCCGATTGTCGGCCAGGCCGTTTCCCTAGTGCCATTCTTCGACGCCGGCGTCAACCGGATCCTGCGCCCCAGCCAGCTCACCATGGATCCGCAGCGTGTGCTGGATCTCAACGAGCAGTTTCCGTCAGCCGGTTACAACGGCCAGGTGCTGATTGCGCCCGGCACAGAAAAGATGCGCGCCTCGACGGGCTTGGAGATCGACGTCATTCTCCCGGTTGTCAATGCGCCCTTCCGGGTGTATTTTGCGTACAATCCGCTGCGGCTGGACACCAACATCCAGACGCCAATCGCCGCGGACCGCAGCATGTTCCCCAATCAGGCCACGTTCAACAATGCCATTGCCAACTACGGGCCGCTGTACCCCTGGGACGAGAAGTCGACCATGCTCCGGTTTACCGTCGGCCGGACGTTCTAGCCAACTCGCGGAGTGTCCCGCTATGATAGGATTTCACGTTTAGGAGTTCGAGCTTGAAAAAGAATGTAGCCGCAGTTCCCGCGCTGCTCTGCTGCGCCGCCGCCCTGGCGTGCGCCCAGCCGCAGCCCGCACAGACACCGGCCGCCGTGCCGTCACCGCGCCAGGCGTTGCCAGGGCCGGCCGCCGCCAAGATTGCCATCATCAACATTCAGACCGCCATCTTGAACTCAAAGGACGGGCAGAAGGCCGCCGCCGACGTGCAGGCCAAGTTCAATCCACGCAAGACGGAACTGGACAAAAAGCGCTCCGAAGTCGACGCACTGCAGGACCAGTTGCGGAAGGGCAGCGCCACCATGAGCGATGAGGCCAAGGCGCGGCTGCAAAGGGAAATCGACAGCGGCACGAAGGACCTGAACCGCAGAAGTCAGGACCTGAACGACGATCTGGAGCAGGAGCAGGGCCGCATCATGCAGGATCTGGGCGCCAAGATGATGAAGATTGTCGAAGAATACGCGACTCAGAACGGGTATTCCGTGGTGCTGGACGTGAGCAACCCGCAAACCGACGTGCTGTGGGCCGCCGCTTCCACGAACATCACCCCGGATATCGTCCGGCTCTACGACCAGGCCCATCCGGGCATGGAAGCGGCGAAACCGCCTGCCGCGGCCAAGCCGGCGCCCGCCGCCAAGAGGCCATAAGACAGACAGCTCAGGCTGGCGGACCTTTCGCCCTAGCACACGGTGGGCGCGGGTTACTCGGCGCGGATAGCGGTCGTCGTGGTACGCGCCCAAGGACCTCGTAATCCGGACCGCTACCGATCCTGGTTCTCTGGTTCCGGCGCTGCCGAGGATTATTCACGAGGCGGATCCGGACCAGCCCGTCTCGGATGTGACGCCGCTGGCGGACGGGAGATCCTCCGAAAGCCTGACCAGCCGGTCCGACTGGACGAACGGCAACGGGCGGATGAGAACGTGGTCGACGACGGTATACGCCGCGGTCGTGGTGCCGATGCCCAGCGCGGCGATAGCGACTGCGGTAATCGCAAAGCCCAGCGAGCGGCCGAGCGCACGGAACGCGTAGCGAAGATCCTGGCGGAGAATATCCCACTGGATCGCGGGCGCGGTCGTGACCGCGTCCGCCAGCGCCTCGATCCAGAACGCGAGCACCGCCAGAACACCGCTTGCCTCGCGGCGGTGGGCGGCGAACACGGCGCACATTTCAGCGCCGTACTCGGCCCGCCACGAGGCCGGGTAAAGGTACAGAAAAGCGCGGTAGAACCGCATCACGCCGGCGATCTGTGAGAATGGAGTGAACCCATGAACGTCCTGATACTCAATGCGGGGAGCTCCAGCCTGAAGTTTCAGGTGATTGCGACCGATCTTGCGCGGATCAAAGCAGCCAGCGACGAGCGCCTGTGCCGCGGCCAGGTGGAACGGATCGGCGGCGAGGCCATCATCACCGTGCAAAACAAGAACGGCACGCACCGCAAACTGACGGCGCCCATTCGCGATGTGGCCGCGGCGCTCGATTACGTGCTGCGCTGGCTGGCTTCCGACACCTCGGAGGTCGCCGAAATCCGAAGCCTGGGAGACCTGCACGCGGTGGGACATCGCGTGGTCCATGGCGGCGAACTGTTCCACGAATCGGCCCTGATCACCGATGACGTTCTCAAAGGCATCGAAGACTGCATCGACCTGGCGCCTTTGCACAACCCCAATAACCTGAAGGGCATTCTCGCGGTGCGCGAGATCTTCGGCCGGCAAACGCCGCAGGTTGCGGTGTTCGATACTGCATTTCACTCGACCATCGCGGAGCACGCGTACTTGTACGCGCTACCCTATCACCTCTATCGCCGCCACCGCATACGCCGTTATGGCTTCCATGGGACGTCGCATCGTTACGTTGCGTATCGCTACCGGTCGCTGCGGGGCCTGACGCGCGAGCAGACCAACCTGGTGACATTGCACCTGGGCAACGGTTGCTCCGCCTGCGCCATTCGCGCCGGCCGTTCAGTGGATACGTCGATGGGCATGACTCCGCTGGAGGGTCTAGTCATGGGGACCCGTTCCGGCGACCTGGATCCGGCCATCCTCAACCTGATGGCCAGCAAGGAAGGGCTCTCGCCGCACGAGGTCGAATCGGTGCTCAACACCCAGTCCGGCCTGCTGGGCGTCTCCGGATTAACCAACGACATGAAAGTGCTCGAGGAAGAGCTCGCACAGCATGAAGACCGGCGCGTGCGTCTGGCCATCGAGATCTTCTGCTACCGGGCGCGCAAGTACGTGGGAGCGTTTCTGGCGGCCATGGGCGGTGCGGACGCGGTGATTTTCACCGGCGGCATCGGCGAGAATTCGCCCGGGATTCGCGCGCGGATCTGCGAAGGCCTCGCATGGGCCGGCTTGCAGCTTGATCAGGACCTTAACGGGCAGATGGTGGCGCGTGAAGGCCAGATCTCTATCCCCGATTCCACGCTCAATGCGTGGGTGATCCCGACCGACGAAGAACTGCTGATCGCGCGCGACACCGTGCGCTGCGTATTGGGTGAGCCGCACCCGGGATAGACTCAGGCAGGACAGAGGTTTTGTGGCCTGTCAGGGTTCGCCAAAGCGCCGCGGACCACACAAACCGATCGTCCGTCCTACCGTTACCGCGCTCAATACGGCCACGTCCACCCGTTGATTTCCGGGCTGTCGATGCCGTGCTCCCAAGCGTAATTGCGGCATTCAATCTGCATGTTGCGGAAGCGTTCTTTGGCATGCGCGCCGATTCGCTGCAGGCTGGGAGTGCGGTCGATCGCGTCGATTGCCAGGCTGAAGCGGTCGATCTCGTTGTTGATCGCCAGCTCCATGGGCGTATTGATGTTGCCCTTTTCCTTGTAGCCGCGCACGTGCATGTTGTGGTGGTTCGTGCGGCGGTACGCCAGGCGGTGAATCAGCCATGGGTAGCCGTGAAAGTTGAAGATGACCGGCTTGTCGACGGTGAACAGCGAATCGAAATCGCGGTCAGTCAGTCCGTGTGGATGCTCCGTGCTGGGTTGCAGTTTGAAGAGATCGACGACGTTGACAAAGCGGATCTTCACGTCCGGGAATTCCTTGCGCAGCAGAACGGTGGCGGCCAACGCCTCCTGGGTGGGAATGTCTCCGGCCGAGGCCATCACCAGGTCCGGTTCGCCGCTCTGGTCGCTGCTGGCCCATTCCCAGATGCCGATGCCCTTGGTGCAGTGCTGAATGGCGGCGTCCATATCCATGTACTGCAAGTGCATCTGCTTGTCGGACACGATGACGTTGACGTAGTTCTCGCTGCGCAGGCAATGCGCCGCCACCGAAAGCAGAGAATTCACGTCGGGCGGAAGGTAGATGCGGGTCACACTGGCGCTTTTGTTCACCACCACGTCGAGGAAGCCGGGATCCTGGTGAGTGAAGCCGTTGTGGTCCTGCCGCCATACCGTCGACGTGATCAGCAGGTTCAGCGAAGCGATGTCCTGGCGCCACGACAAGTGATTGCAGATCGAGAGCCACTTGGCATGCTGATTGAACATCGAATCGATGACGTGGACGAAAGCCTCGTAGCTGGAGAGAAAGCCATGACGCCCGGTGAGCAGGTAGCCTTCCAGCATTCCCTCCATGGTGTGTTCGCTGAGCATCTCGACCACCCGGCCGTCCGGCGCGAGCTCGGTGCCATCGGCATCCTCGGGGAAGTACTCGGCGATCCAAAACTTCCGGCTGGCCTGGTAAATGGCGTCCAGCTTGTTGGACGTGGTCTCATCGGGGCCGAACACGCGGAAATGATCCATGTTCATCTTCATCGTGTCGCGCAGGAAAACGCCGAGAGGGCGCGTGTTTTCGGCTTCCGACTTTCCGGGCTGGGCAACGCTGAACGCGTAGCTGCGGAAGTCCGGCAGGCGCAAATCGCGCTTGAGAATGCCTCCGTTGGCGTGCGGGTTGGCGCTCATGCGGCGCGCACCGGCTGGCGCCAGCTCTTTCAACTCCGGCCGCAGCTTGCCGCCGGCGTCGAACAGTTCTTCCGGCTTCAGCCCGCGCATCCAGTCTTCCAGCAGGCGCAATTGTTCGGGGTTCTTCTTGACATCGGGCAGGGGCACCTGATGCGCCCGCCAGAAGCCTTCCAGACGGTGGCCTCCTACCTCGCGCGGCGCGCCCCAACCCTTAGGCGTCCGCATCACGATCATCGGCCAGCGCGGCCGCGTGGCCACTCCGGTTGAGCGCGCTTCCTGGCGCACCCGGCGGATCTCGTTGATGGCGTGCTCCACGGTGGCGGCCATGGCCTGGTGCATCGAGTCGGGGTCCGATCCTTCCACGAAGTATGGGGTCCAGCCATAACCGCGGAACAGTTGCTCAACTTCTTCGTGGCTGATTCGCGCCAGCAGCGTGGGATTGTTGATCTTGTACCCGTTGAGATGAAGAATGGGCAAAACCGCGCCATCGCGAACGGGAGAGAGAAACTTGTTGATGTGCCAGGAGGTCGCCAGCGGGCCGGTTTCGGATTCTCCATCTCCCACCACCGCGGCAACAATCAGTTCCGAGTTATCGAAAGCCGCGCCGCACGCGTGCGAGAGCACGTAGCCCAGCTCACCGCCTTCGTGAATCGAGCCGGGAGTCTCCGGCGTGCAGTGGCTGCCGATACCGCCGGGGAAGGAGAATTGCTTGAAGAACTCGCGCATCCCGTCTTCGTCTTGGCTTTTGTCGGGATAGATCTCCGAGTAGGTGCCCTCCAGGTACACGGGTCCCAGCACACCCGGCGCGCCATGCCCCGGTCCGGCCATGAAGATCATGTCCAGATCGTATTTCTTGATCAATCGATTCAAGTGCACGTAGGCGAACGACAGGCCGGGGCTCGACCCCCAGTGCCCAAGCAGGCGATTCTTGACGTGTTCGGGCCGGAGCGGCTCCTTCAGCAGCGGGTTCTCCAGGAGATAGATCATCCCCAGGCTGAGATAATTGCAGGCGCGCCAGTATGCGTGGGTGCGGCGAAGGTCTTCCGCGGCCAGCGGCGTCCCCGAAACCGTGGACCGCGCTTCGCCATAGGCGCTCAGATCGGACGCGGGCTTCGTATCGGTTGCAACAAGTGGCATGGTGAGCTCCTTCTCTCAGCTTACTCTGCCTAAATTACGTTTCGGTGTCGGCAGCTCGCTGATGCCCTTTATCGACAGCAGCGCGGGCGGCCTACCCAGTCCCAACGGTACGGTCAATGATGCGGCCGTCGCGCATGCGGACGGTGTTGTGGCCGTAAGCCGCGGCTTCGGGATTGTGCGTGATCATGAGGACGGTTTGCCCCAGCCGCTGATTCAGATCGCGCAGGACTTCGAGGACCGCTTTGGAGTTCTCGCTATCGAGATTGCCGGTCGGCTCGTCGGCCAGCAAAATGGCCGGGTGGTTGACAATGGCGCGAGCAATGGCCACGCGCTGCTGCTCGCCGCCGGAAAGCGCGTTGGGTTTGTGATCCAGCCGGGCGGCGATCCCGAGCAGGCGCAGCACTTCTTCGAATTGGGCGTCCGGCAGGCTGCCACGGCCCGCAATGTGACGCGCCACTGCGATGTTATCCCGCGCCGTCAGATTGGGCAGCAGGTTGAATTTTTGGAACACAAATCCGACGGTCGTGCGGCGCATCTTGGTGCGGCCTGCGTCGCTCATGGCGGCGAGGTTTTGGCCACCCACGATCACTTCGCCCGCAGTGGGCGGCGTGAGTCCTCCGATGATGTGAAACAGCGTGGATTTGCCCGACCCGGACGGCCCCACAATGGAAAGAAACTCGCCCGCCTCAACGATGAGGTCGACGCCCCGCAGCGCCGGCACATCCACCTGGCCGACGCGGTAGACCTTGCGCAGATCGCGGGTCTCGATGATGGCGCCGTTACTCATAGGCCAGCGCCTCAATGGGGTCTTGCCGTGCCGCGCTCAGGCCGGGATAGAGCGCGCCCAGAAGGGCGGCGGCCAGCGTGATCGCCGCCACGCGCGGCCACCAGGCATACACGATCGCCATTTGAAAAGACGCCGGCACCAGCGTGCGAATCAGCCACTGCGCGCCATAACTGAAGACGATGCCGAGAATTGTGCCTCCCACTCCCAGCAGCGCCGCTTCGATCAGGATGATGCTGAGGATGAAACTCTTGGAGGCGCCCAAGGCCTTCAGAATGCCGATTTCGCGCGTGCGCTGCAGCACCACCATATACATCGACAGCCAGACCACGGCGATGCCGATCACCACCCCGATGGCCACCACCACCACCGTAAACTCCTTAATCGCCTGAATCTGGCTTACGTTGTACATGGCCGTGTATTCGGCCATAGTGTTGACCGGGTAGTTGCCCTTCAGCAGGCCGCGCAGTTGCTCGGTCACCAGGTCGATATTGCCGGGCTTGTCCACCTTGACGTAAATCTGGCCAACTTTGCCGGTGGCCCCGTCGAGGTCCTGGAGCGTCCGCATCTCAACCACCAGGCGAGCCAGTTTCCCCGGTTGGATCACGCCCGCCACTCGCCAGTCGTGATGCATCAGATTGATGGTTTGGCCGGCGTGGACGTGGTGCTGTTCGGCGTAAAGCCGGTCGACCAGAATATCGTCTGGACCTTGCAGCGGGCCGCCCTCGTCATACGTGAATCCGCCGGTCATCTGGTTGAACTTCGGCACGTCGATGCCGGTGATGAACAGCGGCAGATCGATAGGATGATTGATCACACCCATGGCGAGCTTCACGTGCGGCTGGCGCTGCACCAGGTCCACCATTCCCGCTGGAATGCTGGGGCCGCTGAAATTGATCACCGAGGTAACCGTCGAGCCGCGGATAATAATGTCGGCGCCCACTCCGCGCTGGCGGTTCTGCGAGTCCGTCAGCATTCCTTGTGTCAAGCCGACCAGCGTCAGAATCAGCGTCACCGGCACGCCGATCAGCAGGATGCTGAGCAGGCTGCGCAGCGGCCGGTTTTTCAGATTTTCCAGAACCAGTTTGCCGGTCAATCGGGATTCGTCTTTCCGCCGGTGGATGACGCGGGCGTTTGGCCGGCCGGCGCCGCAGGCACTTGCCCGAGAACCCTTAACTTGGTCCCGGCCGGCTGCTCCAATACGAATTTATCATCTGTTACTCCCTTGTTGAGCTCCATTTTGACGATATCGATGACCACGCCGTACTCGTCCTGCGGCCGATTGATCTCGACGTGCTTGGGGAAAGGCACTTTGTCATAGGCGTGCCACTCGGAATACCGCGCATCGGTCAGGATGTTGCCGGCGACGTCGAAGATCAACTGGCGGACAATTTCCAGGTTCACGCGGTTGAACCAGATCGAGCGCCGGAGCTGCAGCGCGCCGTTCTCCTCATGGAACACGAGCAGAATGTAGTTGGCCACGGCCTCGTCGGTGAAGTTTTCCAGCGCGACTAGGTCAACTGCCTGATCCACCGGGCGCACCAGCAGGGCGTCGACGAAATGTTGCGGGCGCAGGTTCTCCAGCTTGTTCTTCGAGGGCTGCGTCAGTTCGTTGTTGCCTTCGATAAACTCGTCGCGGGACGGAATGTACAGCTCGAACCGGGCACCATCCGATGTCATATCAAAGGCCTTATTGCGCACCACCGGATACAGGCCGATGATGCGGATGAACGCCGGCTTGCGGAAGAGAATGTAGGCGCGGACGTCCTTGTACTCGGTAATCTTGCTCTTTTCCGCGCTGCCCAATGCGGGCACCATGTCGACGGTGGCGCTGAAATCGTGGACCGACCGATACTGGCGGGAGATCGCCTCGAGCAGCGCCTCCTTGTCCGCCACCAACAGCGGCTGCGCGGCGTTCGAGCCTTTGCGGACGATCAATCTGCGCCGCACCACGCACGATGAGGCTGCCATCGACAACGAGCACAGCAGAATCACCGCGAGTGTGGGGCGCCGAAATGACATCTTCTCATTGTAGGCAACCGCGAAAGCGCCCTGTCAAACTGTCGCCGTGCGCCCGCATGTTATAGTAAAAGCTAGTCCCCGGCGGGCCTGTGGCGCAGTTGGGAGCGCGCTTCCATGGCATGGAAGAGGTCGTGAGTTCGAATCTCACCAGGTCCACCAATTTGAACGTTCCTTCGGGCGTCGCCAGGTGCGGTTGCCGCAGGCTATGCCGACCGCCGAATCGGTATGAAACGGATCTCGACCCGCTGATTCAACGCGGCTGCTATCCTGCGCAACATCGCCAGGGAGTGGCCCTCGTAATCGGCATCCTCTAGGCGGCAAATGACCGATGCAGTAGTTCCGATGAGCTTGGCAAGCTGAGTTTGGGTGAGGGCCGCCGCTGCCCTAAGTTCTTGGATTCTGCGGGCGATCTCTTCGTTCGCGCGCGCCTCTTCCAGGTTCTTTATCCGGGCTGGTTTGCCTTCGTAGGTCCGGCGGTGAAGGATCTCCACCGCATCCCTGGTCGGTCTAGGCGTCTTTGCCACGTCAATCCTCCTCATAAGTGTATTTCGCCGGATTCGCCTCAAACCGCTTCTTGCGCTCGACGGCGTGATCGATCTCTTTCGGCGGGACCACCCGCTCTTTCACAAGACCGTGAGAGACCACGGCGCAATCGCGCCGTGAAAGAAGTACAGGATCCGGTGGTGAACCCCTCCCAGGCTGACGCGCAGTTCGTAGATGCCGTCGCGCAGGAAGTCCGCTTCGGGTCGACGCAGTTCGTGGCCCATCTCGCGCAGGCGTTCCAACCGGAGGTAGCATTTGTCCTGTACTCTCGCCGGTAACTTGTCGAACCACTCGACGAACGGGCATGATCCGTCTTCCTCCCGGTAGAGGGCGGCTCTGGTCCTGGGCACTCGATCCCAGTCTATTCGCAATATTGCGAAAGCGCAAGTTTGCCTGCGAAGCCGCGCAACAGCCTGCTACCGCGCGGGGGCGCGCCAAACTGTCTGCAAGCGATTGATATTTCTTCCATGGCATGGAAGAGGTCGTGAGTTCGAATCTCACCAGGTCCACCAAACTAAACCCCAACAAAACATAGACATGCAGGATTGATTTGGACCGTGTAGTGTCCACAACCTCGCTTCCGGGGTCCGTTTGGGGGCCAACTGGGCTCCAAAACGACCGGATCCTCTTGATTGCTCTGGGGATAGTGGACCCCAATCAGTCCCACGATTCGCCTTTTTGTTTCCATGCGTTTGGGAGTGTGGGAGGAATGGGGACAATCTTCGCTGCCGTCGTCGTCTTCGTAGCACGACGAAGTCGTCGGTTCCTATATATGGAGATCCCCAAGCCCACCACGGTCCCACACGATCGGCGCAGGGGGGGGCGCGCGCGTTGCGCCCGGGTTGGCGGGCTGGAGGTGTGGTGTCACCTTTCGCCTGGCCGGTCTGGCGTCGTTCGCCCGCCGAGTTGGGCGCGGCTCGGCAACCGCAACGTTTTGCTGTCGTCGTGATAGTCACCCATTCAATGAAATGGCACAGAATTGTCTGAATTATGATTAAGCGTGTTAGGCTCAAAACGGTGAGAGGCGGAGCTTTCCCGCATTTTCGACTTCGGGCTCGAGGTGAAGTATGAACCTGCTAACCAGAATTGTGGTTTCGTTGCTGATCATGGTATTTTTTTCGTTCGTAATTGTGCCGGTGTTCGGCGGCCCGGCGTTTTTGATCGGGGTGGGACTGATCATAGCTGTATTTGTACTTGGCCGTGAGAAGGTCCGTCGCTGCGCCGGCTGCGGCGAGAAAGTTGGCAGGAAGCATAAAGCTACGTGCCACCGGAGAGGCATAGTGACAATGGCGGCTGTGGACGAGGTGAAGGCAGAGATGTGAGTCAGCCGTTCGGCGCAGCGGGCGCGCACGTTGCGGCCCGGGTCGGCCACCTGGGCGTGTAGTGCCACAGGTGTTGCCCGCGCATACGTCGACTGTCTTCCACGGCGGACGGCTGTGCCTTGACCCCGGCCCCTCGCCGCCTGAGCGTCCTAGGTGCCAGGACGTAAAGGGCGTGGACCGCAAGCCACACCTAGAAGGTATAGAACTCCATCGTCTGAATATGCACCGAGCAGGTGTATAATAGGGACCCCGAGGTACGAGCTAAAAGCAGATGAGTTTTAGGTGCCACTCAATATGCCAATCATAATTTCCAGGAAGGGCATTGCTTCCGCGACCATGGTCCAGAAATCGGACTTTGGGAAGGAGAAAGATCTCCAGGAGTACATAAGCCAGCATCCCGAGGCCATACCGGTTTACGAGATCGAGGAGAAGAAGCGCCTTTTGGTAATCGCGCGCGAGTTTGAGACCTCCTCTGGTCCTATAGACGCGTTAGCCGTTGACAACGATGGCGATATATACGTCATTGAAACCAAACTTTACGCGAATACCGACAAGCGGCGGGTTGTGGCCCAGGTACTCGATTATGGCGCGTCGTTGTGGAAGCATCCGGATCTCGAAAGCTTTCGTCTAAAGCTTGACCACTATGTCCAGCTCCTTTGGAAAATGGGCTACCGGGAGAAAGTGATCGAATATTTCCATCTGGACGACCAAGCCTTCAATTCTATGTCCGCTCAGATGGGCACGAATCTGAAGGATGGGAACTTCATATTTGTGGTCGCGATGGACTCCATGGATCAAAGTCTGAAGGAGCTCATCAGCTACGTCAACCAGAAAAGTCAGTTCTCCATCTATGGCGTTGAGCTCGAGCTTTACGAACATGACGGATATGAAATAGTTATCCCCAGCCTTTATGGAGTCGAAGGGCAGAAGTCGTACCAGCCTCCTCCTCGGCCGCCACTTACCGAGGAGGAGTTAAAGGCGCAGATTCGGGAGCGCAACCAGGAACACACGGACCTCGCCGGGGCGCTGTTTGCGGAACTCGATTCGTCCGATCTGATGTTCAAGGGTTTTCCAACGCAGATCTCCTACGGCGTGGACATAAACGGAGACTTCATTTCCCTTTTGTCCTTTACCAATACAAACATTTTGTTCTCGCTCCCGGCCAGAGCCGTCAAAGCCTTAGGCGCCGACGAATTTACCGCGTGCAAACAGGCAATCAGCCGACTTGGGACGTTTTATAAGAATCCTAACGACACCAGTGCAAACGGCGTTCTGCTCCCGCGCTACGACATTTTGCAGGAGCACAAACCGGAAGAGTTCGTGGCAGTGCTTAAAGAGATTGCAGAGAAGGTTAGAGAAGCAATGGCCGGTTAGTCTCTGCAACTCCTCGACCGCAACACCGCCGGAGCGACCCTGGGATATCGCGCCGGAATCTCACCAGGTCCGCCAAATTCCTCAAACAGTTGCTGTTAGGGCCGGCTACTTATATGCCGCGATGCCGGTTACGCGCTCGCCAATCGCCAGAGCGTGGATGTGATCGGTGCCCTCATAGGTTTTCACGGTTTCCAGGTTACAGAGGTGACGCATCACGGGGTACTCGTCGGTGATGCCATTGGCGCCCAGCAGATCGCGGCTTAAGCGCGCGCATTCGAGCGCCATGGCCGTATTGTTGCGCTTCAGCATGGAGACGTGCGCGGGCTCCAGCTTGCCCTGGTCCTTGAGCCGGCCCGCGTGGAGGGCCAGCAACTGCGCCTTGGTGATTTCGGTGATCATCCACGCCAGTTTTTCCTGCACCAGTTGATGGGAAGCGATCGGCCGGTTGTCGAACTGCTTGCGCAGGATGGCATACTGGCGGGCGGTCTCGTAGCAGTCCATGGCGGCGCCGATCACGCCCCAGCCGATGCCGTAGCGCGCCTGCGTCAGGCAGGCGAGCGCCGCCTTCAGGCCCCTGGCTTCGGGCAGACGCGCGCTGTCGTCGACGCGGCAGTCCGCCATCGACAGGCTGGAGGTCACCGAGGCCCGCATCGACCACTTGCCGTGAATGTCGCTGGTCGAAAAGCCCGGGGTGCCGCGCTCGACCAGGAAACCGGCGATGCCCTCCGTAGTGCGCGCCCACACCACGGCCACATCTGCCACGCCGCCGTTGGTGATCCACGTTTTCTCGCCGTTGAGCACCCAGCCGGCGCCATCGCGGCTGCCGGTGGTGCGCATGCCGGCGGGGTTCGACCCGAAGTCCGGCTCCGTCAGCCCGAAACAGCCGATCGCAGATCCGTTCTGGAGACGCGGCAGCCATTGTCGCCTCTGCTCCTCGGAGCCGAAGGTGAGAATGGGGTACATGACCAGCGCGCCCTGCACGGAAACGAAGCTGCGAATGCCGGAATCGGCGCGCTCCAGCTCCTGCATGACGAGCCCGTACTCCACGTTGCTCATGCCCGCGCAGCCGTAGCCTTCGAGGTTAGCGCCGAGAAAGCCGAGCTCGCCCAGCTCCGGAATCAGCTCCGAGGGGAAACGGGCATCGCGGTAGCAGTCGCGGATCAGCGGAAGGATGCGCTCGTCGGCGAAGCGCCGCGCGGTCTGCCGCACCATACGCTCTTCTTCGCTGAACAGCGAATCCACCAGAAAGTAATCCACGCCGCGGAAGGACATGAGAAGTTTACTCCCTCATCATTGGAACACGGCGAATGCCCTGCGCGGCGGGAGAGTGTGGAATCGTCATCGCTGTATAATCGGGCCATGGCGAAGGCAGCGGAAACAGCGGCTAACGAGAAGTTGGAGGCGGCGGAGCGCGCGGCCGGGTTGGTCGAGAGCGGCATGGTGGTGGGATTGGGCAGCGGTACGACGGCCTCGCTGGCGGTGCGGGCGTTGGGACGGCGGGTGGCGGCGGGGCTCGACATCATCGGCGTGCCGACCTCGGAAAACACGGCGGCGCTGGCGCGCGAGCTGGGAATCCGCCTCTCGGACCTAGCGCAACATGAGCGCATCGATCTCACTATTGACGGCGCCGATGAAGTGGAGCGCGGCAGTCTCCATCTGGTCAAGGGCCTGGGCGGGGCGCTGTTGCGGGAAAAGATCGTGGCCAGCGCCACCGCGCGGCTGGTGATCGTCGCGGACGAGAGCAAGGTTGTGGAACGGCTGCGGATCGCTGAAGGCCCGATCCCCGTCGAGGTGGCGGTGTTCGGCTGGCAATCGACGGCACGAAGGCTGCGCGCGATCCGCGGCGAATTCCGCCTGCGCCTGGGGGACGACGGACAGCCCTTTGTTTCCGACGGAGGGCACTACATCCTTGACGCGGGGTTCGCCGGATTCGGGTCGGCCGAGGAATTGGCGGAAGCGTTGGATCGGACGGTTGGAGTGATGGAGCACGGGCTATTCCTCGGGATGGCGCAGCAAGTGATTGTCGGCAAGGCGGCCGGGGTGGAAGTATTGGAGCGCAAGCCATGAAGGCCGCAATATTGCGGCAGCCCGGCGATGTGGCGGGGTCGCCGCTGGCGATCGAAGACGCTCCGACGCCGCAGCCGGGCGCGGACCAAGCGCTGCTGCGGGTGCGAGCCTGCGGCGTGTGCCGCACGGATCTGCACATCGTCGAAGGGGAGTTGGCGCCGCGGCGGGCGTTTCTCATCCCCGGCCACCAGATTGTAGGTGAGGTGACGGCACCCGCACCGGCCGGGCTGGCGGAGGGCGCGCGAGTGGGCGTGAGCTGGATGGGCGGCACGGATGGCGCGTGCTGGTATTGCCGGCACAGCGCGGAGAACCTGTGCGATGCGCCCACCTTCACCGGCTACGACGTTAATGGCGGCTACGCCGAGTACGCGGTGGCGCGCGCGGATTTTGTGTACCCGCTGCCGCCGGGCCTAAGTGATCTGGACGCGGCGCCGTTGCTGTGCGCCGGCATCATCGGCTTCCGCAGCCTGCGCGTGGCGGGAGTGGAACCGGGCGAGCGGGTGGGGTTGTTCGGATTCGGCGCTTCGGCGCACCTGGCGATCGCCGTGCTGCAGGCGTGGAACTGCGAGGTCTATGTGGCGACGCGCGGCGCCGGGCACCGCGCGCTGGCGGAATCGCTCGGCGCAACCTGGGTGGGAGCGGAGCAAGACCGGCCGCCGGCCGCGCTCGACCGGGCGGTGACGTTTGCCCCATCGGGCGACGTGGTGGTGGCGGCGCTAGCGAGCCTCCGCAAAGGCGGCGTGGTAGCCATCAACGCGATTCATCTCGACCGCATTCCGCAGTTTGACTACGACCGGCTGCTGTGGGGCGAGCGGCAGATCCGCAGCGTGGCCAACATGACGCGTGCGGACGCGCGGGATTTCTTGAGCATTGCGGCGGAGATCGGCCTGCGCCCGCGAGTTACCGTGTTCCCGCTCGATCAAGCCAACCAGGCGCTGCAGGCCGTTAAGCGGGACGCCATCGATGGCGCCGCGGTCATCGTGCCATGAAGCGCCGGTAGCGGCGCAACTCCCATTCGGCGCGGATGGCGGAGATCAAGCGCGCAACCCCGGCTCCCCAGTCGGGGAACAAGTCCACATACTGCCACTCGCGCTGGATGGAGCGAGGCACGCGGCACGCATCCAGACGCACCGGCACCAGGAAGATCTCGTCCAGTGGGACGCGGCGCGCGCAATCCAGGGCGTAGCGGATTTCCGCCTGAAAGCCGCCGCGCTTCGCCACCGAGCGCGAGGAAAAACAGGGCACGCAGAAATCCGAGGTCTCGATGGCCGCTTCCAACGCGCGCGCCCAGTTCTGGCCCGGCAGCAGTTTCTTGCTGTCCATCCAGGGGCTGAATCCGGCGTGTTCGAGCGCCAGATAAAGCGCGGCCGCGGCGTCCCGGTCTTCGGCGCCATAGGCGATGAAGATGGCGGGATACGTGTGCGGCGCAAAACGGAAGCCCGTCACCGGATGGGGATAGAAGGTGCCCAGCCCATCGATTTCCACCGCCTTGCCTTCGGCTAGGCCGCCGAGAACGGCGCGCGCGAATCCTTCGAGCACGGGCGAGTCAATCACGGCGGCGGCCTTTGCGATCGAGCTCCAGGTTTCCGTTGGGCTTGACGGTGAGTCTTCCGAGACCGGGCAGGCTAGCATCCTTTCCGCGGCGGAGGCTGGTGACGATTTCCTGCACGAGGCGGTCCAGGCAGTCGGCGGCTTGGCCGACACTGGTTTTGGATTGACGCGCCATCCGCTTGGCGATATCGGACTTCTTCATCTCGCTTCGAATCTAGCAGCCGGGGATCCAGCGGGCCCGCATCCCAGCAGCGGCTTTTGGCGCTAAGTAATTGAGATGAAAGCAGAAGCAGCGAATCGCCGAAAATCGACAGGGGACGTGATTTCAGAGCTTAAGGTATTTTAATCACCATTTATGACGATCTTTAACCCGCCAGTGGTTATGATGGGCAACTGACGGGGATTTCTCGTCAAACATTCTCAAAAGGAGAAACCGCAAGAATGAAGAAGTTGACGACTCTGATGCTCGGTTTGGCCTTCCTCGGGGCGACCGCGACGGCTGCATTTGCCACCGACGCCACCAAGGACACCACCAAGACCACGAAAAAGCAGACCAAGAAGCCGGCCAAGGCAAAGAAGACCACAGAAGAGAAAAAGTAACTTTCTGCCAGTTTGCAAAAAGAGCCGCGAAGCAGCTTCCAGAAGGCTTCCGCGGCTCTTTTTGTTAGATATCGCACATGAAGGCGTTTTAATTTGCGTTTAAGGGGTGGTTCATGTGCGGTTGGTTATGATTAGTGAAGACGAGGCAACTCGTCCAACCCTCCAAAGGAGAACCGCACGAAATGAAGAGACTGATGACTCTGATGCTCGGCTTGGCCTTCCTGACCGCTACGGTGTCCGTGTCTTTTGCCGATGAGACAACCACGAAGACCACCAAGAAGAAGGCCCCCAAGACGAAGACCAAGGCGAAGAAGACCACCGGAGAGACAAAGTAGCTCTCAGCCAATTGCAAACAAGAGCCGCGGTGCAGCTTTCGGAAGCTGCCGCGGCTTTTCCATTTTGGAACCTGCCTCGCTGGCCCCTCCCCCGCGTGTAACCTTAAGTAGAGCAGCGACGCCCCTCAATTCTGGAAGCCTCCAGGTATTGATCAAAGCAATGAAGTCTCTCGGAATCATGGTCTTAGCGGCGCTGGTTTGTGTTGGAGCGCGGGCCCAGACGGCGCCCGCGCCGGTGCGCGTGCGGATAATCGGAACGGTAGTCAGTGTGGATGCTTCCGGTGCCCAGATCACGCTCAAAACAGACCAGGGCGCCGCTGTGACGATAAAGACCACCGAGAAGTCCTTTCTGCTTCGTCTTCCTCCCGGCGAGACCGACGCCAAGAAGGCCGCTCCGGTCGGCTTGAGGGAGATTGCGGCCGGCGACCGGGTGGCGGCCAGCGGACAGTTTGGGACCGATCAGAAGTCATTCGAAGCTCGTACCGTGCTGGTCTTGACCAAGGCCGCCGTGGCCGAGGTGCACGCGCAGGAGCAGGAAGACTGGCAGAAGCGGGGGACGACGGGAATTGTCACCGAGGTCAACCCGGCGGCGAAGACCATCGTGATTAAAGCAGGGAGGGGCCAGTACACCGTGCAAACGACCGCAGCCACCCAGCTTCTTCGCTATGCGCCGGATTCGGCGAAGCTGCCCGACGCCAAGGCTGGAACGCTGGACGAGATTCGCGTGGGGGACGAAGTGCATGCGCTGGGCAACAAGAGCGCGGACGGAACGACGATCGCGGCGGAAAAGGTGGTTTCGGGTTCGTTCCGGCAGATCGCGGCGACTATCGGTGCGGTGGATGTGCAAAGCGGCACGCTGAGGGTCAAGGACCTGGCCACGAAGAAATGGGTGGTGCTAAAGATCACGCCGGATACGGTGATTCGCAGGTTGCCGGAGCAGATGGCGATGATGCTGGCGCGGCGCTACAACGCTGCCGAGAGAGCCGGCGGCAATGCAGAGTCGCGTGGCGGCGGGAACTGGCCGCGGGGAGCGCAGAGCGCGGCAGGCGCCGGCCGCGGCTACGGCGGACCCGGCGGTTATGGCGGGCGTGGCGGCGGCGACATCAAGCAGATGCTGGACCACCTGCCCGCGGCGCAATTAGCGGATCTGAAGCACGGTGAGGCCATTATGGTCTCGACGACCGAAGGCACCGACGGCACGCACCTGACCGGCATCATGATGCTGGCGGGAGTGGAGCCGCTGTTGACCGCATCGCCCAATTCGACCCGCGACATCATGGGCGGCTGGAACCTGGGCGGCGGCGGCGAGGAAGCCGAGGGCAACTAGGAGCGAGGGACGCACCGGGTCGCGAGCGAGAAGAAGTGACGTACAGAGGAAGCATGGGCAAAAGGCGAGTAATTCTTTTTTTTCTCTTGGTGGCGCTGGTGGGGGCAGTCAATCTTCCGGCGCAAACGGCAGCCGGCGCTCTGCGCGGCGTGCTGCTCGACGATTCCGGCGCCGTGATCCCGGCCGCGCATGTGACGGTGACGGGCGCTGGCGTCACCAAGACGCCGCAGACGCAGGCCGATGGCACCTTTTCCGTGCCAGGCCTGGCGCCCGGACAGTACACGGTTTCAGTCGCGTATCCCGGCTTCGCGCCGTTTTCGAAGACAGTCAACGTGGGCGGCGGCACGGTGCAGATGTCGATCCGGCTGGCGGTGAGAGCGGAAAAGCAGGAAGTAACGGTGCAGGCCGAAGCGGGACCGTCCGTGAGCGTGGAAGCTGATAATAACGCCTCGGCGATTGTCATCAAGGGAGAGGACCTGGAGGCGCTGCCGGACGATCCGGATGACTTATCGGATGCGCTGCAGGCGCTGGCCGGGCCGGGCGCCGGTCCCAACGGCGGGCAGATCTACATCGACGGCTTCAGCGGCGGCGAACTTCCGCCCAAGGAATCGATCCGCGAGATCCGCATCAACCAGAACCCTTTTTCGGCGGAATTCGACCGGCTGGGCTTCGGCCGCATCGAGATTCTCACCAAGCCGGGCACGGACAAACTGCACGGCATGCTATTCCTGAACGATGCCAACGGCGTCTTCGACTCGCGCAACCCGCTGGCGGCCAATAAGCCGGATTACTCGAACCGGATGATCGGCGGCTACCTCGGCGGGAGCCTCAATCACAAGACTTCGTTCTTTGTTGACTTCAACCGGCGCGACATCACCGACAACTCGATCACCCACGCCACTTATGTGGATCCTACGACCCTGGAACCGGCTGCGGTGGGCACGGCGGTGGTATCGCCTTTGGCATACACCACACTGTCGCCGCGCATCGACTATCAATTGAGCACCAACAACACGCTGACGGTGAGGTTCGAAGAGCGGTTCAGCTCGCATGACAACAACGGCCTCGGCGGCGTCAATCTGCCGCCGCCTTACACCAGCAACCTGGCTTACAATACCAACAACAATGCGCAGAACCTGATGATCACGGAGGATGCGGTTCTGGGCCCGCACGTGGTCAACGAGACACGGTTTCAGTTCTATCGCAACTCCAGCGCGTCGGACGGCAACGAGATTCCCTCGATCAACGTGGTGGACGCGTTCATAACGGGCGGCAACGGGGTGGGTAACTACCGGGACACTACCCACCACTTCGAGCTCACGAACTTCACGTTGATCTCGCACGGCACGCACCAGATCAAAGTCGGCGGGCGCGTGCGGCGCGACAGCGACCAGAACAACAATCCCAACGGTTTTAACGGTTCGTTCAGTTTCCTGGGCGGTCTGGAACCGGTGCTGCTGGCCGGCAACACGGTGGAGACGGACGCCGATGGCAATCCGGTCACCGAGAACCTGACGTCGGTGGAACAATATATGCGCTTCCTGTCGCTCCAAAACGCGGGGTACACGGGGGCGGAGATCCAGGCGCTGGGCGGAGGCCCGTCGCGATATACGATCCAGTCCGGGCTCGCCTACGTCAGCGAGCGCCGCTACGATGGCGCGCCGTTTATCCAGGACGATTGGAAGGTGAAGCCCAATTTCACACTGAGCCTGGGCCTGCGCTATGAAGTGCAGACGCTCGAGAGCGATCATCACGACGTGGCGCCGCGCCTCGGCTTCGCCTGGGCGCCCGGCTCGGCCAAGAAGGGGCCGCAGAAGACCGTGATTCGCGGCGGGGCGGGCATATTTTACGACCGCGTCGGGCTGGGCGATTTCGAAAACGCGTACCTCGACAACGGGATTAACCAGCTTCAATATACGGTGTACGACCCGACGTTTTACACCGGCAACGTCCCGCCGGTCTCCAGCCTGAGCGCGGGAGAGAATTTGAAGTACGTGGTGGACCCGAAGCTGCGCGCCGATTACAGCATGCAGGAAGCCATCGGCGTGGAGCGGCAACTGCCGCGCAACACCACGGCCTCGGTGTTTTACACCAACAACCGATCCGAACACCTGGCGCAGACGGTGCCGATCAACTCGCCGGTGCCGGGGACCTACAACCCGCTGGAGCCGCTCAACGCGACCAACGGCGTGTTCCCGTACGGCTACAACGCGGGTAACATATTCGAGTATGAGTCCGGAGGGTATCTGCGGCAAAAGATGCTGCTGGCGAACTTCAACACGCGTTTCAGCCGGCGGGTTTCGCTGTTCGGAAACTATTCGCGGACCTATGCCAACGATTTGCCCTCGACCCCGACCGACCCATACGACTTCGCGTTGGATTACGGGCGCTCGAATCTGGACCGGCGGAACAATTTCCTACTGGTGGGATCGGTGCTTGGGCCGAAGGGCATTCGCGTGGCGCCGTTTATCACGGTGCGGTCGGGCCAACCGTACGATGTGCTGGACGGGACGGACGTGTACGGCACGACGATCACCAACGCGCGGGCGGCTTTCGCGACCGGCGCGCCGTGCGCCGGATCCGCGGGGGTGGTTCTCGTGGGCGATGTGGTCTGCTCGCCGGCGGGCAACTTCACAACTTCGTATAACGTGGCGAATCCGGCCAATCTGGTTCCGCGGAATTACCTGACGATGCCGGGCCTGGTGTCGATCAATATGCGCATATACCGCGTATTCGGCTTCGGCGCGATACGCGGCAATCAGGCGCAGGGCAGCGGCGGTGGAGGCGGCGGCTGGCGTGGTCCCGGCGGGGGCGGGCCTCCCGGCGGCGGTGGTCCGGGTGGCATGAGGGGCGGCGGCGGTGGGGGCCGCGGCATGTTCGGCGACTCTACCGAGCACCGCTTCAACCTGACGCTGGGCGTGAACTTCACCAACATCCTGAATCACTTCAACCCCGGCCAATACCAGGGCGTCATCACATCGCCGTACTTCCTGGAACCCACCAGCGTGAACACCGGATTCGGCGGCGGTTTCCCGGGTGGCGGCGGCATGGCGGGATCGGTGGCCAACAACCGACGCATCGATTTCCAGTCGCGGCTCACGTTCTAGCACTAACCGCTGTCTGCCACGGTTGGCTCGACCAGTTTGTCTACACGAATGCTGTAAATGGCCGAGTGGCCATCGCGATCGCTTTGGAAGAGCACTCGCTGGCTGTCGGGGGAAAAAACCGGCGCCACGGTTTCAGGGTGGCTGGCTTTGTGCTCACATAGGGTGAATTCGCGGCGGGTCATGCGTAGCAGCAACAGCACAGTAGGCGAGGACCGGTTAGCACTGGCTCCGACGAACACTGACGAATCGCGGTTAGCGCTGAAGCAGGCGAACTGGCTGGTTTTGGCCACCAGCCGGTCGGCGCCGGCATCGGGAGAGAATTCGCGAATGGAGTGCAACTGCGCGGGATCATCCGGGAAATTCAGGTACTGGATGACTTTTCCATGCGGGCTCCATAGAGTTGAGCCGATGCGCCCCGGCGCCAGCTTGAGCCGACAGTTGTTGGCCCCACCCGAATCCACCAGCCACAGCGCTTCCCCGGCTTGCCGGTACAAAATCTGATCGCGCCCCGGGCGGGCCTGGGGATGCTCGATAGCAAACCGCCCTTCGATCACGGTGCGGGAAATTCCGCGTGCCAGGGAGACAGCCCGCAAACGGGAGATTTCGCCGCGCCGCTCGGCCAGGAGTGCGTGCACGCCGTCCGGTGTCAAGCTCATGCCAGGACAGCGTTCCCAGCCGTCCATCAGCCGATAGATTTCGCGCTGCCGCAAGGTGCCCAGGCTGACGTGCAGCAGAGATCCCCCGGCAAAGCAGCAGAATGACCGGCTGTCGGGGGAAAGCGCCAACGAAGCGATATCCAGTTCCGCGACTTCGGCCAGTTGGCGCGACTCGCCCGTTCTGAGGTCGAGGTGGAAGGCCTGCGGCTGGCCGGTGCGGTCGGTGCCATAGAGCAGGCCGGTGCTGTTGTGCGCCACGGCGCGGTTGTAATATGCCGGCAGCCCGCTGGAATGCGCAGGATCGGTGAGGCGAACCACTTCGAGCCCGGTGGTCGGGTCCTCGTAACTCAGCCATTCCGGGGCAAACGCAACGCTCTTTTTGCCCTGCGCGGCCAGCTTGAGGGCGGCCAGCGCCGATCCGAGGAGGACTCTGCGCGAGACCCGGCTCGCGGTACCCGCCATGATTCGATGGTAGCAACAGGGGTCGCAGGCAACAGAGCGAGACCCGCGGGCGCTACGGAGTAAAATGAAATTTACGGGCTTTTCCCTCTCATCGAGAACTGCATGATTGTTGATGTCGTCCTGGCAAAGCTTTTTGGCACCAAAACCGAGCGCGAGATCAAGGAGATGCGGCCCACGGTGGCGGCAATCGGCGATCTCGAAGCGTCGATGCGCGAGCTTTCGGATATCGACCTGGCCGCGAAAACCATCGAGTTCAAGGAACGGATCGCGCAAGGCGCTCCGCTCGACGATTTGCTGATCGAAGCCTTCGCGGTGGTGCGCGAGGCGGGGCGCCGGGTGCTGAACATGCGGCACTTCGACGTTCAGTTGATCGGCGGCATGGTGCTGCACCGCGGGCGCATCTCTGAAATGAAAACCGGCGAAGGCAAGACGCTGGTGGCGACCCTGCCGTGCTACTTGAACTCCCTGGCGGGCAAGGGCGTTCATGTGGTGACGGTGAACGATTACCTGGCTAAGCGCGACTCGGAGTGGATGGGCCGTATCTACAGGTTTCTGGGGTTGCAGGTAGGAGTGATCGTCCACGACCTGGACGACCAGGAGCGCAAGAACGCTTACAACGCCGACATCACCTACGGTACCAATAACGAATTCGGCTTCGACTACCTGCGCGACAACATGAAGTTTCGGCTGGAAGATTGCGTACAGCGCGAGTACCACTACGCGATCGTCGACGAAGTAGACTCGATCCTGATCGACGAAGCGCGCACGCCGCTGATTATTTCGGGACCGAGCGAGGAATCGACCGACAAATATTACAAGGTAAACCGTATCATTCCGAAACTGGTCCGCGGCGAAGTGATCGAAGGCAGGGAGCCGGGGGAAATGTACACCACCGGCGATTACACCATCGACGAAAAGCACAAAAGCGCGGCGCTCACCGAAGAGGGCGTGTTCAAAGTCGAAAAGCTGCTGAACATCCCCAACCTGTACGACCCGGCATACATCGAATTCAATCACCACGTGCAGCAGGCCTTGCGCGCGCACGTGCTGTACCAACTCGACCGGGACTATGTGGTCAAGGACGGCGACGAAGGGCCGGAGGTGATCATCGTCGACGAATTCACCGGGCGTTTGATGCCCGGCCGGCGCTGGTCGGACGGCCTGCACCAAGCGGTGGAGGCGAAGGAAGGGGTCAAAATCCAGCGCGAGAACCAGACGCTGGCAACCATCACCTTTCAGAACTACTTCCGCATGTACAAGAAGCTGGCCGGGATGACGGGCACAGCGGAAACCGAAGCAGCCGAATTTCAGAAGACGTACAACCTGGATGTCACCGTGGTCCCGACCAACCGCACGCTGATCCGCAAAGAAAACCAGGATGTGGTGTACCGCACCGAAGAGGAGAAGTTTCGCAACGCCGCCAAGGAAATCAAGGCGGTGACCGAGACGGGGCAGCCGGTGCTGGTGGGCACGATCTCAGTGGAGAAATCAGAGCGGCTTTCCGGCATTCTGAAACGGATGGGCGTGCGGCACGAGGTGCTGAACGCGAAAAACCATGAGCGTGAAGCGTCGATTGTGGCGCAAGCGGGACGCAAGGGCGCGGTGACGGTTTCGACCAACATGGCCGGCCGCGGCACTGACATCCTGCTGGGCGGCAACCCGGAATTCATGACCAAGGACGCCTGCTTGAAGGACAAGCTGGCGGAGCGGCTGCCGGAAGACCAGGCGCAGTACGTCGCCGACGAACAATTCTATTACTTCACCCACCACGACCAGTTCTACCGGGTGCGTCGCGACAAGTGGGACGAACTGTTTGCGCGGTTCAAGGAGCAGACGGACGCGGAGCACGACGTGGTTGTGGGCGTGGGCGGCCTGCACATCGTCGGCACCGAGCGGCACGAATCGCGGCGCATCGACAACCAGCTTCGCGGACGCGCCGGCCGCCAGGGCGATCCCGGCAGCTCCAAGTTTTTCCTCTCCCTGCAAGACGACCTGCTGCGCATTTTCGGCGGGGAGCGGATGCAGAAACTGATGCTGCGCCTGGGCATGGAAGAGGACGTGCCGATCGAATCGAAGCTGATCACCCGGCGCATCGCCAAGGCGCAGGAAGCCGTCGAAGTGCAGAACTTCGAAGCGCGCAAACACCTCCTCGAGTACGACGACGTCAACAACAAGCAGCGGCAGGCGGTGTACGGCATGCGCCGCCAGTTGCTGGAGGGCATGGACCAGAAAGAGCACGTCCTGGACATGACACGGGGCCTCGTGGAACAGTTCGTGGACATGCGCTGCCCCGTGGCCAAGCATCCCGATACCTGGGACCTGGGCACGTTGCGTAACGACGTGCTGAGCCAGTTTGGCGCCAAGATCGACCTGGCGGACCTGGCCAACCTCACGCGCGACGAGATGTCCGACGCGATCGCCGATAAGCTGCAGCAGAAATACGAGGAGAAGGAAGCGTTGGTGGGCGGCGACACGATGCGGCACGCCGAACGCATCGTGATGCTGAACGTGATCGACAACCAGTGGAAGGACCACTTGCTGTCGATGGACGAGCTGAAGCAAGGCATCGGCAACCGTGCCTACGGGCAAAAAGATCCGCTGGTGGAGTACAAGAAGGAGTCCTTCGAGCTGTTCAGCGCCATGATGGACCGCATCGAAGACGAAACCGTGCGCTACCTGTACTTCCTGCAGGTGACGCAGAACGCTCCCGTGATGCCGTTTCCGGAGGAGGGTGAAGAGGAGGAAGGCGGCGACGGAAACGGTTCCTTGGGCCCGCAAGGAGGGCCGCAGCAGCCCCGATCGGCCAGCGCCACCGCAGCGGAACTGCAGCGCCAGGCGGCCAAGAGCACTATGGAGGACTTCACGCGCAATATTCAGCGCAAGAAGGAAAAGGAACTGCAGGATATTCAGTTCGCGGGCGGGGACGCGGCCAGCGCTCCGAAAACGGTGAATGCCGGCCGCAAGGTGGGCCGCAACGACCCATGCCCTTGCGGCAGCGGTAAGAAGTACAAGAAATGCCACGGGGCGTGAGCCTAGCACGGGCGGTCCTGCCTGCCGTGTCGAGATTCGTCTCGACATTTCTTGATGCGTAAGTCTGAGCCATCGCCGGGGAAGTCCCCATCAATGCGACGATGCCAAGCTGGACTACCCATTCCACGATCAGAAATACGCCCCACTAAAAACCGAATTGCAGCCGCGCGGTGACGCTTCGGGAAGGGGCGATTGCGGTCCCGGAAAACAGGCCTGCGAAGTCGATTACGTTGATTTCATTTGTCAGGTTCGTGCTATCCACCTGAAACCGCATTGGATAGCGCTCAGAGCGGCGGAAGATTACGCCCAGAGACGCGTCCAGAGAAACCAGGGGAAAGGGCCGGTAGTCGGAGAAGTTCACGCGGTTGAGAATGGCCTGCCCGTATTGCGCGGCAGCTTCCTGATAAGTTCCGTCGAAGTCGATCGGCAACCCGCTGTCATAGGTCCCGCCAATCGCCGTCCATAGGCGCGATGTGACGTCCCAGCGAAAACGAGCCCGGACGGCGTTGCGTTCGTCTTGCGACACGGGAAACACGGCGCTGCCAGCGCTGATGGCTTGTGCCGCTTCATCCCCCAGGAACAAGCCGCCGGTGACCGGGAAGTAACCGTTCCCTCTTTCATTGGAGTAACTGATGTAGCCCGAGAATGGCCCCCAGCGCGGGAGATCGAGCTTTACTTCGGCGCCATAGATGTCAGCGCGCGCAAAGGTAATTGGAAAGCTGACCCCGGTGTTCAGCAGCAGGTCGTCATCCGGGTAGTTGCGGTAGCCGCGCCAGAAGAAGTTTCCATTGATCTTGATGTGTTGGAAGAAAGTCCGGCCGAAGCCGGCTTGATAGTAATTGCCGCGCGCCGGCTGCACGGGCAGCCGCAAAACCTGATCGCTGAGGCTGGTAACCAGCGGAGAGCTCGACACCAGAAGGTTCTCAAACGGCGGCGTTTGAAAGACTCTGTCGTACGACGCGCGGAAGACGATGTTGGCCCACGGCAGATAGTAGGCCACTCCGGCACGCGGGCTCCAGGCGCTTTGATTGACCATCAGCGAATAGTGGTCGAAACGTAGGCCGGCGCTCAGTGTCAGGTTTTTCCAATGGATCTCGTCCTGGCCGAAGGCGCTCTGCTCGCGATCCGGAGCGTGACCGTAGAAACTGAATGTAAGCGGCGTGCTGGGGTCAAACAGCGCTGGATTCGTGATCCGATAGCTGAGCGCCTCCTGGATCGACGCGTAATCGAAGTCACTACCCATCTTCCATTCCTGAATTCCCGAATGGACAGAAATCGCGGCCTTGACATACTGCTCATGATAGGCGCGGTCCTGGCCGGCAATCATGGGCGTGGACAAATCGTTCGACCAATAGCCGGCAGTAACATCCCGCGTCATGGCGCGGAGAAACGCGAGCACATTCGGAGAGAAGATGTGGTCATAGGAGAACTGCGCGGCACTTTCAAAACTCTGGCGGTCCTGCCGCTGGCCTGCTTGCTCTTGAACAATCTCGTCCGGGACCTGAAACTTCGATTGCTCACGGCGTAAGATGAGGCCGATCCTATCTTTGTCGGTCAAATCGCGCTCATAGTGAGCCATCAGGTCGGCCAGCGTACCATGATTAGTGTAGTTCTGCAGCACGGGCGGATCGAGGTAACGATCGGTCGTCGCGCCGGACCCGCTCAGCGTGAAGGTATTGCGGCCCCACCCGTACTGGCCCTCTGCGTACATGCTGGCGGTGTCGAAACTGCCGCCCGAGGCCACAGCTTTGCCATGAAAGCCAGGGCGCGAGTCGCGCTGTGTTTGCACTTCGATGACGCCGCCCAGCTTCCTGCCATATTCGGCCGGGAAGCCCGCGGTCAAAATGCTCATCTCCTGCACATCGTCAACATCGAAATCGGGGACGTAGGCAGCCGATCTGTTGTCGGTGAGCGGAAGACCGTCGAGCACATACTGAACCTGATATTCCTCAGCCCGAGGATGAAGAATTCCGTTGGCTTCAAACAGCCAGCCCGGCTCCTGATTTACCAAATCCGCCAGCGAGCGGCCGGGCGGGGCCGTGATACGGTCTTCGAGGGTCGCAGCCCCGATCCGGTTGGCGGAGGCGTAGTTGGCGGCATCGAGAAGAGTGCTTTCGGTAGCAACAGTCACCGCGGTTCTCAGTTGGGCGACGCCAAGGGTGATTTTCAATTCAATGGGGATTTCCGAATGCACGTCCACCAGTTGCAAGACCGGAGTAAGGCCCGGATAGCTGGCGTTCAGTGTATAGGTGGCATATGGGAGGCGCCTGACAACGATGTGACCCTCGGCATCGGCGACGAAGCGTCGAGCATATTGGGTTGCCTGGCTAGCCACATCCACCCGGCCGCGCACCGGCAAGCCACTGGAATCGGTGACGGTGAGCCGCAGTTCACCAAAATCGCTTTGAGCGAAGGCGGTTCCCGCCAGCAGCAGAAGTAGGAGTAGTCGAAGTTGCATCTCTACTGATGGCCGAACGCGGCAAGGGCAACCGGAGGCACTCGCGGACCAAGGACCCCATCATTGACCCGTCACTGCCAGTATAAGGGACGCTCCGGTGCCGCGGAATCCTTCGAGCAGCCGAGAGTCTCCAGCCTGCCGCGACGCGCGCGCTTTTTTGGCTTGACTGGCGGACGCGCGGATGAAGCATTACACTGACTGGAGGAATGCCCGTTGAAACTCGGTTTCAGAAGGCCTTGCGAGAGGCGGCGGCGGTTTACGAAACCCTGCTGCCGCTAGAGCCAGCGCTGGAGACGGCCGGCGCCTGGTGCGCGGATGCCTTAAGCGGGGGCCACAAGCTGCTGATCTGCGGCAACGGCGGCAGCGCGGCGGAGGCGCAGCACCTCGCCGCCGAGCTGATGGGAAGGTACATCGACGACCGGCAGCCGCTGGCCGCCATAGCGCTCAATACCGACACATCGCTGCTGACCGCGGTTGGTAACGACTACGGCTATGACCAGGTCTTTGCGCGCCAGGTGCGCGGCCTGGCGAACGCCGGCGACATTTTGATCGTCTTCACGACCAGCGGCAACTCGCCCAATGTGCTGCGCGCACTCGAGACCGCGCGAGAGCTAGGGCTGCGATCCATCGCCTTTCTGGGCTGCGGGGGCGGCAAGACCAAGGAGTTGGCGGATTGCGCCTTGCTGGTGCCTCATACCGTGACCGCGCGCATTCAGGAAGCGCACCAGTTTCTGGTGCACAGCTTGATGGACCGGATCGAAGCCGGGCGCTAGCCCGCGGGCACCAACGCCCACGCCAGGAGCGCCGGTCTTAGCCCAATTCCGCAATCTGCCCGAACAGCGGTTTGAGCGCCGGATAGAACGCTTGGTAGACGCGGTGGGCGCGGGCGTAGAAGGCGGCGTCGGCATCGACGGGGACGATGGATTCGGTTTCGCGAATGACGGCGCGGCAGACTTCGGGTACCGAGGCATAGGCGCCGGTGCCGGCCAAGGCCAGCAGGGCGGCGCCGTAGGCGGAACCTTCCTGGGTTGCAAGGGTGACCAAACTGTGGTTGAAAATCGACGCCAGCAGGCCGCGCCAGAAGGGGCTCTGGGCGCCGCCGCCGGAGGCACGCACGCTCGCCACCGGTACGCCCAGCCCCTCGACGATTTCGAGACAGTCGCACAGGCTGTAGGAGACGCCTTCGATTACGGCGCGGATCAAGTCGGCGCGCTTGTGGCCGGCGGTGAGGCCGATCCAGCCGCCGCGGGCGGTGGCATCGAGATGCGGCGTGCGCTCTCCCATCAGGTAAGGCAACCAGAATAGGCCGCGCGAACCGCGTGGCGACTGCGCAGCCTCGGCGGTGAGCGCATCGTAGGAGGTGCCCGGGGCGAGCTGGTTGCGCAGCCATTGCAGGCTCAGCCCGGCGCCTTGGGTGACGCCCATCACGTGCCACTTGCCGGGCACGGCGTGGCAGAAGGTGTGGACGCGGCCGGCCGCATCGTACGCCACCTGTTCCATGTGGGCGAAAACCACCCCGGAGGTGCCGATGGTACAGGAGACGATGCCGGGCTCCACAATGCCGTTGCCGACGGCGCTGGAAGCCTGATCGCCGCCACCGCCCACCACCGGTGTTCCGGCGGCAAGGCCGGTCAGCGCGGCACCTTCGGCACTCACTACGCCGGTGACCTCTTGCGATTCATAGCAGCGCGGCAGAATAGCGCGATCGAGGCCGAGCCCATCCATCATTTCCATCGACCAACGGCGGCGAACCACGTCGAACAGCGCGGTGCCGGAGGCGTCGGAAACCTCCGTCGCGTAATCGCCGGTGAGGCGGAAGCGCACGTAGTCCTTCGGGAGCAGCACCTGGCGCACGCGGGCGAAGTTCTCGGGCTCGTGGTCGCGCACCCAGATCAGCTTGGGCAGGGTAAAGCCGGTGAGCACGGGATTGGCGATGTAGCGGAGAATGGCTTCACGGCCAAGTTTGGCGTTGACCGCATCCACCTGCGGCTGGGAGCGCTGGTCGCACCAGATGAGCGAAGGCCGGATTACCTGGCCGTCGCGGTCGAGGATGACCAAGCCGTGCATCTGGCCGGAGAGGCCGATGCCTTTTACCTGGCTGCCGGAGACGCCGGCGGCTTGAAGTGCCTGGCGGACGGCCGAGACTGCGGCGTCCCACCAGTTCTGCGGACGCTGTTCCGCCCAAAGCGGGCGGGCCATCGTCATGTCTTCGTGGGGAGCTGTGCAACCCGCGCGGACCACGCCGCGCTCATCCACCAGCAGGGCGCGCGAGCCGCCGGTGCCGATATCGATGCCGAGCCACATAGGTAAGAAACCATAGTGGCACGGCGCGGGCCCTTGGTGGGAGCCGCACATTCCGGCGCTGGAAATCGAGGCGCTATACTGTTGGGCGAAAGTGCAGATGCGGATACGGCGCCATTTCGGTCGATGCTCGCTGGCGGCGATGCTGTGCGGCGCCTCATCGGGTGGGTGGGCACTTGACCCGCACCGGAGCCTGACGCAGTATTCGCGCACGGTCTGGAGTCAGGCCGACGGGCTGCCGCAGGACACGGTTAAGGCCATCACGCAAACCGCCGACGGATATCTGTGGCTGGGAACCGACGAAGGGCTGGCGCGGTTTGACGGGTACGAGTTCACCACCTTCGACAAAAGCGATGGCGACCTGCCATCGAATTCGATCACTGCGCTGGCGGCGACTGCGGACGGGGGATTGTGGATTGGCACGGCGAGCGGGCTGACCGAGTACCGCGACAAGCGGTTCCGCACCTTCACGACCAAGGACGGCCTGCCGGACGACGCCATTACGGGCCTCTATGCCGATCACGAAGGCGCACTGTGGATTGTGGCAGGTGTAGGGCTCAGCCGCTTGGAAAACGGACGCTTCACCAACTACGCGCCAGGGCCACGATTGCCGGTGACTTCGGTACGCGCGGTGGTGGAAGACCGGAACCAACAGCTCTGGGTAGCCGGCTTGAGCGGAGTGGGGCTGCTCTCGGCCAAAGGCTTCACCCCGGTGATCAAGGGGGCGCAGTTGGCGGGACGGTTCGTCACTTGTATGACGGCGGGCGCGGATGGCACCATCTGGATCGGCTCCAGCGGCGGCGTAATGGCGTTTTCGGCCGGTGGCACTTTGCGCAGCTACCGGGCAGCCGAGGGATTGCCAGATCCGCTGGTGCGCGCCCTATGGTGCGATCGCTACGGCTACATTTGGGCGGGGACCAATCGAGGCGTGGCGCGCTTCAACGGCCGCCGGTTCACGGTCGCGCTGGCGGAAACCGGCGTGGTTTCCGTGCGCTCGATCGCCGAGGACCGAGAGGGCAACCTCTGGGTGGGGGATAATTCGGGCCTGAGCCGGTTGCGCGACGACGTGTTCACGGTTTATGGCCGCAGCGAGGGATGGCCGAGCGCCGCCCCCACGACGGCGTTTCAGGACCGCGCCGGGCGGGTGTGGGTAGGATTCCACGAAAGCGGGCTGATGCTGGCGAGCGGAGGCGAGCGGCGAGTGTATACCGCGCGCGATGGGCTCCCGGATAACGACATTTTCTCGATTTCGGAAACGCGCTCCGGCGACCTGCTGATTGGAGCGCGCAACGGCCTGGCGGTGATGCATGACGGCTCTTTCCGCGTCTACCGGCCGGCGGACCGGCTCAACCGATACAACGTGTACGACGCGTTGGAGGACAACGCGGGGCGGATTTGGCTGGCGACAGCGGCGGGATTGGCGCGATCCGGCGGCAGCGGGTTCGCGATCCTCCAGGCCGCCGACCCGGTGCTGAACGCGTCGGTCGTGACGCTGTGCCTGGGCCGCGATGGGGCGGTCTGGGCCGGCACTTTCGGCCAAGGCCTGTGGCGCATCCGGGGGCAGGAGCGGCGACGCTTCACGACGGCCGACGGGCTTTCCAGCGATGCCGTGCGCTCGATATACCAAGACCACGACGGCACGCTGTGGATCGGCACTTTCGGCGGCGGCCTGAATTCGTTTCGCGACGGCCGGTTCTTGCACTACACCCAGAAAGACGGGCTGCTCAGCGATAACGTGACCAAGATCATCGACGATGGCGCATCGTTCTGGCTGGCCACCACGCGAGGTATTTGCCGGGTGTGGAAGAGCCAGTTGGCGGAGTTCGCGGCGGGCCAGCGGAAGACTCTGGAACCGGTGAACTATGGCGTGGCGGACGGCCTGCGCAGCGCACAATGCGCGCCGGAATACCCGGCCAGCGCGGGTGGTGCCCGCTTGCGCGAGGGCGCCATTTGGTTCCCCACCACCCGCGGGATGGCGGTCTACGATCCGCGGGCCGGGCCGCATACCAGGATCGCGCCGGTAGTGCACGTGGTGGAAATCACGGCGGGCGGAGCGCCAGTGGACCTGAGCCGGCCGGCTAGGCTGGCGCCGGGCGCAGACCGGCTGCAAGTGCGCTACACCGCGCTTCATTTCAGCGCGCCGGAGCGGGTGCAGTATTGGTACAAGCTGGAGGGTCTTGACCGCGATTGGGTGTGGGCGGGCACCCGCCGTGTGACCAATTACAACAGCCTGCCGCACGGCAGCTATCGCTTCTTGGTGCGGGCCCAAGTTCCCGGCGCACTGTCGGCCGAGGCATCCTATGCCTTCGTGCTGCTGCCGCATTTCTACGAAACGGCATGGTTCCGCGTGTTGGCGGTGGCGCTGCTCGGCGGGTTGGTGTGGCTGGGATTCCGCATGCGGCTGCGGCAAATCGGGTCGCGTTTCGCGCTGGTGCTTAACGAGCGCGCACGGCTGGCGCGGGAGATCCACGACACGCTGGCGCAGGGGTTCGTGGGGATTTCGTCGCAGCTCGATGCGGTGGCCATGTGCATGCCGGAGGACGATTCGCCGGCGCGCCGCTATTTGCAGATGGCGCAGCGCATGGCGCGACACAGCCTCACCGAGGCGCGCCGCTCCATGATGGACCTGCGAGCTTCGGTGCTGGAAGACCGGGACCTCGCGGCGGCTCTGGAGGCCGGCACCCGCCTGTGGACGGCGGGTCAGGCGGTGGAGGTGTCGGTAGACGTGAGCGGCAACCGCCAGCCGCTTCCCCAGGAAATGGAGCAGCAGCTATTGCGCATCGCACAGGAGGCGGTCACCAACAGCATGAAGCATGCCCATGCGAATAAAATTGGAATCAAGCTGCAACGGGATGCCAAAAGCTTGCGCCTGCGCATTTTGGACGACGGGCGCGGTTTCGAGGAGCGCGACGCGTTTGCCGTGCACGGCGGCCACTTCGGGCTGATTGGCATGCGCGAGCGCGCCGAACGGCTCGGGGGCGAGTTGCGCCTGGCCAGCCAGCCCGGTGCGGGTACCGAAGTGGAAGTGAGCGTCCCCTTGCCATGAACGGACCGATTCGTATTCTGGTGGCCGAAGATCACCTGGTGGCGCGGGTGGGCGTCACCACCATCGTCAACATGCAGCCGGACATGAAAGTGGTGGCCGAGGCGTCCAACGGGCAGCAGGCCGTGGAGCTTTATCGCCAGCACCGGCCGGACGTGACCCTGCTCGACCTGCGCATGCCGGGGATGGGAGGCGTGGAGGCGGCGATCGCCATTCGCGCCGAGTTTCCCAACGCACGCATGATCGCGCTAACCACCTACGGCGGCGACGAAGACATCCGGCGCGCGTTGGCCGCGGGCGTGCAGGCGTACCTCACCAAGGACGTGCTGCACGATGAACTGCTCAAGGCGATTCGCGCCGTGCACGCCGGCCAGACCTATTTGCCAGCCGCAGTGGCGGCGGCCCTGGCGGCCCAAGTGCCGCGCCCCGATCTCAGCGGGCGCGAGCTGGAAGTGCTGGGCTTAATCGTGCAAGGCCTAGCCAACAAGCAGATCGCTTACAGCCTGGGAATCGCCGAGCACACTGTCAAAAACCACGTGAAGAACATTCTCAGCAAACTGGGTGCACAGGACCGCACGCAGGCGGCAACGCTGGCCATTCAGCGGGGGATCATACACCTCTAGGGCCGGTCGGTCATAACAAACGACCGGCCCTAGCGTCACGTGGCCGACTTACCGCCGCGCCATGGTCACCTTGGGAATCGCCAGGTAACCCGTCACTTCGTTCTTCTTGACATCGTTGACGACGATTTCATAGGGCTGGCGATTACCCGCCACGTATAGCTGCACTGGCTCATTGATGGTTCGGTCCTTCTTCTCCACCCGCTTGTCGTCCGCCAGCACAGCGAGCGTGAAACGGTTCCTCTTGGGATCGGCCTTGGCAAGCTGCAACTGAATATTGCCAAGCTTCTGTGCGGGGCTGTTCTTTTTCAGATCGAATTCCAGATAGGTGCGGTCGCCCAACTGTCGTAACTGGGCCAGCTCTTTGGAGTTGGTGGCAATCAGGCCGCTCATCACGCCCATATCGCCGGTTACCCGCTTGAGTTCGGTGCCGTGCTGGTCCAATATCGACTGGGCGGACGCGACGTCCCCCTTGACGCCGCTAACGTCGCCGCTGATTTGATCGAGCTTCGAATTGGCCGCGGTACTGGCCTGCTTCAGCTCATCCAGTTGACCCGCCACCTGCTGCCGCTCCTGCTGCTGCTCCTGCTGGTGTTTCCTGGTTTCCTGGGCTATTCTGGCGGACAGGTTTGCATTGGTTCTGCGCAGATCGATCTTGGCTTGCTCTTCCGCCGCTATCGCCGACTCGTGCGCTTCTTGGGCGAGGGATGCCACGCGCTGGGCGCTCTCCTCGCTGTTTCGCGCGATAAGATCGCCGAGTTTGGTGATCTGCGCATTCGCGGCATCCTTCTGCTCCGCGACGCGGGCGCCAAGTTGGTGGATATTCACGAACAGAATCACGTTTGCCGCCAACGCCAGCGCGATGGCCGCGCGCCAAAACAGGTCCCCTCGCGCCGGCCGGCGCTCTGTGGCCCCGGTGGGCCGTTCCTCAGAACTGTCGATTCTTCCGGTCATAACTCGCTACCCTCCTCAGTGGCCCCCGGCTTTGTCTCGCCACTCACGACACACTGAGCACCTTGTCTGCCACGCCGGTTACGATGCTGAGAATACTGGAGATGTGCTGATTGACCCTTTTGGAGCACTCAACTTCACAGGCGGGGAGAGTAAATTTTTCACTGCCCAAGCCGCTAACCTGCGTGGGCGGCGCAAGATGATTCTGCCACATTTGGCAACGCCAACCTATGGCGATACCTGGCGTGCCTTCACGATGAAGCGATCGGGCGCTGCGCCCACATAATAGAATGGATAACAGGTAACCAGGGTCAGCTCGGGATAACGTCCTGGGGCTAACACGCGGACGTCGTTCGGTTTGACGATCTCAATGCTTTCCACCCGGTAGTTATAACTGCCTTCCAGAGTCTGAAACTGGATCTGATCGTTTCTCTCGATTGAGCGGAGACTCCGAAACAGAGTGTCGCGGTGACCGGCCACGCCAACATTCCCGGCTTGGCCGGGGAGGGCCGTTCCGGGGATGTGGCCCAAGGCCAGGCTGAGCGTGCGTTGGCCGTCTCCCTCGCGAACGATTTCACCCAAGTGTAGCCGTGGGATCACGAGACGGCCGACTAACCCGTCATGCGGGATGCGCCGCGGTGGATGCGCACGCGGCGCAATGGGCGGCGCGGGAAGAGTGGATGGCTCGGATCCGACTCCGCACCAGGCTTCCTCCGCTGCCACCAGTCGCTTCCCTTGATTGATCACATAGCGCACCAAGGTTGGCGAAGTCCGCCGCAGCCGGCATTCGAATGCGAAATTCTGCCAGCTCTGGAAGACAGTGGTGCTTACCCATGCTCCAGCCCAGATGCCAATACCGATCAGGCCGGCAACTAAGAGCAGTTTCTCCACCAAGTGCCGGGGCTTAATTACTATCCTGACTCTCGATTGGTTCATAGCGGTAGCTGGCGCGCGTGCGAGCGATCAGCCCGATGTGACCCGGAGCCGATACGTAGACGCGAATGTGCCGCAGCGCGCCGACGGTCCCCGGCGGCGGTACGTAGCCAATGGTATAGCGAGAGCGGATCTGCTTTGCGATGCCGCTGCATATCGTAGCCAGACTGGAAAGGTCGGTGGGGAAATAGGCTTCCCCTCCACTGGTTCTGGCGAGTTCCTTCAGCAGACCGAGGTCCCGGTCCGGATCGCCGGGGCTGGAAAGCCCGATCGCGTAAATGGTGGCGAGACTCCTCTCGACACGGTCCAGCATCTCCCGGCGCTTCGCGTGGCTGGCGTTGTCGCCGCCATCGCTGATGACGACGAGCGCTTTCTTGTCGCGCCTCCCCATATCCAATTGTTCCAACCCGTCGACGATCGCATCGTTGAGCGCCGTCCTACCCTCCGGCATCCCGCGCCGCAGCGCGGAGCGCAACTGGCTGACGTTGTCCGAGAAAAGCACGCCGTCCGGCAGCCCCCGTGTCACCCGCTCATTGAAGTTCAATATGAAAATCTCGTCTTTGCGATTGCTTTTTGAAATCAGGGTCTCGGCGGCGGCCAGCACCTCGTCGCGTTTCGGTGCCATACTTAAACTCTCATCCACCAGAATTCCCACCGTGACCGGAATATCGTTGTTGGCAAACACCGTGATCGGCTGGCGAAGCCCATTCTCGGTGACGTCGAAATCCTCCTCCTTAAGTCCGTCCACTAATCCGCCCTTATGGTTCGTCACCGCCACGTCCAGCAGCACTAGCCGCACATCGCTGCGGATGGTATAAGGCTGAAGTCCCTGTTGCGGGAGCGCAACCGCCAGGCTCACGAACAATGAAATGGCGCCAGCGAGTCCGAGATTTCGAGCTGCTGGACACCGTTTCATTGCGCTTCGCCGCCATCATCTAACGTACATCGCCCGCCTCCATCGCAGCAAGCCGTATAGGCCGGCAAGTAGCACGCCGGCCAGCCCTATCGTGGGATACGGACTGGCCGTCTTGGACAACGCCGCCGGCGTGGGCGCCGGTTCCTCGGCGGCGGGTTGAGGTTGCGGCGCCGGCGCGGCCGGGGCGGGAGTCTCTGCCATCTCGGTGGGCTGATTTTGCGTTGCAGGAGCTTCGCGCGGCGCCGGCGCCGCTGCCGCCTCCGGCGGCTTCATCGGAGGCGGAGCCGGCGCGTTCAGCGAAGCGGTTAACACCTTCGGATGCTGCGGATATGGAAACTCCCGCCCGATCGTGTCGCCAGGATAGTACCAATCACGCAACGCCCTGGCGGTTCCCGGCGGTGTCTCCCAGAAGGTAAATATTGTCTTCGAGGCCGGCTCCAGGCGGTAGCTGGGAATTGCGAAGACAGTATCGACGATATGAGTCTGGTCGCCGTTAAAGATTTGCACCGTGAATCGGTTTGACTGCGAATCGAGAAGCTGGAACACATACTTGCCGGGCTCGAGAACCCGGTCCCTGACCTGCAGAGGCTGATTCACCGTGAGGACCGTTCGCTTATTCCACTCGTCCGCACGAGCACGGGGCGCCGCCAGCACGAGGGCAACCGCAGCGCCACAAATCATGCTTACTACCACCCGCGGATACGCCAGCCGTCTTCCCTGCGGGATGTTAGTGCTTGCTTGCCATGCCATAAGATTACTGGCTCCTTCCTGTTATGAAACTCCCATCGTGACGGAACGTCGATCGTTCCGGGTCGAAGGCAGTTATAACTCGGGATCGTCGAGTTTGCCGCGAACGACGCGCGAGAAAGGAAACGGCGCTGGCCCGTATGAACAGCCGGGCGCCGTTTCCTTGAACATTATCGCCGTCTTTCACGAACTTGATATCGTGCGTCTCAGGCGCAGCAGGCCATAAAAGCCGACCAGCAGCAGGCCAGCCAGCCCTATCGCCGGATATAGGCTAGCCGTCTTGGGCAGTGCAGCCGGCGCCGGTGCGGGTGCCGGGGCTGGCGCAGGCTCTGGTGCTGGCACCGGAGCCGGAGCCGGAGCGGCCTCCGCAACCTGTGCTGGCGGCTGCGGCGCTGGCTCGGTCTTGGCCATTGGAGCCGGAGCCGGTGCCGGAGTTGCCGCCACTGGCGTCGGAGTCCACGTGTGCACCTCAGCCAGCATCACGGGATTCTTCGGATAAGGAAACTCACGTCCGTAGTTATCGCCCGGATAGTACCAATCCCGTAGCGCCCTGGCCGTTCCAGGCGGCGTCTCCCAAAAACTGAATGCTGCCTTGCTGGTCGGTTGCACTCGATAGGTTGGAACCGCGATAACGGTGTCGATCACATGCGTCTGGTCGCCATTGAAAATCTCTACTGTATCGCGGTCCGTGTACCGGTCGGAATGACCGCCCACAAGCAGGAATACATACTTGCCAGGCTGAAGAAGCTGGTCCGTGATCTGCATGGGCTGATTCACGGTGATGACGGTTCGCTTGTCGATTTCGTCGGCTCGAGCGCGTGATGCGCCCAATGCCAGGGCAACCGCAGCTCCGCAAATCGCGGTAACTACCAGTCGCCTGTGTGTTAGTGATGTAACTCTCATGATAATCCTGGATCCTTTCCTCAAACTTCCTCGACTTCTGGCTGGAAACCGCAATGCTACCCAGCCACTCACCAACTAGGCACTTTACCTGCCATTTACCAAATCACTGCCCATCAGGGACGACTCCGCCTCTTCAGATCTCCAACGGTTAGCGCCTGAATCGAACCCGCATGATGGAACTAGCGTTAGCGGGCCACTTGTTACGTCGGGTGCCCTCTCGAAGTGCCCTCATGTAAGTCAAGACGCTGACTACGGTACCCCGGTTTCCCGCTCGGAGGCGCGCTATGTGCTGGAGGTCACAATACGAAAGAGGTGTAAATAGTTGATATGTACAACTTAGGTTTGATGAATGGATGATACGTCCTAGCTGCCATAGTACCATCCTGTCAGGGATGTAGTCCGGAAGTATCGCGGCACTGGACAACAGTAATCAGTAATCGCCGGCCGCCAAAATCATCGCTCGCTACAAAGCCCAGCCTGCCTTGAGGACCTGGGTACTACCGCTCGCGCGCCACATCCCGATAGATCTCGAGCACCTGGCGGGCGGAGCGCTCCCAACTGAAGCGGGCGGCCTGGACACGGCCGCGGCGGATCAGTTCGGCGCGCAGCGGCTCGTCGGTCAGCACGTCGCGGATGCCGCGCGCGATGTCGAACACGTTTCCGGGATTCACCAACATCGCAGCGTCCCCTGCCACTTCGGGCAGCGAGCTTACGTTGGAGGTGACCACCGGGGTGCCGCAGGCCATGGCCTCCAGCGGAGGCAGTCCGAAACCTTCATAGCGCGAAGGGAAGACGAACGCCGCCGCCGCCTCGTAGAAACAACGCAGCGTCTCGAACGGCACGAAGCCCAGGAAGCGCACGGCGTGCTCCATCTTGCTTTTGAGCACGGCCTGCCGCACGGCGGGATATTGCGAGATGGTGTCGCCGATGATTACCAGGCGCAGGTCGCCATAAACCGGGTGCGCCGCCAATTGCTCCCGCAACACCGCGAAAGCTTCCACCAAGCGCGGGATGTTCTTGTGATGCCGGATGGCGCCGGCATATAGCAGAAACGGGCGGTCGATCTGGTAGCGCTCCATGATGCGGCGCCGCTCTTCTTCGCCTGCCGCCGGATCTCTCCCCAGAAAACCGGGATCCGGCGCGTTGTACACCCGCGTGATGCGGCCGGGAGGGACACCTAACAGATTCTCGACGTCGCGTTTGGTGGCCTCGGAGACCGCGATCACCCGGCTGGCGCGCGTCAGGCCGCGGCGAAAACGGAAGCGCCGTAGGTACATGCGCGCGGCGGCGGGCCTTTGCTCGTCGTAAAACAAGTTCACCATGTCGTGAATCGTCACCACGTACGGCCGGATCATCAGCAGTGGCACCCGATTCAGCGGAATGTGAACCAGGTCCGGCTTCAGCCGCCGCAGATACAGGGGAAACAGTAAGTGATCCGAGTAAGCGTGATCGTCCCCTGCGTAAATGGCAATGCGGAAGTTATCCGGTAGCGCGCCCCATACCCGCAGCTCGCCCGGACCCGTGACCACCGTGTAGTGGTTCGCCGTGTCGATCCGGCTGAGCGCGTGTACCAAGCTTCGGATGTACGTGCCGATGCCAAAGTCCCGCATCCGCCGCCCATCGATGACGATGTCCAGCGCCATGTTTGGAAACTTACAAAGGCCTAAAGGCCTATCCTACTTGCACTGCGCTTTCCGGCAGCACGGCGGAGTTCCCCGCCGGTTTCCGCTTCTTCCACTGGTACAGCGGGAAGCGTGCCGTCAGTGCCTCGACTTTTTGCCGCACGCGCGCGACGGTCTCTTCGTTGTCGACGTGCCCCAGCACTTCCGCGATGAGCCCACCCACCTCGCGCATCTCGGCCTCGCCGAAGCCGCGCGTGGTCGCCGCCGGCGAGCCCAGCCGGATGCCGCTGGGGTTCATGGGCGGGTTGGTGTCGAACGGAATCGCGTTCTTGTTCACCGTGATGCGCGCGCGGTCCAGCGTCTTTTCCGCCTCCTTGCCGCGCACGCCCTTGGAGAAAACATCCACCAGCATCACGTGCGTGTCCGTGCCCCCGGAGACCAGGCGGAAACCTGCGTCCTGGATGCTTGCGGCCAGCGCGCGCGCGTTGGCCAGCACCCGCTTCTGATATTCCACAAATTCGGGTTGCATGGCCTCGCGCAGGCAGACCGCTTTGGCGGCTATGACGTGCACCAGCGGCCCGCCCTGCACGCCGGGGAAAACCAGCTTGTCGATGGCGGTGGCGAACTTCTGTTTGCACAGGATCATCCCGGCGCGCGGCCCGCGCAACGTCTTGTGCGTGGTCGAGGTCACAATGTCGGCCCATTGGCACGGGTTGGGATGCAGTCCCGCCGCCACCAGGCCCGCAATGTGCGCCATGTCCACCAGCAGTACCGCTTCCACGGAGTCGGCGATCTGCCGGAACCGCGCGAAATCGAGCGTCCGCGGGTATGCGCTCGCCCCCGCGATGATCATCTTTGGCTTGTGCTCGCGCGCCAGCCGCTCCACCTCGTCATAGTCGATGCACTCGTCTTCCTTGCGGACGCTGTAGGGCACCACGTGGTATGTCTTGCCGGAAAAATTGAGCGGGTGGCCGTGCGTCAGGTGGCCACCGTGCGCCAGGTTCAGGCCCATGATCGTGTCGCCGGGCGCCAGCACCGCCGCATACGCCGCCTGGTTGGCCTGCGAGCCGGAGTGCGGCTGCACGTTGGCGTGCTCGGCGCCGAACAATTCCTTGGCGCGGTCGCGGGCCAGGTTTTCGACGACGTCGGCGTACTCGCACCCGCCGTAGTAGCGCTTGCCAGGATACCCTTCGGCGTACTTGTTGGTGAACACGCTGGCCGTGGCCTCGAGCACCGCCTCGGAGGTGAAGTTCTCGCTCGCGATCAATTCGATCTGCGCGTGCTGCCGCTCCACCTCCTGCTGGATCGCTCGATCCACCTCCGGGTCTACCTCGGCTAGGGGCCGCTTCATCTGTTGTGTCGGCGTCATGAGAATCGAAATCCTCCGTTGCGGGCCGTTTTGTTCACGGCCGGCCGCCGCGCGGCGGCTGTTCCATCTGCGCGATCTTGGCCACGCGGCGCGCATGGCGGCCGCCGGCAAAATCGGTGTGCAGAAATATGCGCGTCATTTTCCACGCCTGTTCCTCGTCCACATATCGGGCGCCCAGGGTCAAGACATTGGCATCGTTGTGTTCGCGCGTCAGCCGCACTTCGTCCTCGGAAACGGCCGGCGCCGCGCGCACGCCGGCGACCTTGTTCGCCGCCATGGCCATGCCGATGCCGGTGGAGCAGACCAGCACTCCGCGTTCGACGCGCCCCGCGGCAACCTCGCTCGCCACCGGCTGCGCGTAATCCGGGTAATCGCACGATTCCGCGTTCGCGGGTCCGAAATCCGTTACCTCGTGACCGTCCGCGGCCAGCATCTGCCGCAGCTTTTCCTTCAAGACAAATCCGGCGTGATCCGCGGCGATGGCGATTTTCATCGGGAAAGACTTCAATTCTACCATGCTAAGATCAGGGTTTACCCCTCTGAAACTATGCTCTGGAGCAAGCTCTTCATCCCCACACTGCGCGAGCTTCCCGCCGAAGCCGAAGTTGCCAGCCACCAGTTGCTGTTACGCGCCGGATACATCCGCCAGCTCTCCGCCGGCATTTACAGCTTCCTGTTTCTGGCGCAGCGGTCGCTGCTGAAGATCCAGACCATCGTGCGCCAGGAAATGGACGCGATGGGCGCGCAGGAGTTTTCCTGCCCGGCGCTGAATCCGGCCGAAGTGTGGCAGGAATCCGGCCGCTGGGACGTGATGGGCGACAACCTGTTCCGCTTCAAGGACCGTTTCGGGCGCGACATGTGCCTGGCCATGACACACGAGGAAGTCATGACCGCCATCGCCCGCGGCGAGCTCCGCAGCTACAAACAGCTCCCCCAGATCTGGTATCAGATCCAGACCAAGTTTCGCGATGAGCCGCGCCCCAAGTCGGGCTTACTGCGCGTTCGCGAGTTCATGATGAAAGATTCCTACACCTTCGACATGGACCAGGCCGGGCTCGATGCGGCTTATGACAAGCACTACAAGACCTACTGCCGCATTTTCGACCGCTGCGGCCTGGAGTATATGGCCGTCGACGCGCACTCGGGCGCGATGGGCGGCAGCCAGTCGCATGAATTCATGGTGGCGTCGGATGCGGGCGAGGACTTCGTGGCCCGCTGCCCCAACTGCGGCTATTCCGCCAACCTGGAAAAGGCGATTTCCGTTCCCACCCCGCCGGCCGCGGCCGACCCCGCCAGCGACCTAAGCCCGGAAGAGTTCCACACCCCCGGCCGCAAGACCATCGCCGAAGTGGCCGCCTTCACCGGACTGCCCGAAACCTCGCAGATGAAGAGCCTGGTGGTGGTGGCCGACGGCAAGCCGGCGCTCATCCTGTTGCGCGGCGACCACCAGTTGAGCGAAACCAAGGCGGGCGCCTTCCTGAACGATCCCGAGTTCCGTCCCGCGCACCCCGAAGAAATCCGCCAGTGGTTCGGCGCCGATGCCGGATCGCTGGGCCCCGTCGGCGTGCACAGCATGCCCATCTTCGCCGACCGGGCGCTCGCCGGGCGCCGCAACATGATCGCCGGTGCCAACAAGAACGATTACCATTTGCGCCATGTGACGCTGGGCGAAGACTTCCAGGCCGAGCTTTACGATCTGCGGCAGGTGGTGGCGGGCGACGCTTGCGAGCGCTGCGGCAGCGCGCTCACCGTGGTGAAGTGCGTCGAGATCGGACACATTTTCAAGCTCGGCTACAAGTATTCCGAGCCCATGGGGCTGCGCGTCCTCAACGCCGACGGCAAGGAAATCACCCCTATCATGGGTTCCTACGGCATCGGCATCGGCCGCATCCTCAGCGGCGTCATCGAGCTCCATCACGACAAGGACGGCATGGTGCTGCCGCCCTCGATTGCGCCGTTCGAGCTGATCGTGACGCCGGCGAACAACGCCGATACGGTGCAGATGGAAACCGCTCGCAACATTTACCAGGAATGCCTGGCGCTCGGCATTGACACCCTGCTCGACGATCGCGACGAGCGGCCCGGCGTGAAGTTCAAGGACGCGGACCTGATCGGTGTGCCCTTCCGCGTGGTGGTTGGCAAAAAGCTCGCGCAAGGGCGGGTGGAATTGGTGGAGCGCAAAACCCACGCCACCACCGATGTCGCCTCGGGCGAAGCAGCGGCCGCCGTCCTCGAACAGCTGGGGCGCTGACCTTCGCGCGCCTCGCGCAGCGCGCGGTTGTATCTTGAATGGAGGGGGCTTCAAGATCGATGACCAAGGACGAGATCATTCTCGCTAATAAGGAATTTCTGTTCCCCGCGGTTTTTCACTACTACAAAGAGCCGCTGGTAGTGGCGCGGGCCAAGGACCAGTATCTTTGGGACGCCGATGGCAACCAGTACCTGGATTTCTTCGGCGGCATCGTCACCGTGAGCGTCGGCCACTGCAACGCCCAGGTGAACGCCCGGGTGCACCGCCAGCTCGACACTCTGCAGCACGTCTCCACGGCCTTCGCCAATGAGCCGCAGGCGGCGCTGGCCAAGAAGATCGCCTCGATTACGCCCGGCGGCCGGCTCACCAAATCGTTCTTCACCAACAGTGGAACGGAAGCCAACGAGACCGCTATTCTGGCCGCGCGCTGTTACACGGGCAGCACCGAAATCGTGGCCTTGCGCCACTCGTATCACGGCCGCTCCGCCATGGCCATGTCGCTCACCGGCGTCGGTTCCTGGCGGCTCGGCCCTGCTTCGGCCGGCGTCGTGCACGCCCACAACGCTTACTGTTACCGCTGCCCGTTCGGCCTCACCTATCCCAACTGCGAGGTGCGCTGCGCCTCGGATATGGAGGAGCTGATTCGCAGCTCCACCGGCGGGCGCATCGCCGGTTTTATCGCCGAGCCGATACAGGGCGTCGGTGGGTTCATCACCCCGCCGAAGGAGTACTTCCAGATCGTCGAGCGCATCATCCGCAGTCACGGCGGTATTTTCATCAGCGACGAAGTGCAGACCGCGTGGGGGCGCACCGGCGGCAAGTGGTTCGGCATTGAACAGTACGGCGTAACGCCGGACGTCATTACCAGCGCCAAGGGCCTGGCCAACGGCAGCCCAGTCGGCGTTACCGTCGCCAAACCCGAGGTGGCCGATGCATTCAAGGGCCTCACCATTTCCACTTTTGGCGGCAACCCGGTAACCGCCACCGCGGCCAACGCGGTACTCGATTACATCGAAGAGCATGACCTGCTCGCCAATTGCGCCTCCACCGGCGCCTACCTGCGCGCCGGCCTGGAAGACCTGAAGGCCAGGCACGAGCTGATCGGCGACGTTCGCGGCATGGGCCTGCTGCAGGCCATCGAGCTGGTGACCGACCGGCAGGCGAAGACGCCCGCGGCCGCCGAAACCGCTCAGGTGCTGGAAGCTGCGCGCGAAAACCGCCTCATCATCGGGAAGGGCGGAATGTATGGCAACGTGCTCCGCATTTCGCCACCCATGAACGTGGGCCGCTCCGACGTGGATCAGTGCCTCCAACTGCTGGACCGCAGCTTCGCCATGTGCGAAACCGCGGCAGCCTGAGGCGCCGCACGCGGCGTAACTGGTAAGGGCCGGCAGACCAGCCATAAGGGGTGATTCGCCCTAGCCCATAAGGGCTACTCTCCGGGGTTGTTCCAACTGCTAACATGATGTTTGCGAATTCGCTTTGTGCGCTTGCGAGCCACGGCCTGGGCTATCCTGGCTGCGTCGATAAATCCCGCCTGCGGCACATCCGGAGTAACCTCTTTTCACTCGCGGGCATCTCACTGTAAAGATTGTGCGTAGAATGGAAGGATTGAGATAGAGAATGAAGATCGCGGTTCTAGGTGGTGATGGCTATTGTGGATGGGCAACAGCTCTTTATCTGTCCCGTCAAGGCCATTCAGTGGCAATTGTCGATAACTTCTTTCGCCGGCAGTGGGACCGGGACCTGGAAGTCGAAACGCTCACTCCCATCCGTACCCTGGCTGAACGCGTCGACGTGTGGCAGCGACTCACCGGCAATCGTATCGAAGTCTTCGAGGGCGATGTCACCGATTACGAGTTTCTTTCCGCCACCATCCGCGGGTTCCAGCCGCAAGCGATGGTGCACTTTGCCGAACAGCGTTCCGCGCCGTATTCGATGATTGACCGCGAGCACGCCGTCTTCACCCAGTCGAACAATGTGCTGGGCACCCTCAACGTGCTCTTCGCGATTAAGGAGTTCCAGCCCGAATGCCACCTGGTGAAGCTCGGCACCATGGGGGAGTACGGCACACCCAATATCGATATCGAAGAGGGCTACATCGCCATCGAGCACAACGGCCGAAAGGACGTTCTGCCGTTTCCCAAACAGGCCGGCTCCTTCTATCATCTGTCGAAGGTGCACGACAGCCACAATATGCTGTTCACCTGCCGCATCTGGGGGCTGCGCGCCACCGACCTCAACCAGGGCGTAGTTTACGGAACCGTGACCGACGAGACGGCGCTGGACGAAGCGCTCATCAACCGCTTTGATTACGACGAAATCTTCGGCACCGTGCTGAACCGTTTCTGCGTGCAGGCGTCTGCCGGTTACCCGCTGACGGTCTACGGTAAGGGTGGGCAAACGCGCGGCTACCTGGACATCCGGGATACCGTCCGCTGCGTTGAGCTGGCTTGCCTCAACCCCCCGGCCAAGGGCGAATGCCGTGTGTTTAATCAATTCACCGAGCAGTTCACCGTGCTGGACTTGGCCCGCATGGTGCAGGCGGCCGGGCGGAAGCTGTCGCTCAAGGTCGATATCCAGCACCTGCCGGATCCGCGCGTCGAGGCCGAACAGCATTATTACAATGCCCGGCATTCCAAGCTGGCAGATCTCGGTCTCCAGCCGCACCTGCTTTCCGAGTCGTTGCTCGATTCGCTGATGAACATCGCCATCCGCTACCGCGACAGTATTGACGAATCGGTTTTCCTGCCGCGCGTCAACTGGCGCGAGCCGGTGAACCGGCGCCAGCAGGACAAGGATAAGCTGCTGATCACCGCCGGCGTGCTGGAACCGTAACCTTCGATCATTCGCAACGCGATCCGGCTTCCACGCCGCGTATCTGCGGAGCACTAAATCGAACCCGTAAGGCAAGGAGCTGCAAAGCGGGGACTGGCTCGATTCGCCGCCTTTGCGAAAGTTCGTGCCTGTACCCGGTTTGCCCTCAGGAGTTCATACCGCGCGCCACGTGCAGCGCCCCGCACCAACCGACACGCGTTCACAGAACGCGCGGCGCCACAGTCACAAGTTGCTGGAACTCGGGCATCTGGCGCAGCGTGGCAAAATCGGAGTCTTGCGACCACGGCGCCTTGCGATCTTCGTAGCCTTCCTCGAGAGACTTCCGCAGGTATTGAATCGCCAGCTCGTTGCGTCCCTGGCGGGCGTAAAGCTTGGCGAGGTAGAAGTGAAAGCGCGACCGTTCCTCCACGTTGCGATCCTCCAGAATCTGGCCGACCGTGCCGCGATGCTCGAATACGTTCGGGTCTAGCCGCAGCGCGGTCTGAAAACTGAGATTCGCCTTCTCATACTTCTTGCGCGCGAACCAAGCCATGCCCAGATTCATCAGCACCGAAGCCGTTTGCGGCGAGTCGGGCTCCTCCATCCCGAGCGCCTTGCGATACCAGGAAATGGCCCGCCGATAGTTCTTTTTGCAGTATTCGACCGTGCCCAGGTTGTTGGCTGCCTCCATGAAAGCGGGTCTCAGCCTGAGGGCCTGCAGATACGCCTTGCGGGCATTTTCCAGTTGCCCCCACTGATGGTAAGCGATGCCGATCTTGTTGCGTAAACTGGCGTCATTCGCCGGCCCTTGCGCGTAACTCTCCACAGCCTCGCGGTACCTTCTGTGCAGCATCATCAGGTCGCCCAACTCCTCGGGAGAAATGTCACGCCGCGCGGCAGCCAGCGCCGTCCGGGTTTCATCCCGCGTAGCTACCGCAGTCTGGACGGGAGCGGCCGTGAGACCCGGGCGAGCCGCAGTCGGCGGGGCCTCCTGGGCCCTTGCGATTTGGCCCACCACCGAGATCGCCAGCAGCGCCAGAGCAGTCCCCGCCAGCGTCGACACCCCCAGGCGCCGTATCCCACTCAACCCGCGTCCGCTGGAAGCTAACGCCTTGGTACCTGCCGGTCCTTTCATTGCGCGCACCTCCCTGAGTCAAATGTTGGGGAATCGCTCGGAACGATGCGGGCTCCCCTAAAGTGAACCGCCCGCCGTCCCGTGGGACCTCAGCCGTGCCCTGGCGGACCCCTTTGTAATCACAGTACGGCCATAGTTGTACGATTGGCAGAGCCATATTACTGAATTCCTTTGGACCATTGAGTCGATATGTCCGCTTCCGGCCGTCGAACAGGTACGGCGAGAGTTGGATTGAGCCTATACTCGAAATAAGCTCGCGCGGGGGGCTCTGGCGATTTCGGTGTCTGCGGATGCTGGCGCCGCCCAGTCCGCAAGGGCGCCCGGTTGGGTTTTGCTCGCCGGTTTCCAGACGCGTGCAGCAATGCGCGGCCAGTTAGGAGGAGAACCTCAAATGCGAGTGAAAGCAGCGACAGCCTTCCTTGGGGTCGGGATTTTCGTGCTTCCTCTCGTGTTCTCGGCCCCACTGCGGGCGCAGGCCGCCAGCGCCAGCCTGTCTGGCACCGTCAGTGGCACTGCGGGCGCCGTTGTGCCCAACGCCAAAATCTCCGTCAAGAATGTCGCCACCGGTCAATCGACGGAAACCGAAACCAATGCGTCTGGCATCTACATCGTGTCAAATCTCGCGCCAGGCGATTACGAGGTTTCAATCTCGGCGCCAGGGTTTACCGCCAAAACCGCCAACGTCACGCTCGCGGCGGGGAGCCGGCAGGCGCTGGACATTGCCTTAGCCTCTTCCGGCAATTTCGTACGGCAACCCTCCCTGGGAGATCTGGGCTTCCCTCCGGCTCAGACCCAGGGAAGTGCCCAGGATCAGGCGCGGCTCGACAGACGCTCGCACATGCTCAAGATGCATCAACGGTTCGGTTTGATAACTCTCGCTCCTTTGGTCGCCACCCTCGCCGCTTCCAACTTTGCTGGTGGAAGGCACAGCACGGCGACCGGCCGGGACGTACATGGTGCTCTGGGCGCGACGACGGCGGGCCTGTATTTCACCACCGCCTACTATGCTATCCGCGCACCCAGGATAACCGGCACCAAGACGCGTGGCCCCATCCGCCTGCACAAGGCGCTGGCCTGGATTCATGGCCCGGGGATGATCCTGACCCCCATCTTGGGCGCGATGGCTTTTAACCAGGAAAGCCAGGGACAAAAGGTTCATGGGATCGCCAAGGCGCATGGGGCGGTGGCCGTGGTCACGGCCGCGGCGTATGGGCTCGCCGTTGTGTCCGTATCTATTAAATTCTAAGCAGGGTTTATGAATAAGAATCGGCGAGTGCTGACGGCCCTTCTATTCCTGGCTCCCGCCCTGGCGCGAGCGGATAGCCAGTGGGTCCTTGACCAATCCACTCTCACGTATCATGTGTCTCACCCCTTACATCACGCCGATGGCATCAGCCACGCCGCGCGAGGCAAGGGCGTCTGTCATGCCGGGCAATGCGATTTGTTGATCGCGGTACCCGTCAAGTCGTTTGATTCGGGGGACAGCAACCGCGATCTTCACATGCTTCAGGTAACGCGCGGCGCGGAGTTTCCCATCGTCTCCGTGCGGACCCAGTTGCCCGAAACGGCCTCCAAATCGGCTACAATCCATGCCGATCTCGAAGTCCAGTTCGCCGGTCACACCGCCTTGTATAAGCAGGTCCCGTTTCAACTGGCGGCTCAAGGAACCCGGATCCGGATAACGGGAACCATACCGGCAACGCTTTCTGATTTCAAGATCGATCCACCTTCGTTGTTGACAATCCCAATCAAGAACGAAATACCGGTGAGCGTGGACATGACCTGGCATTCGCAGTGAACGGCAGGCATCACTTTTTGTTGAGCAGGACCGGCTCGGATTCCGTTCTTAGGTGGATGTGACTTGCGCAGAGCTTCGGGCCCAGCCCCATGACGCGTCCTGCAGCGATCTTGCGATGGCCCAGACCGCGCCCGCCAGCGCCGACGCCACGAACAGCATCGTCCATTGCAGCCGGCTGGTAGGCGCCGCAGCCACGCCCGGAATGTGAACCAGAAGGACGAACAAACTGATCATGATGGCCTCCATGGTCGCCGCCAGCCGGGGGAGGACCCCGCAAAGGATACCAAGACCCGCGGCGAAATGCGCCCCGCCCGTCAAGTACGCAAAGCCCATCCGGTCGGGGAGCCAGCCCGGCACCATGCTGGCCGTGCCGTCCGCATAAACAAAGTGCGAGAGGCCCAACACCAGGCACGCAGCGCCGAACAGCAGCCTGGCAACACGCGCGCCGCCGCTGCCGGTGACGAACCTCATCCGCAACTGATCCGCCGGTCGCGCGAGCGACGCGAAAACCATCCAGCCTCCGGTCATCAGCACGGTGCTCTCGCTGACACCCAACCACATGCCCACATTTCCGGGCGCTGCGGCCGCCCGCGGGACTTGCAGCACCAGTACCCAGCTCAGCATATAGGTCGCCATCACCAGCGCGCAGGGTGCGGCGGTGCGTTCCACCAGCATGCCGATGCCGCCTGCCAGCAGCAGGATGCCGGACGCGTAGGCCAGAGTTTCCCGCCACGGCACCCACGCCGGAACGGGCTGCCAGTTGAGCGCAAAATCGCCCGAAACGAGGCTGAGAACGCCGAGACCGGCCAAGCCGAGCGCAAACAGCAAATGACCTGCCCCGATCACACGCATTTTTAGAAACCTCTTTCCGGCGGAAAACGCCCGTGGCGACACGGAGCCGCACCGTGCGGCCCCGACAGGGAGCGCGCGTCGCCACTCTCGCAAGATATCGTTTGACTTGGTACCATGAGTAGAGCCATATTGCGACATTTTTTTGGACCACCTGAAGGCCGGATCGATGCCTAAAGGAGTCAGTTCTCTGGAACTCACCCTCAATGAACGCCCGGCGCATGTCGCCCTGACCCGCTGGCTTCATGAAGAACTGCGCCGTGCCGTCCTCGACGGCCGCCTGCGGCCCGGCACCCGCCTTCCCGCCACCCGCGATTTTGCTGACCAATACGGCGTCTCGCGGGGAACCGCCGTCACGGTCTTTGAGCAACTGCAAAGCGAGGGCTACTTGCACAGCCAGGTCGGCGCCGGGACGTGGATCAACGAACGCTTGCCCCAGAATCTCTTCCGCGCCGGCAAGCCGCCCGTTCCCCTGTGGAGCCGCCCGGCGCGTCTCACCAGGCTGAGCTTTCCGCATCCGGCGCGTCCATTCCGGGCCCATGAACCGGCACTTGCGGAGTTCCCGGTCGAGGTCTGGGCGCGGATCGCGAGCCGCCGTTTGCGGCGGGTCTCTTCTTCCTTGTTGGCAGGCGGCGACGTGCGCGGATACGGGCCGTTATGCGCGGCCATTGCTGAGTATCTGGGTGCATCGCGCGGCGTGAACTGCTCCCCCGATCAAGTCGTAATCGTGTCCGGCGTCCAACAAGCGCTCGACCTGCTCGCACGCCTTCTACTTAAGCCTGGTGACGCTGTCTGGATGGAGGATCCCGGATATTTCGGAGCGGTCACCGCTTTCCAGAATGCCGGCGCCAGGATCGTCCCCGTGCCGGTCGACGACCACGGCATCTCGGTTTCCCGCGGCAAGCAGTTGTGTGCGCGCGCCAAGGGGGCGTACTTGACTCCGGCGCACGAGTTCCCGCTGGGAGTCACGATGCCGCTGGAGCGGCGTCTCGCCATCCTCGCCTGGGCGCGCGAGGCAAGGGCCTTTCTGATCGAGGATGACTACGATAGCGAGTTCCGCTTCGAGGGTCGGCCTGTGCCCTCGTTGCAAGGTCTGGACAAAGGCGAGAGCGTGATTCTTCTCGGTACCTTCAACAAGCTTCTGTTCCCTTCGTTGCGTTTGGGTTATGTGGTCCTGCCGCCGGCTCTAGTGGAGCCTTTCGTCGCCTTCCGCTACGGGACTGACCTGCATCCCGCAGGCATCGACCAGGCGATTCTCTGCGACTTCATTGTCGAGGGCCACATGGGACGCCATATCCGCCGTATGCGCGAACTCTATGCCGGCAGGCTGGCTGCCCTTCAGGCTGGAGGACGACGATATCTCGGCGGATTACTGGATATCTCCCCCATTCAAGTGGGACTCTACACGGCGGGGTTCCTTCGCAATGGCCTGACTTCTGGCGAAGCGGAGGCGCGGGCGGCTGCCCACGGAATCGAATCGATGGCACTCGACCGGTTTACCCTGAAGCGCACCGACGTTCACGGCCTGTTGCTGGGTTTCGCCGCTTTCGATGAGCGCCAGATCCGCCGCGGTCTCGAAGCCCTGGCCGCCGCCTTGGACAGAAAGCAAGGCGAAGCCGCCGGTTGAATGAGAATACCACTCGGCCGAACGGCCCCAGAACAGTGAACACCAGTTACCATCTTGGTCTGGCCATGCTCCTTGGATAAACCGATGGACCCTTCAAACAACGGCGGCGGGCGCGCGGGCGCGAAGCGGGGTTCTTCGCTCTATCTGATCGTCGTGCTGGCGGCCGCGGCGATCTACTGCGGCACCATAATTTCGCCGCCCTCGTTGATGGACGATGTGGACGCGGTGCAGGCGCAGATCGCGCGCAACATGCTGCGGTCGGGCGACTGGGTGACGGCACGGGTGGATGGCATCCCATACCTCGAAAAAGCGCCGCTCATTTACTGGCTGATCGGTGGCTGCTTCAAGCTCTTCGGCGCGTACGATTGGGTGGCGCGAATTCCCGTGGTCCTGTCCGCGGTGCTGCTCTGCTGGCTCACCGCTGCGTTCGGCGGCTGGGCGTTCGGCCGCCGCGCCGGAACCCTGGCCGGCGTCGTGATCGCCACTTCGGTTGGCCTTTTCCTGTTCACCCGCATTCTGATTCCGGACGTGATGCTGACCGCCTCCATCGCGCTCGCGATGTGGGCGTTTCTGCGTGCCTTGGACGACCGCGAGCCTCACCCGCGCCTCTGGGCCATCACCCTGGCCGCCAGCCTCGGCGTTGGAATGCTGCTCAAGAGTTCGGTGGGGGTACTGTTTCCGGTGGCGGCGGCTCTGATTTATCTGGGTCTCACCGGACAATTGTTTTCGCGCGCGGTGTGGAAGCGGCTGCATCCGTTCTCCGGCGCCGCGCTGGCGCTGCTCATCGCCGCCCCTTGGCACGTGCTGGCGACGCTGCGCAATCCTCCGTATTTCGATTTCACCCTGCGCAGCCTGCCCGGTCAATACCACGGCTTCCTCTGGTTCTACTTCATGAATGAGCAGGTGCTGCGTTTCTTGAACCTGCGCTACCCGCGCGATTACGACACAGTGCCGCTCGCATACTTCTGGCTGTTTCACCTGCTGTGGCTGTTTCCCTGGAGCGTCTACTTTCCGGCGGTGGCGAAGCTGCGCTTCCGGCCGGTGGATCGCGCCGGCCGCGTGCGCCTGCTGGCGCTCTGCTGGATCGGGTTTGTGCTCGTCTTCTTTAGTTTCTCCACCACCCAGGAGTATTACTCCATGCCCTGCTATCCGGCGCTGGCTTTGCTGCTGGGTGCGGCCATCGCCGCCGGCGGCGTGTGGGTCGACCGCGGAACGCGGGCGCTCCGCTTGCTGGCCGGAGCGGCGGGCTCAGTGGCCCTGGCGCTGGCCTGGCTGGTGCGCAATACGCCCGCCCCAGGCGATATCTCCCTGGCGCTGTCACGGCATCCCGGCGCTTACAAATTGTCCCTCGGCCACGTGGAGGACCTCACCCTTTCTTCGCTCGCTTACTTGCGGCTACCGCTGGTGCTGGCCGGCGTGGCGTTTCTGCTCGGCGCGATTCTGCCGTCCGTGCTCTGGCGCGTTCGCCGCATCGGTCGAGACACTGCGCCTTTCGTGGCCGCAGCCATGATGATGATTGTCTTCTTTCACGCCGCGCGGCTGGCGATGGTGGCTTTCGATCCCTACCTCTCCTCCCGCCCGCTGGCTGAAGCGCTATTGCGCGCGCCCAAGGCAACGCTGGTCGTGGAAGGTCACGACTACCCGTTTTCTTCCGTCATCTTCTACGCCGACCGCTCCGCCCTGCTGTTGAACGGGCGACGTCAGAATCTGGTGTACGGTTCCTACGCCCCCGGCGCTCCCAACGTGTTCCTCGACGATGCCGGTTGGAAAGCCCTCTGGCTGAAGGGCGAACGCTGCTATCTGGTGACCAAGGAAAACCAGTGGCCGCGCCTGGAACGCCTGGTGGGCCCGGCCGCATTGCACGTTGTCGCCTCCAGTGGCGGCAAGCTGCTCCTCTCGAACCAGCAGTAAAGCCCCGCGCCGGCCGCACGGTTGTTAGCCGTAGCGCCGGCGGTCTCTTGCCGCCGGTTCTTCTTCTTTCTCTTTATTCCTATGCGCCGCGGGCCTTAGGAAATCGCCGGCCGGGCTATTGGCAGCCGCCGTCGGTGCTAGAATGCAACCCAGGGGATGTAAGTCTGGGGGAATATGAACCTGGTTCGCTCCGCATGGGGATGGTTGCGGCGCCAAGTCGTGGATGATGTTCCGGCGGAGGATGCCGTCTGTGAGTTTGACTGCCGGAAATTGCAATGCTCCGTCGGCGAGTGGGAAACCTGTGAGCGCCGGCTGCAACGGGCGGCGGGAGAGTTGATGCCGCCGCAAGAACCGGCCTCGGAGCAGGCTCCCCGCACCGGCACCGGGAGCGTTTGACCTCCTTCCCCAACGGGGGCTAGGTCGTCAGAATTGTTAACCTGTGGGTTAGTCGGGAAATCCGCCGTTACCTTTTCGTCCCCTCCTGCGTCCAATCAAGACCATGTCGCTACTGTCTCGCACCTTGCTACCCTTCGTTCTGGCCGGAGCTCTGTTCGCCCAATTCCCCGGATTGACGCTCCCGCCCAGTGGAAACAACCAGAAAGCTTCCGTGACCCAGTATATCGGCCCGGTTCGGATCGCCATTGATTACTCGAGTCCCGCCGTCCATGGGCCTAGTGGCAACGACGACCGCCGCGGCAAGATCTGGGGCAAATTGGTGCCCTATGGTCTCTCGACCACCAGTTTCGGCAACGGCAAGCCCGATCCATGGCGAGCCGGCGCCAACGAAAACACCGTGTTTACCGTATCCGGCAACGTAACCATCGAGGGCCAGCCCTTGCCGGCAGGACGCTATGGATTGTTCATGATCCCCGGTGAAGAAACCTGGACCGTGATCTTCTCCAAGGATTCGCGAGCCTGGGGCAGTTTCTTTTACGACCCCGCCCACGATGCGCTCCGCGTCACCGTAAAACCTCACAAGAACGACTATCGCGAGTGGTTGACCTATGACTTCACCATGCGTCACCCCGAGGAGGCAACCGTCGAGCTGCAGTGGGAAGACCTCGCCGTGCCGTGGACCATCAAGGTTCCGAACATATCCGACATCTACGTCTCCCGCCTGCGCGCCGAGCTGACAAGCGTGCCTGGATTCAGCTACCAAGGCTACCTGGCCGCCGCCCAGTACTGTCTGCAAGCAGGCAAGGACCTCGATCAGGCGCTCCAGTGGGCGGATGCGGCTATCAGCATGCCTTTCATTGGCCAGGAGAATTTCAATACCCTCAGCGTGAAAGCCCAGATCCTGACCAAGCTGGGCCGCGACGCGGATGCGAAGCCCATCATGCAGGCGGCCTTGCACTCTCCCACCGCCACGCCGCTCGATATCCATCAGTACGGCCGCCAGCTCTTGAGCGAAAAGAAAGTCGATGAGGCAATGCAAGTTTTCAAATACAACGCCGAGCGCAATGGCGATGCGTGGCCGGTGCATGTCGGCCTGGCTCGCGGCTATGCCGCGATGGGCGACGCCAAGCAGGCGCTGGAACAAGCCAAGAAGGCACTGCCGCAAGCCCCGGACGACCTGAACCGCAAGAGCCTCGCAGCCATAATCGACGCGCTGAGCAAGGGCAACACCTCGATCAATTAGGACTCGTTAGGTGGGGCAGGTTTCAACCTGCCAACGCCCGCTTGCGGGCGCATTTTCCCGCACGCGCCCAGTCCGCCGCGCCCGCTGTAGGGGCCGGGCATGCCCGGCCCGGCCCCACACTCCCCATCCCGCATTCCGCACTACAATAACTGCTTCATGTCGTTTTCCGCTTCATCCAACACGGCCGCGCCGCCCAGCTACGCCTGGTATCGCGACCTGAGCGGGTATCAATGGTTCGTAGTCTCGGTAGCCGCCGTCGGCTGGATGTTCGACACCATGGCGCAGCAGCTCTTCAACCTGGCGCGCGTGCCGGCCCTGCGCGACCTGATGGGCGCATCGGCCGCGCCAGGAGCGGTGGCGCAGCAGGCGGGCGTATCGACCATGGTCTTCATGGTCGGCTGGGGACTCGGCGGCGTGCTGTTCGGCATTTTGGGCGACCGCCTCGGCCGCGCCAAAACCATGATGCTGACCATCCTCGCCTACACCATATTCACCGGCATGAGCCTGCTTTCCACCAGCGTCTGGGATTTCAATGTCTACCGATTTCTGTGCGGGCTGGGCGTAGGTGGGCAATTCGCGGTGGGTGTGGCGCTGGTGGCCGAGGTGGTTCCCGAGCGCGCCCGGCCGTATGCGCTCGGCATGGTGCAGGCGTTTTCGGCGATTGGTAACATGGTCGCCGCAACCACGGTGATTGTCCTGGGGCAAGCGCAGCAGGCCGGGATCGTCGCCCACGCCTGGCGCTGGGAGTTTCTGGCGGGCGCGGCGCCCGCTCCGCTGGCGCTAGTGGTGTTCAAGAAACTGCGCGAGCCGGACCAGTGGCTGAAGGCGAAGGCCGAAAAAAAGCGCATGGGTTCGTTTGGGGATCTGCTGGGCAACCCACGCTGGCGGCGCAATTCCATCGTCGGTCTGTTGCTGGCGTTTTCGGGCGTGGTGGGACTGTGGGGCATCGGCTTCTTCAGCTATGACCTGTTCCGCCCGGTGCTGGAACGAAGCTTCCGCGCGCAGGGCATCGCCGGCGCCGCGCTGGCCGGCAAGACCACTATTTGGCTCGGCGTGACTTCGCTATTGCAGAACGCCGGCTCCTTCTTCGGTGTCCACGCCTTCACCTGGCTCACGCAGCGCACCAACCGCCGCACCGCGTTCGCCCTCAGCTTTCTGGCGGCCCTGGGGATGACGGCCTACACGTTCTGGAGACTGAACACCATCGGCCAGATGCTCTGGATGGTGCCGGCGATGGGCTTCACCCAGCTCGCGCTGTTCGGCGGCTATGCGATTTACCTGCCGGAGCTTTTCCCCACTCGGCTGCGCAGCACCGGAACCAGCTTCTGCTATAACGTCGGCCGCATCGTGGCCGCCGCCGGGCCGCTCACCCTGGGCCTGCTCACCAGCAGCGTGTTTCACGGCCCCGACGCCATGCGCTACGCCGGTGTCACGATGTGTTCCGTGTTCCTGGTCGGCCTGTTCGCGCTGCCGTTTGCGCCGGAAACCAAGGGGCAGCCGCTGCCGGAGTAGGGTTTCGGCAGGCGGGCTTTAGAGACTTTGTTGAAGTAGCCAGCACACGAATGGTGCTGATAAGCACCGATGAACGCGGATTGAAAGGAACTTTGGGCACTCATATACTTGACGCACCCGCCGTTCGCCGGGTGAGCGGCGTCGGATTCCCGTACTGTGAAATTCATGGAGATCGAAGACATCGGTGAAGTCATCGCCGAACGGGTTTTGAAGCGGTCCGTCAACCATACGGAACCACAGGATGTAGTCGTCCGCCTGGGAAAACCACGGCAGTATCCTGACGGCACCGATTATTTCTGCCCATTCGAGATCATCGGTTTGGGTGAACCCAAGATCCGCAAGGCTGCGGGAGTGGACGCCTTCCACTCACTTCAGTTGGTGCTCCGAATGATCTCGGCGCTACTCCAGCACTACAAGCGGGAGCCGTCCGTGGATCTATTCTGGCTCGAACAAGGCGATGACCTTGGGTTCCCCGAGGAAACATAGATTTAGTTGCGTCAAGTATATAAACGCCGAACTTTGATCAGCGTTAATCGGCAGCTGAAAATCCACTCTCCCGCCTTTTTCATCGCCTCTTTAAGTATTTCCCGCCCGGCGCATTGGTGGGGCATGCTTTAGGTTGCCCTGGTGCTACTCACGCCATGATGTATGATTTGCTAAACGGCACTCTGCAATAGGCGCTGCCCATGGATCCTAAGCCAACCATCGTTGCTCCGGCAATGCGAATCATCGATGTCGCGGACGCCTCCCGGAGCACACTCTTCTACCGCGACGTGCTCGGATTCGAGATTCGCGACCAGCCGGGTCTGACCGAAGCCGTGTGTGGCCCGGCTCGCATCCAGTTTGTCAGGCCTGAGCGGCAGCGGAGATCTGCCATCCTCTTCTTCGAGACCGTCGACGTTGACGCCATGCACGCAGCCATCCTCGCCCGCGGCGGCGCGCCGTCGTCGCCGGAGAAGGTCAACTGGATCAAGATGCGTATGTTCGAGATCCGCGACCCGGACGGGAACGTGCTTTGGTTCGGCCACTCCTATGACAAGCCAGACAGGCACGAGCCGCAGCCCATGATGCAGAAAGCTCTGCCGCAGTTGCCGGTCAACGACGTAGCCGCGGCCGTCGCCCATTACCGGGATGTGCTCGGTTTCCGCATCAACTACCAGCAGCACGATCTCGGCGTCATGGACCGCGACGAGATCACCGTGCTGCTGATCGCCCGGACGGAGCGCTACACGGGCATCGGCTCCGCCTATGTCTATGTCGAAAATGCGGACGCACTCTACGCGGAGCTTCAGGCCAAGGGCGCGAACCTTCAGGGCGAGCCGGTAAGCTATCCCTGGGGCCTTCGCGACTTCGAGGTGCTGGACCTCGATCGAAATCGCCTCACATTCGGCCAGCCGTTTGAATAAAGAACCGCCGGCTATCCGAAAACTGTGTCTCTGTTGCCATTGGTGAATCAACTATTGTCAGCGGCGATACTCGTCAACGATTCTTGTTAGACTCCGAATCAGAGAGGTAGTCGAACCATGCGATGGCTTGCGATCGTGCTTCTCGCCGCCGTGACTGCTTTCGCGGCTGACGACCCCTGGACGAAGGTCCAGAACCTGAAAAGCGGCACCGAACTGCGCATCTTCAAGAAAGGCGGCATGCATCCGATCCTGGCCAAAATGGAGGAGGCGAACCCGGATTCGCTGATCATCGTGGTCAAGAACGAGGAATTGGCGATCCCCAGGGACCAGATCGACCGCATCGATTACCGCCCTCTGAAGACCGACGGCCGGGTCACCAAGGAAACCCACGAAAAGGTCGAGGGCCCCGATGCGAATACCGCCGCCGAATCCCCCAATAACGTGCCGGGCCAGTCCACCAGCACCACCACCAGTTACGTGTTCGGTTCCAAACCGGACTTTGAGACTATCTACCGCCGCCCGCCGCCCCCGCCGAAAAAATAAAAGCGGCCAGTCCAGAGGCCGGACGCACCTTAGACGACGAGGCTCGCGCCCTCTAGACCGAGGTGGCGGTCGGTCGACCAGCAGCAGGCGATTCGCATTTCCCGCATGATGGCGAGGCCATGTGCGTCAGCCAGCGTGAGGCCCTGGTCGGCGAACTTCTTGACGACGCGAGCCGCCTTGGCAAGTTCAGAACCGTCGAAGCCCCGGATGGTCAGGCCGGGGAGGGCATCGATGAAGGACAGAAACTGCACCGCCCGCCGCTGGTCATAACGGCGCAGGAACCAGCCATGGCCCTCCGCGATAACCAATGAAGAGATGATGAGAGGCGGCGGTTCGGAGAAGAGACGGCGGAAGAGAGGGTGGAAGCTGTCAGAGCGGTCGAGAAAAGCGATGAGCGCCGAGGTGTCGACGTAACAATCAACCTTTTTGGCCATACACGATTTCGTCGATGGACCGCGAAGAACGCGGATCGCCGGTCTCGACGAACCCCGCGAATCGCATCCACTGCCCATCACCACGCGGCCGCAGTGCTTGCTGGAGGGCTCGCCGCACGAACTCCGCGACCGAGATTCCCAGGGATTTAGCCTCCATTTTCACCAGCGAGTACTCCCGCTCCTCAAGGCTGACTTGGGTTCTAATCATGTTATCACGACCCTCGATTGATGATAACATGTCTCCCCCGCGCTGCATCATCGCCTTCCGCTTTGCGCCAAGTCCCCGCTCCCTGGCTGCTACACTCGAACAGATGGCTGTCGGCGCGGCGGACGGGTTGAACCTCAACCAATTGACCGATCATCGCGGGGTGAAGGAGTGCCTGCAATGGTTCACGCGCGAGAAGCAGTGGATCAACGAAAAGCACCTCGAGCTGTGCCGCGTGCCTGCGCCCACCTTTCAGGAGGCTGAGCGGGCAGCTTGGTTTCTCGATCAATTCCGCGCGATCGGTTGGGAAGCCTCGATCGACCGCGCAGGCAACGTCATCGCTGCAGCCGGCGATGGGCCCTACGTGGCGCTCACCGCGCACCTGGACACGGTGATCCCGCCTCGCTCGAAGGACGAAATCGAGGTGGATGCCGACGGCCGCTTCCGCGGCCCCGGCGTGTGCGATAACGGCGCCGGACTGGCCTCACTGCTCGGCTTCGCCCGCGCCTGGAAGGCAGGTCCGCGCCTGCCCGAATTCGCGCTCAGCCCGCTGCTGGTGGCTAATGTGGGCGAAGAAGGCGAAGGCAATCTCCTTGGCATGCGCTATCTGTGCAAGCAATCGGGACTGGCCGGGCGCATCGCGGCATTCATCGTCGCCGACGGCGCCAACACCGATCACATCACCAGCCGCGCCCTGGGCAGCCGGCGCTTCGAGGCCGTATTTAACGGTCCGGGCGGCCATAGCTGGAGCGACTTTGGGGTGGGCAATCCGCTGCATGCGCTGTGCCGGGCGGTGGCCCTGTTCGCGGATACCGAGCTCGAAGGCTCGCCCAAATCGGCCATCAACGTGGGAATGATCGAAGGCGGCGCAGGCGTGAATGCCATCGCGCAGACCGCCCGCGCCAAAATCGACATTCGCTCGGAAAGCAACCCAAAGATGGACGAGTTGGTGACGGCCCTGGAGCAGGCGGTCGAACGCGCCCGGGAGACCGAGAACCAGCGCGCCACCGGCGGCCAGGTTACCTCGCGCCTCAAGGAGATCGGCGCGCGGCCGGCTGCGGCCCTGGCCGACGATGCGCCCATCCTCAAATACATTCGCGCCGTGGACGCGCACCTCGGCATTCGGTCCCGTCTCGATTGCGCCTCTACCGACGCCAATATCCCCCTGTCGCTGGGCACGCCGGCCATCGCTATCGGCGCCGGCGGCGTCGGCGGCGGCGCCCACACCTCGCAAGAATGGTTCCGGCCCGAGGGGCGGGACCTCGGCCTGAAGCGCATCTTCCTGCTGATGCTCCTATTGCTCGGGCCTCAACTGCCAGACCTGGGGAGCAATGGCCGGTGAGCCGGGAGCGCGCCTCGGAGGCGCTGCTGGTCTGGAACACGCTGGTTTGGGGCGCCACCTTCGTCCTCGTCAAGTCGGCCCTGGCTGGCATCTCTCCGCTCTACTTTCTCGCCCTGCGCTTTTCCCTGGCGACGGTCGCCCTGCTGCTGCTCTTCCGCGGAACTGGCAAAGGCCCGCGCGGCTGGAAATCGGTGGCCCCGGGCGTGCTGATCGGCAGCTTCCTGTTTGCCGGCTACCTCACGCAGACGCTCGGCTTGCGCCTCACCAGCGCGCCCAAATCCGCCTTCATCACCGGGCTGGCTTCGGTCTTGGTCCCGGTCCTGGCGGCGGTGGTCTACAGGTCCAGGCCCCGGGCGTCTGAGGTCGCCGGCTTGCTGATCGCAACCGCAGGGATGGGGCTGATGACGCTCCATGGCAGCATCGGCACCATCAGCCGGGGCGACCTGCTGACGCTCTTGTGCGCCTTCGGCTTCGCCGCCCACATCGTCACCCTGGGTCACTACGCAGATCGGGTCAGCTTCGAGCTGCTCTCTGTAACCCAGGTCGCGACCTCCGCCGTCTGGTCCTGGTCGCTGCTCTGGCTGATCGAGAAGCCGCATGTGGAGTGGCGCGCGCCGGTGGTCTGCGCGATACTAGTGACAGGATTGTTGGCCACGGCACTGGCGTTTACCATCCAGGCGTGGGCTCAGCGGTATACTACTTCTACCCGTACGGCACTGATTTACATGCTGGAGCCAGTGATGGCGTGGACGACCTCGTATTTGCTGACGGGGGAGGGCCTCTCCGGGCGAGCCGCCGCGGGCGCGTGCCTGATCCTGGGAGGAGTAGTGCTGGTGGAGGTGAAACCATGGGCCCCGGGGCCACATCCATCGTAGTTGAATCAATCGGCCGACCGGCCCATTTTGGGCCCGGCTGGCGTGAAGTGCAGGAGTAGGATATCCCATGAGATTCATCGACAGGTTACGAACCGAGAAGCTGCTTTCGTTCACCCTGATTGTCTTCACGCTGGCAATCGGTGTCGTCATCGGTACGCTCATCAGCACAGGAGTGAACGCCGCTCGCCCCAATGCAGGCAATTACGCGCCGGATGCGACGCCGCTGACAATCCCGAATCAGGTTGAGTTGCCCTCCCAGTTCACCTCCATCGCCAAGCAGGTCGAGCCCTCGGTGGTCAACATCTCGACCACTTACCTGCCGAAAGTCACCCAAGCCCCCAACCGGCGCCGCCAGGCGCAGCCGGATGAGGGGGACCAGGGTGAGGGCGATGGCGGAATGAACGACTTTCTCTACCGCTTCTTCGGCAATCCGTTCGGCGAAGGCGCCCCGAACATGGGAACCCGCCGCAGCGAGGCGTTGGGTTCCGGCGTGGTGGTGGACCGGGCCGGCTACATCCTGACCAATAACCATGTGGTCGACAAGGCCGACCGCATCCAGGTGAAGTTTCACGGCGACCTGACCGAATACGAAGCCAAGCTGATAGGCGTGGACCCGCAAACCGATCTGGCGGTGATCAAGGTGACCGGCAAGAGCGGTCTCGAACCGGCGCGCATCGGCAACTCCGATGGCGTGCAGGTGGGCGATTGGGCGATGGCAATCGGCTCCCCTTTCAATTACCAGGAGACGGTGACCGCCGGCATCATCAGCGCCAAGGACCGCGACGTGGACACCAGCATGCAGTTCCAGCATTTTCTGCAGACTGACGCCGCCATCAATCCGGGCAACAGCGGCGGTCCCCTGTTGAACATGCGCGGCGAGGTGATCGGCATCAACACTGCCATCGCATCGCGCTCGGGCGCGTATGAAGGCATTGGCTTCGCGTTGCCCATCAACACCGCTGTAATGGTGTATAACGCCATCATCAAGTACGGCAAAGTGACCCGCGGCGGCATCGGTATCCAGTTCAGTCCGTCGGACGATCCGCAAACGCCGGCGCACCTAAGAGCCAGCGGCGTCAGCGAGGGAGTGTTTGTCCAGTCGGTGGCCCCGGGCGGGCCGTCGGACAAGGCCGGCATCAAGGGCGGCGACGTCGTGGTCGCCCTCAACGGCAAGCCGATTCGCGACGGCAATCAACTGGTGAGCATCGTGACCGCTACGCCTATCGGCAGTTCCATCGACGTGACCATCGTGCGCGAAGGCAAACGGCAGGACTACAAAGTAGAGGTGGCCGACCTGGCGCGCCTCTTCCCTGAGCGGTTCGGTAATGGCAGCGAGACCGCGCCGGCACAGCCGGAAGCCACTTCGGTGAGCTTCGGCATGTCGATCAAGACGCTGACCGATAAGCAGATCGAGAATCTCGGCATCAAGGAAAAGGGTGGCGTGCAAGTGGTGGACGTCGAACCCAATTCGTTTGCCGAGGACATTGGGCTGCAGCGCGGCGATGTGATCGTCGCGATCGGCTCGCATCCCGTCGCCAGCACCGAGGACGTCAAGAACGTGCAATCCACTCTGAAACCGGGCGACGCCGTCCAGTTCCGCATCCTGCACCGCGCTGGTCCAAACTCAACCGAATGGACCTCCGGCTTCCTCGCCGGATTCCTGCCGGCCAAGTAGGGCGTTAGGGTCGCCAACCGCTCCCTGTGGGCGCATCGGAGCCGCGACCGTGAGGGAGCGGTTGGTACACCCCTCTCGGAACGCTCCCGCACACCTGGGCACCCTGGTGGGGTGCATCCTCGCGGCCGCAGTTCCCTGCTAAAATCGGAGAATCAGCTATGGGAAGGATTTCGTGTGCCGTCGTGGCGGTTATCGCGTGTGCCGCCGCGGCGCCGGCGCAGCAGCCATCCAAGAAGCCGACGGCAGCGGTCGCAGGCAGACCTGCGGCGAAGTCCACCGCGAAACCGGCCGCCCCGAGGGTAGCCGCCAAATCCGCTTCCAGCAAACGCCCGGCGACCGCTGCGACACATAAGCCTGCGGCCCGGACTACCCTGGCCCACAAGGCTACGGGTGCCAAACCGAAGGCCGGCGTGGCAAGCCGCGGCCATTCTAAAAAGACGCCTTACAGATCCGCCTCCGCCAGGCGCGGCAGGAGGGCCCGAGCAGCCCCCCGGCGGCCGCGGCAAATGGTTCCAGCCCCCGAAAGATACAAGGAGATCCAGCAGGCGCTCGTGTCCAAGGGCTACCTGAAGCCCGAGGAGGCAAGCGGGGTGTGGGATCAGAATAGCAGCAGCGCCCTCAAACGCTTTCAGAACGACCAGAAGCTGCTAGGCACCGGCAAGATCGATTCGCTTTCGCTGATTGCATTGGGCCTCGGTCCCAAGCATGATGCCGCCGAAGTCAAGCCTGCGCCAGCCCTGGTTCCTGACCCAGCTTCCCCCCAAAGCCGCTGAGAATAGCGCTCTGTTGCTTGGCCCCCTGGCGCCGGTTCATCCTGGAAGCCACCCGATATCATATTGAATTTATGCTAGTTGTCGGCCAATTCATCTTTTTCTTGACAACCGAATAATTCAGACGAATAATTAAAGCATTCGCATGAGTGAGACACGGCTCAAGATCCTGGACACTGCAGAGCAGTTGTTCGGCGAGGAGGGCTACAAAGCCGTTTCCTTACGCCGTATTACGGCTGCTGCCGGAGTCAACCTGGCGGCTATCCATTACTACTTCGGTTCCAAGGAAGAGCTCTTGGATGAGCTGGTTATGCGGAAGGCTGCGCCCGTGAATGAAGAGCGGCTGGAAAGCCTCCGGCGCCTCAAAGCAGCGGCTGGGCCGAACGCCATTGCCCTCGAGGATTTGCTGGAGGCCTTCCTCGTCCCGGCCTTTCATGCCGCGGACAGCAGCCCCGAGTTCGCCAAGGTGATGGGCCGGCTTCACGCCGAGGGCATCATGCCGGCCGTCGCGCGCAAGCATTTTGGCCCGGTTGGGGGCTACTTCATGGCCGAACTGCGGCGAGCTCTGCCGGACATGCAGGAGGACGAGTTGGCGTGGCGCGCCCATTTTGCCATCGGCGCCATGGCGCATGCGTTAACCGCGCCGCCGCTCGAGCTCCTGGGTCGCATGGGATCGGAGCCGCCGAGCCATGTAGCCCGGCGCGTGGTGGCCTTCCTGAGCGGCGGTTTTCGGGCGCCGGTGGCGGCCGGAGAAAAGGTTGAGGTGAAGTGAATGAAGGTGGCGTGGATACTGTCGATAGCAATCATCCTAATGACGATACCCTCGCTCGCCCGGGCGGCGGACCCAACCGCCGCCGGCGGGCCGGTTGAGTTGAGCCTGAAGCGCGCGGTGGATGTGGCGATTTCCGCCCATGGCAACACCAACATCCGGCTTTCCGGCGAAGCGCTGAAACAGGCGCAGTCGCAAGCGGTGCAGGCCCGGGCGGCGCTGTTGCCGGATCTGGAGGGCGCCTTCAGCGAGCGAAGCCAGACAGTGAACTTGGCGGCGGAAGGATTGACCAGCATCGTGCTGCCGGTCCCCGGCTTTACCTTCCCCCGCTTCGTCGGCCCGTTCACCACCACCGATGCGCGCCTTTCGGTCCAGCAGAACGTGTTTGACTTCGCCTCCATCCGGCGGTTCCAGGCTTCCAAGGTCGGCGTATCTGCCGCCGCCGAGGAACTGGATAGCACGGCGGAAAATGTGGCCGCTCAGGTGGCACTCGCGTACCTGGCGGCAGTGCGCGCCGATGCCGATGTGGATACGGCGAACGCCAACGTGACGCTTTCCGATGCGGTGCTCACGCAGGCCGTAAATCAGAAGAAGGCCGGCACGGGAACCGGGATCGAAGTCACCCGCGCCAAAGTGCAGCTCGCCAACGACCGGCAGCACCTGTTGGTAGCCGAAAATGCGCGGCGCAGCGCGCACCTCGAATTGCTGCGCGCCATGGGCGTGCCCCTCGATACCGACGTGCTCCTCACTGACAAGCTGGGATATGTGCCGGTCGATGCCGTGACCCTTGAGGAGGCCCAAGCGCAGGCGCTCCAGTCGCGGCCCGACCTGAAGGCCCAGCAGCAGCGGGAGGAAAACGCGCGTCTCTCCGCGAGCGCCGTGAAAATGGAGCGGCTGCCGTCGCTGGCCGCGTTCGGTGACTACGGCTCCAGCGGCTCCTATCTGGACACCAGCTTGCCGACACGCACATACGGCATCTCGGTGAAAGTTCCGTTGTTCGATGGCGGACGCCGCGACGCCCGGCGCACCGAAGCGGCTAGCCGTTACCGTTCCGAAAAGATCCGCACCGACGACCTGAAGCAGCAGATCGACCTGGATGTGCGGCTGGCACTCGACGGATTGCGCTCCGCCGAAGACCAGGTCAAGGTTGCCAGGGATGGGCTGGAACTGGCGGATAGCGAGCTCACCCAGGCGCGGCGCCGCTATGGCGCGGGCGTGGCCAACAGCCTCGAGGTGACTGACGCGCAAACCCGCCTCGAGCGCGCGCGTGATAACCAGACCCAGGCGCTGTACAACTACAACGTGGCGCGCATAGACCTGGCGCAGGCCATGGGCAATATGCGGAGAAGCATTCCATGAAAAAGATACTCATACCGGCCGCGGTGTTGCTGGTTGCGGCGGGACTGGCGGTGTATGCCTTTCACAGATCGAGCCGCGATACCAGCGGCCGCATCCTGGTCTCCGGCAACATCGAGCTCACCGAAGTCAACATCGGCTTCAAGACGGCCGGGCGGCTCATCGAGCGCACCGTGGATGAGGGCGACCTGGTGAAGAAGGGGCAATTGATCGCGCGCCTGGACAGCGCCGAACTCACGGCGCAGCGCGACAGCCTGATCGCCGGCCTCGCCTCCGCACGGAGCCAATTGGCGCAAGCGGAAACCTCGGCTGCCTGGGAGCGAGCGACACTGGCGGCCGACCTCGAACAGCGGCGCGGTGACTTGGCCGCCGCCGAAGCACACCTGGCGGAGCTGAAGAACGGCTCGCGGCCGCAAGAGATCCAGGAGGCTAAGGCCGCGGTGGATGCGTCGCAATCCGAGTTTGACCGCGCCAAGAAAGACTGGGACCGCGCGCAGACGCTGTTCAAGGACGACGACATCTCCGCTTCGCAATACGATGAATTCCGCAACCACTGGGAAAGCGCCGATGCGGTCTTGAAGCAGGCCAAGGAACGCGCTGCGCTGGTGTTCGCGGGGCCGAGGGTCGAGCAGGTGGACGGGGCCGCCGCCCAGGTGGAACGCTCGCGCGGCGCCCTCAAAATGGCCGAGGCTAACTCGCTCGAGCTGAAACGGCGTGAGCAGGAGCTGGCCACCCGGCGCGCCGAAATCGAACGCTCCACGGCGAACCTGGCGCAGGTGAACGCCCAGCTTGCCGACACGCTGGCGGTATCGCCCGTGGATGGCGTAGTGCTGGTGAAATCCGCCGATGTGGGCGAGGTCCTCGCCGCCGGCGCGACCGTGGTCACGGTGGGAGACATCGAGCATCCCTGGCTGCGGGCTTACATCAATGAAACCGATCTAGGCAAAGTGAAGCTGGGCTCGAAGGTCCGCATCACCACCGATTCCTACCCGGGCAAAGTTTACGACGGGCGGGTGGGCTTCATCTCGTCCGAGGCCGAGTTCACGCCCAAGCAGATTCAGACCGAGGAGGAGCGCGTCAAGCTGGTGTACCGCATCAAAATCGATGTCGACAATCCGCGCCAGGAGCTGAAATCGAATATGCCGGCCGATGCCGAGATTCTCCTGGACTAGGCGGGAACTTCGAGACAGCCATGCCGCCCATCATCGAAACCATCGGCCTCACACGCCGCTTCGGCGAGCTGACCGCTGTGGACCGTCTGGATCTGTCGGTAGCCCAGGGCGAGATCTTCGGCCTGGTGGGACCGGATGGCGCGGGCAAAACCACCACCTTGCGCCTGCTCTGCGGGCTGCTCGATCCCACCGAGGGCCAAGCCCGAGTGGCTGGCTTTGATGCGGCCCGCCAGTCGCAAGCGGTGAAGGACCGCATCGGTTACATGGCGCAGCGCTTCGGCCTTTACCAGGACCTGAGCGTCGTTGAGAACATGAATTTCTATGCCGACCTGTTCGGCGTCCTGGGCGAGGAGCGGGCGGCGCTGAGCGTGGCCCTGCTGCGCATGACCCGCATGGAGCCATTCCGCGAGCGGCAGGCAGGCAAGCTTTCCGGCGGCATGAAGCAGAAGCTGGCTCTCATGTGTACCCTGCTGCACCGCCCGCAAATTCTGTTTCTCGATGAGCCGACCAACGGCGTGGACCCGCTTTCGCGCCGGGATTTCTGGGCCATCCTTTACCAGTTGCTGAAAGACGGCATCACCATCCTGATGACCACCGCCTATCTGGATGAAGCCGAGCGCTGCAACCGGGTCGGTCTGATGTACAAAGGGCGGCTCATCCGCTGCGATACGCCGGAAGCGCTCAAGCGCCAGGCCGGCGCCGAAACCCTGGAGGGCGTCTTCGTGAATGGCGTGCGCGCCGCCGAGGCGCTGGAGGCCCAATGAACGGCTGGGCGGTCGAGACGCGCGACCTGGTAAAGACGTTCGGTGATTTCGTGGCGGTGGACCATGTCACGCTGGAGGTTTCGCGGGGCGAGATCTTTGGCTTCCTGGGGCCTAATGGAGCCGGAAAATCCACCACTATCAGAATGCTCTGCGGGCTGCTGACGCCGACCTCCGGACTCGCCCTGGTAAACGGCATCGACGTTGCCATCGATCCCGAACAGGTGCGGCGCAACTTGGGCTACATGTCGCAGCGGTTTTCGCTCTATGACGATCTGACCGTGGAGCAGAACATCGACTTCTTCGCCGGCCTCTACGGCGTGCCGCGGGATCGGCGCAGCCAGCGCAAGGATTATGTCCTGGAAATGGCGCGGCTCGCCGAGCGGCGTTCTACGCTGACCGGATCGCTTTCGGGCGGTTGGAAGCAGCGCCTGGCGCTGGGCTGCGCCATCCTGCACGATCCGCCGATCCTGTTTTTGGATGAGCCCACATCGGGCGTGGACCCGATCGTGCGCGGCGTGTTCTGGGACCTGATTCGCGGCCTGTCTGGCACCGGCCACACCATCTTCGTCAGCACCCATTACATGGACGAGGCCGAGAACTGCCACCGGCTGGCGCTGATGCATCGCGGCAGGGTGATTGCGCTGGGCGCGCCCGCCGAATTGCGGCGGCAGTCCACGGCGCACAGCTTGCTGCGCCTGGACAGCTCCGAGCCGCTCGAGACCATGCGCGCCATCGAGGGCCTGCAGGGCGTGGTGGATGTGGCCGTCTTCGGCGGAGGGCTGCACGTCACGGTGGATGACGGCGCAGCCGTGATGGAGCAAATTCGCCAGAAACTCACCGCAGCCGGCATCACGATCCGCCGCCTGGAGAAGATTCTGCCGTCGCTCGAAGACGTGTTCGTCTCCATGATCGAAGGCGAAGAGCGGAGGGCCGCATGAGCTTCCGCCGCACCCGGGCGATGTTCGTCAAAGAGCTGCACCACATCACCCGCGACAGCCGCAGCCTGCTGCTCGCGCTCGCTATGCCGGTGATGATGCTGCTGCTGTATGGCTACGCGCTGAGCCTGGACGTGGATCATATTCCAGCCCTGGTTTACGACCAGGACGGCACCTCCGCCAGCCGCGACCTGGTACGGCAGTTCAAAGGCTCGCGCTATTTTGACATCCGCGGGTTCGCTAACGGTTATCCGCAAATCGAGCGCGAGATCGATTTCAGCAGGGTCCTGATCGGCATCGTGATCCCGCGCGATTTCGGGCGCGACCTGGAATCGGGGCGCGGCGGCGCCGAGGTGCAACTGCTGGTGGATGGCAGCGATTCGAACACTTCCGCCATCGCCATCGGTTACGCCGAGAGCATTGTGCAGATATACTCGGCGCGCGTCCGTGTCCGTAACGTGGCGCCGGCTCCGCCGCCGGCGGTGGACGCCCGCATGCGCGTCTGGTACAACAGCTCGCTCGAATCCAAGAACTACGTAGTGCCCGGGCTGATCGCGGTCATCCTGATGATCCTCGCCGGCCAGTTGACTTCGCTGACCATCGCGCGCGAGTGGGAATTGGGTACCATGGAGCAGCTTCTTTCCACGCCGCTGCGTCCGGTCGAGATGCTGCTTGGCAAAATGGCCGCCTACTTTGTGGTCGGCCTGGCGGATTCGGCAATCGCATTGATCGTGGGAGTGACGGTGTTCGCCGTGCCGTTCCGCGGCAGCATATTGCTCCTGACGATTTCCACCTGCTTCTTCCTGTTCGACGTGTTGTGCTGGGGCATTTTCATTTCGGCGGGGTGCCGGACCCAGGTGGAAGCTTACCAGATGGGCATGTTGAGTACGTTTCTGCCCGGCTTCCTGATGTCGGGTTTTGTTTTCGCCATCGACACCATGCCGAAGGCGATCCAGGTGATCAGCGTGATCGTGCCGGCGCGCTATTTCGTCGCGGTTCTCAAGGCGCTGTTCCTGAAAGGTGTCGGCGCGGCCGCCATCTGGGACCAGATGCTGTTCCTGGCTATCTTCGGCGGGTTCGTGTTCTGGCGGGCATCGCAAAGATTGAAACGGCAGAAAGTGGCATAAGCATGTGGGAACGAATCGGAGTGATGCTGCACAAGGAGTTCTACCAGGTGTGGCGCGAGCCGCGCATGCGCCTGCTGCTGTTTCTGCCGCCGCTGATCCAGTTAGTGGTGTTCGGCTACGCCGTCACGCTGGACGTGGACATGGCGCGCATCGGCTGGATGGACATGGATCACACGCCGGAAAGCCGCGCGCTGCGGGCGCGCTTTGAGGGGTCAGGCCGTTTCGAAGTGACCGCCATCGCGCAAAGCGAGGCGGACGTGCAGCGCCTGCTCGACCGCAGCGAAGTCCACGCCGTAGTGGGGGTCCTGCCGCATTTCGCGCGCGACCTGGCCCAGCGCCGCACCGCCCAGGTACAGGTGCTGCTCGATGGCACCAATTCCAACACCGCCTCCCTGGTCTCGGCATATGCCGCCCAGGTGATCGACGATTACGCGCGAGACGTCTCGCCGGCGCAGCCCAAGAACGGCCAGACCATCAACCTGATGATTCGCGGTCCGGGCATGCCGCCACACCGGGCGCTCGGGCAGGTGGCGTCCGGCACGCGCGTCTGGTTCAATCCGGACCTGCGCAGCCGCAACTACTTCGTCCCCGGCGTGGCCGCCAACATCCTGCTCATGGTCACGCTCATGCTGACGGCGCAGGCCATCATCCGCGAAAAGGAAATAGGCACCATGGAGCAGTTGATGGTGACGCCGCTGCGGCCCATCGAGCTGATGCTCGGCAAGACCATTCCCTTCGCCCTGGTGGGCATGGTGAACATGGTCATCGTGACGGTGGCGGCGCTGGTGATCTTCCGCATTCCTTTTCGCGGCAATTTCCTGCTGCTGATGTTCTGCGCCATGCTGTTCCTGATGACGGCGCTGGGCGCGGGCCTGTTTCTTTCCACCATCTCGCACACGCAGCAGCAGGCCAATATGGGCTCGTTCTTCTTCACCACGCCGTCGTTCATGCTGAGCGGTTTCGTTTTCCCCATCCGCAACATGCCGCTGTCCGTGCAATACCTGACCTACCTCAACCCGCTGCGCTATTTCATGGCAATCGTGCGCGGCGTCTTCATCAAGGGCGTCGGTGTCACCGTGCTCTGGCCGCAAATGCTGGTGCTGACCGCGTACGGCGTCATCGTCCTGACATTAAGCGCGGTGCGCTTCCACAAGACGCTGGATTAGCAAACCCGTGGGGCAGGCGTCTCGTCTGCCAATTGCAAGCCGTTGTTGGCAGGGGCAGCCGCTTTCGCCCGCCAATGGAGTTTCCACATTTGAGCATTAGGCGGCGCCTAGCCTCGCCAACCCAAATACGTACGCCTTGCATCAGGGCACGGCTTCAGCCGTGGCGAAAACTCAGCCATCATGGGGCTTTTAGCCCCTGTCTTCCGCCGCTGTTTTCCCTGCCGAGTTACCTTCCACAACTTTGCCGACGTTCGAAAAGCAGAAGGGTGGAAAAGGACGTTGAGGGATCGCTACCGCGCTTTTCCAACTTGAGCCTGGCCAACGACGCACTGCCCGCCCTTGCGTGCGGCGTTGGCTACGCGCTGAACGTCAACCACAGTGCATTTGCCGTCGCGGTCAATGTCTGCGCGCCCGCAAGGGATGACTTGGAGGGCCGCATCCATGGCGAGCCTTACGTCGCATTCATCCACAACTCCGTTGCCGTCCAGGTCGCACGGCGAGAGCCCCTCCCTTGGAGGAGCCAGCCGCGAATCTTTGCACCTCGCGAACGCAGGAGGTACGCTCGCCTTGATATCAACGTGCTCGGTGACCCCGGTATGCTGACGAGCCCAGTCAGGACGAAGCCAAGCTGCGCCGTGCCACCCGAGCGCGACGACGCAGTAGACGACGCAAACGCCCAGGCCGGCTACGCGGCCGATCGACTGAAGCGGCTTCTGGCTAATGTCCTGAATCCTGACTAGCCAATTGAGCGCGATGCTTGCGCGACTGGCGGCCTTAATTGTTAGGCCAGCAGCGGCAAACAGCCATATCCAAATGGACGTTAAGAAGGCCGGATAGACAAAAATCGCGACAAACGGGCGCGTCGGGCCCCCGAACATGCTTGAAACCATCGGAAAGTAGTTGACGGCGCTTTTCAGAACGGTCCACATTACCCGAGGAGAAAGTGCGATGCCAGCGGTAGCACAGCCAGAGATGAGGAGCAAATCGTGCAAGGTAAAGACAAAGGCCGTCCAGGCGATCGCCGACGTCAATACAAAATTAACTACCAGAAGCGCGGACCACATCACAGCCGAGCGAGTACGACACATCAGCGAGAGCACCCACCTGCTTTCAAGCAACGATAGATAATCGGGTACAACGACGTTCAACAGAGCTGCCGCCAAGACAGCGCCCCAAAGCCACGTCCACACCCGGCGTTCGGCTGTCCAAAAACTGAGCAACAGAAGGAGCGTCACCGCCAAAGCAGACGCTGCGCAAGACCGCCTAAAACACCTCCAGGAGAGATGCTTCTCCCCAAAAGCTCGATCAAACAGCGCCGCGAAGATTGTTGGCCAATCCTGTACCTCCACAGCCTGAATCTCGGAACTTTTCCGGTCCACTCTTAACAACCAGTGACCGGCAGACGACTTGATCTCCGCGGCGGCTGTATCCTCGATCCACTTAAATACCGCTCCCACGAACAGCAGAACGGAGAGGCCGACCGAGAGATGAAATATGACGGAGTGGCCTACGAAGTACGTTTGGAGCTCGCGAATAGCATCTTCCACACGATCCTCTTCCATCAGAGACGTAGAGCTGCCTACCTGATTCTGCCCCCCTCGCATTCCCCATGCAAGCTTCGCGAGCGCGAATACGCCCGTAGAATTCTCAGGCCCCCTTTCCCACGCAGTGTGCGCCAATTCTCATGCCGCAGCGCGGCGGCGCAACCACGGTCAGCGCCTGGCGTTCGGGGAATTCCGGATAAAAGGCGATCCGCCTCGATCCGCCTGAATTGCGCCGTTTACGGCACGCTTCTGCCCGGCGCCAAAACTTAGCGACTTTCTCGCACGCGGTAGCATCGTCACCTCTTCGCGCCGCGCGCTAGAATGATCGTTTCCAACAGGGGGGAATCATGCTCTACTCGGAGGAAAGCCGGTGACGGCCCGGGAAGTACCCCAACCGCGCCCAGCCAAAATCAAAGAGAGCCCCCACAGCCTCGCGCCGCCCTTCCTCGCGTATCCTCACTTGTCAGTCACAGCTTCTTCGATTCCTTCCCGCAGCCGCTAACCCCCCACCCCTGAATACCTTTGAAGCGCCTGCCCCACCCGCCTCGCAGCCGCGCCCGCCAACACTTATGTCACAGTAACTACAGGAAGTCCGTGCGGCACCGGCGTCGGACCGTTTCGCCGGCCGCCCGGCCCAAACGGGGCGAATTTGCCCCGTTTTCGGCCAGCCGTTTCGTTTGCTTTCAGCAACTTAGTCCATCTCGAACGGGGCAAATTCACCCCGTTTTGGGGAACCCGGGGACTGGCGGAGCACAACCGCTGCTCACATCCGCTGCACCCTTCTCAGCGTGAACAGCTCCGGGCGCATATTCTCCTTCTCAAATCGCTTCCAATCGTCGGTCGACTCGACCAGCTTGCCGCTGATGTGGTTGGAACGCGGGGAGGCCAGAAACGCGACCAGGGCGATTTGTTTTTCCGCGGGCGTGCCGCCATCGATGCGCACCTGGCGGGCCACCGCGATTTCCTGGGCGCCGGCGTTCTCCTCGCCAGCCCGCAGAATCTCGTCCGTCATGTGGGTGTACGACCGGCCGGGCGCGACGCAGTTGATCTGCACGTTATCGCCGCTCACCTCCTCGGCCACGCATTCGACGAACCGGGTGACCGCTGCCTTGGTAGCGGCGTACACCGCAAAGTTGGGCCGCGGATGGCCGGCGCCGCCGCAAACGATGACCATGATCTTGCCCGAACGCTTCTCCACCATCGCGGGCAGCACGGCGCGGACCGAGTTAACGACTCCGAGAAGATTGATGTCCAGCGTCTCGGCCCACGCCTTGGGCCGGTTGGAAAGCAGGGGGCCGATGGGCCCGAGGACGCCAGCCGCCGCCACCAGGCCATCCACGCCGCCCAGAACCACCTTCATGCGGTCCACGGCCGCCATCATCTGCTCCAGGTCGCGCACGTCGGCGCGCAGCCGCAAGGCATTGCCGCCGGCCTGCTCGATTTCGAGTTTCGCCAGGTCGAGCTCCCGCTGGCTCCGCGCCAGCAGCCCGACGCGAACACCGGCCTGCGCCAGCCCCAGCGCGAGGCGCTTGCCGATCCCCCGCCCCGCTCCCGTGACCAGGATGCTTTTGTTACGGATGTCGCTCAAAACGAGTTTCTCCATCGAGGCGTCCCCACGCAATTGTAATCCCCTTTGATCGCCGGAAACCTTCCTGGCGCGCCTCCCGTCGCAGACGCGAATCGTCATCGGCCATCGTGAAGGCGGCCTGCCGGGACCTAACTTGGATGTCCCTGCTCCGGCCGGCGGGCGCGCGTGTGAGGAGCGGCGGATTCCAGCGCCAGGCGCAATCGCTCCGGGATGCGGTTGACCAGCGCCACCACCAGCTTGTATCGCCAGCCGGGCACGACGAACAGCTTGCGCTGGCGCAGGCCGGCCAGCGAAGCATCCACCACGTCTTCGGCGTTCATCCAAAGCGACTTGGCTATGGACGAAGGGTCAATCCCAACCACATCTTGAAACTCGGTGCGCGTGAAGCCGGGGCACAGCGCCTGCACCACCACCGGCGAGCGCGCGGATTTCAAATCCAGGTAAAGCCCTTCGGTGAAAGCGTTCAGCCAAGCCTTGCTGGCGCAGTAACTGACGCTGCCGGGGCTGCGCGTGAAACCGGCCACGGATGCGACGTTGACAATGGCGCCACGCTCGCACGCCACCATGGCCGAGAGCGCGGCGTGCGTCAGCCGCAGGATGGCGCCGACGTGGAGCCGGTGCATTTTGAGCTGCTCGTCAAGCGGCGCTTCCCAGAAGCGGCCCTTGACGCCGAAACCGGCGTTGTTGACCAGCAGGTCGAGGCGCGGCTCGGCGGCGAGGCGCGCGGCCACGCGGTCCAATTCCTCCACCACCGAAAGGTCGGCCACGCAGGCTTCCACATGAATCTGGTGGGCGCGTTCCAATTTCGCGGCTAGTTGCTCGAGGCGGTCGCGGCGGCGCGCGATGAGCAGCAGATCGTAACCTTGCGCGGCCAGCTTGCGCGCGAAAACCGATCCGATGCCGGCTGAAGCGCCGGTAATGGCTGCGAGTGAGTTCATGTTGCTTCCTGGCGGGATGTGAAGTTACGGCTCAGCCTTTGCGGCGGCGCTGCGAGGCGGCGTGCGCGGCTTCTTAGGAGCGCCGACATGGGCGTAGAGGTCCTCCGGCGCTTCTGGTTCCGCGCGCTCGAACCAGCGCTTCAAAGTGGTCCCGGTGTCGCGGATCGGGCGGCGAACGCGGCGATAGGCCATGGCAACCCTCCTGCCACGATCATACAACGGCGCGCGGCATCGTTTGGCCCTGGGAATGCCATGGCTCCTGGAGCTAAGTTACTGAAAACAAGACGCCCTGGCCTCGCCGCAAATCCTCGCACCTCCTCCAGCTATATCCCGCGTGTAAACCTTTTGGTAATGGACACCACCTTGCCCTGAGCGGTACAAGGAGTCATGCTATTGCGCCGCGGTGTCCCCGCCGTACTCTTTGTCTGCTCGTTCGCGTCGGTGTTACCGGCCCAACAGGATCGCATCACTGCCGCGATCGATACGCGCCATTCGGTAGCCATCGGAGGCACCGTTCCGGCTCTGGCGCAGCCGAAGTACGATCGGGGGGCTGTGGAGCCGGGTTTCCGGCTCAGCAACATCACGCTGATGCTGAGGCCATCGGCCGCCCAGCAAACCGCGCTCGAACAGTTACTGGCCCAGCAGCAGGATCCCGCGTCGCCCAACTACCACAACTGGCTAACGCCGGAAACTTACGCCGACCGGTTCGGCGCGAGTGCGGCGGATCTGGACAAGATCGCTGCCTGGTTGCGCTCCCAGGGCTTCACCGTCGAGTACGCGGCGCGCGGCCGCGACTTTATCAGTTTCAGCGGCACCGCCGGCCAGGTGCAGGCGGCACTGCATACGGAAATTCACCGCTACCAGGTGGGCGCGGAAGCTCACTTCGCGAACGCGACCGACTTGTCGTTGCCGGCGGCCATCGAGCCCATGGTGGCGGGTGTACTGGGCCTCGATGACTTTCACCCCAAGGCGGCACGAAGGCAGGCCCTGCCGAACTACACAGCCTCTGACGGAAGCCACTACCTGCTGCCGGACGACCTGGCGACTATTTACAACCTCGTCCCCTTGTATAGCTACGGATATGCTGGCGCGGGACAGAGCATTGTGATCGTCGGACAGAGCGACATCGATGCCAGCGACATCGCGACGTTCCGCAGCACTTGGGGCCTGCCCGCAACCACGATAAAGATGGTTCCCACCGGCACCTACCCCGGAATCAACGGCGACGAGATAGAAGCGGACCTGGACCTGGAATGGGCCGGCGCGGTGGCGCGATTGGCGACGCTGATCTACGTTTATAGCGACGATGTGACTTACTCGGCTTACTATGCCATCGATAACAACCTGGCGCCGGTGATCTCCGAAAGCTTCGGGCTGTGCGAATACCAGGTGGGAATTAATCGCCTGGGCCTTTACTATTTTCAGGTGGAGGCTCAGAAAGGCAATGCGCTGGGAATTACCTGGCTGGCTTCGTCGGGCGACTCTGGTGCGGCCGCTTGCGACTATGACGCCACCACGGCAACCCAGGGTCTGGCAGTGAGCCTCCCCGCCAGCGTTCCCGAGATTACCGCAGTCGGCGGGACTGAATTCAACGAAGGAAGCCTCAGCTATTGGAGCGACACCAATGGGCTCTACGGCGGTTCGGCGCTTTCTTATATCCCCGAGATGGCTTGGAACGACACAGTGGCCAGCGGGCAACTCGCGGTGAGCGGCGGCGGCATGAGCGCGGTTTACCAGAAGCCCTCGTGGCAAACGGGTCCCGGCGTTCCCGGCGACGGCGCGCGCGATGTCCCCGACGTCTCGCTGGCCGCGTCGAATGCCCACGACCCATACCTCATCGTTACCGAGGGCCAGGTAGGCGGCGTAGGCGGCACCTCGGCGGCAGCGCCGTCTTTCGCCGGAATGATCGCCGTGCTCAATCAGTACCTGGTACAGAACGGGGTGCAATCGAAATCCGGCGTGGGCAACATCAACCCCAAGTTGTATGGCATGGCGGCGGGAGGCAAGTCCGGCATTTTTCACGACATCACCACGGGGAATAACATCGTGCCGTGTGAGGTAGGTACACCGGACTGTACCAACGGTAGCTTCGGCTACACCGCCGGCGTGGGCTACGACCTGGTGACGGGCCTCGGTTCCGTGGATGCCTATAACCTGATTACGGCATGGGGCGGTCTTCCGGTTACCACTACCGCCACTACGCTCATGGCGAACCCGGCTGTTATCCTGGCAAGCGGGTCCACAGTGCTGACCGCTACCGTGAAAGCCGCCAGCGGCACCAAGTCGCCCACCGGGCCGGTTTCGTTTACGCTGGGGAGCACTTCGCTGGGCACCGCGACGCTCTTTGGATCCGGTGGAACCGCCACTGCGTCCCTGGCCGTTTCTGGCGGCCAATTAGTGGCGGCCAACAACACGGTCCAGGCCTACTACGGAGGTGCCCCCACCTTCGGTCCCTCGTCGTCGTCGGCCACCCTCAGTGTGGGCGCGCCACCTGCAACCTCCGCAGTGACACTGTCGGTGACGCCGGACCCGGTCTACCAGCAGGCGCCGGCGGCGAATGGCGCCACGTTCTCGTTCACCATCCAACTCAGCGAAACTCAGGGAGTAAGCACCACAGTGACGGGATTCACGTTCGACGGCGTGAACTTCTCGAGCTCGATCGCGGGCTTCTTCGGCAGCGCCACGCTGCCGGCGCACGGCACGCTGTCTACAACTTTGAAGGCGGGGAACATTCCCGTGCCGTCGTCGGTGACGATGGTATTCACCGGCAGAGATGCGAGTGGGGCGACCTGGGCCCGGCAGATCGCTGTTCCTTTCCTGCCGTCGCCGGGCAGCGCCAACTAGCGCCGCGGACTAAGTTGAGATCTTTCGGTCGAAATCAGCCTATCTTTTGGTTGGCGGATAGGCCAGCGAAATCAAAACTGTCTCAGCCTGTCAACTCGCTACTTGCGTCCGGCTCCATGAGCTGCCAGATGGCTGTTGTGAGCGTCTTGCGCATGCGAGACTTGCACCTTCGTCGGACCTTGGTGCGGCGCGCGGCTTGCCTCTGCTTCCTCACGCGAGGGTTGTGCCTGAATTCCGCCCTTACCGTTGAACGCGTGATTCGGACCCTTCACCTCCCGCACCACCGAGCGGTCGACGTAAGTATTGTGCACATGGTTGACGTCCACGTTGGAGATGGCAGTGTTGTGCTTAAAGACACCTCCCTCCCAGCGCCCGCCGGTGAAGCCTGAGCCGAAGTACCCGTTGCCGTAATTTACGCCGCCGTAGAAGCCAACCTTCGGCCCCCAATACCCTTCGTGCCACGCGTACCTGCCGCCGGCGAAGCCCCAATAGCCGGGCGTCCAGAGGAGCCCCACACTGGGAGGCAGCACCCATTGACCTGGTACCCAGTAATAGCCATAGTCACCGTACTGATAGTAGCCGGGTGTCCAAATGTATCCATCCCCAGGACAAGGCGGCTGATCGAAGACGGCGATGGGGGGTGGCGCGATGGTCACCGAAAACTGGACGCCGGCGAAGGCCTGCGATGCGACGAGGGCGGCCAGCACCAGCATCAAGAACATTGTTGCTTTGGGTTTCATCTTTGTATTTCTCCTTCACGGTCTGATCGTGAGAATAAACTCATTGATCTTCCTTTTTCAAATAGCCTGTGCTCTGTTGTCCCACAAATTCGCCGGATGCGGCCCTTTGCCCATCCGTCTGCCGACCATAGCTGGACAGGAGCATAGCTTGATAGTCGAATGGAAAGTCGCCTAGGAATGGGGAGCACTTCTTCGTGCTTGCCTTCCACGACTTTGGGTTGTTCAGCCGCAAAGCCAAGGCTCTCATCGGAACGGTCTCCAGGTAGGATGCCCAAAGAATTTGGGCAACCTTCCGAACCAAACAGGCTTATGATATCTGCATATCCGGCCACGCGCAACCCGCAGGCGGCGACGCGCTGGACGGATGGTCCACGGCGTATCGCGAATAAAGCTGAGAGGAGGTTGCTCTATGCCTTTGAGCAAGAGGGCGATCGCAGAATTCATCGGCACGTTTTGGCTCGTGTTCGGGGGCTGTGGCAGTGCGGTTCTCGCTGCCGCATTCCCAGGTCTTGGCATCGGCTTCCTGGGCGTGGCTCTGGCGTTCGGACTCACCGTGCTCACCATGGGGTACACCATCTGCCAAGCGTCAGGCTACCACTTGAACCCGGCGGTCTCTGTGGGCCTGGTTGTCGGAAAGCGTTTTCCCCTTTCGGACCTTTGGGCCTATGTCATCGCGCAAGTGGCGGGCGGAATTGCCGCCGCGGCCGTTCTGTACGTGATTGCCAGCGGCAAAGCAGGGTTTGATCTCGCTGGCGGCTTTGCGGCCAATGGTTACGCCGCGCATTCACCGGGCGGGTACTCGTTGACGGCTTGCCTGGTTGCTGAGGTAGTTTTGACGTTCATGTTCCTCATGATCATCCTGGGTGCCACGGACCGGCGCGCTCCCCGGGGGTTCGCGCCCATCGCCATTGGGCTCGGTCTGACCCTGATTCACCTGATCGGCATTCCAATCACGAATACCTCAGTGAACCCCGCGCGCAGCACGGGTCCGGCGCTGTTCGTCGGTGGCTGGGCGGTGCAGCAACTTTGGCTATTCTGGCTGGCGCCGATTGTGGGCGCTGCGATTGCCGGAATCGTTTACCCTGCCGTCGCGGGCGAACCAGAGCCGCAGTAAGATGCTGCGGCGGTGCGCTGAGCAGGCCACCGGCGTCGTTCGGTTTGGGGCTGGTCGCCGGTGATGGCGGTGGCGAAGGGCGAGTGTTGTCGGGTGACTGCACTGAGGAGCAGTTCCTGCCTTGCGGGTCATCCGCCACCTAACATGCTGTAAACAGAAATTGGTTTGATAAGGAGCATTTCGAAAATGTTACACATGATCGGACACTGCATCTTCGGACTCATCATTGGTCTGGTGGCTCGCGCCGTGATGCCAGGCCGGTTTCATATGGGTCTGATACTGACGATGATTCTGGGCTTGGTCGGTGCGTGGCTGGGAGGCTTCATCGGCCACAAGACCGGCATGTATAAGGAAGGCCACCCCGCGGGCTTCTTCATGGCGCTGGTGGGAGCGGTGATCGTACTGTTTGTATATTCGCTGGTTGCCTGATTCTTCAGGTTCGCTGCTGGTCAGCCGCCCGGCAGCAGCAAGGCTCTGGCTTCGGCGACCAGGAATAGCGACCCGGTGACGAAGATGACGTCGTCTGGCCCCGCATTCCCGATCAAGCGGAGGGCCTCTTCGAGGGTCGCAGCGACCTGCAAATTGGGGTGATCGGCCACCGCACGAAGGGATTCGGGCGCGAGCGCGCGCGATTGGCGCGGTGCGGTGACGATCACCTGCCGGGCTAAGGGGAAAAGGATGCCGGCGATTTCGGCGGCGGCTTTGTCGCGCATGATGCCAAAGATCAGCCGCAGCGGCGAGTGCGAGTAAAAGCGCCCGATGTAAGCTGCCAGCGCGCGGGCGGCGGCGGGGTTGTGGGCGCCATCGAGGATCATCGTGGGGCGCTCGCGGACGTGCTCCAGGCGGCCGGGCCAAACGGCCGCGGCAATGCCGGCTTCAATCGAGCGGCGGTCGATGCCGCAGGCAAGCAGCGCCAGCGCGGCGGTGACGGCATTCTCCGCCTGGTGCTCGCCGGCCAACGTGCAGCGGATCGCAAGCGGCCGGTCGCCGGAAATCTCGAAGCGGCTGCCGCGCGCCTCGAGCGAGAGATGCTGCAACGGCGAATTCACTACGCGCGTCACGGGCACGCCCAATTCGGCGGCGCGGCCATCCAGCACGCGGGCGGCTTCCGGGCGCTGGTGCGCGAAAACGGCGGGGACGCCGGATTTCAAAATGCCGGCCTTTTCGGTGGCGATGGATTCGATGCTGCGGCCCAGGAACGATTCGTGATCGAAATCGATGGGCGTGATCACGGCGAGCGACGGCTGCACCACGTTGGTCGCATCCAGGCGCCCGCCCAACCCCACTTCCAGCACCACTCGCTCCACGCCTTCCTCGGCGAAGATCACGAACGCCATCGCGGTGACGGTTTCGAAATAAGTGGTGTGTAGGTCGATCGCGTCGCAGGCCAGCAGTTGCTCGACCGTGGCGTGGACGCGATCGAAGGCGGCAGCGAACCGTTCGGCGGAGACGGGTCGGCCGTCGATGCGGATGCGCTCGGTGGGCTCGGCGAGATGCGGCGAAGTGTACAGTCCCGTGCGCAAGCCGGCGGCGCGGAAGCCGGATTCGACCATGGCGCACGTCGAGCCTTTGCCGTTGGTGCCGGCCACGTGCACAATCGAGAGGCGATCCTGCGGATTCCCAAGCGCGCCAAGCACGGCGCGGATGCGCTCCAGGCCAAGCTTGGCGGTCTTGATTTCGTTGCCCAGCGCGTAGAGGAAGTGAACCGAATCGGGATAGTTCACTGCATGCAGAAGAAATCGAGCGCCCGGGCGATGTAAGCCTTCAGCTCCAGGCGCGGCACCACGGCGTCGAGCATGCCGTGCTTCACCAGAAACTCGCTGCGCTGGAAACCTTCGGGGAGTTTCTGGCGGATGGTCTGCTCGATAACCCGCGGACCGGCGAAACCGATCAGGGCGCCGGGTTCGGCGATGTTGAGGTCGCCCAGCATGGCGTAGCTGGCAGTGACGCCGCCGGTGGTCGGGTCCGTGAGCACGCTGATGTACGGCACGCGGGCCTGGTCGAGCCGCATCAGCGCGGAGCAGATCTTGCCCATCTGCATCAGGCTGACCGCGCCTTCCTGCATGCGCGCCCCGCCGGAGGCGGAAACGATCACCAGCGGCGAGCGGGACTTGAGGGCGCGCTCGATGGCGCGCGTGATCTTTTCGCCCACCACCGCGCCCATGCTGCCGCCGATGAAGCGCGCCTCCATCGAGCAGATTTCGATCTCGCGCCCGCCCAGCTTGCCGCGGGCGGCAATTACCGCGTCACGCAACCCGGTCTCCAGGCGCGCGGCCTCCAGGCGCTTCCCGTATGGCTTGCTGTCGACGAAACCCAGCGGGTCGGTCGACCCTAACCCGGCATCGAACACCTTGTATTCGCCGCCATCCAGCAGCATGCGGATGCGGGAGACGGCGTCCATGCGGAAATGGTGGCCGCACTTGGGACAGGTATTCCAGGTGGCCGCCAGGTCTTTCTTCCAGACGATCTGCCGGCAGCCGTCGCACTTTTGCCAAAGGCCTTCGGTCTTGACGTGCTTCGATTTTTCGTCGATGGCCTTCGGCTTGGCATCCTCCGGCCGGTCGCGCTTAAACCAAGACATGCAATTAATCAACTTACCGCGGGTAGGGATGGCCCCGCAAGGTTGCGAACGCCCGATAGATCTGCTCGGCGAGCATGGCGCGGGCCAGCTCGTGCGGAAACGTCATCGCGGAGAGCGACAGCAGCAGGTCCGCGCGGCCGGCCCACGAGGGCGGCAAGCCATCGTGCCCGCCCACCAGGAACAGCAGGTCGCGGCCTTCCATTTCACTCTTGGCGATAAGCGCGGTGAAGGCGGCGGAATCGATCGGCTTGGCGGCCGGATCGAGAAAGATTTTCCGGGCGGAGGGATGGCGGGCCCGGAGATCGGTCCGCTCCGGGCGGATCTCGCGCATCTCAACGCTCGCATAGCGCGCGGCGCGGCCCACGAAATCCTGCGCCACGGCATTGATGTGAGGGTCTTTGGGTTTGCCGATGAAGTAGACGAAGATCTTCACTCGGACGGAATCTCGACCGGCTTGGCGCTCCGCCAGAGCCGTTCCAAATCGTAATAAGCTCGGGCCTTGGCGGAAAAAACATGCACCAGCATGTCGCCGTAATCGGCCAACACCCATTCGCCTTGCTCGTAGCCTTCCAAACTCATCGGCAGCTCGCCCGCCTGGCGTTTGAGCTGCAGCGTGACTTCATCAGCGATGGCCTGGATCTGCCGCTGGTTGGAACCGCTGCAGACGACGAAATAGTCGGCGAAGGTGGTGATGCCGGTCAAATCCAGAACCTTGATGTCCGTGGCCTTCTTGGATTCGGCAGCGCGGACGGCAATCAGCCAGGTTGGGGCGGTGGCTGGAAGGGCGGTGGTTGCTTCAAGATGTGCCTTGGTCAGAACACGCTCCTGCAAGTATCGTACTACGCCCGCTTCCAAAGTGGGGCACGCTCTTTTGCCCGTGCGTTTGCACCGCCGCGAAGGCCGGCGATCGCCTCGCTGCTTCTACGTCGCGCATCCTCCTCCGCTCATGCTGAAGCATGGTCCACCGGCCGAAATGTTAGACTCGGGGTGTCTTTTCGGACGTCGGTCTCGTTTTTATCCTGGCTGCCATGACTGAACTCATCACCTACTCCGCCACCGGGCAGGCGCGGTTGATCCGCGAGCGGCGCGTTTCGTCGCGCGAGCTGGTGGCGGCGCACCTGGAGCGCATCGCCGCGATCAATCCGAAGATCAATGCCGCGGTGGAAGTGCTCGCCGAAAGCGCGCTGGCTGCGGCCGCCTCGGCCGATGCGGGCGAACCGCGCGGGCCGCTCCACGGCGTGCCCTTCAGCATCAAGGATTCGCTCGATCTGGCCGGCTCGGTGGTGACGGCGGGAACGCTCGGCAGGAAGAATGCGCCGCCCTCCACCCAAGATGCCACGCTGGTGAATCGCCTGCGGCGGGCGGGCGCTATCCCCATCGCCCGAACCAACCTGCCCGACCTGCTGTTCGCCTTCGAGAGCGACAACCTGATTTTCGGCGCCACGCACAACCCGTACGATACGGCGCGCACTCCGGGAGGCTCCAGCGGCGGCGAGGCCGCGCTGCTTGCCGCTTGCGGTTCGCCGCTGGGGCTGGGCAGCGATTGCGCCGGCAGCGTGCGCGTGCCGGCGGCCTTTTGCGGATGTGCCGCCATCAAGCCGACCTCCGGCCGCCTGCCTCGCACCGGCCATTTTCCGCCGGCCGGAGGCTGGATCGAAGCCCTGTGGCAGATCGGGCCGATGGCACGCCGCGTCGAGGACCTGGTCACCGTCATGCCGCTGCTGGCCGGTCCCGATGGCCGCGATCACACCGTGGTCGATATGCCGCTCGAAAACCCGCGCGCCGTGCGCGTGCGCGACCTGCGCCTCGCGGTCTACACCGATAATGGTCTCGCCGCGGCGGACGCGGAAGTGTCGCGCGTGGTGCGCGCCGCCGCGGCTGCGCTGGCCCAAGAGGGCTGCCGCGTCGAAGAGACCCGGCCCGCCTGCCTGGATGCCGCTTACGAGATCGAGATGAAACTGCTCGGCCCGGATGGCGGCGACAGCCTGCGCAGCTATCTCCGCGACATCGGTTCGAGCAGCGTCCACCCCCTGCTGACCGGCTGGCTGGATAAGCTGGAGCGCTACCGCACCGGCATCGACGGGTTCGCCCGCTACTGGGAGGAGTGGTTCCGCTTCCGCGCCGAGATGGCGGCATTTCTCGCTTGCGGATTCGACGCGATTCTGTGTCCTGCTTATATCCACCTGGCGCTGCCGCTCGGCACTTCAATCCTGGATGAGAATTTCATCGGCTTCAGCCACACCATGGCCTACAACGTCGCCGGATGGCCGGCCGCGGTGGTGCGCTGCGGCGAATCGGCCGGCGGCTTGCCCATCGCCGTGCAGATAGCTGCCGCTCCCTGGCGCGAAGATGTGGCCCTGGCCGTGGCCCTGTGGCTGGAGCAGGCGTTCGGCGGATGGAAATCGCCGGCGGAGTAGCCGGCATCGCTCGGCGATTCCGCCTCCGGCCTTCGCCCGCGGCGTTACGCGGTCTTTCGCCCGGCGAGCATTTTCTGGTACGCCTCTAAAAGCTCGCCGCGCGCCTGTTGCCCGAGCGGCGCGGGAAGTTCGTCCGGCTGGTAGTTCCGGCAGAGTTCCACCGTCTTGCGCAGGCTTTCGGCAAACTCGATACAGGGAGGACAGTCCGCCAGGTGCGCCTCGACTTCCGCGCAGGCATCCGGCGGCAACTCCAGATCCAGGTAGTCGGATAGCAGGGCAAACACTCCCCTGCAATTCTCATCGTGTTGCGACGCCATCTCATCCTCCTCAAACGCCGCCGGCCGGAGCCACCGGCCGCTCGCCGGCGCGAAGGTATTCGTCCAGCTTTTGCCGCAGCGCCAGCCGCCCGCGATGCAGGCGCGTTTTCACCACGTCCGCGCTCACATCCAGAATCTCGGCCGTCTCCTCGGTGGAAAGCTCTTCCATATCCCGCAGCAGGATCACCGACCGGTAAGTCTCGGGAAGTTCGGCGATCGCGGCTTCCAGCGCGCCCTTCATCTCCCGCTGCATCACCTGCTCATCCGGCAAGCTGGACCAGTCGGCGACCTGGATGCGGACTTCCCCGCCGCCGCTGGCCGGCACAAATTCATCGAGCGAAAGCTCGCGCGCGGGCGCAAAGATGCTCTTGCGCCGCTTCATCAGGCACGCGTTCTTGGCGATCCGGAATACCCATTGCCGAACCCGCTCCGGCTCGCGAAGCTGATCGAAGCTCTGAAAAACCCTGAGCAAAGTGTCCTGCGCCACTTCCTCTGCATCCTCGCGGTGGCCGCACATCAACCAGCTATACTGAAACACCTTGGCGCGAAAATGTTCTACAAAACGGTCGAACGCTCCGGCATCGCCGGCCATCAGGCGCCGCGCCAGGTCGGTCTCGAGTTCGTGTTCCAAGTCCGGGTTCCCGCTATTGATTGTAGCGGGCGCCGTCCCGGCGGCTAAACCCGCGAGCCCGCCGGCGTTCTTTCCACTCCCAGCATTTTGAGAATCGCCATCATCGGGCACCAGTTGGTAAACGCCGATTGGAACAGGTTCAGCCCGACGAAGCCGGTGAACAGGAACCACGCCGGGTTCACCCAGTAACCTAAAGCCACGCTCAAAATTACGAAGAAGCCTGCAATCAGGCGTAAGTAACGGTCGATGGTCATGCTGTCTTTCTCCTGCGATTGACGACAAAGTAGACAATGGGCACCGTCGGAAGCGAGAGTGCCAAGGAAGCGACTTCTCCCGCCATCAGCGCGAGGGCGAGCCCCTGAAAGATCGGGTCGAACAGGATCACGCCGGCGCCGACCACCACCGCCGCCGCGGTCAACAGCATCGGGCGGAAGCGGATCGCCCCTGCGTCGATCACGGCTTGATCGAGCGGCATCCCTTCCTGCAAACGAAGCTCGATGAAATCGACCAGGATAATGGAATTGCGCACCACGATTCCGGCTCCGGCAATGAAGCCGATCATCGAGGTCGCCGTGAAAAACGCGTTCATCAGGCCGTGCGCGGGCACGATGCCGACCAGCGAGAACGGAATCGCCGCCATGATCACCAGCGGCGTGATGAACGATTGGAACCATCCCACCACCAGGCCGTAGATCAAAATCAGCACCGCCGCGAAGGCGATACCCAGATCGCGGAACACTTCGTAGGTGATGTGCCACTCCCCATCCCATTTCATGGAATAGCGTTCGGCATCGGTCGGAAGCGCCGCCATGTGTTGCTCAATGGCGTAGCCGCCGGGCGCGCGGAATTTGTCCATTTCCGGCCCGAGCTTGAGAATAGCGTACACCGGGCTTTCCATGGCGCCCGCCACGTCGCCGGTAACGTACGTAACCGGAAGCAGGTTTTTGTGATAGATGTCCTTATCTTCCACGACCTCCTCGGTGTGCACCAGCTCGCTGAACGCCACCAGCCGGCCGGTCCGCCCGCCTACCTTTAGGTTCTGGATTTTCTCCAGGTCCGAACGGCTGGCGCGGTCCAAGCGCAGCATTAGCGGCACATCTTCCTTCGCCGAATCCGAGTGCAGCAGCCCAGCCTGGTACCCGGAGGAGGCCAGCGACATGGTTTGCGCAATCTCGTCTTCGGAAATACCATTCAATGCGGCCTTCTCTTTATCCACCATGAGGCGGTACTTCGGCTGATCGTCCTTCACATACCAGTCGACGTCCACCACGCCATTGGTGCGCTTCCATAGGTCGCGGATGCGCCGTGCGATCGCGATGCGCTGGTTCAACTCCGGCCCGTAGACCTCGGCGACCAGCGTCTCCAGCACCGGCGGCCCGGGCGGCACCTCGGCCACCTTGATGCGGGCGCCAAACTGCTCGGCCACCGGTAGCAGCCGCTGCCGGACCTGCTTGGCAATTTCATGGCTCTGCAGCTTGCGGTCGCCTTTCGGCAGCAGGTTCACCTGAATGTCGGCTACGTTCGACCCTTGGCGCAGGTAGTAGTGCCGCACCAGCCCGTTGAAGTTGAAGGGCGACGCGGTGCCGACGTAAGTCTGGAGATTCACCACCTGCGGCTGATCGAGCGTGGCGCGCGCCAGCGCGTTAGCGGCGCGGGCGGTCTGCTCGAGAGTGGTTCCGTCCGGCATATCCACAATCACCTGGAACTCGCTCTTGTTGTCGAACGGCAGCATTTTCACTTTCACGAACTGGAAATAAAACAAGGAGACGGAGGCGAACAGCAGCACGACCACGCTCACCAGAAAACCCCAGCGCAGCGTGGGAACGTGCAGAAGCTTTCCCATCGCCACGCGGTAGGCGCGCGCTACCAGGGTTTCTCTTTCACCGTGGGCTGCGGCATGTTCCGACTTGAGAATCCGTACTGCCGCCCACGGCGTCACAATGAACGCCACCAGCAGCGAGATCAGCATCGCCGCGCTTGCGCCGACCGGAATCGGCCGCATGTACGGGCCCATCAGCCCACCCACGAAAGCCATCGGCAGAATGGCCGCGACCACCGTCAAGGTGGCCAGAATCGTGGGGTTGCCCACTTCATCCACAGCCTCGATGGCGACTTCGTAGGGCGGCCGGCCGCGGTTCGAGAGCATACGCCAATGGCGCACGATGTTTTCCACTACCACGATAGCGTCGTCCACCAAAATGCCGATGGAGAAGATCAGCGCGAACAGCGTGATGCGGTTCAGCGTATAGCCGTAGAGATAAAACATCGCGAGCGTCAGGGCGAGAGTGACTGGAATGGCGATGAACACGATCAGCGACTCGCGGAAGCCCAGCGTGATGGCGATCAGCAGGCTCACCGAAATCACCGCGATCAGCATGTGGAACAGCAGCTCGTTCGATTTCTCGGCGGCGGTTTCGCCGTAATCGCGCGTGATATCCACCTGGACGTCCGATGGAATAACGCTGCCTTTCAGCGGCTCGATGCGCGAGAGCACATTTTTCGCCACAATAACCGCATTGGTACCCTTCCTCTTGGCGATGGCTATGGTCACAGCCGGCAGAAACTCGCGGGACCCGGCGTGCGCCATGCGAACGTACGAGGAAGGCTCTTCGCCTCCATCGGTCACGGTGGCGACATCGCGAACATAAATCGCCTTGTCGTTCGCCACACCCGCCACCACGTTGCGCACGTCTTCGGCGGTGCGCAGAAACTCGCCGGTCTCGAGCAGGTACTCCTGGTTCGCCGTGTCGAATTGTCCCGAAGGCAGGCGCCGGTTCGAAAGCCCAAGCGAGCCGGCCACCTGAAGCGGGGAAAGATTGTATGCCGCCAGCTTGCCTTCATCCAGAACGATGCGGATCTCGCGGCGCTGGCCGCCAATCAGCGTGACCGCCGCAACATCCGGCACCTGCTTGATGGTGTCGTCCACCTGGGCCGCGATGCGCCGCAACTCGAAATCGCCGTAGCGTTTGCTCGAAAGCGTCAGCGCCAGAATCGGCACGTCGTCGATGGAGCGCGGCTTCACCAGCGGATGCGACGCCCCCGGCGGAATGATATCGAAATTGGCGGCTAGCTTCTGGTTCAAGCGGACAACGCTTTTCTCTTCGTCCTGGCCCACGTAGAAACGCACGATCCCGAGCGACATGCCGGGGCTGGAAGTCGAGTAGATATACTCGACCCCCGGGATCTCCCACAGCAGTTTTTCCATCGGCTTGGTGACGCGCTCTTCCACCTCGCGCGCCGATGCGCCCGGCATCTGCACGAAGACGTCGATCATCGGCACGATGATTTGCGGCTCTTCTTCGCGCGGCAGTTTCCACACTGCGAAAGCGCCGACGAGCAAAGCGCCGCCGATGATCAACGGTGTCAGCTTGGAAGCGATCCAGGCGTGCGCGAACCGCCCCGCCGGACCTAGGTGCCGCGGCTCCGAGGGCGCCCCGCTCACTGCCGGACCTCCACGCGGGCACCATCGGTCAGACCGGGCGGCACAGGGCTCGCCAGCTTCTCCCCCCCACTCAATCCCGAGAGCACTTCGATGGCGGCCGGCCTGCGCTCGCCTGTGGTCACCAGGCGCGTGTGTGCAATGCCGTCTTCAATCACGAAGACCGATTGCAGTTGCCCGCGCTCGATCAAGGCCTGCGGCGGAATCGTCAGCGCCTGGCGCGTTCCCATCGGGAACCAGGCGCGCCCGAACATGCCCGAGCGCAGATTCTCCATTCCGGGCAGGTCGATTTTCACCACGTAAGCACGCGAAGCCGCATCCACCGCCGGCACGATTTCCGAAACGCGCGCATTCAGCCGCCGGTCCAGCGATTCCACGGCGACATCGACTGCCTGCCCCGCCTTCACCAACGGAAGCTTGGATTCATCCACCGATGCCTCCAGCCGATAGTCGCCTTCGCGCTCGACAGTCAGCAGCGGAGCGCCGGGGGCGGCCAGGTTTCCGGGGTCCACGGATTTGGCCGTAACCACCCCGGAAAACGGCGCGGAGATGCGCGCGTAGTCTTGCATGATCTTGGCGCCGCGGATTTCCTGCTCCACCTCCGCCCGCTTGGAATCGAGCTGGGTGCGCTTCGCGCGGGCCATTTCGTAGGCGGCCTGAGCCGATTTCAGGCGCGCCGACGCCTCGTCGAATTCCTGGTTGGAAATCGATTTCTTGGCCTCAAGCTCCGCCATCCGCTTGAACGTGCTCTGCGCCAGGTCCAGGTTGGCTTTGGCGTATGCCACGCCGTTGTCCGCTTCCGGGATGGCGCTCGCAACCTCGGCTTCGGCGGCCTGTGCGCGCCGGACGTTAGTGTCCAGATCCTGCGAATCGAGCGTGACCAGAAGTTGGCCCTCGCGGACCCGATCGCCCACCTGTACGGCCACCTGCCGCACGTACGCCATGATCTTGCTGGAAACCACCGCGGCGGTGCGCGCGCGAACCGTTCCCGTAGCCTCGTAGACATTGGGCCACTGCTCGATGCTTGCCGTCGCCGCTTGAACCTCAATGGCGGGCGCGTTCGACACAGTCGTTTTCGGACCCGAATCCGCCCCGCCGCAAGCGCTCATCAGCGCCACCGAAGCGGCCGCCAGCAGCAGGAAGCCGGTGTTCATCCCGGCGCCGCCGCGCGCAGAGTGTGGCTCGCCATTGTCTCCGAACGATCGCAGTGTCCTCAATTCAATACCTCCGAATTTGCGGCCAGCCGCCCCGCCGCCAGTTCCAGCATGGTCGCGGCGACGCGTTGGTCGTGCACCGCCGCCAGGTACCGCGTTCGGCTCTCCAGCGCCGCCGACTCATTGCGTAGCAGGTCGGTTACGTTGCTCATTCCCGCCTCGTACCGGTTCTGCGTGATCCGCAGGCTCTCCTCTGCCTCGGCCACCGCCGCCTTGGCGACGTCGATCCGCTGGCCGGCCGCCTGCAGATTCGCCCACGCCCGCCGCACTTCCAGGCGCACGGCCGAGTCCATTCTTTGTTCGTCGGCGTGCGCTCGCTCCATCCAGTCCTTGGATTCCTCGATCCGCGCCTTGTCGGAGAGACCGTTGAAGAGGTTCCAGCGCAGGCCGATCGATGCCAGCCAGTTGGCGCCCCCCTTGTCGATGAACTGTTGCCGGTCCGCCTCGAACGCCGCGTGGAAACTCACCTGGGGCAGCAGCGCGCTGTGCGCCGAATCTTCCCGCGCCTTCGCCAGGTCCTCGGCCAGACGAGCCTGCCGCGCCTCGGGACGCCCCGAAGAGGCCTCGCGCTCCAGGCCCTCGAGAGTCATACCGGGCAGCGCCAGCGCGGTCAGACCGGTCGTCAGCGTGTGAGGCGTGTCCAGGGGAAGGCCCAGCGCGTCGTTGAGAGCCGACCGCGCCACATCCAGATCGGCCGCGCGCTGAATGCGCTGCTCGTTGACCGCCGCCAGGTGCACGCGAATCGAAAGCACGTCCACGTCGGTCGACAGGCCCGCCGTGTGCACAGACTCGGCCCGCGTCAGATCCGCCTCCGCCGAACGCACCGCCTCTTCGGCCGTCTTCAGGCTCTCCGCCGCCAACACCGCCCCGTAATAGGCGCGCGCCACGCCCGCAATCACCTGCATCTCGGTCCGGCGCTGCTCTTCGCCGGCCATTTTCTGCGACAAGCCGGCGGATTTCATCGCGTTCTTCGTTTGGCCCGCATCGTACAACGGCTGGTCGACGGTGAGCTGCGATTGGAAGTTGTTCATCGCATCCGGCCGGTTCAGCGGGCCGATATTGAAGTCCTCGGCGCCGAACTGGTGCTCGGTCAGCAGCGAACTGAAGACAAATACCGGGTTATTGGAGCGCGCCCACGATTCGGAATAGTTGAGCTTCGGCAACATGCCGCCGCGCGCCTGATCGATGCCGGCCGCTGCCGCCCGAGCTGCCGCATGAACGCCGGTAATTGCCTTGTTCTGTGCGATACCCAGCCGGACAGCGTCCCGCAAGGAGAGTGGACCCTGCGCCAGCAGTGGGCCGGCGAAAAGAATCAGAAGCGACTGTCTCATGGTTTTGGGATCGTGAAATGCTGCTCCCTAACCTGGAGATGCAGACGCGCGCGAAACGTGACGGCGGGCGGCCCTCGCCGTCGATTGGCAGCTTGCGGTGCGGAACCAAGCGGCGGGCCAGAGGGCCGCGGCCGCCCGGATAGCCCGTCTGCGCTGGTTCGATCTCAGCCCGCATCGCGGCGGTCAGCCGGGCGCTGCGCCGGCGCCTGCCGGATCAGGCACGCGTCAAGCTCCCGCGTCCTCGCCCGCGCGTGAGGCTGCCATTGCAAGCGCTGCGATCCCCGCCTCTATCGCGATACGGAGTCTTTCGGTGTCGCCAGATAGCCGACGATTTGGTCTTTGTTGATTTGGTTGATCACCAGTTCGTAGGGAACGTGGCCGCTCTTCGCGGTGTAAAACTGCACCGGCTCGTTGGCGTTCTTGTCCTTCTTCTCGTATCGCTTGTCGTCCGCCAGCACGTCGATGGTGTATTTGTTGCGCTTGCGGTCGGCGCTCTTCAACTGCAGCGATATGTCGGCAAAGCGCACCGGCTTCTTGGTCTTGTCCAGCTTGATGTCGAAGTAGTTGCGTTCGCCCTTCATCTTCAGCGCCTGCAGCTCGCGGCCGTTGGTGGCGATCAGCCCGCTTTGCACGCCCATGTCGCCGGTGACGGACTTGAGATCGGCGATGGTCTTGTCAAGCTGGCTCTGCGTCATGGCGGCTTGCGACTTCACGCTGCCCAGGTCTGTGGAAACGTCGGCGATCTTGGCATTGGCCTGCGTCACCGATTGGTTAACATCGCTGATCTGGCCCGCCACCTGCTGCTGCATCTTGGCTTGTTCCGCTTCAAGCTGCCTAGCCAACTGGTCGGCGTGAGCTTGCATTTCCACCTTCGCCTGGCTGGACAAAACCCGCGCCTGCGCGTTTGCGCTCGCCAGCTCCTCCTTCAGGGCTTCGATGTGTCGCGCCTGGGCGGCCGTGCTCACCGAGGTGGCGTCGCGCATGCTGGCCACCGCCGTCGTCAGCTTATCCATCTTTTGCGTCGTGTCGGTGCGGAAGTGGTCCAGTTGAACGTAAAGGAAAATGTTGGCCGCTACCATGGCGATCAGACCTCCGGTCAGCAGCGGAATGGCCAGACCCGATCGCTGAGGCGGGCGGGGCGCATAAATTGAGTTTGGGCTCACGTCTTAACTCCTTGACCTTATAGTATAGATGGGATGAAGCCGGTGTGCGGTTTCATCCGCGTCGCGCCTCGGGCCTCCACTTCCACTGCCAAAGCCGTATCGACTGAAGTCCAGTGGAAAGTAGCCGTACTAACCGGTGTTCAGAGCCGCACCGTCAGCGAGCCCTGGCAGCACTTGCAGGGGCCGCGCATGCCCGGTCCGTCGCGCCCCCAACATGTCCGCGCGTTGGACGATAAGACGCCTTTAGGACCGACCATTCTGCCCGTAAAGTGAACAGCATCAACCGCCGATAAGAGAATTGCATGCAGGATCAGCGCAGGGAAGCCCGGATGATGTGCGCGGACATGGTGGAAGTGCATTGGCAGGACGCCCAAGAAGGACCGCAGTGCGCCCTGGCGCTGCTTGAGGACATCTCCCCTTCCGGCGCTTGCCTGCAACTGGAAACCGCCGTCCCTCTGGGCGCCGAAGTTCACTGGGATTGCCCGAAACAGAGCTTCGCCGGCTTCGTTCGTTACTGCGTTTACCGCGAGATCGGTTTCTTCGTCGGAGTCGAATTCTCAGACGCCTGCCGATGGTCGAAGAAGGCCTTTAAGCCGCTTCATTTGTTGGATTTGGAAAGGCTGGTGGAAAGAAGGAAGAAGTAACTTTGGTAAGTGCCAGTTGCTGGCTCCCCAGGCAGCCCGGTGCAGGTAGGCCTGATCGACTTGCGTGCCGAGTGTCACACCTTGCATCCGCTTCCTCGCGCGCCTGGCGGATGAGCGCCGAGTCATGTCGCTAACGCGCGCCAGCCGCCGGCGGCACCGAAAATCGTGCCCGCACTTCCGCACTGACGCTGGCCGGCTTGCCGGTAGACGGATCGATGGGGCACCATAGCGTCAGCGCCTTCGCCAGCACCGCCCGGTCCGAGGCCCGCAACAACTCGGTATGGCGCTCAAACCGGACCCGGGTCGCGTGTCCCACCCACGTCCGGGCGATGATTCGGTCGCCCAGGTGCGCCGGCTGCTTGTAATCGATCTCGTGACGTAGCACCACCCAAACCCGGCTCGCCTGGTCGGCGGCCGGTGCGAACGCCGTCCAGTGGGCCACCGCCACATCCTGCACCCAGCGCAAGTAAGTCACGTTGTTGACGTGGCCCAGCGCGTCGATATCGCCGGGCTCAACCGCCACGGCCATTTCGAACGCCGGCAGAGGATCGGTCATTCCCTATCAGTATCGCTCGCCGCTGCGCCTGTATCATGTTAAGTGGCCGTCCGCATGAGCGCCACTTCCCTCGACAAAGACAAAATCAGGATTCTGCTGCTCGAAAACATTCACCCGAGCGCTGTAGAGGCCTTCCGCCGCAGTGGCTACACCAACATCGAATGCCACGCCAAACCGCTGGCCGGCGCGGATCTGCTCGCGGCGGCTGCCGGCGCCTATTTCATTGGCATTCGCTCCGGCACCCGGTTGACAGAACACTTCTTCGATCGCGCCCCGCGCCTGGTGGGTGTGGGCTGTTTCTGCATCGGCACCAACCAGGTGGACCTGGATGCGGCGCAGGCGCGCGGCATCCCGGTGTTCAACGCGCCGTTTTCTAACACGCGCAGCGTCGCCGAGCTGGTGCTGGCGGAGGCCATCCTGCTGCTGCGCGGCATTCCCCGCCGTGGTGGCGCGGCCCAGCGCGGCCAATGGCTGAAGACGGCCGCCGGCGCGCACGAAGCGCGCGGACGCACGCTCGGCATCGTCGGCTACGGCCACATCGGCTCGCAGTTGAGCGTGCTGGCCGAAGCGCTCGGCATGCAGGTGATCTTTTTCGACATCGAAACCAAGCTCGCCATGGGCAACGCGCGGCCCATGCCGTCACTCGACGCCTTGCTGGAAGCCGCCCACGTGGTCACGCTGCACGTTCCGGAAACGCCGCAAACCGCCGGCATGATCGGCGCCGCCGAGATGGCGCGCATGAGGCCCGGCGCCCATCTCGTCAACGCTTCGCGCGGCACGGTGGTCGATATCGAGGCCGTTGCCGGAGCGCTGCGAAGCGGCCACCTGGGCGGCGCAGCGATCGACGTGTTCCCGAAAGAGCCGAAAGGCGCGGCCGAAGAGTTCCTCTCGCCGCTGCGCGAGTTCGACAACGTGCTGCTTACCCCGCACATCGGCGGTTCCACCGAGGAAGCGCAGGAAAGTATCGGCCTTGAAGTCGCCGGCAAGCTGATCAAGTACAGCGACAACGGCTCAACCCTGAGCGCCGTCAACTTTCCGCAGGTCGCCCTCCCCGAACACCCCGGATTGCACCGCCTGCTCCACGTTCACCGCAACCAGCCCGGAGTGCTGAGCGGCATCAACGCCGTCTTTTCGGCGCTGCACGTCAACGTCGCCGGCCAATACCTGCAGACCCACATGCAGATCGGCTACGTCGTCATCGACGTGGAAGTGAAGAACCGCGCCCAAACGCTGGCGCTGCGCCGCGGGCTGGAGCAGGTGGAGGGCACCATCCGCACGCGGGTTCTGTACTAAGCCATCTTCCCGAACCACCGCGCTATCGCTCGAAAAGCTGTACGTATGCCCGGCGCGCTTCCGGGTCATCGCCGTACGGATGGTCCAGGTAGAACTTCAGCCAGCGCCGCGCCCGCTCCCGGTCGCCTGCCCGCAGGTATAAATTCGCCAGCGTGCGCGCGCACAAGGAAAATTCCGGATCGCGCTCCACGTGCATCCGGCATTCATCTTCGAGGTGCAAATCCACCCGCCCTGCAGGCAGCGCCGCCACGCCTGCCGGCGGATTGCGCACGAAAATCATCGCTTGCGGATCCTCGTAGATCAGGTGCCAGCCCGGCTCCGTTGTCAGCGCCGGAACCAGCGGATACAGCACTCCTGAGTTGTATTCGAAGCCGTTCACCAGGATCGTCGCTACTCCGTAACGTTCCAGCGTCCCGTTGCGCGCCGCATCGCCTGGCGGCGAGCCCAAAATCAAGCGATAGTCCTGAAACACTTGCTCGCTCAACGCCCGGCCGTCGATGAACACCGGCTCGCCTTGCCAGATCAGGAAGCCGCCGTATTCATAGGTATTGAAGAGCGGCCCCCGGATGCCGTGCTCGCGCAGAAACCGCGTTGCTTCCGCCGGAAAGCGCCACTCCGCCGCCCGCAACTGAAAGAACCGTCCCGTGCCGGCGCCCCAAATCAGGCCCACCGTAAGCGCCGCCGCCAACGCGTAGTACGCCGCGCGCGGCAGGCGGCGCTTCCAGGGAAAATAATCCGCGATCAGGATGGGCGCCAGCACGCCAATCAGCATTTCGTTGCGGAATGCCGTCAGAGAAGCCGCCGCAAATGCGCCAGCCAGCAGCCAATCGGCCGGCCGCACGCGCCGCCACGAAAGCACCATCGCCAGCGCCGCCCCGTACAACAGCAGGTCGAACGCATACGGCGACCCCCACAAACTCGCCGGCATCCATTCCATCAGCGACGCCTGCAGCGGGCTTTGCCGGTAGCGCAATACAGCCTCCAGCGCACCGAAGCCGTTGGGATTCACGCCCGAAATCGCGATCGTGGCCAGGCTCGCCGCCAGCCAGCGCCACCTGTCCGCCGTCCGCCGCACCAGCGCTTCGGCCGTGTACGCGCCCACTATCACCCATCCCAGAAAAAACCCGCCGTGGCAGTTCGCCCAAACCAGAGCAAGCGCCGGCAGCAGCCACAGCCGGCGCCCGCGCTCGCAGATCGCGAGAAACACCGCCGTGAAAACGTAGCTCAGGATGCTCGGCCGGTCGTGCGCGAACTCGATTGCCAGCGCCGCCGCTCCCAGCGCCGCCGCCACGCCCCAAAGCAGGGAGCCGGTGCGCCGCGCTGCCGTCCAGCCAACCGCTGCGCACAGCAGCGTCAGCAGCAGGGCCTTCCACAAAACCACCGCGCCCATCCCGCCCGCCGCTTCGAAGCCGTACATCGAAAGTTGCGCCAGCCACTCGTGCGTCAGGTTGAAGTGACGCGTGGCTGCCTCGCCTGGGTAAGCATCCCGCGCAACCGCGGTTGTGTACGCAAACGGGTCCGGCGTTGGTAGCCGGCGCGTCTGAGCGATGTACCTCCCCGACGCCAGGTGCCACCACGCATCCGTATCCGCCAGCTCAGTTGAAAACAGCCCCAGCAGGAACAGCCCCGCCAGCACCAGCACCGCCGCATTCAGCCACCGGGGAGCATCGAAAAAAGTGAGATCAGCCTTGCGCAAATCCGAGAATACCAAAGCGACGCCAGTGAGGCAGGTCCCCGACCTGCCAACCGGGCGAAGCCCCGCGCTTCCGTGTCACAACCCGGTCACCACGTTTTCCTCCCCGCTAACTCAATCACTTAGCCCCACGCCCGCCGCTCCAATCCTTGACATACCCCGTATCCTTAGATTGGGACGGTGGCGCAATGCTCCGCTGCTCGTCCTTTCTTGCTGGCCAGCAAGCGTTGCACTCAGGTGGTGCTGAACTTCCGGCGCCCGTGAACGGCATGCGGGGTCCCCCTTGGGCTGGAC
>JBAVEN010000051.1:0-53245 GCA_049587755.1 Bryobacteraceae bacterium | reverse complement strand
GACCTTCGAGCCGTCAGCGAAATAGCCATACACTATCAAGTGGCCGGCGTCGCCGACGTAATCAAAATAGAGAGACCGCAATTGCGTCTGAAGCCGCACCGGAGGGTCAGTCCACTCGACGTCAATGACAACAGGGTCACAATCAACGGTTCCATTCGCTGCCAGGAGGCCGGTCGCAGCTATGCCGTAGCGGCCCGCCACCTGGATATCCCGTGGAATTTCAAGCGTGAATCGATAGGGCGGCGCGCCAAGAATTAGATTACCCTTCGCCTTCAAGGAAACCTCGGGCGAGATTATCACCGTACGAAAGCTTCTCGGGGGAGAAACGGCAACAGTGATAGTTACGTTGCTGCCGGGATGCACCACGACGCCGTCGCGCGGCGAAGTGATGGCAATCGTCGGTTGTGCCCAGAGCGGTGCCGCCAATAGTCCGGCCACGAAGGCGCCCGAACACGCCCATCCGCTGATTTTGTAGGGTATTGGATTCATTGTTTATATCCTCACTGTGCCGCGTGCGAGAGCATATAGAACGGGAAGACGCCCGCCCGAGGGTCGCCTGCAGCCGGGTAACTCCCGATGGGTGTTCGTTACTACCTACTACTGCTGCTACCACTGCTTACTGTCTCACATCAGATGAGGACCAGGCCGCGGCGGATACCGACGGTGACGGCTTCGGTGCGGCTGCCGGCATTGAGTTTCCCGAGGATCGAAGCCACGTGGAATTTCACCGTGTGCTCGGAGATGCCAAGCTTCCAGGCGATTTCCTTGTTGGCGTCGCCTTCGGCCACCAGACGGAGCACGTCAAGCTCGCGGGCAGTCAGCGCGGCTGAAGCGGCGGAAGCGGGCACGGGCGCCGAGGCGGCCAGCAGCGGTTCCAACTCGCCCGGTTCGATCACGGCCAACCCGCCGGCCGCCGCTTCCACGGCGGAGAGGATCGCATCCGGGGTTGCATCGCGAGCCAGTACCGCGCGCACGCCCAGCTTGAACGCCTCATGGGTAAACGTAGGCTGCGATTCGGAGCTCAGTAGAACAATGGCCGGCGCGCGGGCGGCGGGCGGCGGAAGATCTTCCAGGGCGCCCGCGGCGAGCAGGACATCGGGATGGAGCGCCTCGGTGGCGGACGCATCGGGGAACGATCCGGCCAGTTGCAGGCCGGGCGCCGAAGCCACCAGGGTCTCCAGGCCGGCGCGCGTCATCGCGGAGTGCGCGGCGATGAGGACACGGATCACGCCGCCTCCGCCGCTCGCTCCTCCAAGCGGACCACTGTCTCCCGCAGCGGCAGGCGGCCGCTCGAAGGCGCGCCGCGCATGAAGCGCAAACGCAGCGCCTGCCCGCCCGAATCGAGAGCGGCGTAGAGCTCGTCGAGAGACAGCAGCAGGAGGTCGCCCGCTCTGAGCGAAGCCATGGCTGCGGCGCCCTCCGGCTCCACATCGAGGATGAGTACACCGGCGGAGAGGGGGCGCAGCGTGACGCCCAAAGACGGGCGCGGGCCGCGGCGCAGAAAGTCGGCGGCATCGTTGGAAGGAACGGCAATGCCAAGTCCGTTGATGACGGCAGTATTGATGCCGATGACGCGGCCTTCGGCGTTGGCCAGCGGCCCGCCGGAGTTGCCCGGCGCCAGGCGGACCTGGGCGCGAATCCAGTTGCGGTTGCCCATGCCGCGGATCGGCCCCGCCGAGTGAATCACGCCGGTGGAGACGGCGCCGGCAAAACCGAGCGGGTTGCCGACCGCGATCACCAGCTCGCCCGGCCGGAGCGACGACGAGTTGCCGGCGGCAGCGGCATCGAGTGAAGCGGCGGCGATCCGCAGCGAAGCTAGGTCGCGGCGCGCATCGCGGGTGAGGACACGCGCCGGCAGCCGGCGTCCGTCCCAAAGTTCCACCTCGAGGTCCGCGCTGCGCGCCACGTGGGCGTTGGTAACGACCAGCCCGTCGCCCGACCAGATGACGCCGGAACCGCTGCCGCGGCCGGCGCGCGAGTGAACCTGCACGGTCGAGCGGCGCAGCCGCTCGGCCACTTCACCGAGTCCCCGCATGTCAGTTTCTCCGCGGCCGTTCGCCGATGGTGACCGTCAGCGCGCGGGAGGCTCCGCCGCGCACCACTTGCACCTCGATCGCGTTGCCGACGCCGTGAGTTTCGAGCACGGTCTGTATGTCGTCGGTGTCGGCCACGGCGGCGCCGCCGAGCGCGACCAGCACATCGCCAATCAGCACGCCCGCATGCGCCGCCGGCCCGTTAGGTTCGAGCGAAAGAACGATCAGACCTTTTTGATGATCGGGCAACTCGACCGGTTGCAGACCGACGCCCAGGTAGCCGCGGGCCACGCGCCCGCGGGCAAGCACTTCACCCACTACCCGGTCGATGGTGGAAGCAGGAATGGCGAGCCCGGCGATGCGCGACAGGGCCGAAGTGGCGATGCCCAGCGCCTGGCCGGCGGAGTTCAGCACCAGCCCGCCGGAGGAACCGGGATAGAGGGTGAGATCGAGCCGGACGTAGCGGTCCAGCCGGCCGCCGCGCCAGGTGCGCCAGGGACCGCTCACGGCGCTGACAATGCCCAAGGTGGCGTTGATGCCGGAGTCTTGGGAGCGGCCGAGGGCGAGCGCCAGATTGCCGGGCGCCGGATCGTCCGCCGCCGGGACCGCCGGCGTGCCCGCCGATTCCACCTTCAACACCGCGAGGTCCGTGCCCGGGTCGGCGCCGGCCAGCGTGGCGGCGGCGTTGGTGCCATCGGGCAGAGTAACGGTAATGTCGTCTTCACGCCGCACCGTGTGCTCGGCGGTGACCAGAATGCCGGGGCGCCAGAAGGCGCCGCTCGAAGAAAAGCGCGGCCGCGCGTGCACTGCGGCGACCGAGCCTGCCGCCCTCTCTACCACCGCTGCCAGTTCGGCGGAGAAGGCCGCCAGTCCGTTTGCCATCGGAAAACCTCCCTGTGATTCCAGCATGCCCGATCAGGTGTGTTTCGCACATCGGGAAATCGGGCAGGTGGAAGCTAGCCGGAAGAGCGGGCCACGCATCCGCGGGCCGTACTGGTACGTTTTCACTGCTTGCGGAGATTAAACTGTTTCGTATGTTGCGGACGCGGTTGTAAGCCATCGTTAACGATAACCCGCATAGAAATTTTCAATTGGACGAGCCCGCCGCCGCGGTTTAGCTTGAGACATGGGAACAGCAATGAGGATGGCTGTAGCGGATGCCGAGGCTGGCCTATTGCACAGGATCAGCAGCATCGTCAGCTCGGAGTTGTCAGTCGAGGAAATTTTAGGCGAGGTGCTCAGTCTCGCTGCGCAGGCCACGGCTTGCGACGCCTGCCTGATCTATCTCTTTGATCGTCAAACCAACGAAATGGTGCTGCACGCATCGCAAGTGCCGCACGCCGCGGATCTGGGGAAACTGCGGATCAAAATGGGCGAGGGAGTGACGGGCTGGGTGGCGGAGCACAGGTCGGCGGTGGCGCTGGGAAAAAACGCCTTCCACGATCCGCGGTTCAAGCATTTCCAGACGCTGATCGAGGATACCTACGAAGCGTTCCTATCGGTACCGCTGGTCAGCGCCGGCGACCTGATCGGCGTGATCAACGCGCATCACCGGCTGCCGCACGAACACACACGCGAAGAAATCGCGGTGATGAAATTCATCGGCGAGCAACTGGGCGTCACCATTTCCAAGTCTCTGCTGGAACAGGAAAACGCGCGGCTGATGGAGGAGACGGCGGAGATCAAGCGCGAACTGGAAACACGGAAAATCGTAGAACGCGCCAAAGGACTGCTGCAGCAGAAGTACGGCATCAGCGAAGAAGATGCCTATTTCCGGTTGCGCAATCAAAGCCGCCGCTTGCGCCGCCCCATGCGGGCGCTGGCCGAAGCCATCATTCTCTCAGAGGATTTGGAGCGCGACCCTTCCGCCGGACCTAGCGACCAACGCGTCGCGTAGCCGGCGAACTCGTTTGGTGACCGCCATTCCGGCGGAGAACTGCCTGCGACGCGGCCGGCCCCGGATTCGGCCGGCATCTCGGAGGGAGAGCGGGCCGGCGGGAGTTTTTGCGCCGAGGGAAACGGCAACTTTTGGCCTGACAGCGGGTTGAAACAAGTGTGCAGGCCCGATACTGCGAGACAATAGACGGTTAAGGGGTTCGCGTGCAGAACCTTTACCCGACGGCCGGCTTTCTGCTGCTTGCCGCCTGCTTCCCCCCGGCGGCGTATGGCGCCGATGCGCGGCCGGTTTCGACGGATCCGTTCGAAACCGCGGGCGCGCTCACGCCGCGGAACAAAATCGACGAGCTGGTTTTCGCCCGTTGGAAAGAGCTGGGCATTCAGCCGGCGAACCTGTGCTCCGATAGCGTCTTCCTGCGGCGAGCATGGCTCGATGTGACCGGCACTCTGCCGACGGCACAGCAAGCAACGGAGTTTCTCAATAGCCAGGACCCCGACAAGCGCGCCGTGCTGATCGACCAACTGCTGGCTGGCGACGAATTCGCCGATTACTGGGCGATGAAGTGGAGCGACCTGCTGCGCGTCAAGGCGGAGTTTCCGATCGAGCTGTGGCCCGACGCCGCCCAAGCGTACTACCACTGGATTCGCGATTCGCTGCGCGAGAACAAGCCCTACGACCAATTCGTCAGGGAGATGCTGACCGCCAGCGGCAGCAACTTCCGCGAGGCGCCGGTGAACTTCTATCGCGCGATGCAGAACCACGAGCCGGCCGGGATTGCGCAAAGCGTGGCCTTGACCTTCATGGGCGTGCGGACCGAAAAGTGGCCGGCGGCGCGGCTGGCACAAATGGCGGCGTTTTTCTCAGCAGTAGGGTACAAACACACGGACGAATGGAAAGAGGAAATTGTTTTTTTCGATTCTGCCAAAGCTCCTACGGGCACGCTGATCTTTCCGGACGGAACGCCGGCCCGGCTCCAGCCTAACCAGGATCCGCGGGAATTGTTTGCCGACTGGCTGACCGCTCCCGGCAATCCGTGGTTCGCGCGCAACATCGTTAACCGCATCTGGTATTGGCTGCTGGGCCGCGGGATCGTCCAGGAGCCGGACGATATTCGCGCTGACAATCCACCGGAAAACCCGATGCTATTGGCTTGGCTGGAGCGCGAGCTGGTGGCCTCGCATTACGATTGGAAGCACATTTTCCGGCTGATCCTCAACTCGACCACGTACCAGCTCTCGCCGATACCGCGAGCGGAACGGGCTGCCGCAGAGGCCCACTTCGCGGCTTATCCGCTGCGGCGGCTGGATGCGGAAGTGCTCATCGACGCGCTGGACCAAATCACCGGCACGAGTGAGGCCTATACCAGCGCCATTCCGGAACCCTACACTTTCATGCCGGATTTCCAGCGCGCTATCAGCCTGCCGGATGGCAGCATTGGCAGCGCTTTCCTGGACCTGTTCGGACGCCCGGCGCGCGATACCGGCTTGGAATCGGAACGCAACAACCGCATCAGCGACGCACAGCGGCTATACATGCTGAATTCGAGCCACGTGCAGCGCAAAATCCAACAGGGGCCGAAACTGGCGGCGCTGATGCGCGACAACCGGAATCCGCGGGAGATGGTAACGCAGATCTATCTGACGATTCTTTCGCGCTATCCAACCGATGAGGAGTGGAAGACGGTGGTGGCGCATTCGCAATCCGGCGCGGCGCGCGGACGGGCGGCGGCTGTCGATTTGGCGTGGGCATTGATCAACAGCGCCGAGTTTCTCTACCGGCATTAGGAGGCATCACGATATGAATCACAATTTCCGTTTGCTGCCGATCAACCGGCGCGAAGCCCTGCGCGAGGGATTTTTCGGCGCCGCCGGCGTGTTGCTGGCGGGCCGCCTGGCGGGCGCCGCGAGCACGATCCCAGCCGCGGCTCCGGCCAAGGCGAAGTCGGTGATTCAGATTTGGATGTGGGGAGGGCCGGCGCATCTCGACACTTTCGACCCGAAGCCGGAGGCCGGCCAGGATTACTGCGGCCCGCTGAACTCGCCCATAGAAACCAACGTGAGCGGGATTCGTATCTGCGAACTGCTGCCCCTGCTGGCCAAACAGGCGGACAAGTACTCGCTGATCCGCGGCATGACGCACGGGCTTTACGCGCATGAGACGGCGTCGTACACAGTGCAGACAGGCCGCATCGCGGGCGGGCACGACGTGTATCCCAGCGTGGGCGCGGTAGTGTCGCTATTCAAGGGCTCGAACGGCGGATACAAGGGAATGATTCCGCCCTACATTGTGCTGACCGAGCCGCAGGGGCGGTTCTCCGAAGAGGGCTTCCTGGGATCGCGGTACAAACCGTTCGCCACCGGCGGCGATCCGGCGCAAGCGCGCTTCGTGGTGGAAGGCGTGGTGGCGCAGGGCATCACGGACCAGCGCCAGCGGGAGCGCCGCGAGTACCTGCATCAACTGGAAACGCTGGGCCGCGCGATGAAGGGCGATGCGCAGTTGGCCGCCAGCGACGATGCCGAGCGGCTGGCGTATGAATTGATTCTGGGCGACGCCGGCAAAGTTTTCGATCTCTCTCAGGAGAAGGACGACCTGCGCGACCGCTACGGCCGAACCACCTTTGGCCAATCGTGCCTGGTGGCGCGGCGGCTGGTGGAGCGCGGCGTTCCTTATATCACGATCAATTACCAGGGCGGCTGGGATACGCACAAGGAGAATTTCCAGGTGATGCGGCGCAGGCTGCCGGAGATGGACAAGGGGCTGGCGACGCTGCTCGAGGATCTGTCGCAGCGCGGGCTGCTCGAGACCACGCTGGTCTGGTGGAACGGCGAATTCGGCAGGAAGCCGAAGGTGGATTGGGAGGCGCCGTGGAACGGCGGGCGCAACCATTGGGGCAGCGTGTTCTCGGCGCTGGTGGCGGGCGGCGGTTTCAAAGGCGGGCAGGTGGTGGGCTCTTCCGATGCCAGGGGGGAAGAGGTGAAGGACCGGCCGGTGTATCCCGCCGACCTGATTGGCAGCATGTACGAGCTGCTGGGCATCGACCCGCAGGCCAGGTTGCCGCATCCGATGGGGCTTGAGGCGCGCGCCACGCCCGCGGCATCCGATGGATTGCCGCGAGCCGGACGATTGAAGGAGATCATGTGACGCGCGCGGTTTGGGCCGCGGCGGCCGTGGCCGCGATGGCTTCCGCGCTGACGGCACAGCAGCAGCGGACGCCGCACGCCGGTTATGTCTATCCAGCAGGAGGCCGGCAGGGCAGCAGCACCGAAGTCCGCGTCGGCGGCCAGTTTTTGAATGGCGCTAGTGCGGCGTATGTTTCGGGCAGCGGTGTGCAAGCGAAAGTAATGCAATATGTGAGGCCGCTGACCGGAGGGGAAGCCCAGAAGCTGCGGGACGAGATGCAGAAGCTGAGGGCAAAGCGGGCGGCGGCGCAGAAGCCAGCACCGGCCGGTTCCCCCGGCGTTAGCTTTACCGAAGCGGATGCGAAGCGTGTGGCCGAGATCCGCGACGAGCTGGAAGGCGTGCAGCGCAGCCGGTCGATTCCGGCGATTGCCGAAATCGCGATTCTGCAGGTGGACATCGCGCCGGATGCCGCGGTGGGCCCCCGGAAGCTGCGATTGGAAACGGCCGGCGGGCTGACCAATCCGATCGTATTCTGCGTGGGCGAACTGCCGGAATTCACGCGGCAGCCGGCAAGAGTGATGCCCGCCTACAATGTGGTCAACGGCGCGACCCCTGCGAACCGCGCGGTGGCGCGGCCGCCGGAGCCGCCCACCGAGATCACGCTGCCGGCCGTGCTGAACGGCCAGATGACGCCCGGTACGTCGGACCAATACCGCTTTCAGGCAAAACAGGGCCAGCACCTGGTGATCGAGGCCAGCGCGCGGCAATTGATACCCTACCTTTCCGACGCCGTGCCCGGGTGGTTTCAAGCGGCGCTGACGCTGCGCGACGCGCAGGGGAGGGAACTCGAATCGGCGGACCATTTTTTCTTCCATCCCGACCCGCTGCTCCATTACGAGGTTCCGGCCGACGGCGAGTACATGGTGGAGATCCACGATTCGATTTACCGGGGGCGGGAGGACTTCGTTTACCGCATCAGCATCGGCGAGCTGCCCGTCGTCACCGGCATCTTCCCATTGGGCGGGAAGGCCGGGGCGCGCGCGACGATCGAGACGCAGGGCTGGAATCTGCCCGCGGCGCGGATCACGGAGAATTTCAAGGGCAAGGCGAAGGGCGTGTACGCGGTCTCGGTGCGGAACGATGGGTGGACGTCCAACAGCGTGCCTTTTGCGCTGGATTCTCTGCCGGAGACGACGGCCCGCGGGGGGATCGATCGGCGGGAAAAAGCGCAGCGAGTGAAGCTGCCGATCATCGTGAACGGGCGCATCGGGCAGCCCGGCGACACGCAGTTTTTCCGCTTCCAGGGGCGCGCCGGCGAAGAAATTGTGGCCGAGGTATCGGCGCGCAGGCTGGGTTCGCCGCTCGATTCGACGCTCCGGCTGACGGACGCGTCCGGGAGACAGATTGCCTTCAACGACGATTTCGAAGACCCGGCTGCCGGTCTGATCACGCATCAAGCCGATTCGCTCATTTCCTGCAAGCTGCCGGCGAAAGGGGTTTATTTCTTAGAAGTGGCGGATGCGGAGCGCAAGGGCGGCCCGGAGTACGGATACCGGCTGCGCATCAGCCATCCGCGGCCGGATTTCGAACTGCGCGTGGCGCCTTCGAGCGTCAATCTGCGGGCCGGGTCGACGGTTCCGATCACGGTGCGCGCCATACGGCGGGACGGCTTCGCGGGCGAGATCGCGCTGAACCTGAAGGATGCGCCGGCCGATTTCAACCTGAGCGGCGCGGCGGTTCCTTCCGGACAGGACAAGGTGCGGGTTACGCTGACGGCGCCGCGGACGCCGGTTGAGGCGCCGCTTTCGATTCACCTGACCGGGCGGGCCATGATCGATGGCCGCGAAGTAACGCGCACGGCCGTTCCGGCTGAGGAGATGGAGCAGGCATTCGCCTACCATCACCTGGTGGCGGAGGACGCGTGGATGGTGCGCATCATCGGCGCCGGTGCGCGCGGAGCCGGATGGCGTCCGATCGAAAAGCCGGTGAAGCTGGCGTCCGGCGCCGTTACGCCACTCGACGTCTTCGTTCCTCCCCGCTTTCAGCGCGGAGTGACGCTGGCGTTGAACGAACCGCCGGAGGGGATCTCGATTCAGAGCGTAACGCCGGAACGCGACGGCGTCTCCGTGGTTTTGCGCGTCGAGGCCGATAAAGCCAAGCCGGGGCTGAAAGGCAACCTGATTCTCGATGCGTTCCGCAACGTGGCGCCGAATGGCGCAACCGGGAATCGGCCGCGCCAGCGCCAGCCGCTGGGAACACTGCCGGCGATTCCTTTCGAAATAGTGGAAGCGGCGGCACCGCGCAGATAAGCAACTGCGGGCCGGTTAGCGGCGTCCGGCTTGCTTGCGCCGCTGGGTGCGGCGGAAGCCCTCCGCGCGGCTTCTGGGCGTTCTCGGGAAAGGCAGGACGACGCTTTTCGGACGCGATTCGGTTGGCGTGTAATCGGCGCCGGTTCCGGCGGTGAGCAACTCGCGAATCACTTTGTTCCTGCTCGAGCAGCTTTCCACGAAGTCGACACCGGTGCTGGTCAGCGCATAGTCGGAGTTGTCTTCCATCACGGCGACGAACCCCTTCGACCGCAGGTACCAGAGGGTGAAATTCAGGTACTCACGCGGGAACGCCATGCGCCGCTCCAGTTCCAGCACCGAAACTCCCGGCTTGCTTTCGCAGATCCGGCGGCGCTGGTATAGCAGCGAGAGCACACCGAGGCGCCGGTTGTTTTCACCTTCGATTCCATCCACAAAAGATCTCTGCCAAAAGACCGGCATTGGCTCGGGCGGCTGGCACCGGCGGGTAGCGTCGTACTCCGCTCGCAACGCCGGGTCGCTGAGCGTTTGGTAAGCCTCGCGCAAGAGGAGGAAGCGCTCCAGGCTGCCCGTCCTGGGGTTGTCCGGATGAAAGCGCGAAGCCATGATGCGATAGACCCGATGAACCGTTTCGGAGTCGGCGTTGGGGCTGATCTGCAGGACCTCGTAATAGTCGGCGTTCTTCGACAAGGGCGCGTCGGTGGGAGGCCTGAACTGGTCCTCCGGACTAGCGGCCGGTTCGCTAGGGAGTTGTTCCCGATTGGGCGGCATCTCTGGATAAGTCCTCGCAGGGGCAGGCTCGGGCGCGGGCCTGGTCCGCGGCTGGGGACGGTCCGTGGCCTGCAATTTCGGTTTCGGTTCGGGTTCCACCGGACGCACGGGCGCGACCAAATCGGCGTCAGCGCGCGCGGCGGTCCACGTCCGCAAGGCCGAAGCGACGCGGTCGGGCTGCTTTTTGACAGGAGCGAATTCGAGCGGCGTTTCACCCGGCGCAGGGTTCAGCCCATCCAGCACCGGTTGGAAACGGCGCATGTGCTTATACTGCGCGCGGATGATGCTCCCCAGCACCAGCATCACGGTAACCGCGTAAAGCCAGGCGTTGAGCATCATGACGCGACCGCCATGGTGCGGGCTCCCAGCGGGTACCGGCAGATATCTTCCAGCTCCGCCGTGGCGCACCCATGGCTTTCGCAATGCTCGACCAGTTTTCGAAAAGTATCGAGCCGAAACCCCTCGACCCGACGCAGCTCCGTAGAAGCACACTCGATGTTGGTTACGGTGACCGCCCGATTGAGGTAGTCGTGGGCCTGGCGCACCAGATCGAGAGCCATCAAATATTGGATTCCCAGTTCGTCGCTAAGTTCGCAGACCATTTGATCCCAGGATGCCCGAGGTTGCTATCTAGCGACAGTCCAATCCGTACCAAATTTGCCGCTGGTAAGTTTGGGACAAAATCAGTACGTACGAAGGTTTGCGAAGGCGTCGGTACCGATGAAACTTTTCGGCCAAACTTCCGGGTGTTTTCGTACATGTCGCGGCGCTCGCCTGCTCTGGCGTGCGCCCGGCAATGTCACTCGATTTACGAGCACCGGCATAGCGGTTGCGCAATCGTCGCCAGCATCCCGCTTCACTCGGCGCGGCGGTCCGCTGGATGGCGCGCGCTGGGATCGGCATCGCCATTTTCCGGCTTCGCGGCGCGGTCTTTGCCCTTCAGCATACTCGCGAGCACGACCGCGGCCGGCACGGCCGCCAACAGCGCGTACTTGATCCTCGTCTTGCGCGGCGTGGGGAGATTCGGGGGCACGACGCCGGCGTCATGCGAGTGGTCAATCGCTTTTCCCATACGCATTTCGTCCAGGTTGTACTCGAATTGTTTTCCGCAATCCAGGCAAACCACGTAGCTCTGGCTGTGCGGTTGCCCCGCCTTGGTGATCGGCGCCACCGGACGGGTAAGGCGCCGGTGGGGGCAACGGAAAAGGATGTTCAGCAGGCTGTCGATCATAATCGCGCGGACAGCGCACGTCCCTTAACATATTGTCGCAGGGTGCGCGGCGCGGCGGCGTTGTCGGACTCCAGCAGAACAAAACGAGAAAGGGCCGCAACGTTGGCGCGCGCCGGGAGCGGCAGCGGAGCAGGCTCGGGCCATTTGAAACGCGACGTGTATATCTCTTATACTGGGTGATCTGCACGGATTCATCCGTATTCCTAGAGGAGGATTTACCAGATGGTCAACACCTCGGACGCGCGTAGTGTCCTGCCATGTAGAGCCGCAATGGGCTGGCACCGTTCCCTGTTGCGGATTTTTTTCGCTTTGCTCGCCCTGGCGGCCGGCGCCGCTCCGGCGATGGCGGCGGAAGCGGCTGGAGAGGCTAACCTCCACCTTCCGGATTTGCGCCTCGCCACGTTTCTGGGCGGCATCAACGGTCATAATCTGCTGCTCGGTGGCTTGCTGATCTGCGCCCTGGGCATGGTCTTCGGCCTCGTCATCTTCATCCGGCTGCGCAACATGCCGGTGCACTCCGCGATGCGCGAAGTCTCCGAGCTGATTTACGAAACCTGCAAAACCTACCTGGCCACGCAGGGCAAGTTTCTGATGCTGCTTGAGGCTTTCATCGCCGTCGTCATCATCCTGTATTTCGGGCTGCTGCAGCACATGGCGGCTTATAAGGTCTGCATCATTCTGCTGTTCAGCGTGATCGGCATTTCCGGTAGTTTTTCGGTGGCGGCGTTCGGCATGCGGGTCAACACCTTCGCCAACTCGCGCACCGCGTTCGCATCGCTGACGGGCAAGGCTTTCCCTTGTTACAAGATCCCGCTGCAAGCCGGGATGAGCATCGGCATGCTGCTGGTTTCCGTCGAGCTGCTGATCATGCTCTTCATCCTGCTGTTTATACCGGGCGACCTGGCCGGCCCCTGCTTCATAGGCTTCGCCATCGGCGAATCGCTCGGCGCGGCCGCCCTGCGCGTGGCCGGCGGCATCTTCACCAAGATCGCCGACATCGGCAGCGACCTGATGAAGATTGTTTTCAAAATCAAGGAGGATGACGCGCGCAACCCGGGCGTGATCGCCGATTGCACGGGCGACAACGCCGGCGATTCGGTCGGGCCCTCGGCCGACGGTTTCGAAACCTACGGCGTCACCGGCGTGGCGCTGATCACCTTCATCCTCCTGGCGGTTTATAGCGACACCGTTAAAGTCCAGCTCCTGGTGTGGATCTTCGCCATGCGCGTGATGATGCTGATCTCCTCGGCGGCTGGCTACTTCATCAACGGCGCCATCGCCAAAGCCCGTTTTGGCAATGCACCCAAGTTCAATTTCGAGACGCCGCTCACCACGCTGGTCTGGCTTACCTCGATTCTTTCGATTGTCCTCACCTATATCGTCAGCTCGCTGATGATCCCCGGCCTGGCCGGCGATCCCAACCTGTGGTGGAAACTGGCCACGGTGATCAGTTGCGGCACCCTGGCCGGCGCGCTCATTCCCGAGTTCGTCAAGGTGTTCACCTCCACCAATTCGCGCCACGTGCGTGAAATCGTCACCAGCTCGCGCGAAGGCGGCGCCTCGCTTAACATCCTCTCCGGTTTCGTGGCCGGGAACTTCAGCGCGTACTGGCTGGGTTTGGTGATGCTGGTGCTGATGTCCACAGGCTACCTGGTTAGCACCGCCATGCCCGAAACGCTGATGATGGCTCCGGCGGTCTTTGCTTTCGGCCTGGTGGCGTTCGGCTTCCTCGGCATGGGGCCGGTGACCATTGCGGTGGATAGCTACGGCCCGGTGACCGATAACGCGCAATCGATCTACGAACTCTCTATGATCGAGACCCTGCCCGGCATCTCCGCCGACGTTCAGAAGACCTTCGGCTTCACGCCGAATTTCGAGAAGGCCAAAGAGAACCTGGAAGAGAACGACGGTGCGGGCAATACCTTTAAGGCCACATCCAAGCCCGTGCTCATCGGCACCGCCGTGGTCGGCGCTACTACCATGATCTTCGCCACCATCGTGGCGCTCACCCACGGTCTGCAGACCGAGTACATCCGGTACCTGTCGCTGATGTACGCACCCTTCCTGCTCGGCATCATCGCCGGCGGCTCCGTCATCTACTGGTTCACCGGCGCCAGCGCGCAGGCGGTGACCACCGGCGCCTATCGCGCGGTCGAGTTCATCAAGCGCAACATCAACCTGGAGAGCTCCGAAAAGGCGTCGGTCGCGGATTCGAAAAGAGTGGTCGCGATCTGCACGCAGTACGCGCAGAAGGGCATGCTGAACATCTTCCTGGTGGTCTTCTTCATCACCCTGGCGTTCGCCTTCCTGGAGCCGTTCTTCTTTGTCGGCTACCTCATCTCGATCGCCGTGTTTGGCCTTTACCAGGCCATCTTCATGGCCAACGCCGGCGGCGCCTGGGATAACGCCAAGAAGGTGGTGGAAACCGAACTGCGCGCCAAGGGCACGCCGCTGCACGACGCCTGCGTGGTCGGCGACACCGTTGGCGATCCGTTCAAGGATACGAGCTCGGTGGCTCTGAACCCCATCATCAAGTTCACCACCCTGTTCGGCTTGCTGGCTGTCTCGCTGGCCGTCGATGTTGGCAACAAGCAAGGCCACGTTCTGACCACAGTGCTGGCCGCGATTTTCTTCGCGATTGCGGTGTCTTTCATCTACCGCAGCTTCTACGGCATGCGCATCGAAAGCCAATCACTGCCACCCGCCGGCGGGAATGAAAAAGACCGGTTGGTCAGCGAGGGCGCGGCTTCGGCCAAGCACTGAGCAGGAATTGGATCGGTAACAACCGTTCCTGGTGAGGCGGAGGTGTTCGCGGCCCGGAAAACATCATGGAACCGGCGACGTACGCGTGCCACCGCGCGACCAGCGCCGGTCCGGATTCCCGCCCCTGATACAATCCATGCATGATCGTTCCGTTGAGCCCTGTCCGCTTTCTCTACCGCGCCGTCGATCTGTTCGCCCGCAAGACCGGCGTGGTCTCGGGCGACCGCCGCTTCACTTACGCTGAATTCGGCGAGCGCTGCGAGCGGCTGGCCGCCGGCCTGCTTTCAGAAGGCGTGCAGCCGGGCGACCGTGTCGCCTACCTCAGCCTGAACACGCACCAGCTTCTGGAAGGCTATTTCGGAGTGCCGCTGGCGCGCGCCGCGGTGATGCCGCTGAACGTTCGCCTGGCGGCGGCGGAGCTGGCCGCCATCCTCCAGCACGCCCAGCCGCGCGTGTTGATTTACGAGCCCGATTTCGCGCCCCTGGTGGAGCACCTGCGCCCGCTTTGCCCGCGCGCGTTGGCGACCGGCCCGGCGTACGAAGAGCTGCTCCAGCGCGGCCGCATCGCGCGGCCGGATATTTTCAGCTTCGATGAAAACGCGCTCTGCGAGCTGTTCTACACCAGCGGCTCGACCGGAACGCCGAAGGGCGTGATGCTGTCGCACCGCACGCTTTATTTGCACGCCATGTCCGTGGCCGCGCTGATGCTGCGCGAAGATTCCGGCGTGGACCTGCACACCATTCCGCTATTTCATGCCAACGGTTGGGGCCAGGCCCACGCCGCCACTTTGCACGGGCTGACGCAGGTGATGGTGCGTCGCTTCGATCCGCCGCAGGTGCTGCGGTTGATTCAAGAGGAGAAGGCCAACTTCATGGCGTTGGTGCCGACGATGGCGGGCGCATTACTGCAGTGCCCGAACCCCGGCCAGTATGACCTCTCCAGCATGCGCTACATCATGCTGGGAGGCGCTGCCTCTTCGCCGGAGCTGGTGGCGGGTCTGGAGAAGATGTTCCGCTGTCACGTCAGCGCCGGCTACGGTCTCACCGAAACCAGCCCGGTGGTGACCTGCGCGCGCGACAAAGCCACCGTCGCGATTGCCACCGACGAAGAGCGCTGGCGGCGCCGCTCCATGACCGGATGGGCCGTGCCGGGCTGCGAGGTCCGCGTGGCGGATCTCAAAACGAACGACGTGCCGCACGACGGCGCGACCATCGGCGAGGTGCTGGTGCGCGGCGATATCGTGATGGAAGGTTATTACAAAGACCCGGCCGGCACGGCCGCCGTGATGACCGATGGCTGGCTGCATACCGGCGATATGGCGGTTTGGGATGAGGAAAGCTACGTCCAGATCGTCGACCGGCGGAAGGACATCATCATCAGCGGGGGCGAGAACATTTCCTCGATTGAAGTGGAACGCGCCATCGGCGCGCACCCGGCGGTGCTGGAATGCGCCGTGGTGGCCGCGCCCGATCCGCAATGGGGCGAAGTGCCGGCCGCGTTTGTGTGCGTCAAGCCGGGTGAGAAACTGGATGAGGCGCAGCTCCTCAAGTTCTTAGAGGGCCGCATCGGGCGCTTCAAGATGCCGCGCCGTTTTCAGTTCAGCGACGCCCCGCTCCCCAAAACCGGCACCGGCAAGATCATCAAACGCCAGTTGCGCGAAACGTTTTGGGAGGGCAAAGAGCGGCGGGTGCAGGGATAGGAGAGAGAGCGTGGCGCACGCACTCCTGCGTGCCGCGTCGGAACTCCTGCCGACGCGCGTTGCCAGGGGAGGGTAGGAAGGACCATCGCCTCTTGTGGCCCGTCACGCCCCGCCCGAAGGCAAACATTTGACAGACGACGAAACCGATCGTCCGTCCTATCCCTAACTTGGCCAGATTGCAGAAACTCCGGGTGTCGAGAAGAGTCTCGACACGGCACGCACGAGTGCGTGCGCCACGGCAGCAATTGCGTTGCGCTTACGCCAGCTTGGTGGCGCCCATCAGGAAGCGATCAACACCTTGGGCGGCTTTGCGGCCTTCGGCGATGGCCCAGACCACCAGGGATTGGCCGCGGCGCATATCGCCGGCGGCGAACACACCGGGGACGCTCGACATGTAATTGGCGTCGGCGGCGACGTTGCCGCGCGGGTCGAGCGCCACGCCGAGCTGTTCGATCATGCCGTTCTTCACCGGGCCGAGGAAGCCCATGGCGAGCAGCACCAGGTCGGCATCGATGGTGAATTCGCTGCCGCCGATGGCTTCGAACTTGGGCGGCGGGCCGACGCGCACGGCATCGAGTTGCCTCACTTGGCCGCGTTCGTCGCCGGTGAAGCCGGTGGTGGCGACGCCCCAATCGCGCAGGCCGCCTTCTTCATGGGAACTCTCGATGCGCAGTTGCATGGGCCACAGCGGCCACGGCGTGGAGGGCGACCGCTCATCGGGCGGTTTGGGCAGCAGCTCGAATTGGGTGACCGAAAGCGCGCCCTGTCGATGACTCGTCCCCAGGCAATCGGCCCCAGTATCGCCGCCACCGATGATGATGACGCGCTTGCCTGTGGCCAGGATGGCCTCGGAATCGGGTACCGTGTCGCCTTCGCAGCGCCGGTTCTGCTGCGGCAGGAACTTCATGGCGAAGTGAATGCCGTGCAGATTGCGGCCGGGCACGTTGAGGTCGCGCGGATGTTCGGAGCCGCCGGCAAGCAGGATGGCATTGAAGTCCTTGCGCAGGTCCGCCACGGGGACATTGCCACCTACGTGAGCTCCGGTCTCGAACTCGACGCCTTCGCCGCGCATTTGCTCCAGGCGCCGGTCGATCAGGTGCTTTTCCATTTTGAAATTGGGGATGCCGTAGCGCAGCAGGCCCCCGATGCGGTCGTTCTTTTCAAACACGGTGACGGCATGGCCGGCGCGCGCCAGTTGCTGTGCCGCGGCCAGTCCGGCGGGGCCCGATCCCACCACGGCCACGCGCTTGCCGGTCTTGACGGGGGCCGGCTCCGGACGGATGAAGCCCTCTTCAAAAGCGCGATCGACGATCGACCGTTCGATCTGCTTGATCGTGACCGGCGGCTCATTGATGCCGAGCACGCACGAGGCTTCGCACGGCGCCGGGCAGATGCGGCCGGTGAATTCGGGGAAATTGTTGGTGGAGTGCAATTGCCGTACGGCGTCGTGCCAGCGGCCATGGTAGATGAGGTCGTTCCAATCCGGGATCAGGTTGGTGAGCGGGCAGCCGGTATGGCAGAAGGGAACGCCGCAATCCATGCAGCGGGCGGCCTGGCTGCGCAGGTTGGGCTCAGGGAAGGGGCGATAGATTTCGAACCAATCCTTGATGCGCTCCACCGGCGGGCGGCGCTCGGCCACCTCGCGCGTGTATTCCATGAACCCGGTTGTTTTTCCCATCTCGACTCCGTTTCAAACCCACCGGCTATCAATCCGCCGGCGCAAATCCACCGGCGGCAAAGACCGCCGGCGCCACCGGCTCTATGCCACCGCGACGGTCTCGCGCGGTATGCCCAGGACGCGTTTGTATTCGTGCGGGAAAACTTTGACAAATTGGGGCAGCATCTGCTCCCAGTTTTCCAGCACCCAGGTGCCGCGTGGGCTGGCGGTCGACTCGACGTGGCGATAGATCAGCCCATGCAGGATGCCGGCATCGGCTTCGCCGACCGGCTCCAGGTCCACGCCGGCGGTGTTGCAGCGCTTTTCGGCGAAATCGCCCTTCTCATCGAGGACGAAAGCAATGCCGCCGCTCATGCCGGCGGCGAAATTGCGGCCCACCTTGCCTAGCACCACCACCAGGCCGTTGGTCATGTACTCGCAGCCGTGATCGCCCAGGCCTTCCACCACGGCGGTAGCGCCGGAGTTGCGCACGGCGAAGCGCTCGCCGGCCATGCCATTGAGAAACGCCTCCCCGCTGGTAGCGCCGTATAGCGCCACGTTGCCGATGACGATGTTTTCCTCCGGCAGGAAGTTGGAGGTGCGCGGCGGATAGACGATCAGCTTGCCGCCGGAGAGTCCCTTGCCGACGTAATCGTTTGCGTCGCCTTCCAGCTCGAGGGTCACGCCGTGGGCGAGAAACGCGCCGAAGCTCTGCCCTGCCGAACCGGTGAACTGAAAGTGGATGGTGCCGTCGGGCAAGCCGGCCGAGCCGTGGCGACGCGCGATTTCGCCCGACAGCATGGCGCCCACGGTGCGGTGGATATTGCGGATGGGGAGCTTGATGACGATGGGCGCGCCGCCTTCGATGGCGTCGCGGGCGTGATCGATCAGCTTGTAGTCGAGCGCCTGGTCGAGCCCGTGGTCCTGCGCCTGCACGCAGCGCCGCGCGATGCGCAGCGGCACCTGCGGGTTGTGGAGAATCATCGACAAGTCGAGGCCTTTGGCCTTCCAATGCTCCAGGGCCGCGCGTGCCTCCAGCATATCCACCCGCCCCACCATTTCATCGAACGTGCGGAAGCCCATCTGCGCCATGTAGCCGCGCACCTGTTCGGCGAGGAAGAAGAAAAAGTTGATGACGTGCTCGGGCGCGCCGCGAAACTTGGCGCGCAACGCCGGGTCCTGCGTGGCCACGCCCACCGGGCAGGTGTTGAGATGGCACTTGCGCATCATGATGCAGCCCAGCGAGACCAGCGGCGCGGTGGAGAAGCCGAACTCTTCGGCGCCGAGCAGGGCGGCGATGACCACGTCGCGGCCGGTTTGCAGTTTGCCATCGGTTTGCACGCGGATGCGGCCGCGCAGGTCGTTGAGCACCAGCACCTGGTGCGTTTCGGCCAGGCCCAGCTCCCAGGGCACGCCGGCGTGGCGGATGCTGCTCAGCGGGGAAGCGCCGGTGCCGCCGGAATCGCCCGAGATCAGCACCACGTCGGCATGAGCCTTGGCAACGCCTGCCGCCACCGTGCCCACGCCCACCTCGGCCACTAGCTTCACCGAAATGCGCGCCCTCGGGTTGACGTTCTTCAAATCGTAAATCAGTTGCGCCAGGTCTTCGATGGAATAGATGTCGTGGTGCGGCGGCGGCGAAATCAGGCCCACCCCGGGAATCGAGTGGCGCACGCGCGCGATCACTGCGTCCACCTTATGGCCGGGAAGCTGGCCGCCTTCGCCAGGCTTGGCGCCCTGCGCCATTTTGATCTGTAATTCGTCGGCGTTCACCAGGTAATTGGCGGTGACGCCGAAGCGGCCGGAGGCCACCTGCTTGATGGCGGAGCGGCGACCGTCGGCGAAGCGCTCTTCGTCCTCGCCGCCCTCGCCGGTGTTCGATTTGCCGCCGATACGGTTCATGGCCAGCGCCAGGGTTTCGTGGGCTTCCTTGGAAATGGAGCCGAAGGACATGGCGCCGGTGGCGAAGCGCTTGACGATGGAAGCCACCGGCTCGACCTCTTCGAGCGGAATCGGGCTGTCCGACTTCCTGATTTCGAGGAGCCCGCGCAGCGTGGCGAGCTGCTGGTTCTGCCGGTCGATCAGGTCCGTGTATTCCCGGAAGGTGGCGAAGCTCTCCTGCCGCACGGCGTGCTGCAGCTTGGCGATGGTCTGCGGATTGAAGAGGTGGTACTCGCCGCGCTCGCGATATTGATAGGCGCCGCCGGTGGCGAGGTCGGTATCGGATTCGCGCACCGGCTGGAAAGCGTGCTCATGTTTGAGGATGGCTTCGCGCGCCAGAACGTCCAGATCCACGCCCTCGATGCGCGAAACCGTGCCGGTGAAATAGCGGTCCACCAGGCGCTTGGCGAGGCCGATAGCTTCGAACACCTGCGCGCCGCGATAGCTCTGCAAGGTGGAAATGCCCATCTTGGAGAAGGTCTTGAGCAGGCCCTTGTTGATGGCCTTGATGAAATGGGCCACCGCTTTTTCCGGCTTCACGCCGGTGTCCTGAAGCTGCCCGGCCTGCAGCGTTTCGAGCGCCAGGTAGGGATTGACGGCGCTGGCGCCGTAGCCGATCAGCAGCGCGAAGTGCATTACCTCGCGCGGCTCGCCCGATTCGATAATCAGCGCCACCTGGGTGCGCGTCTCTTCGCGCACCAGGTGATTGTGCACGGCGGTGAGCGCCAGCAGGCTGGGAATCGGCGCGTAGTCCTGGTCCAGGCCGCGGTCGGAAAGAATCAGCAGCGTGTAGCCGGATTGGATGGCGAGCGAAGCGCGGCGGCAGAGCTGATCGAGCGCGCGCTCCAAACCGCGCTCTCCTTCTTCGACGGCGAAAAGCATGGGCAGCGTGGTTGCCAGGAAGCTACCCTGCGAGACGCGCCGCAGCCGCTCCAGGTCGCGGTTGGTGAGGATGGGATGCGGCAGGCGCAGGGTGTGGCAGTGCTGCGGCGTTTCGGCCAGGATGTTCCGCTCGGTGCCGATGTAACTGATCAGCGACATCACCATCTCTTCGCGGATGGGGTCGATGGGCGGGTTGGTCACCTGCGCGAAGAGCTGTTTGAAGTAGTTGAACAGCGGCTGCGGCTTGTCGGAAAGGCAGGCCAGCGGCCAATCGGCGCCCATCGAGCCGATCGGCTCTTCGCCCTTGGCGGCCATCGGGCCGAGGATCATTTTCAAATCTTCGTCGGTGTAGCCGAAGGCGCGCTGCCGCTGCAGCAAGGTGCCCCGCTCGGTGCCGTACTCGCGCGGCGGCTCGGGCAGCTCGTGAAGATGAACCTGGTTTTCCTTGATCCAGAGCTGGTACGGATTGCGCCCGTAAAGGCTGGCCTTCAGTTCCTTGTCGGAAATGATGCGGCCTTGCACGGTATCGACCAGCAGCATTTTTCCCGGCTGCAAGCGGCCCTTGAGTTTGACATCCTCGGGCTTCACGGGGAGCACCCCGGCTTCGGAAGCCATGATGATGAGGTCGTCGTTGGTCACCAGGTAGCGCGCCGGGCGCAGGCCGTTGCGGTCCAAGGTAGCGCCGATCGAGCGGCCGTCGGTGAAAGCGATCGCGGCCGGGCCGTCCCACGGCTCCATCAGAGACGCGTGATATTCGTAGAACGCGCGCTTCTGCGGGTTCATGTGCGGATTGCCCGCCCAGGCTTCGGGAATCAGCATGGCCATGGAGTGGCTGATCGAGCGGCCGGCCATTACCAGCAGCTCGAGCGCGTTATCGAACGAAGCTGAATCGCTGCCGCCGGGCTGGATGATGGGGAACAGCTTCTTGATATCGGCGCCGAACAAGGGCGATTCCAGCACCGATTGGCGGGCGTGCATCCAGTTCACGTTGCCGCGCAGCGTGTTGATTTCGCCGTTATGGGCAATGTACCGGTAGGGGTGCGCCAGTTGCCAGGTGGGAAACGTGTTGGTGGAGAAGCGCTGATGCACCAGGCAGAGCGCGCTAATCACGTCGGGGTCGCTCAGCTCCGGATAGAAGTTCGCGATTTGCGGCGCCAGCAGCAGGCCTTTGTAGACGATGGTGCGGCACGAGAAGGACGGCATGTAGAAGAAGCTCTTCTCGGGCAGATCCGATTTGGCAATTTCGGTTTCAGCGCGCTTGCGGACCAGGTACAGTTTGCGCTCGAGCTGGTCTTCGGTCATGCCCTTGCCTCGGCTGACGAAAATCTGCTGAATGTAAGGCTGGCTGTTGCGCGCTTCGCGGCCGATCGCCGCGCCGTTGATGGGCGTGTCGCGCCAGCCGAGCACGGTGAGACCTTCCTCGGTGACGATGCGCTCCAGAATGCCTTCGCATTGCAGGCGCTCATGCCGTTCCACCGGAAGGAAGGTCATGCCCACCCCGTATTCGCCCGCCGCGGGGAGGGTGAAACCGAGCTTGGCGCACTCGCGCGCGAAGAACTTGTGCGGGATCTGGATCAGCACGCCGGCGCCGTCGCCGGTTTCCGGGTCGCAGCCGCATGCGCCGCGGTGCGTCAGGTTGATCAGAACCTGAAGGCCCTTGACGATGATGTCATGCGATTTCTGGCCTTTGATATTGGCAACGAAGCCGATACCGCAGGAGTCGCGTTCTTGAGCCGGGTCGTAAAGACCCTGTGGTTGGGGCAGGCCGCGCGGCATAAGGGTATCTTTCATAGAATTGTCCCGATGCCATCCACGACTGCTGGAGGGTAATCCGGCCGCGGTTGGGTGGAGTTCCGGCGGTTGCCTTAGCTCACAAGTGTACCAGCACTGCTACTATTAGGCAATAGCAAATTAATTTCATTACTAAATTAGCACAGGTTATGATATGCTGAGGCGGTGAGCTTCTCGGAGCTGCGACTTTTCAAAGAGATAGCTGTCACAGGCAGCATGAGCAAGGGTGCCAAGGTGTGCGGCGTGACCCAATCCGCAGCCAGCCAGCACGTGCAGGAGATGGAACGGCGCTTGGGATCGCCCCTGCTGGACCGCTCGAAGCGGCCGTTGGAATTGACGCCAGCCGGCAAATTGTACGCCGATTTCTGCCGCGACGTGATGCGGCAGGAAGACGAATTTCAACTGGCGCTAGAGCGGCTGAAACTGGAAGTGGAAGGCACGGTGCGGGTGGCGTCAATCTATTCGGTCGGGCTTTCGGAGATGAGCCGGCTGAGCGAAGAGTTCTCCGCCAGCCATCCCACGGCGCGCCTGGAAGTGGAGTACATGCGGCCGGACAAAGTCTATGACGCGGTGCGCAGCGGCCAGGCCGACCTCGGCCTCGTGAGCTATCCGCAATCGAGCCGCGAGATTGCCGCCATTGCGTGGCGCGAGGAAGAGATGCGGCTTGCTGTGCCGCCCGCGCACGCGCTCGCCGGCCGCCAACTTGTGTCAGCAGCCGATCTGGAAGGCATCGATTTCATCGGCTTCGACGAAGATCTTTCGATTCGCCGCGAGATCGACCGCTTCCTCCACGCGCGCGGCGTGACAGTGCGGATGGCGATGCATTTCGACAACGTCCAGATGATTAAAGAAGCGGTGGCGTTGGGATCGGGTGTCAGCATTCTGCCCGCGCGCAGCATGCAGGCCGAAATCGAGCGCGGGCGATTGGTTGCGGTGGCGCTGGAAGCGCCCGGCCTGGTGCGGCCGGTCGGCATCGTGCACCGACGCCGCAAGAAATTCAACCGCGCCGCGCAGGCTTTTCTGGACCTGCTGCTGCCGGGAGTGACGGAGAAGACCAGGCTGGCGGGGTAAGAGGGCGGCGGAGAGAGATACATTGGAGAGAGATATATTTGCCGCGACGATTCCATCCGATGTAGAATCGGGAGGCGGCTACCCTCCCCCGAAGCGGTAAAGCATTCGGTACAATTTTTGTTTTATGGGACGCAACGGGGAAAAACCGATTGGCGTAGACCTCTTCGCCGGCGCGGGCGGTCTGTCGCTCGGGTTCGAGCAGGCCGGTTTCCATATTGCCGCCGCAATCGAGTACGATCCGATCCACGCCGCGACGCATGAATACAACTTCCCGGATTGCTCCACGATCTGCCGCAGCGTAGCCGACATCGACGGCGACTATATCCGTGCACATTCCAAGATCGGGAAGGCCGACGTTGACGTGGTCTTCGGGGGCGCCCCATGCCAGGGGTTCAGCATGATCGGAAAGCGCGCCCTGGATGATCCGCGCAATGGCCTCGTGTACCACTTCGTCAGAATCGTTTCCGAGCTGGAGCCGAAGTATTTCATCTTTGAGAATGTGCGTGGCCTGACGGTGGGCGAGCACAAGAAGTTCCTCTCAGAGATCATCGCGGAGTTCAAGGCGCGGGGCTACAAAGTCCAGGAGGACTATCAAGTCCTAAACGCCGTCAACTTCGGCGTCCCCCAGGACCGTCAGCGACTGTTCCTTATGGGGGCTCGCAAGGGACAGTGCCTGCCCGAATATCCGGTCAAGACCCACGAGTTGCCGGGCGCCAACCTCGACCTTGGCTTCACGGAGACGACGCCCACCGTGTGGGAAGCGCTCGGCGATCTGCCCGAGGCGGACGATTATGAGGAATTGCTGGAGCGGGACTGGGTTGAGGCCGATTTCGCCAAGCCGAGCCGTTATGCAATCCCGCTTAGATTTGGGACGGGGATAACCCACGCCCTTCTGACATCCAGTCTGCGCACGATCCACACGCCTCTTTCCAGGAAGCGGTTCAAGGCCACCGCGCCAGGCGACACCGAACCCGTCAGCCGCTTCCTCAAGCTCGATCCGAATGGCGTATGCAATACCATCCGCGCGGGAACGGCGAGCGACCGGGGCGCTTTCACTTCTCCCCGTCCGATTCATCCCTTCTCTCCACGTTGTATCACCGTCAGGGAGGCCGCGCGGCTGCATTCATACCCGGATTGGTTTCGCTTCCACGTCACCAAGTGGCATGGATTCCGCCAAGTCGGCAACTCGGTTCCACCGCTTCTTGGGCAAGCGGTCGCATCTAAGATCATGGAAAGGGTGGGCAAGAAGACAGAACGCGAAGAGCCTCGCAGCGTCGGCGATCCTCTACTCCTCGAATTCAATATGTCCGATGCCGCCGCGCGCTACGGCGTGGCCGCGAACGTCATTCCACACCGCATCAGGAAAGGCGATGGCGAGAAAATGAATGCCTAAGAAGACCGCGGAAGAAACTCCAAAGAAGCAGAACCGCTACTCGGCTATCGTCGGTACCATCTTCAAAAATCACTACAAACCGGGCAAGACAGAATTTGAGTTCTCGCGGGACGAATTTGCCGAGATCGCGCGTTCCAAAGGTATCGACCTCCCGAAGAATCTCGGCGATACCATCTACTCCTTCCGCTTTCGAACCGCGCTCCCGCCGGAAATCGTCGCCACGGCCACCAAGGGTATGGAGTGGGAGATCGAACTCGCGGGTAAAGGCCAATACCGCTTCAAACTCGGGAAGCTCGTTCGTATCGTGCCGAGGACCAACCTTATCGCCATAAAAATACCGGACGCGACGCCTGAGATCATTACAGCGTACGCGCTTACTCACGAACAGTCCCTTCTCGCTAAGGTGCGCTATAACCGCTTGATCGATGTGTTTCTCGGTATCGCCTCCTACTCCTTGCAGAACCACCTTCAGACCTTCGTCAAGGGCATGGGGCAGATCGAAATCGATGAGATTTACGTCGGAGTGAACCGCCACGGCCAGCAATTCGTCGTGCCTGTGCAGGCGAAGGGCGGGAGCGACCAGCTCGGCGTGACGCAGACTCGGCAGGACATCGCCTGTTGCCTCCAGAAATTCCCCCGACTCACGTGCCGCCCCGTCTCGGCGCAATTCATGACCGACGACACCATCGCCATATTCGAACTGACGCTTCAGGGTGATGACGTCAAGGTCGTAGAAGAGAGACACTACAAGCTCGTGCCCTCCGACCAAATCACTCCCGACGACCTCAAGCTCTACGCCAAGCGGTAAAACTGTAGGTGGTGCATCGTGGACCACGTCGCAAAGGAAGTGCGGTCCAAAATCATGGCCGCCGTCCATTCGCGCGGCAACACAACGACCGAGCTGCCGCTGGCGAAGCTTCTTTGGGCCGCCGGCATCAGGGGATACCGCAAGCACTGGCCCGTGGCCGGTAAGCCCGACTTCGCGTGGCCTGGTCGGAAGCTGGCGGTCTTCGTGGACGGCTGTTTCTGGCATGGCTGCTCCTGCAAGTATCTGCCGCGAACCAACACCGAGTTTTGGCGTAACAAGATCGAGACGAACAAGCGGCGCGACAGGCGCGTAGCGCAATGCCTGCGCCGCGACCGATGGACCGTTCTGAGGATAAGGGAATGCGTCGTCCGGAAACCGGCGACGCTCGCGCGGATCGTGAGGGCGCTCGGGCGGTCCCGATGACGACGCTCGGAGAGCGCGTGCCAGGCTCCCTGTTTCCCAACTATCTGTCCGTCCCACTGGCGGGCGCCGCGTACGCTGGAAAAATTCAGCCACCAGCCTTCACGAAAAATCTCGCCCAACTCCATCATCAAGTTAGCAGCCATCTGCCGCCTCGCGAGGCGGTTTTCGCCGCGTCGGGCCGAATCCGGGACGGCCTGAGAGCCTGTCGGAGTGAACGGTTTTTGACCAGTTCGACCCCAACATCTCGTGGTCGCCGTGCCACGCGATCACAACGGGTGGTTGTGGAAATTCTGTCTCCGACAGGCTCCTGAACTGCGCGCTTTTTTCTGGCGGGCCGCGGGATGAGAACCGGGACGTCTCTGCGCCGCGCCCGCATTACACCCGTGACACGGCGCTCACGTCAGTTGAAGCACACGACGGTCCATCTTGACGGGCTGTCGCCAAATCGGGCCCTGGAAACGCGTGCCCAGTGAAGCTGAGGCTGAAATCAGAAAACGGGCGCGAGAGAAAGCGCGTGCCAGGAAGCTGTGAAACAACCTTGGTTGCTGCGTCAGGAAGCCGCTAAACCGGCGCGGCACCCTGGCGTTTACGGCCGCCCAACGTGAGCTGCGAGAAGAACGAGAAAACGCTGGACATCCCATCCCTTTCGTGATATCGTCCCAACTGCTCTGGGCGTGCCGGACGGAACCACCGTCTGGTGCAAAGCTAAACCACTTCGTTAGAAAAAAGGATACAAATTCGACATGAACGCTCGTCTGCTTGCTGCCACCACTCTGCTGTTCGCGGCCGCTACCGTGTCCGCACAGCCGTACAAGTACCTCGTCTCCGTAGCCACCTTCAAGGTGTCACCCTTAAATCAGGATGCCTTCGTCGAGAAGGGCAAGGTCTTCGCTCCGGTGCTCGACAAACTGATGGGGTCGGGTTCCGTTCTTGCTTACGGGATCGATAGCGACATACTCCACGTCCCGGGTGAAACTAATGTCGCCTTTTGGGTGGTCGTTCCCAACTTCGAGGCCCTCGACAAGGAGAATGCCGCAGTCGGGGAGTTCATCAAGGCCAATCCGGGAGTGATGCACGACCTGATTGAAATGACCGATCCGGCAGCTCACCATGATTTGATCATCCGAACACGGGAGGAGAGTCACAAGAGCGTACCGCCAGGCAGCAAACCGATTGCAGATTTCGACCTGGTCCGCGTCAAGCCGGGGCATATGCAGGAGTTCATGGGACTGTTCCGGAAGTATGACAAGCCGGTGTACGAGAAACTCGTCGCCGATGGTGTGATCTACGCCTACGAACTGGACACCGAAGCTGTCCATACCATGGAGCCCGGCCTGACGTGGACTGTCGTTACCATGCCCAACCTTGCGGCCAAGGACAAGGTGAACGCTGCCTTCGAAGAAGCTTACAAGAACATTCCAGAGGCGGAGCGAAACATGATCGAGAAGCTTCACCTCAACATCGTCGTGCCAAGCTCCCATCGCGACAGCTTGTCGATCAGCCAGGTCTACAAAGCGATGTAGACGGGTGGCGGATGCTGGCGGCGGGCCCGGTGCGAGGTCGCTGTGGTCGAGTGAACATTCTTGCGGGCGGATATATCGGCTTAGTTGTCCTCTTGCTCTGCTCTGCGCCGATCCGGTCGCAGACTGTGGATGAAGCGGAGAAAGAAAGTGGCCCCCATTGTCAAGACCAAAATCGAGGCGGAATAAGCTAAGGATCGACGGGTTTATGTGGACTTTGTAAATTCGTGCCTCGTTATGGTGCTCACAACGAGCGCGGATGCCGCCACGGTCAACAGTAGTTGCGGGTCAATTCCACCAAAACTGAGCAGCAATCCGTCACAGTAGCCCTGCTGGTTGACAGTGACCCACCCCCAGCCAAAGGGTTTCCCGATGAAACGGGCCCAGGGATCCAGGTGGCTGGTTTCAACAGCCTCGGTATTTTGGAATTCACCTTGATTCACAAACTGAATCTCGATGGAATCGTCATCGGGATTGCCCTCAACAACGAGTGCGCCCCTATCGAAATCAAAGATGACTCGGTCCAGATCGTTTTCGACCCGAACCGCCCGCAATGATTCCTGGCTGATCGCGTGGAAAACCGAAAGGGTCGGGTGGAGCGCTTCAGCGACGGGAACCGCAATACGTTGAATCATATTCTTGCTCGTTCACCTCGGGGCGGCCGAAGCCGCCCCCGCCATTCCGGCGCTTGAGTCGGCGCTCGGGTCGCATTCCTGCGGAGCCCTACCCTCCGCTCAAGTGCCTCTATTGTAGTCGAACCGAAACAACCATTCTGGCCGAAAAGCGCTAAATTCCGGGGGTTGGTGGCAGAGCCCCCAATGCAACAATGGTCTTCCTCCGAATTGACTCGGTCATGGCCGCACACTCCGGCCCCGGTACAGATCCGCCGGCGTTCGGTACTCCAGACTCTGGTGCGGCCGTTCGTAGTTGTAGAACTGGAAGTAACGGCCGATGTTCGCGCGCGCCTCCGGCACCAGTCGGTAATCCCGCAGGTACACCCCTTCGTATTTCAGCGAGCGCCACAGGCGTTCGATCGGGCCGAATCCGGGACGGCCTGAACTGCGCACTCCCGGCACGCAACTCCGAAATCACTCCGCTACTGCATATCCAGCACTTTCCTGATTGCCGGGACCGGGAGGCCCGATGCGATGACCATCTCTCGCAAATCCTCCGCCAGGGCCCGCATCTCATCCGGGGCCTGCGAGACGTGCCAGGCGGCTCCCACTTCGCCAAGCCTGGACCTGAGGAACAAACGACTGACAAACTCCATCGCGAAGAGGGGCACAAAAGGAAGGAGACGCTGGCTTGCGGGCACGATCTTATGGCCAAGGGCTTTTAGGACGGCAATCGACTCGCGCATCGCCGCCACCATCAGCCTGACATCATCGGCCGACCCGGCCAGCGCTTTGATGTCGTTTTGGTATTTCATTACCATCGGCCCAATCACCGCCACGGCACCCGCATGATTGGCGAGCCAATCGACGATATTCGTAGAGATCTGAGCTTTGAGGCCCGCTCGGTTGAACACGCGTACCAAGCTCTTCAATCGAGCAGTGACCGTCCCGTCCAGCTCGCCAAAAGGTGAGGCCAGCACGGGCAGTCTGGGCGGGCCAATAGCCCTGATGATGTCCTTGTCCCTTTTCCCACCGGCGAACACAAATCCCATCATCAGCCTTTGTTTGCCCAGGGCCCGGATGATCTCTCCGGGACCGGCCAGGTTATTGGTCATGAATACGACATTGGGAGAGTGATTCGCCACCAATACCGGAAGCAGGCCGGGAATCTGGTTACGGCGCACGACCACCAGAATGTAGTCGTACATGTCATCAGGCAAGAGCACCCCGATCGTCTTGATCCTGGTGACGGTACGCTTGTGGCTGAAAGGGCTTTCAATGACGATGCCTTCCCTGGCGATTTGTTCAAGGCGTTCGCCGCGAGCCAGTACGGTGACATCGACGCCGTGATCGTGCAGGTGAGTGGCGCAAACGGAGCCGTTAACTCCCGCGCCGATCACGAGGATTCTGACGTTGTCGTTATCATTTTCCATGGTTTGGTTGAAGGAAGTTTGCGAGCCGCGCCGCGCCCCCCAATCAGCCGATAACCACGGCGGCGCTGGCGCCCCGGAGTGAGAGACGACTCCGAACTACAGCGCGGGAATGACAGGATTGAAGCGCGCTCGTAACCGACGATATCACGTTGTGCACCGGCACGGTGGCTGTCGCGACATCCCCTCCCGCCGGCAAGACGCTCAAGAAGTCCGGTTCCGGGAAGTTCGCCGGATTCGTACCGACAAACGCACCTCGAACCCCAAGCCGGGTTCGTCCGGACCTGTAGTTGCCAAATCGGACTTTGGAAACGCGTGCCCAGTGAAACTGAGGCTGAAATCAGAAAACAGGCGAGAGAGGCACGTGCCAGGCTCCCTCTTTCCCAACTATCTGTCCGTCCCACTCGCGAGCGGCGCGTACTGAAAAAAACCCAATCACCAGCCTTCGCGAAAAATCTTGCCCAACTCCATCATCAAGTTGGCGACCATCTGCCACCTCTTCAGGCGGTTTTCGCCGCGTCGTGCGCGATCCTGGAGGTGGGCTGCAGAGGCAATTCGCGTCGCCGCCATGAGTTCAGTTTCCCGGCCCGCGGCTTCCGTGGGACAACTTGTCCCACAAACGGAGGGCACGGTTCCGTAGAATCAGCTAGTTGCGAGGAACTCGTGGGACAAACTTGTCCCACGGCGATCGCCCACTCCGTGGCGCACGCGTCCACGCGTGCAGAGTCGCGAGTCATCGCGACTTTTGTTTCGCCCGAGGTCCCCGCGAATGTGGCAGCCAAGAAATGTCGGCACGACTGCCGACACAGCACACGTGGACGCGTGCGCCACGAGTTAGCGGTCCGGCAGCGTCGCGGCGGCGATCTGCGCGATGTCGAGCAGCTTGGGCGGCGACTGCGTCAGCGTGCCGAGGGCGTCGCGAAACATGCTCTGGCAGAAGGGGCACGCAGTGCCGATCGTCCCCGCGCCGGTGGCCACCAACTCTTCGGCGCGAACCATGTTGACGCGTGTGCCCTTCTCCTCGCCGAGGAACATCTGGCCGCCGCCGGCGCCGCAACAGAAAGAACGCTCGCGCGTGCGGGGCGGCTCGGCGACCTCCGCATAGCGCCGCAGCACACGGCGCGGCTCATCATAGATATTGCGGTAACGGCCCAGGTAACAGGGATCGTGGAATACCACCTTGCCGGCCGAAGCCTGTGCGGTGGGCAGCCGGCTTTCCAGCCGCGCCAGCAATTCGCTGTGATGCTCGATAGCGAACGTGGCTCCGTATTCGCGCCAGTCGGTGCCGATGGTGCGAACGCAATGCGGGCAGATGGAAACCATGCGCCCGACCTTGGCCGTGTGCAGCGCGTCGATATTGGCTTCCGCCACTTGCGCCGCTGCCAGATCGTTGCCCAAGCGGCGCGCCGGATCGCCGGTGCATTTTTCGTTGCGCAGCACGCCGAAAGTGACGCCGGCATGGCGCAGCACGCGCTCGAGCGCCAGCACAATCTCCCTTCCTTGCGGATCGTAAGCGCCCATGCAACCCAGCCAGAAGCAGTATTCCTGCGTGCCGTCGAAATATGGCAGCTCGTTTTTCTCGATGAATTTCTGCCGTTCGATGGCCGCGAAGCCGAGCGAATTACCGTGGCGCTCCAGATTGAGGAACAGCTTGGAGCCGTATTCGTTTTCCCATTTTCCGGTGTTCACTGCACCGCGCCGCAGGCCGACGATCAAAGGCAGATGTTGAATCCCCACCGGGCACTCGAATTCGCAGCCGCCGCAGGTGGTGCATTGAAACGCCGCCTCTTCGCTAATATGCCGGCCCAATAGGGGCTCCTCGCCGCCGGTGCCCAATTCGTTCATATAGCGGCGAACACCAAGCACAATTTCCTTCGGGTTCAAAACCTTGCCGGTGTTGTACGCGGGGCAATGCTCGGTGCAGCGGCCGCATTCGACGCAGGTGAATGCCTGCAGGGCGTCGATGCGGGTGATGTCCTTGCCGGTGTCGAGTCCGAAATCCTCGTCGCCTTCGAGCGGCGGTATGCGGCTGAAGCCTTGCCGGCGCAGGAACACGGTCACCGGGCTGAGCGCCAGGTGGAGGTGCTTCGTGTGCGGAATCAGCGGGAGAAAGGCCAGCAGCGTTAGTGTGTGCAGCCACCAGTTCACATGCGCCGCGGCGCCCTCTGGCAGCCACATCCCGGCCAGATAGGTGAGCATGAGGAGAAAGATCAGGCCGGCGATCACGCCCGATTCTATTGAGAGCTTGCCGAGCCAGACGGGCCGCGCGACAAAGCGCCGCACGAAGAGGCCGGTAATCGCCACCGCGACCGCGACCGCCCAGACGGCAACAAAATCCAAATAAGCGCGGCCCCAGGCGCTCGCCGGCGGGAGCAGCCGCAGCCCGAACGCCTCCGCGAAATGATTCAGCGTAACCAGCGCGAAAGCGCAGAATCCCCAAAACACGAACGCGTGCGCGAGGCCTGCGAGCGGGCGCCCGCGAATCACCTTGCCCTGCGCCACAACTTCCCAGAGAAAACTGCGGATGCGCGGGCCGACGGGCGCGAGGCAATAGTCCGGCGTGGCGCGCGCGGCGCGCAACACGCGCACCACGGCGCCGAATCGCCGCCAGAACAGCCACAGCGAAATCGCGGCCAGCACAATCAGAATGAAACGTTCCAGCCAAGAAAAGCCCATCGGATTTGCCAAAGTCTCAAGCGTAGCATGCACGCGAGCGAGCCCGAGGCCGGCTCGGGAGGTGGTTTGAAGGCAGGGCGGAACGAAAAGCTCAGCCAGTGGGCAATGCGCCAGCCATGCGATGGATGGCCGCCCGCAGACTGTTTAGGCGCAGGCCGAGCCCCAACATGCAGATCGCGCTGAAGCCGAAATAAGAACTCATGAATAGGTGGAATTCCAGGGGCCCGGGCCTGACCAAGCGAAAACCCAAAACGAGAAACGCGATCGCAAAGACAAACGAGGCCAATCCGGCCAAATCAAGACACCGCTTGTCCGAGACGTGGCGCCGTATACGATGCGCGGCCGCCGATGCAGAAACACCGACGCTCGCCGCCATCACAACGAACAGAAGCGCGAAAGGAAGAAAGCTCACTCTGCCCCTGGGAATTGCGGAAACAGAGACGAGCCCGTACGCGCCAAGAGCCAGGCCATTCAGCGCCAGCAGCCAGGATTTACTCTTTCCGGACCTCCAAACGGCCGCCGCGATCGTGCAAACGCCCGCCGCGATCGTGCAAACGCCCGCCGCGAGCGCAATCTCGCCCATATTCCTGACCGTGGCCGGACCGGCCCACTTACGAAAAGCCAGGTATCCATCCGGGTCCAACATGAAGAGATTGATGGCGGCATACATGGCGTCCAGAACGCCGCACAGTGCCAGTAGCCACCAGTTCTTGATCAGCGTTTGGATCATGGCGCCCCCTCTCTTGATCCAGCCCCCAGGGCATGAAAAACTCTAGCGCGATCATACCACAGCGAGACGAGACCGGTACGCGCCGCGGCCCAGATAGAATCAGGAGGGAGGCTTCCTTGCGTATTGTCGTTGCCGGCGCGGCCGGCTTTATCGGGTCTCATTTTTGCGACCGCCTGCTGGCGGAAGGTCACACGGTGGCGGGGCTCGACAACTTCCTCACCGGAGCCGCAGGCAACCTGGCGCACCTGGCGGACGAAGCGCGTTTCAGTCTTATGCGGCAAGACATCACTGAGCCGATTTCGATCGCGGGCGCGGTGGATGCGGTGGTGAATATGGCTTCGCCCGCCAGTCCGAAGGATTATCTCGATCATCCGATCGAAACTCTTTTGGTGGGCTCGGCCGGCACGCGGCGTATGCTCGAGCTGGCGCGGGAGAAGCGCGCGCGCTTCCTGCTGACCTCGACTTCGGAATGCTATGGCGATCCGGAGGTCCATCCGCAGGTGGAATCGTACTGGGGCCACGTGAACCCGGTCGGGCCGCGCTCCTGCTATGACGAAAGCAAGCGATTCGCCGAAGCTCTGACTATGGCCTATCACCGCAAGCACGGCGTGGCCACCAACATCGCGCGCATCTTCAATACCTACGGGCCGCGCATGAAGCTGGATGACGGCCGCGTGGTGCCGGCCTTTCTTGGCCAGGCGCTGGCCGGCGCGCCGATGACGGTTTTCGGCGATGGCTCCCAGACCAGGAGCTTTTGTTACGTGAGCGACCTGGTGGACGGCCTCTACCGGCTGATGCTCTCCGAGGAACGCTACCCGGTGAACCTGGGAAATCCGCGTGAAATGACGATTCTCGAATTCGCGGAGGAGATACGCCGGCTGACCGGTTCGCACTCGCCCATCGAGTTCCGGCCGCTGCCGGAGGATGACCCGAAGCAGCGGTGCCCGAACATCGGCAAGGCGCGCGCGGCGCTCGGCTGGGAACCGCGAGTGACGCTCGAAGAAGGACTGCGGTTAACGGTGGAGTATTTCCGGCGTGGGGCGGCCGCGACAAAAAGTTAGCGCCGGTCAGGCATTCACCACTTCAGCCAGCGCCGGCAACCGCTCCCTGACGGTCGCGCCTCCGATGCGCTTCGAGCCTCGACCGGCGTGGCTCGCAAAGAACCGGCGGCAGAGACCGCCGGCGCTACAAGGGCTCTCACGAAAATGTAGAAACTCCATTCGCAGGCTGGGGGCCTGCGCCACTAAGCCGGCCCTTCTTCCATGGCGCGCTCGTAGACATAGCCGGCGGCGACCACATCTTCGATAGCCAGGCCGTTGGACTTGAAAATGGTAATCTCCTCGGTGCGGGTGCGGCCGGGGCGGCCAGCAACAACGTCCTGCAACTCAACCACGCGGCTCCAATCGTGCTCGCTAAGAGCAAGCAGCAAATCGCCAGATTCCATACGGGATTGCTCGATGCTATCGACCACGATCAGCCCGGCACGGTGAACCAGCTCGGTGGGAATCTCGCGCCGCTGCGCTTGGTTGGATCCCATGGCATTGACGTGGGCACCATCGGCCACCCACTCCGAGGCCACCACCGGCGTGCCGGAGCTGGTGGCGGTGACCAGGACATCGGCGCCGCGCACCGCGTCTTCAGCGGTGGCTGCCGCCTCCACAACGGCGCCGAACGACCGGGCGCAATCGGCGGCGAACGATTCGCGCTTCTCGGCTGAGCGGCTCCATACGCGGACGCGCTCGAACCGCCGCACGGCGAGCATGGCTTCCACCTGCGCGCGCGCCTGAAAACCGCTGCCGATCACGGCCAGCGCGCGTGCGTCCGGCCGCGCCAGCAGATCGGTGGCGACGCCGCTGGCGGCGCCGGTGCGAATTTGTCCTAGCGAGTTCGCTTCGAAAATCGCCAGCAGAGCGGCGTCGGCGGCGCGATAGAGCAGGACGCGGAAATGCGCCTCATGCCCCGGATTGGTCGAGTACACTTTGATGCCGTAATAGCCGCCATCGGCGCCCGCCATGTAATGCAGCGCGGAGCGTGTCGGGAGAATTAGCCGCCGCCGCGGATGGTTAATCGCTTCGCCACGGGCCAGGCGCGCGAAAGCGGCGCGCACCAATGAGATACATTCGCCCATCGGCAGCAGCCGCCTGACATCGGCTTCGGTCAGGCACAGCGGTTTTGCACTCATGAATTCGCCTCGATGGTTTGCGCTAGCTGCTCCCATTCCTCGAGCAATGCGGCGAGCCCGGTCTGGCGGGCCGCCACTAGTTCCGTCAAGCGCGCGGTCTCTTCCACGCTTATGAAATTTCCCAGTGCGGCTTCGGCTTCGGCAATCTCCGCTTCCAGGCGCGCCACGTCGGCTTCGATCTCGCTGCGGCGGTCTTTCATTTGCCGCAGCTTGATGGGGTTGAGGCGCTGGGCCGGCTTGGGCGGCATGGCAGCCGCGCTCGGCGTCCCGGCAGCCGCGTCTGTCCGTGCCGCGATAGCAGCCGCCGGGCCGCCGGATTTCCGCCACAGGTAGTCTTCATAATTACCCGGGAAAACCGTGACGCGGCCGTCTTCCACCTCGAAAATACGCGTGGCCAGCTTGTCGATGAAATAGCGATCATGGGAGACGAACACCAAGGTGCCGCTGAACTCCTGCAGCGCGGTGAGCAGCACATCCTTGGCGCGCATATCCAGGTGATTGGTCGGCTCGTCGAGCAGCAGGAAATTCGATGGCATCATGAGCATCCGCGCCAGCGCGTAACGATTGCGCTCGCCGCCGGAGAGCACGCCGATGGTTTTGAAGACGTCGTCTTCGGAGAACAGGAAGCAGCCCAGAATGCCGCGCAGCTCGGTGTTGGTGGCGCGCGGGGCCACTGTGGAGAGATCGTCGACCAGACGCGCGTTGGGATCGAGCTCCTTATACTGATCCTGCGCGAAGTAGTCCGGCTCGGCATTGTGTCCCAGCGTGTATTCGCCCGCCGTTACCGGCTCCACGCCGGCGAGAATCTTGATCAGCGTCGATTTGCCAGCGCCATTGATGCCCACCAGCGCAACGCGGTCGCCACGCTCGATATAAAAATCCACATCCGAAAAAACTCGGGTGTTGCCGTAGCTCTTGGCCACCTTCTGGAACTGCGCCACCACGCGACCGCTGGCCTTCGGCTGCGGGAAACGGAAGTGGATACTCTTCTCTTCGGGCGGGATTTCGATCTTCTCCATCCGCCCCATTTCCTTGATGCGGCTCTGCACCTGCTTGGCCTTGGTGGCGGTGTAGCGGAAGCGGTTGATGAAGGCTTCCAACTGGCGGATGCGATCCTGCTGGTTCCCGTATGCGGCCGTGAGTTGGGCGCGGCGCTCGGTCTTCTGCTCTTCGTAGCGCGAATAGCCGCCGCTGTAGAAATGCAGCCCCTTGTTCCAGAGCTCCAGAATGCGGCGCACGGTGACGTCGAGGAAATAGCGGTCGTGCGAAACCAGCACGATGGCGTGCGGATAATTCGCCAGGTACTGCTCGAGCCAGTTGCGGGCTTCCAGATCGAGGTGATTGGTCGGCTCGTCGAGCAGCAGCAGATTGGGTTTTTCGAGCAGCAGCTTGGCCAGCGCGATGCGCATTTGCCAGCCGCCGGAGAACTCCTCGGTGCGGCGCTTCCAATCGCGCTCACTGAATCCGAGGCCGCCGAGGACAGTACCCACCTGGGCTTCAATGGCATAGCCATCGCGAGCGCGAAACTCGCTTTCCACACGATGAAAGCGGTCGGCCACGGCGGCATATTCGGCGCCGGCGGGATCGAGCTCGCCCATGCGCGCTGCCAGTTGCTCCTGCTCTTCTTCGAGCGCCCGCAGTTGGTGGAACACCGTCATGCATTCGGCGAAGACCGAGCGGCCGGAAAGCGAAAGCCCTTCCTGGGGCAGGTAGCCGATGGAGACGCCGCGCTGCACGCTGATGGCGCCGGAATCGAGCCCCTCGAGGCCGGCCAGCACTTTGAGCAGCGACGATTTGCCAGTGCCATTGGCGCCCACGATGCCGGTGCGCTCCTTCGGCGTGACCAGCCAGCCGGCGTCTTGAAAAAGAATTTTGGGCCCGTAGCGTTTCCCGGCCCCGCTGAGTTGAATCATGCGTCGTGTCGGTGGAAAGATCCGGAGAAAACTCCATTCTAGCGGGTTTGCGGCATTCGAGCGGCAATTGGCGTGCCGCCGAAGTGGCGCACGAGGTGGAGGGACGAAGCGGAGCACATATTCCATGGAAACAGACTTACACCAATGCACTATGCATGCAAAATGCATTGTATGTAATAATGAAGGTATGCCACTGATTCAAGTGCGAGACGTTCCTGATCACATCTACCGGCTGCTGGCCGAGCAGGCCGAACGCGAGCGCCGGAGCCTGGCGCAGCAGGTGGTGGCCGTGCTGGCGCGCGGCCTGGATGTCGACCTGGACGCCAAGGCGCGCCGACGGGCGCTCATCGACTCGCTTCGGGCGGGCTCCGCCGCGCCTGCCGTCAAGCTCAGGGATCCGGCCCGGCTGATCCGCGAGGACCGCCGGCGATGAAAGTTGTGCTCGATGCCAGCGCCGCCATCGAGGTGGCGCTGATGCGCCGGCTCGCCGTACCCATAGGGGCCACACTTCGCGATGCGGACGCCGTCCTGGCGCCGGAACTGTTCGTAGCAGAGGTGGTGAACACCATCTGGAAATACCATCATTTCGAGGGCCTGAGTTTGGACGCTTGCGATCGCGCGCTCGAAACCAGCCTGGGCCTGGTGGACGTGCTGGTGCCTGGCCGCGAGCTTGCGAGCGAAGCCTTTCTGCTCGCCAGGATATCGCGGCGGCCGGCTTATGACATGTTTTACCTAGCCTTGGCCCGTTCGCGCGATGCCCTTCTGCTCACCACCGACGGGACGCTGAAGAAAGAGGCAGCCAGGCAAGGTGTGCGCGTGGCTTAAGGTGAGGGCACGACGAAGAAAGGTCGAGACGAATCTCGACCCTGCACGCAGGACTGCGCGCGCCACGATGGCTAATGGATAGTCCGCGTCTTGCGGTTCATGTAATCCATCAACAAATATTGGCCCAGGTTGAACGGGGTAGTGAAGTAGGCTTTGCCGCGGCAGATTTCGGTTACCTTCTGCACGAAGCTGATCAGGCCGTAATCGCTGGCCAGCATGAACGTGTTGATGAGGATGCCCTGCTTCTTGCAGCGGTTGACTTCTTCGAGCGTGCGGCTGATCACTAGCGGGTCGAGCCCAAAGGCATTCTTGTACATGCGGCCGTCTTCGAGCGTCAGGCAGCTCGGCTTGCCGTCGGTGATCATGACGATCTGGCGCATGTCCTTCTTTTCCTGGGCAAGCAGGCGGCGCGCCAGAATGAGGCCATCGCGCGTGTTGGTGTAGTACGGCCCGACCTGTACGCGCGCCAGTTGGCTGACGGCCAACTCCTCGGCCGAATCGTGGAACAATACGCAGCGCAGGCTATCGCCTGGGTATTGGGTGCGGATGAGGTGTGCCAGCGCGAGCGCGACTTTCTTAGCGGGCGTGAAGCGGTCCTCTCCGTAGAGGATCATGCTGTGGCTGCAATCGAGCATCAGCACCGTGGCGCAGGAGCTTTGGTACTCGCACTGGTGGACGTGAAGATCGGCGTATTCCATGTCGAGCGGCACGCGCGCGCCTTCGCGGCGAATGGCGGAAAACAGCGTCTCGCTGATATCCAGGTTCAGCGTATCGCCGAATTCGTACTGCTTGGATGAGCCGGAGGCTTCGATGCCGGTGGCGAGGTCGCGCGTATCGTGGCGGCCGAAACTGGATTTGCCGAGCGAGCCGAGCAGCTCCTTCAGCGTTTTGAAGCCCAGAAAATCGAGTGACTTGTCGGTGACTTGGAATTTGACCTTGCTATCGCGGGCGGCCCCGGCGCCAGGCTGGCTCGCCGGCTCGTCGCCGCTCTCTTCGACGTTGATATAGCCCTCGTCCACCATTTTCTGAGCCAGCCTGTCGAGCAGCTTGTCGATCTGCTCCGGGGAGAGACTCTGCAGGCGCTCCATCATTTCCTGCATGCGTTCGTCATCAAAGAGCTTGCCTTGCTGGAGGGCCCGCTCGATGGCCATCTTAAGATCCTCGAGGGTATGCTCGCTCGCCTCGCTGAACGGCATGTATTGGGTGTTGAACCCGCTTTCGAGGAGAAAATCGGCCAAAGCCTGGAGGAGATCTTCGGCGTCGACGCCAAGATCTTCGCCGGTGTAGCGCGAGTAGCAAACCGATTTCATGAGCGTGCCTTCGGGCCGGGCATGCCCGGCCCCTACAGTCTAAAACCGGGCCGGAGACGTCCGGCCCCGGCCGTTCAATTGAACTGCCTGCGCACGTTGGGCCGTTCGCCGCGGGCTTCTTCGCGGGGCTCGTGCTTCCGTTCTTCGGCGGCGAAGCCGCGTTCTTCGCTGCGGCTGATTCGGCGGTGGGCGTAAAGACCTTCGAGAATAAATTCGGCAGCCGAAGCGCGCACCGCGTCCGGCTCATGGGTGGTGAGGTCGAGCGCTTTCAATTTTTCCATCAAGCCCTGGATACCGGCCAACTGACGCACCATGGTGGCGGAATCCGCGTTTTCATCGAGTTTCAGCGTGCCTCCCAGGTCGAACCACTGCACGATCTGGGAGACATTGGCGCCTTCGAAATATCGGTCGTAGACTTTGCCCACGGCGGTGCGGATCAGCTCGCGCGCCACCGCGTCACCGCCCTTCAGCTCGCCTTCGTATTCCAATTCGAGCTTGCCGGTGATGGCGGGGAGCGCAGAGTAAACATCGAGGACTCGCGGGACGGCGAGAGCTTCCCGCGCGCGCAGGGCGCGGCGTTCGGCATTGGACACGACGTTTTCGAGCGCCGAAATGGGGAGGCGCTGCGAGACGCCGGAACGCTTGTCGATGCGCTTATCCTCGCGGGCCAGAAAGGCAAGTTGTTCCACCACCTGGCGGAGGTATTCGGGCACGCGCGCCGCCGCCGGCGAGGGACGCTCGACCCAGGCTTCCTGCGCGGTGATCGACATTCCCTGCTCCACGGTGGCCGGGTAGTGGGTGCGGATTTCGCTGCCGATGCGGTCCTTGAGCGGAGTAATGATTTTGCCGCGCGCGGTGTAATCTTCCGGGTTGGCGGTGAACACCAGCATGAGATCGAGCGGCAGCCGGACCGGGTAGCCCTTAATCTGCACGTCGCCTTCCTGCATGATGTTGAACAGGCCCACCTGGATCTTGCCGGCCAGGTCCGGCAGCTCGTTGATGGCGAAGATTCCGCGATTGGCGCGCGGCAGCAGGCCATAGTGCACGGTGAGCTCGCTCGAAATATCGTGGCCGCGGCGCGCCGCCTTAATGGGATCGATATCGCCGATCATGTCGGCGATGGTGACGTCTGGCGTCGCCAGCTTCTCCACGTAGCGCTGGCTGCGCGAAAGCCACGCGATCGGCGTCTCGTCGCCCTGCTCCGCGATCAGGTCACGGCAGCCGCGGCAGATGGGCCGGTAAGGGTTGTCATGGATTTCGCACCCTTCCACGTATGGCGCCGATTCATCCAGCAGCGAAGTCAGCAGGCGGATCAACCGCGTCTTCGCCTGGCCCCGCAGGCCAAGCAGAATGAAATTGTGGCGCGAGAGAATCGCGTTGACCACCTGCGGCACCACGGTGTCTTCGTAGCCGAGGACAGTGGGAAACAGCGTGTCGCCGCGCTGGATCTTGCAGATCAGGTTCTGGCGAAGCTCATCTTTGACACCGCGGCCCACCAGCCTGGTTTCGGAAAAGGAACTCTGGCGCAGCGCGCCAAGAGTGCGGGGTACTTCCTGAGTGACCTTAGACAAGCATTCCCCCTCTGTTGCCGATTGTACCAGACGCGAGGCAGGCGTCCCGCGAGCGCGCCAGGCGGGGATCTGCGGCGTGCACTGTGAACTAGAATGGTTGCATGCGGCAGAGGGTGCTTGGCGCGGTCGCGCTTTTCCTGATCGGTGTGGCAGGCATGCGGGTGGTAGCGCAGACGCCCACTGCCAAAGCGCCCAGTGTTACCTTCCGCGCCTCGGCGCAGGAGGTGGTGCTGGATCTGGTGGTGCGTGACAGTCACGGCCGCCAAGTGAAAAACCTGAAGCCGGACGACGTCGCTATTTACGAAGACGGCGTGCGCCAGCCGATCAAGAGTTTCCGCATGGTGAGCGGGCGCGAGGCTCTCGAGCAGCAGGCGGTGGAAGCGAAGGAGGGGAAGAAACCGGCGCCGGCGACTGTGCCGAGTCCGCTGCCGGCTCTGAACCTGATCTGCTTCGTATTTCACAATCTGGATCCGTACACGATTACCTTCGCGATGGACGCGGTACGCCAGTTCCTGGACCACAATTTGCCGGCGGGCGCCGCAGTGGCGTTTTTCCACCTGGGAAACAAGCTGACCATGCTGCAGGGATTCACTTCCGATCGCGTGGAGTTATCGCAGATCGCGGCAAAACTGCTGGACAGCCCGGTGCCTTCCTTCAATCGGATGTCGGACGCGGTGTTAAATGCCGCGCCGTACCAGGTGGTGATTACGGTGGATTCCACGACGGGCACCGCGGCGATGTCGATCACCGGCGGCACCATCAGCCAGACCGCGATTGCGGGAGCCGACGTCGGGACGACCATGGGCGACCAGGTGCTGCGGGGACTGCTGGCCGACCAGCGGCGCGCTTTCGGCCATATCGAAGGGATGCGCCAATGGGACCAGATGCGGACGCTGCTCAACAATCTGGAGCCGCTGCCCGGCCACAAAACCGTGATTCTGCTTAGCACGGGGCTTTCCACGACCGGCGATCCGGATCTCTTCCAGGCGCTGCTGGACGAGGCCAATAAGGGGCAGATCACAATTTACGCGGTGGATGTGAACGGCTTGACGCAAAACTCCAACATGCAGGCCGGGAATAACACGGTGGGTTACGCAGCCGGGCTGAGCAGGACGCAAGGCTTGAGAGCCAACAGCGCCGCCGCCACCATGGAGAACGCCCGGCAGGACGACTATGTGGCCATGGCCACTCGCACCAGCGATACGCAAGCGAGCTTGCGCAGCATCTCGGAAGGCACGGGCGGATTCCTGGTCGGCAACACCGACGATCTCCGCAAGCCCTTCCAGCACGTGCTGGAAGACATCGACACGCACTATGAAGCCACCTACCAGCCGACTTCGGAGAAGCTCGATGGGCGGCTGCGAAGAATTGAGGTGAAGCTGGCGCGGCCCGACTGGAGCGTGCAGAGCCGCGCGGGCTACTACGCTCTGCCGGCGTTTCCCGGCAGCGGCGGGCTGACGCTGCAGGAGATGATCGGCCTGGCGGCGCTCAACGCGCACCCACAGCCGCACGTTTTCGACTTTCACAGCGCCGTGTACCAGTTTGGCCCCACCGCGGCGGGAGTCGAGCAGGACCTGGCCTTCGAGCTGCCGGCGAGCGCTTTCACGGCCAAGCCAGTGCTGGGGGAGAAACGCCATCGCCTCCACGTTTCGCTGGTCGCGCTGGTGAAGGATTCGACCGGACAAGTGGTGGACAAATTCAGCCGCGACGTGCCGATTGAAATTCCCGACGGGAACCTGGAACGAGTGCGCGGCAGTACCATTCCGTTCACGCATGCGGTTCAGCTTCCGCCCGGCCAGTACACGCTCGAAACCGCGGTGGTGGACGAGGAGGCCAGCCGGGCGAGCGTGAACAAGCTGCAATTCGAGAGCCCGGCAGCCAAGGGCCTCAGCTTGAGCAGCGTGGTGCTGGCGCAAGAGGTCCAGACCGTCAACGGGCCGGTGGACGCTACCGATCCCTTCGAATTTGCAAGCCGCACCCAGGTGACGAGGGTGATTCCGGAATTGTCGACCACGCTGAGCCCACAGGCGCAGCCTCTGGCGTATTTCGTGGTTTATCCGGACAAGGCGAGCGCGGAGAAACCGAAGATCGAAGTGGAGTCGCTGGCGGCGGGGCAGGTGATTGCGAAGCGGACGATCGATTTACCGCCGGCCGCCGGCGCAAGCGGAGCAATCCCGCTGGTGCTGCGCGCCGCCGCTCATCCCGGCAATTGCGAGCTGAAGATCACCGCCTTGCAAGGGAACAGCAGGACGGCCACGCGGACGCTGGCTTACACGATTAGCGAGAAGTAACAGGCTACACTTTGGCGACCGTGCCCAAAACCTCGATGGCCTTCTTCACCACGGGATCGTCTTCCAGTTTCTTGGGCTGCGGCTGTTGCGTCTCGGGCTCGGCGATGGGCGCGCCGTCATCGTCGTATTCGACCTGCGGTTCGGCGGCGGCCACGAGGGTGCCCGGCGTCACGCCGGTATCCTGAATAGCTTTGCCATCGGGCGAATAGTACTTGGCCACCGAAAGAATGATGGCGCTGCCATCGTCCATGGTAAGGGCACGGCGCAGCGCGGCATCGCCGTAGGTGCGTTCGCCTACCAGTTGGGCTCGCTTGTTGCCGGCCAGGGCGGCGGCGGCAATTTCGGCGCCATCGGCTGTTCCGCGATTCACCAGCACGGCCAGCGGCAGCGTGGTGACGGCTTTGGCGGGGTCGGCGTCAAAGTCCTGCTCGGGCACTTTTTGGCCCTTCAGGTAAGTGATGCGCCCGCTCGAGAGGAACAGATTGGCTAAAGCGATGCCATCTTCCGGCGCGCCCACCGCACAGTTACGCACATCCAGCACAAGCTTCTGCGCGCCGTCCTTCTGCAGTTGACGGATGTCGTCAGCGGCCTGCTTGACCTGGTCAGACGTCAAAGCGCCGATATCGAGGTAACCCACCGCGCCCTCCAGCATTTTCGACTGGACCGGCGGAGTGCTCAGGTTGGCGCGGGTCAGCGTGATGGTTTGCGGCTCTGGGTGCCGCGCGCGGACCACGCTCAACGCCACCGTGGACCCGTTGGCTCCTTCCAGCAGCAAGTCGGCGTAAGCCAGTGGCATGTCGCGCGTGGCGATGCCCTTGATGCTTTCGATCATGTCGTGGGTGGCCAAACCGGCGCTGGCGGCGGGCGACCCGGGCAGCGTTCCCACCACGCCCATCCAGCCCGGTTTCTTCGAGAGCACCAGCCCCACGCTGGCGCGCTTCGCATCTTTGTTCTTCAGATAATCCTGGTACTGGTCGGCGTTGAGGTAGCTGGCAAAGGGATCGACGGCTTCGAGGAGGCCGTTGAGAGCGCCCAGGGTGACGCTTTTCATATCGGGCTCTTCGACGTACTCGCTCTTGATGTGCGCCACCACGTCGCTGAACACGCCGATGTGTTTGAGGGTGTCGGACTGGTCGGCGCCCCTGCTCGAGACGCTGCCCATGACAAGCAGGATGGTGAGACACGCCGATGCGCTCACCACCAGGTATTTGATACGGCTAAGCATATGGTTTAAAGACCGCTCCGAGGGCCTGTGCTTCAATTATACCGCCGCGGCGGTGTTGTTTCGTCGCCGCGAACCAGCGGCGGCGGCGGCCGGCGATACGCGGACTCCAAGGTATTCGACGTGCAGCGGGACGTTTTGGTGCCAGTTATTTCCAGCCCATCCGGTCGCGCAAGCCGGTGATGTGCCCGGCATGGTGCCGGCCGTGCCAGGCGTAAAGCGCCAGATTGGTGTCGAGCCGCATCAACCCGAGTTCCGGATGGTGGAAAGTGCGGGCGAAATCGGCGTCGGAAAAGCCGCGCAGCAGATCCACCCAGCGCCGATGGAGGCCGTCAATCAGCTCGAGCGACAGATCGACCGGCGCAGTCCTGGCGTCGTGCAGTTCCGCCCATTTCGCCTGGTCATACGGCTTGACTGTGGGCGAGTTCTCGGTGAGCGCGAGCCGGAATCGGATGTAGCTGTTCATGTGGCTGTCCGCCACGTGATGCACCACCTGGCGCACGGTCCAACCGCCGGGGCGGTACGGGGTATCGAGCTGCCCGTTGTCCAAGCCTGCCACTGCGTTCCGGAATCGGGCGGGCGTGGCGGCGATGTCCTCGATAAGTTGCGGCCGGCTGTCAGGCACAACGGGAGCCTTGAAATCGAACTTGCCGATCGGATAGCTGAGGTCCATGGAAAGAATGTTAGCAGAGGTAGGACAGACGATCGGTCTGTGTCGTCTGTCAAGAGTCGTCGGTTGAAGCGACAGACCACGAAAACCGATGGTCTGTCCTACTTATCCTCTTCGGTATTCCCCACTTTGAGCACGGCGAGGAAGGCTTCCTGCGGGATCTCCACGCGGCCGACGCGCTTCATGCGCTTTTTGCCTTCCTTCTGCTTTTCGAGAAGCTTGCGTTTGCGCGTGATGTCGCCGCCGTAACACTTGGCGAGCACGTTCTTGCGCATAGCGGAAATGGTTTCGCGGGCCACGATCTTGTTGCCGATGGCGGCTTGCAGAGCCACTTCGAACATCTGCCGTGGGATCAGGCGGCGGAGGCGCGAAATCAGCTCCTTGCCGCGCTCGTAGGCGAACTCTTTGTGAACGATGATGCAAAGAGCGTCCACCGGCTCGCCTGCCACCAGCACGTCCAGCTTGACCAACGACGAAGCGCGATAGCCGGCCAGGTGATAATCGAGCGAGGCATAGCCGCGCGACGCCGATTTCAGGCGGTCGTAGAAGTCGAGCACAATTTCGTTGAGCGGCAGCTCATAGGTCAGCATCACGCGGTTGCCGCCCATATATTCGAACTTCTTCTGCTCGCCGCGCTTCTCTTCCAGCAGCTTCAGAATGCCGCCCAGGTATTCCTCGCGGGTGAGCACGGTGGCAAGGATGATCGGCTCTTCCACCTGCTTGATCACCGAAGGGTCCGGAAACTTAGTCGGGTTATCGACCTCGATGACTTCGTTCGAAGTCGTGGTGATGCGATAGCGGACGCCGGGGGCGGTGGTGATCAGGTCGATATCGAATTCGCGCTCCAGGCGCTCCTGCACGATCTCCAGGTGCAGCAGGCCAAGGAAGCCGCAGCGGAAGCCGAAGCCAAGGGCCACCGAGTTTTCCGGTTCGAAGCTGAAAGCGCTGTCGTTGAGGCGCAGTTTTTCGAGCGCGTCGCGGAGCACGGCGTGCTCGTGCGATTCCACCGGATAAAGGCCGGCGAAAACCATGGGCTTGATCTCTTCAAAGCCCGGCAACGGTTCAGTGGCAGGAAACTCGTCGTCGAGCACGGTGTCGCCGATTTTCGCATCGGAGACGGTCTTGATGTTGGCGGCCAGGAAACCCACCTCGCCAGCGCTTAGCTCGTCGCACGGGGTGGCTTTGGGCGACTGATAGCCGACCGCCTCCACTTCATAGGTCTGCTGATTGGACCAGAGGCGGATCTTCTGGCCTTTGCGGACTCGGCCCTCCACCACGCGCACCAGGATGATTACGCCGCGGTAAGAATCGAACCAGGAATCGAAGATCAGCGCGCGCAGCGGGGCTTCGCGAGAGCCTTTGGGCGGAGGGACGAGGTGCACGATATGCTCCAGGATGTCGTGCACGCCAGTGCCCTGCTTGGCGCTGGCCAGCACGGCGCCCGAGGCATCCAGGCCGATCACGCTTTCGATCTGCTCGCGAATCCGCTCGGGCTCGGCGGCCGGCAGATCGATTTTGTTGATCACCGGAATGATTTCCAGGTTGTGATGCAATGCCAGGTAGGTGTTGGCCAGCGTCTGCGCCTCCACGCCCTGGGACGCGTCCACCACCAGCAATGCGCCTTCGCAGGCTTGCAGGCTGCGCGAGACCTCATAGGAGAAATCCACGTGGCCGGGTGTATCGATCAGGTTGAGCTGGTACTGGTTGCCGTCATCGGCACGGTAGTTCAGGCGGACGGCGTGGGCTTTGATGGTGATGCCGCGCTCGCGCTCGAGGTCCATCGAGTCGAGCACCTGTTCCGTCATTTCCCGCGCCGAAAGCGCGCCGGTGGCTTCCAGCAGCCGGTCCGCCAGCGTGGACTTACCGTGGTCGATGTGCGCAATGATGGAGAAATTGCGGATGAATTCGCGGTCCATGCAGCGTGGGGATCTCACCCGATTATCCCATACGCCTGCCAATCCACGTGGCGCTATTGCGGCACGCGTCGAGCGAATTGATGCGGCAGCCTATCCGTCTCTAACGTAGCGGCCGCGCATGTCCGGCCTGGCTTGCCGATGAAGGGACATCCGACGGCCGAAGCATGACGGTTATTCCAGGTTGCGAATTCTGGCCGTCTGTTTCCACCACCACTGGGATCTCACCCGAGAACTGGTGCTGCTGCGGCACTGCGATATCCAATTCGACCACTTCCTCGAGGAGGCCCGGCGCGCGGCTGGCATAGGTAAAGGGTGTGGCCTCGCCGCCCAGTTGAACCTCCGCCGGCAAAACCGGCGACGGTGGGACAGCCGGACCCGCCACAACCAGGCCGTCCTGCCCAGCCGGAGACATCTGCCCCAGCCCGGTTGCGTACACCCGGATCACCGAGCCGGGCCCCGCCGGATTGCTCGGCGAATTGAGGGTGCCGTCTTCGTTGAAGGCCAGCGCCTGGCCGGTGCCGGCGCCGTTCAGGGAAAAGACTCCCGGCGCTGCCGGTGAGACTGGCGCCGAGAACGGCTGCGAGAGCTGGCCCTGGTATTCCACTTGGATTTGGGTGGTGGCCGCCTGCAGGCCAAATGGCGCAACCGCGCTCACCTGACCGGCGGAAGAATACACCACGGGCACCGGGGCGCCGTCGAACAGCACTTGGGTGCCGGCCAGAAGCATCGTCGAGAATCCCGCGCCGTCCAATTGCATGCCGGCGGGTTCGGCGGGTCCCAGGTTGGTGCCGAAAATCGTCACCACTTCGCCCGGAGCAACCGCGGCGGTGCCGTAGCTGGCGCCATTCATCACGGCCGCGACTACCGGCGCCGGATTGCTGGGGGGCGGGGCAGTGGTCAGACCATAAACGTCCACCGCGTTCGACCAGGTGGGAACGTACACCTTGCCATTGACTACGGTTGGGACCGCAAACTTGGCGAAGGAGTCCAAAGCGTCCGGCCCGCCGCTCAGGTTGCTATTCCACAATTCGTTCGCCAGGTTGGAAGCGTCGAATGCGTGCAGCGTGGCGTTGCCGGAGGAGTCGATCGTTGTCTCCCAGAGGACCCCCGTGCCCGGCTGGCCGCCATTGGCGGAAATGGCGAGTCCGTCGAAAGGAATGCCCTGGCCTGTGTACGCGCTGACGGAAACAGGCGTAGAATTCAATGACGCGCCCGACACCTGGTAGCAGTTCACGCTGGTGCTCCACTCCTGCAGATAGATATATGCGCCGTCCGTCCGGTTCCAGACGGCGAGAGTAAAGATGCCGCCTTGGGCAGCCTCGATAATCTGTGCGCTCCCGTCAGCGCCGGTTGGGTCCGTTCCCAGCGAGTCGCCGTCGACAAGGTAAAGCTCTCCGTACTTATCGCCGCCCACTAACAAGTGAGTGCCGGGTATGATTGCCGGACCCGCCACCAGGTCGTAGTCGTTTTCGGCCAGCATCTGCCAGTTCGGCGGTGCAAACCAGGCGGCCAGCGTAGCCCCGGCGCCCGTGAACTTCAAAAAGCTGTTGGAAAACTCCGTGCTGCCGTCAAAAAACCCGTTGCCCGCGAGGGCGTAGATATTGCCGCTGTCATCTGCCGCCAAGCCGGCGCCTGCTTGCCAGATAGAGCCGCCATAGGAGTTGGGTGTAGTCGCTTGCGCGCTCAGTTGCTGGCTCAGGTCCGATGCGTTGTAACTCATCAGCCACCCGTGCCACGGCGCGTCGTCGGCGTGCGACCCAAAGGCCACATAGACAGCGCCGTTCGCCAGCAGGAGGGCCGGGCGCTGGAGATGCATTTGCGGATCGAAGGCCAGCGTTCCCAGCAGTGTGCTTCCGTCGCCCGTCCCCGGCACCGTGGCTTGAATCACTACAGGCCCGTTCAGATCCTCTGCACCGTTCGCGAGGTCCAGCGCGTGAAGCTGGTACACGACCGAATCGCCCTGGGCGCCGCTCGAGGAGAGCGTTGCCGATACTACGTACAACACCTGACGCTGCAGATCGATCACGCCCGTGCTCAGGATACCGGCTTCCGGCGAGATGTTCGTGTATCCTTGGTGAAAAGTATCGCTCGGCACCGAGGGCCCGAGGTTCACGTGCCACAACAGGGCTGGCGGCGACAGCGCATCCGCATCGTACGCGTAAACGCTGTTGTGCATAGTGAGGATGAATAGAACGTTGTGAGTGCCCTGGCCCGGAAGGGCAAGCCCGCTTACATACAGAGGATGAGCATAGACCTGACCATCGACTGGCAAGCTTCCGAGCTTTCCAAAATTGCCCAGCGTCACGGTTGCGGGCGTTAGTGCAATTTCCTGCAAATTGGCGTTGGTTCTATTATTACCATAGCCGGCAGTCAGCTCATTGACTTGCCCATATCCTGAAGCAGTGAGAAGTACTACAAGGCCGAATATATCGGCCGCTATTATAAGAGGCTTGCACGACTTTAGTAGGGACATCGACCTTGGCTCGGCAACAACGGCAAACCAGCTTACTTAAGATTGCTTACATGGCTGCGATAAGTTCCGAAATATTTATCGGGTTGACATATCGCTCGAGTGAATTGCAGTGATGACAGACGAACCCGACTTGCTGGAACAAGTTGTGGTGGCAGGATAGTGTGCGGTTGCGTACAGAAGAGCAGATCCGAAGGCCAATCACGACGGCGCGGGCAAACTCTTAGACTTCGCGGCGAAGACCACCTTGTGAAACGCACAACTCTGGTCGCATCAGGGCGTGCGCCAATCGAGAGCGAAGATCTCCATCGAGCCGCTGTCGCGGGTCATCACCGGCCGGTCATCCGGGTCAAGGGATAGCGATGGGCCATAAAATCCGGTCAGCCTGATACCTTTGAGGTCGATCACGCGTTCGATTTTGTGGTCCGCGACGCGGACGCGCATAACGGCGGGATTGTTGGTGCTCTGGATGTAATAGAGACTGCGGTTGTCATGCGACCAGCAAGGAAAGCTGAAAGTGCCTTTCACCAAATCTTCCCACCGCCCTGTCGCGAAGCGGAAAACCGCCAGGCGGGTCGAGTCCAGGCTCAGGGCGGCGATGTAGCGGCCATCCGCGGACCAACGCGGAGAGAAGAGACCGTCGGAGCCCGGCACATCGGTCACCCTGCCGGTTTCCAGGTCGAGCACATGGATGCCCGCACCAGGCGGCTGGCCAGCGGTACCCGCCGCGCCGCCGAAGCAGATCTTCTTACCGTCCGGAGACCAGCTCCCGTCTGAGTTCACCTGGTTGACGCCGGGCATCACCAACTGGGGTTGGCCTCCGCTGGCCGGGATGCGGTAGATTCGCGGTAACTGGCCGGCTGCGGCGGCCGAGTAAAGGATTTGCGTTCCATCCGGGGACCAGCGGGGAAGAGTCGCGAATGATTCCTTCGCCATCTGGGTAAGTTGCAGCCGCTCGCTGCGGTCCGCCTTAGAGCGCCACAAGGCTCCGTCCGGAAAACTCACATAGGCGATCCACTGGCCGTCCGGAGAAAACGTCGCGAAGTCCGCCGAGATTTCGCCCAGCAGCGGCACGAATTGCCCGGTGCGTGTGTCAAAGCGGTTCACCTCGCCGCGCGGCGCCAGTCCGACCGCGAACAGATGCTGAGAGTCCCTGGCAGGCAGCGCTTCGGTAAACCTGACGGCGCCGCTGGTGATCTGAGCCGGCGCGGGATGCGATCGCCAGGCCAGCCGGCGCGGCTCTGCCAGTGCCCAGATCTGTCCCTGCCTGGAGAAAACGAAATATCTTCCATCGGGTGTCCATCGGCCACAACAGTCGCCGGAGGGACCCCCGGCGAAAAGAGGGTGCGCGCCGCCTGGCTCCACCATCGCTTCCCAAATGTGCGACAGGCGGCGCTGCTCGTCGTAAGCGGTGAATCGGATTCGCTTGCCATCAGGCGACCAGGCGGGCGTGGCGACCGCTCCCGCGACGCTCGCCACCTTGCGTGAAGCGCTGCCATCGCTTGAGGCCACGAACAGGTCGGCGTGTTTGGCGTAAGCAATTCGTCCGCCGTCGTGCGACCAGGCCGCAGAAGACGCTGTCAGGTTGCCGATGCGATGCGGAGAGCCGCCGGGCAGGGGCACGCTCCACACCGGACCTTCCTCGTAGGTGGCGATCTCCAAAGCCAGCAAACTTGCACCGTCCGGAGCCATGTCGAACAGCTTGAAAAATGGCGAGGGCATGGGCACGGGCGCCGGCTCTCCACCGCTGATGGCCACCTGGTCAATCCAGTGCGCTGTACCGGAGTTCCCGTAAAAGTACAGCCGCACGCCGTCCGTCCCGATGAGACCCTTCATGCCACCGTCGTTGGTGATTTGCTGGTACGCGCTCACCTTCGGTACCGGCCACGGGCGCATCTCGAAGTTGACCCAGGCCGCGCTTGCAGCCACGGCCAGCGCGGCGGCGATCCACCAGCGGCGGATCGCGATCTTGGCCCGGGCACGCCTCTCGACGGCGCTGCCGGGCAGCCACGCCGGCGTACCGGCCGAACTGCTATCGCGCTTGAGCCGCTTCAAATCCGCGCCCATTTCGGCGGCCGATTGATAACGCAGCGTGCGGTCCTTTTCCAGAGCCTTGTTGACGATTCTCTCCAGCTCGGCGGGCAGCCGTGGGTTCAACTGCAATAGCGGAAGCGGCGTTTCCGCCAGGATCTGATGAAAGACCACGGCCGCGACGTCTCCCTGGAACGGCCGTTGGCCGCTCGCCAGCTCGTAGAGCACCACTCCAAAGCTGAACAGATCAGTGCGCGCGTCCAGCTCTTCATGTCGCGCCTGTTCCGGAGACATATAGGACGCCGTGCCCACGGTCACGCCAGGGTTGGTCAGTGAAACATCGTCGGCGGTGGCCGTCGGGTCGCTTGTGCCCGTGTGCATGGGCGCCGGCATTCCGGCCGCGGGCGCCTCCGGCGTCCACGATTTTGCCAGGCCGAAATCCAAAATCTTGACTGTCCCGGGGCCGCCGCCCGCCGCACCGGTTACAAAAATGTTCGTCGGCTTAATGTCGCGGTGGATGATCCCCTTGGCGTGGGCTGCGGCCAGACCGTCGGCGATTTCAATCGCCAGGTCGATCATGGCTTGTGTCCGCAGGCGCCCGTGCTCGATCGCGTGTTTGAGGGTGTGCCCTTCGAGAAACTCCATCACCATGAATGGCTGGCCCTCGTGTTGCCCCACGTCATGAACCACTACGATATTGGGGTGATTCAAGGCCGATGCGGCCCGTGCCTCGCGGCGGAAACGCTCGAGCATCTCTGCCTGGTGCTGCGGCGATTGCTCGTTGCCAAAATCGCCCAGCCCAAGCCCGGAGAGGCGGAGGAACTTGAGTGCCACCGGTCTTCCCAGACGTGTGTCCAGCGCTTTGTAGACCACCCCCATTCCGCCACCGCCCAACTGCTCGACAATGTGGTAGTGGGAAATGGTTGTACCCACCATTCCGGCGCCGCCGTGGCGATTCTCGCCGGCCTGCGCCTGGTCCCGCGCCACTACGCGCGCGGCGGCGTCGAGGGCCGGCGATTCCAGGAACGCATCGCCGCCCTCGGCTTGCGCCAGCAACGACGCCACTTCCCGCTCCAGCTCCTGGTCCCCCGCGCAGGCCTGGTGCACATAGCCGCTCCGCTGGGCTGCGTCCTGCTCCAGGGCGGCGTGGTACAAGCTCTCAATTTGCTGCCAGCGTTCGGAAAGCAACGGGTTTCTCCTTGCTCAACTCACGCCGCAGCCAGCTCTTTGCGAACTTCCAATCGCGCATCACGGTCTCGCAAGAAATCTTCAGTGCCTCCGCGGTTTCTTCCACGCTCAAGCCGCCGAAAAAGCGAAGCTCCACCACCTTGCCTTTGCGGGGGTCGAGCGTGGAGAGAGCTTTCAGCGCGTCGTCCAGAGCCACCAGGTCCTGGCCAGCTTCCTCCGCCACCACGAGGGATTCCACCAGTTGCAGGGGCCGCGCCGCTCCACCCCGTTTTAAAGCTTGGCGCGAGCGAGCCCATTCCACCAGGATGCGGCGCATCACGTTGGCGCAGATGGCGAAGAAATGCGCACGGTTCTGCCAGCTTGCCTGCGTGGTATCGACCAGGCGCAGATAAGCCTCATTCACCAGCGCGGTGGTCTGGAGCGTGTGGCCGGAGCGCTCCTGGGACATGTACCGCTGGGCCAGCCGGTGCATCTCGTGGTACACCAGCGGAACCAGTTCGTCCAGCGCGCCCTGTTCTCCCTCCCCCCACGCCCGCAGCAATTGCGTGACCTGGTGGGTTGACGGTTCCATTGCATTACAGCCTAATCAGACCTCAAACCAATTCAAAGCTAGCACATGGGCTCGTCAAGCGCCATGAGCCTTTAGCCAAGCGCCCGGCGCTCCTAAGTGGTGGACGAGGCGGCGGCAAAGCGCGTTTCCGCCGGGCTGGCCGGAAGCCATATTTTCAGACCTCAAAATCTTTTTTTCTCCGATGACAGTTTAGCCCGGCGTTTTGCGCATTTCAGGGTGAAGGCAACTCGAGGGTTGGCCTGATAACGAACATAAGGAGGTTCGTCATGAAAACGATTCGACACAACACGCTGCTTCGCACCTTGGCACTGGGCGTTCTGGCATCCTG
>JBAVEN010000050.1:0-55097 GCA_049587755.1 Bryobacteraceae bacterium | reverse complement strand
CGCAAAAATGCTGCATACTCGATTCATGGCGGAAATCCTCTCGGTTGAGATCGGTTCTGGACAAACCCAGATCTGAACCTAGCAGGATTTCCGTCAAGTCTTACGAAATTGTCTTGGACAGATGTGGTACAGTACCTATCGATCCGAAGAGCCTGCCGCGGCGATACCGGTCTCGGTTGAAACGGATCTCTCGGCGCTGTCACTATAGAGCAGGGGGGCGATGAATTTCACAGGATTTACCGCTCAGCGTGTCAATACTCTGCGCGGAGATATTGCTTCTGCCGGAAAATTGGCGCAACGCTGTGTCAACCGGCTCGCGTTCAATCCGAGCGGTCTGGACCCCGCAATCAGCTCGCTGCTCAGTGACATGTTCGGCACGACCGGCAATAACGCCAACCAACTCGCTGAGATTCGGCGAAGGTTTGCTGCTTGCGGCCCGCGACTCATGAACGTGAACTACACATTCACCACAAGGCAGTCCACGACGCCGAGTTCGATGGGACACGTCGCCTTCATCGAGTTCAACACGCTCATGCCGATTACCAAGGAAATCTTCGTTACGCCCTCGTATTTCGCCCCGATCTCCCAGCCTCCAACGGCTTCAGCGGCGACGCAGGCGCCAGCGGCCAGGCAGTCGCCGCGCCTTCCGTTGGACCGCGTCTTAACGCTGATTCACGAATTCATACATCTATTCAATGGTCAGCCCGGGCACCCGGGTGGACAGTTCGCATTTTTCATGAGGTTCGCCCTCAACTTGAACTTCGCCGATGCAGTTCTCAATCCTTATTCCTACGAGGGCTTTGCGCGGTACCTACCGTAAGAGGTCCCGCTCGCCGTTCTCTAGGCCCGCGACCTGCATCAGATCGAGATGGACAGTGGCGGCGTTTCATGCGCGCTAAGCGCAGAGGCGGATCTCCTCAAGACTCTGCCCTGCGCGGGCACGATTCTCAGCATGGTTTTGATGCTGGAGATCGGCGGAGTCGAGCGATTTCCTGGTTCTAGCCCGATGAAGCCGACTATTGATTGCGACACTCGTCCGGCGGGACAGGCCCATGCAGGAGTTGAGGGCGGAGACATGAGTCCGACGAAAGAGTGGAACCTTGATGCGTGAGCGGAACGGACGAAACAGGCACACCACCGTCGGTCCGCGTGCGGGCTGCCGAGGCCATCTTCAGTCATGCGGCCAAGGCCATTGAGATCGAGGATATCGAGGCACGCGTGGCCGCTACCGATATGAGGTGATATCGCTCGCTGAAGTTGTCCCGCGACACCCGCGCGATGCACGCGACAGTTTCCGAGTCGGCGACGATCCGCCCCGTGCACTCCTTCGGGAAGGTAAACACCACGGCGTTAGTCGCGGGCAATCGCTGTCGACTTCCACAACCGGACTGGCGTCCGGTGCCCTGATCATGACGGGACTCACTCGTATTCCGCCCAACTTACGGAAAATGCGCGTCCGCGATGAACAATCAATTATCGGTAGCCGGCCGCCTGGATCGTGTACAGTTCGGAGTAGGGACCGCGGTTCGCCATTAGCTCTTCGTGAGTACCGGATTCAACCAGCCTCGTTCCGTCCAACACAAGAATCCTGTCAGCCATTCGAACGGTGGAGAACCGGTGCGACACCAGAATCGTGACTCGGCCGTTGGGGTTTTTCTCACCGCGCGCAGCAGCAGCAAAGCGCTCGAACAGCGCATGCTCGGTTTCGGCGTCGATCGCGGCGGTCGGCTCGTCGAGAATCAAGACGAGTTGTTCATCCCGCATGAATCCCCTCGCCAGGGCGAGTTTTTGCCACTGCCCGAAGGACAACTCGGCTCCGCCCGGCCATGTTGGACCCAATTGCGTATCAAGTCCGAGTTGAAGACGCGCAACCACATCGCCGGCCCCGGCACGGTCGACGGCCGCGACCACCGCGGGTCGGTCTTCGAGGCGGCCGAGATCGCCCAAACCGACGGTTTGGCGCGCACGAAATTCGAAACGGAAGAAATCCTGAAACGCGCCCGACAGGCGTGAACGCCAGTCGCTTGCAGCAATGCGCGAAAGAGGCACTCCGTCGATGAGTATTTCGGTTCGCCCTTTGATGCAGCCGCCGGGGCGGGGCTATTCGGCCACTCTCTGCGCAACTCCGGAGAGATCCCGCTTTAGCGCAGTATTGGTTCGGCACCCGCCCCCGGGCGAGCAAGGGTTGCGTAATCCGGTATCGTTTGCTCACGGATCAGCCCCTCTAGCGGGATCGCCGGGCGATACGGGGAATGGGACTGTCTTCGCTGGACTCTCGTGCGACTTGACGCTTCGGCCCGCTCTGCCGCCGAACCGCAAAGTCCAGCGTGTAGCTGACCTCCTGTTGGCCGCTCATACCCGCGCCTCCTGTCCCACCGTATCCACCTCGGATATCCGGAACCGGATCGAGATCTGCCAACCGGTTCCGCATCCAGATTCGCACGCGAACTCGCTGGCGGTACTCTCTTGACAAAATGATGAAAAAGGCGAAGACTATTCTCTTCTCGGCTCTCCGAGTCGCTGGCCGGATTCAAGAGGTTGGATTCCGTTTGTTCAGCGGGGCCATTTTGAAAATCACCAAAAGACAGGGGATCAATGACACGCACAAGTGCATTTCACCGGTTGCTCTCTCTTCATTCCATGCGCTCCGGTAGGCCATTCGGCGCAGCCCTCGCCTGCTTTCTCACTTTGGCTTCGAGTCAGCTCCTCTTCGGACAAGCCACCGGGAGCATTTCGGGGACTGTACGGGACGCTATAGGGTCGGCCGCGCCTGGCGCGACGGTGACCGTCACGGCTCCCGCCACCGGATTAACACGATCGTCCGTCACGAATGACGCCGGCGAATATATTGTTCCCTTGCTCGGCGTAGCCAATTACACTGTCCAAGTGGAGCTGAAAGGCTTTCAAAATGCCATCGCCCAAGACATCCGGCTGCAGGTGGACGAACACCGCGAGTTGGATTTCAAGCTCTCCCCGTCGACCGTGCAAACCAGCGTAGAAGTCTCGGCAACTGCGGTGGCCGCGCAAACTTCAGATGCTACTCTCGGCCAGGTAATTACCAGCCAACAGGTCGCCGACTTGCCCTTAAATGGCCGCGACTTCGTCCAGCTTGCCACGCTAACACCGGGCACTACGCAGGAAACCAACCCGAATAGCTTTTTTAACGGCGGCCCGAGCAGCGAGGCGTCCGCTCGCGGCTCTTTTTCCCTCTCGGTAGGGGGATCGCGCGCCAACAGCACCGATTGGCTGCTGGACGGCAACGATAACAACGAACTCACTGCCGGCGCTATCTCTATTCTGTCGTCGATTGATTCGATCCAGGAATTCAAGGTTCTTACGTATAACTACTCGGCGGAATGGGGAACGCGCGGCGGCCCGACCGTTTTGGTGACCACGAAATCGGGTACCGATCAATTCCACGGGAGCGTCTTCGAGTTCTTCCGTAATACCGATCTGGATGCCCGCAGCTTCTTCGCCACGTCCACCGAAAAGTTCAATCTGAATCAATTTGGCGGCTCGCTGGGCGGCCCCATCAAAAAGGACAAGACCTTCTTCTTCCTCGATGTGGAGCAGAAAGATCAGCGGCACGGGATTCCGTTTACCGGGGTGGTCCCCTCGGTGGCCCAGCGAACTGGGGATTTCTCCAAAGACGCTTTCGGCCAGCCGAACACCATCGCTTTGGTGAATCCGTGGGCAACTCAGGTGGTGAACGGGAATCCGGTTTCCGTTCCATTCATGTGCGATAGTGCCGGTAACGCGCTTCCAGCCGCCCCGGATGGAAGCCAGGCCGTCGGTACGCCGTGCAACAAGATTCCGCAGAGCCTGATCAACCCGATTGGTCAGAAGTTAATGAACCTGTATCCCTTGCCCAATGCGGACAACGCCGCGCTGGGCTACAACTACGTGAGCGAGCCGGTCAGAAAGCTGAACGAAACCAAGTTTGACATCCGTATGGACGAGAACATTTCCGCGAAGGACAATATGTTCGCGCGTTTCAGCTACGATCAGGCAACGTCTTACGTTCCCGGCGGCGCTCCGGGCTTCGCCGAACAAGGGCCGTTTGCCAGCAATCAGAACATTATCAATCACGCCCGCAACGCGGCGATCTCGGAGACTCATATTTTTTCGCCCTCGCTGGTGAACCAGTTCAGCGCTGGCTTTAACCGCATTTTCGATTACATCACCTCGCAGGGTACGGGCAGCTTCGCCTCTCAATCGTTGGGGATTCCCGGCGCCAATCTGGGAGGCGGGAGTTCCGGCTTGACCTCCGTGGAAATGGAAGGCGCGTACTGGTCGTTGGGCGATCGCGGCTACACACCGTTCGTGGGCGGAACCAACGTTTGGACGGCCTCCGATTCGCTGGACATCGTGCACGGCCAGCACAACATTCGAGCGGGTTTTGCGGTTCGCGCCAATCAGTTGAACACCGTGGCGGTCGGTTTCCCCAACGGCTTCTGGGTCATCAGCGGGCTTTGGATGGGCGATCCGGCCGCCGACCTTCTGACGGGTCTCACCAGCCTGGCAATCCACGACCAGGAGTTCGATGGCGGCAACACCGGCCGCCGTTGGAAGCTTTACCGCCCGTTCGTGCAAGACGATTGGCGGATCAGTAAGAGCCTGACCCTGAACCTCGGTTTTGCATGGGCGCTTGTGACGCCTGTCACGGAAGTGGCAAATCGCCAGTCGGACTTCGATCCCGCCACTGGAACGTTCCTGGTTGCGGGCCAAAATGCCGGTGCGAGCGCGGGCATCAAAATGGACTGGACAGCGCTGGAGCCGCGGATTGGTGTCGCATGGAAGCCCTTCGGCCGAAGCAATACCGTTGTTCGCGGCGGCTATGCGATTTTTCATGATTCGTCCTGGAATCAGGGTGCACAGGGCTTGTGGCAAAACCCGCCGTACTACGCGGAATCGGATGCTTACGCTTTCGGCGGCAATTGCACATTCGCCACGGCCGCATGTGCCACGCGCTACGGTCTGGCGCCGTCAGGCATCAGCCTCTCCGATGGATTTCCCACCTTTACGGCCCCACCGAACCCGGCGGATTTCACCGGCACGATTCTGGCGCAGGACACCAACTTCAAGCAGGGCAGAATCCAACAGTTCAACGTGAACATGGAACAGGAACTGCCCGGACATATCGTGTTCACGGCCGGCTATGCCGGTTCGCGCAGTTCCCACCTTCTGGAATTTGGCAATAACATTAATGTCGGATCGCCCTCGGCTTGCGGAACTGTCACGGGGTACACCCTGGGATGCGGTCCCAATGGGGCGGCGTTCGGGGTGCCCTATCCTGCTTTCGCGTATTCCACTATCGACAATATCTATGACGCCGGGAGGGCGCACTACAATTCGCTGCAGATCAAAGCCGAGACCAAGAGCGCGCGGCACGGCATTTACGCGCTGGTCGGATACACGTATTCGCGAGCTTATGACACTGGCCTTACGGATGGGCTGGGGAGTATCATCGGTGCCACTTACTTTCCGCTCCCGAATTGGCAAAACCTCGATTGGGGCCTTTCGCAAATCAACCTGAATCATGATTTCACGGCCAGCGTCATTTACGACTTGCCGTTCGGCAAAGGTCAGAAATGGGGAAGCAGCTGGAAGGGGGCTGCCAATGCCATCCTCGGAAACTGGGAATTGACGGTGATCGAGAAAGCGACTTCCGGCTTCCCGGTATTCGTCATCGACACGAATAACTCATCCGGGGCCGGCCTGGAGAATACGAATGACGTTTCGCAGATCCGTCCCGATCAAATCTGCAATCCCGTATTGAGCCACCCGACTTTGTCGGAGTGGTTCAATCCTGCTTGCTTCGCCCAGCCGGCTCCTGGTGAACTTGGAAACGCGAACCGGACGCCCCTTTCGGGTCCGGACTTTGTGAACACCGACTTCTCCATCATCAAGCACTTTGTGCCACGGGAAGGCATGCGGGTCGATTTCCGGACTGAGTTCTTTAACTTATTGAATCATCCGCAATTCGGCGCCCCTGGCGGCAACGGAACCGGCGCCGACTTCAATTCTCCCTCCACGTTCGACGTGATTAATTACACGGTCAATAATCCGCGCTTGCTTCAGTTCGCGCTCAAATTGGCCTTTTGAATCTTAATGCCGGCAATTTTGGTTTTCCTAACCCGCGATTGGCGCGAGCGTGCCCGCGGCGAGCCAGGCTGCAGGGACCCACGTTTGGCGCGAAATCGACAGAAATGGGTCGCGCGGATTCGGCCTATTTGGCCCTCCTAAAGGCGAAGGTTGCCAGGTTCATGTTCCCTTCCGTCAGAATGTGAACGGTGAGAACGCTCTTGCCTGCTTGAAGACGAACCTTCGCGATTCCCGGCGCAATACTCCAGTGGTGCCATTGCCGCCAGGCAAGCGGGTCGGAAGCATTGAATGTGGAGGCGATCGTCAACGGCCCGGTGGCCGCCTCTCCATTTATATCCAATGAGATCGTCCCGCCGCGATTGGAAGTGTAGAGCAGGTCGGCCGTGTAATCGCCGGCCTCCGCCACCTCGACCGTCAGGTTGAACCACTCGCCCGGCTCGGTCCAGCCCACATAGAGCATGTTCGCGGGCGGCTGCACCTGCTCGAACGGGTTGTCGTCGATCTGCGGGTCCCGCTTGAACTTGGTGTAGGAAGTATCCACGCCCTCGCCCATTCGGAACTCATTCAAATAGGTCCCATTGGCCGGATTGAGCTCGCCGCTGCCGTGGTTTTTGGCGTCCGCATCGTGATAGGCCACGCCCGATCCGCCGCGGTCGTAATACGCGCAGCGCACCACGCCGGGAATCTTCTGCGCCCCGCCGTGATAACGGCCGTCCTCGTAAGGAGTTCCCTTGTAATGACTTAGAAAGTCTATATTCGAAGCACCGACCGCTGTGATTGTGAACAGGGCGGTTATCACAGGCAATCGCAAACCGGATCGCGAGAGATTTCTTTTCACTGGCTACCGCCTCCGGAACGCGAAGAATCGGCCACGCCGACCGGGTGACGATCAGCGGTCGTGCCGTGGCAACATTGAAATCTTACCCCCTCATCGCTCTCGCCTGCAATGAGCCGGTGACGCCATGCCGCAACTCCCAGGAGCCGGCTTGTGGGAAGTTGTGATCAGCCTCGGAGCGGATCACGGGCCATTCGGAAACAGGCGCACGCCGCCAGGGGCAGCTACCGATAGTGAATATTAACGCTCGCGTGAAACGTCGAAGTCGCAGGGCGGCACCTCTAGCCATCGCCGAGTGTACAATCTCCTCATGACGTTTACCAAGCGACTTCGCGATGGAGTGCGTCGCGGAGAAATTACTTGCAGTGTCCGAATGTGGATGCGTCCTCACGTCAAAGTGGGCAACCGGTACGGTATGGAAGAAGGTGAGATCGAAGTGGATTCGATCAAGCCAATCGGCTTTCCGGATATCACCCCAGCATTGGCGCGAGAGTCGGGATTCCTGGGCGTCGTCGATCTGCTCAAGGTGGCGAAGCACGGTAAAGGCGAGAACATCTACCTAATTCGGTTTCACTACGTGCATCCACGCGCCAAGCGCCCGGGTCGGCGCAGGCATGCCTGAAGGAAATTTTACTGCTGCGCTTAAGCTGGAGCGCAGGGCTAACGTTATCAGGTCATAACGGGCCCGATTCGAACAATTGCCGCGGGCGTGCACTTCCCCGAACGCCGTATCTTGGGAGCTTCACGACGGCCGCACATCCGTGGTGTGCTGACTTTTTCATTTTTAAGCAATGTTGGGAATCCGGGCGAAGGCGGTCGCGATCCCGGGCTGAACTCGATCAGCGTTCCGGGACGATTCCGATCACCGTTCCGCGTTGAAGGCGATCACTAATTCCGCCGGGAAGCCGATCACTTGATTGGCCGATCCCGGATTCGTGATCGGCTTGATCCCGCCGCGGTGGCTACGCGCGGGATGCTTTTCCTCGATACGCAGGCAAAAAGATTTCGGCTACGAAAGTTTCTAGAGTGGTCGGAGTCGTGTCCCGAATTGAGCGCATCAGCCATCTCCAGCAACAGGTCTGCCATGTTGGACGACATCCCCATCTGCATAAGCACGGGCTTCAACTGGGCCGCGGGTACGAGTTTATATACAAGGTCAGCCTTGCCAATCGCCGCGCCCACGATCTTTGCAACCGCTAGGCCGCACGCCTCACACGCGCTCTTTAGCACGTCCCGAAAGAACACGCCCTCGGCGGTGTTGATCAAGGGATGCGCGGCCAGAATCCTGCCCAGTCCGGGTAGCGGCTTGCCCGATCCGAGCAGAACTGCCGCTCCCGACACGCGGAAGCCTTCGCTGGACAGGCTGGCAACGGCGTCTATCACCGCGGCGGCCGCCATCTCCACCGCAATCTTCTCCGCGCGCTGGAGATAGGCTTCGGCTTGCGGCAGTTTCATCTCCTCCGCCGCGTGGTAGGGCTGTCTGGCCCGGTAACCCGAGCCTTTGGTCATCTCGATCCGCCGCCGCAAGACCGCCGACCGACCGGACACAGCGACCATCTCTGCCCAGCCCGAATGGGTGCGCAGCCCGAGCGCCGCCGGGAGCGGCTCCCGGGGCTTGAGATACTTGGCGAGGACTCGCCAGATTGCCTTGCGCCACTGTTTGGGGGCCTTGGTGTCGATGTGGTTGAAGTAATGCCCGCCGGGCGCGCCTTGGTACCAGGAGTTTCCATTCTTGGCTCTGATTTTCTAGTCAGGATAGGCCCCCTGCGACTATCCGGAACAATGACGAAGGGGAACAGAGCGCCGATTCCAAGTGCGGGCTACCTGAAAGCAAGCCGCTGAAAGGAAGTCCCGCAGCCTCAGGCAAGCGGCGCTGGGGGAGCAGTGCAGCCATCCACCAGCGGATGTAGTTTCCAGCCGTTTTCCGGAAGCGCCTGTGCCGCCACGGTGGCAGGCGCGATGGCCTTCGTTGCCAGACCGCAATGTTTGTCGAGAGTGTGCTTCAGGTGCGGCGCTTGCAGGGACGGATGATTTATCCACGGCGTTCCGGCAAGGAGATCCTTCCGATGTATGTGGTCAATTTTTTGACAGAACAAGACCGGATGGAGTTCGTTCCAGCCCGTATGACCGGAGTCGTAGACCCAGGTGCCCATCACAAAGACGACGCTGGCACCGGGGTGAAGGACGCCGACATTCTTCTTCACGTTGGCTTCGGCGGAGTTATCCGACCCGCCTTCGTACAGGCCAACCCCCGCTGCAATCGCGGAGGCGACGGCGAGAGCTGCAGCGATGGCGAAAGCCGCGGCTGCGATCGCGCAGACGATCCATCCGAAGATTGGAATCGCACAGAGGGCGGCTACGAGCGGCGCCAACCATTTGAGCGCACCGACGACCGTGCCGGCGGCAGCAATCCCTATGGCAATCTGCAGCGCCTGATAGACATCCCAAACGCCGGCGCCCTCAAACTCGACTTCCAGCGCGGGAACGATAGGGAGAGGGCCGGCACAGACCCACTGGATGAGCAGACCGGCGCCATCATAGGTGATTGCACCCGGAGCGGTTCCCCAGACGGGGGCGGCGGGGCCGGAGACGGCACCAGGATTCGAGGTGCAGTTCTGAATATTGTTGTTGCTATCCAGAACTTGATCCCCGGGATTATACGCGACACCAACCTGCCATGCGGATGGGTTGGGGAGGTTCAACGCGTTGGCGTCGGCGGTGGACAGGAGTTTGAAGCCGTCGTGGTCGAGTAGCTTGGAGCTTGCAAGCGGCTCGCCGACGAGTGGAAAGGGGTAATTGGTGGCGCCCAGGGAGGCTAGTGTCGTGTTGATGAGCTTACCCTGAATTGGATTGTTGATAGAGGCTTTGGCAAGCCAGTTGGGATCTGCGTCGCCGCGGAAGGGGTCGGGGGCGAGCAGAAGATTGAGGGACACGTCAGTGTCCAACTGACCGAGGCCGCCGCTCTGATCCTGCTGGGTATCGATGTCGAGGACCAGGCCAATCAAGCATTTGTTGCCGCCGAGGCAGACGAGTCGTCCGTAGAGCCACCACTGGCAGTAGGCGATTCCGATCGCGATTGCCCCGAGAGTCATGATTCCGGGATCGAGGAAGATTCCCGCGATAAACAGGGCGATCGAGCCGGCGATCGCTGCGTAGAAGCCGGTGGTTGCCAGATATGGACCCGTGTAGTTGGCGGGCTGAACGCATCTGGTGTACTGGTTATAGGTCTGTTGCGCAGGCATACGAAGCTCCTCGGAGATTTTATGCGCGGTTCACGATGACGGTGATCCCGCCTGCCAGCTCGTTGCCGAAAAATGCGTGAACGTTGACGGGCTGGGTGCCGTGAAACGAATCGGGCGGAGTGATCGTTGCCGCGACGGTGATCTCTTCGCCCGGATCGAGGGTTGGAGTCTCCGGATTGAATTCGATCGTCCATCCGGGGGGCAGAGGGTTGTTTGCCCTGGAATTCCGTCGTCGAACATTGGCCGCCACGTCCGCGCTCCTGACGAGTGCCGTTCCCTTCGCGTTCGTCGATACGCTGTCGGGGCAAGGGGGCGGCGGAGGGATTTGGTAGGTATCGAATTCGAAGCGAAAGGGTATGCGGGTCGGGCCGGCATTGCGGAGCTGAAACCCGAACGGCGCGGGAGAGGCAGCCTGTACGACCTGGGTGTTGTTCTGGCCAAGGTTGTTGAAAGGATTCAAGTCGTCGATGTACTCAAATGAGACCTGGACACAGTAGTGGCCGGGGATGGCGGGGGTGGTCCAAGGCATATACGCGACTGCAGTGCCTTCGGGGGTTCCCTTGACCCCTAGGCTTACGATTTGCGTAGGGCCCGGGATGACATGCGACTGAGTTCCCATACCGAAGCTGAGGTACGAAAACTCGAGGGGCATGTCGACGACGATCCCATCGGAAGATTGGTTGTAGATGGTGGCGCGTATGGTGCAGGTGGTTGCTGGCTGGAGGTCGAAGTCTGAGGCGACGGGCACGCCACCCTGGAGGATTTTTATATCGGGATTCTGCCAACTGACCGCCAGACCACGACTCATCAAGTAGTACTGGTCATAGATCATGGGGTCTGGCAGCTTCATGGACGGATGCCTGATCGGCTCGCAGGAGGAGCGCTTGGGGAGCGGGCGCTTCGCCATTTTCTTTACGCCGAAGAGGATGAGCAGCAGAGCGATCAGGTACTTGAGGAACTTCTTCCAGGTTGCCCAGAAGTCGTGAACGATGGCGTGGAAGATCCATTTTAGGATCGCGATGAAGGAGCTCACTTTCGTGACCCCGGAAACGCGGCGTCTTGTGGGTTCGGCGTGAAGCTGGGCTCCATTCGGGATGAGGAGGAGCAGATCGAAAGGAAGATGCGGGAAGTGGCCGCGGCGGCAGCTACGCCGACGGCTGATTCGGCGATATCGGGCAGCAGAAACCACCGGCTCACGTGATACTCGCCGCTAAGGAGCGTCGCTGCCAGGCCCGAGCCGATGATGGCACATAGGGTTAGACCGGTGCGAAGGAAGCCGCGAGAGGTGCGCCAGATCACGGTACCTAGAGCAAATGCGGACAGGAACGGAACAAGTTCACCCATGTCAAACTCCCTCTCTCAATGGTGCTCAATTAGGCGGCGAAGGGGACTGTACTTTGGATACGATTGTACTCCATATTCCCGCTTGCGCCATGCTTTTCTTCGGAAGATTTGAAAGCTGACTCAGCAATAATATCTCACTGAACTGCCATTTCCACCGAACATGGGCGGCACGCGTTGGCCAAATCTATGCTGCCCGCTCCACGGGGCGGGGCTGAGCTGAGCCTTGATGCCTCTACTCTCACTTGTCCCAGAGGTCATGCCTTCCCGATCACGGCCCGGCCGCGATCGGGACGCCACGAAATTCGCGCGGCTTGAACCGAGAGCTGACGGAACCGTAGATCAAAGGCCGTCTCGTCGGGGTCAGCTACCGATAACCCGAAATAACGCCGCCGCCATAGCTCACGGCTTCGGTCTCAGCACCTCCGCCACTCTGGCCAGCAGCAACTCGGCACTCACCGGCTTGCTCAACGCCGCGGCGGCCCCCAGCATTTGCGCCACCTTCAGGAACTGGCCTTGGTATGCACCGGAGATGGCGATGATGCCGATGTCGGGCATTTCCTTGCGCAAGGCCTGGATCGTCTCAACGCCTTCTTGTTCGGGCATGATAATGTCCGTGATCACAAGGTCCACATGCCCGGCTCGCGCCTGCCGAAGAGCCTGCTTACCATCCGCCGCTTCGATCACCTCGTAGCCGCTCTGCTCCAGCACCTTCCGCAGGAAGCCGCGCACACCAGCTTCATCGTCGGCCACCAGGATGCGAGCCGTTGGCGCAGGCGCCCCCAGTGCTGTGCGAACCTTCCTGGCCAGTTCCTCGGGACTGAACGGCTTCTCGATGAACTCAGCGCCCTCTTCCAAGACTCCATGGTGCCCGATGATGTTGTCGGTGTATCCCGACATGAACAACACCTTGATGCCGGGCTGGAGTGTCTTCAACCGGTCGGCCAGTTCCCGGCCGCTTATGTGTGGCATCACCACGTCGGTCAACACCAGGTCGATGCCCTCCTGCTCGCAACGCAGCAGCGCTTCGCCAGCGTTCTCCACTGGGATCACCCGATAGCCGTACTCCTTCAGCACCGCGACGGCGTACTTGCGGACCTCCGCCTGGTCCTCCACCACCAGCACGGTTTCCTTCCCCCCCGCTGCTGGAACGACTTCCCGGATCTCCGCATCGGCTGTCACCTCAGCCAGCGCTGGCAGGTAGATCTTGAAAGTAGTCCCCTTGCCCTCTTCGCTGTGGACCTCGATGTAGCCGCCGCTCTGCGCCACGATCCCCTGAACCATCGACAGCCCGAGCCCGGTCCCTTTGCCGATTCCCTTGGTGGTGAAGAACGGCTCGAAGATCCGATTCTTCGTTTCTTCGTCCATGCCCACCCCGGTGTCGCTTACTGCCAGCATGACGTAGCGGCCCACACGCGCGTCGGGATGCGATCGAGCTTGGCCCTCGCCCGACTCCACAACGGCCGTCTCAATCAGTAGCTCTCCTCCGTCCGGCATCGAGTCCCGGGCGTTCACTGTCAGGTTCATCACTACCTGCTCCAACTGGTGCCGGTCAGCGCAGATGGTCGCTGCTCCCGCGTGCAACTCAACGCACAACTCGACGTCTTCGCCCAATAGGCGCGCCAACATTGGTTGCATCTCGCTCACCACGCGGTTCAAATCGAGCACGCGCGGGCTCATTACCTGCTTGCGGCTAAAGGCCAACAGTTGGCGAGTCAGCCCCGCCGCGCGCTCCCCGGCGCTGTGGATCTCCTCGAGGCCGTCGCGCAGCGGATCGCCCGCCTTCAAGTCGCGCAGCAGCAATTGACTGTAGCCGTTGATGACCGTCAGGAGGTTGTTGAAGTCGTGAGCCACTCCTCCAGCCAACCTGCCGATACTCTCCAGCTTTTGTGCCTGCCGGAGCTGCTCTTCCAGCCGCCTGCGCTCTTCCTCCACCCGCTTGGGGCCGGTCAGGTCCGTGATGAAGGCCACTAGGGCCAACCCTTCGCTGAACTGCATCGTGACGACGGCCACCAGCATAGGGAATTCCGAACCATCGGCACGCCGGCCGATGGCTTCGTATTCCCTGGGAACCGGCAGGCCTTGTGCGCGCCGGTTGGCTCGCTCCATTACTTCGTCGCGGCACTGTGGCGCGAACAGCTCAATGGTAGGGCGGTCGTTGAGTTCCTCGGCCCTCTCGAATCCAAACATCCGCAAGTAGGTAGGATTGGCGTAAACGACTCTGCCCAGGCGTGACATGGAAATCGCGATGGGCGCATCTTCCGTCAGAGTCCGGAACCGCGCTTCGCTGCCCTGCAGCTCCTCCTCGGCCTGCTTTCGGGCGGTGATGTCGGAGATCAAGCCGTCATAGGCTGCCAAGTGGCCTTGGAGGTCGTAGTGCGGCACGGAGGTGTTCCGCACCCAGTGCACGGAACCGTCTCGATGAAGGATTCGATGCTCGAGTGGCGACGACGCCTCTCCAGCCACGATCGCAACAGCCTGCTGCATCACTGCCTGTCGGTCCGGCTCGTAGACCATGCGATACCACAGGTCCGGGTCAGCAGCGTAATCTTCTGGGGCATACCCCGTCACGGCCGCGCAACCCGGCCCATGAACCGTGGCAACCGAACGGCCGTCTTGAACTTGGACCGTGTAGATATAGTCCGTGACGGAGCCGAGCAGCAACTTGTAGCGCTTTTCGCTTTCTCGCAGCGCCTCCTCTACGCGCCTGCGCTCGGTAGTCTCTTCCATTTTGCCTGGCCGCCACTAGGAAGTGTACACCCAGCCACCTCTGATGGCGCCTTTTGATTTCTTTCCCTCAAGGCATATAAGAGGCTGGAACCGTTTCATTTCAAGCGGCTTCTCAAACACCGTTCCGTCTCCACCCTTAAAGCCGTCGACAGAGCCGTCTTTAGTACGGACTGAACAAGTGTGGGAGGAACAGGCGCTGATATCACCACATATCAAGGCGCCCCCAGCGCCATCGAATCGGCCCGTCGAGTCCTTGGTCAGATCATCGTGCTTGCCAGGATGCGCCTCAGTGGTGTGGCCCAGGCGGAACGATCTCGATTGTGTCTGACGACAACACGGGCTCTTCTATCGCCGTTGAACCGCCCTTTCCTCCCAGGATGGGGCCTGTGTACTTCTTCGGAACCGCGTGATTCAGCTTCCACGATTGCGCGGGGTGGTTCGACTGATTGCGGAGCGTGATGATCGCATAGCGCAAGGGAATGGTGCTTTGATTCCGGGCTTGCGTGATCCAACCCCAAAGGGTCGAAGAATCGACCACCCCTCGTTTCAACGTGACGTCGCCGACCTTGTGCGTACCAGACAACTTTTGCGGGTTGGATGATACGGTGAGCCCGGATACGTCGGAGAAACCACCCACCAACTTCGCCGGGCCAAATGTACCAGACACGCTGACGAGATACCTATAGGAGAAAAATGGATTCGCTGTATTCCCCACTTGTCGCCCTCCGATCTCCATAGTTTAAGCCATCGCTGCTTTGCAGGGGCCACGGGTCTGCACGGCGTCGAACTGAGGCGGCACGGAGCGGACCTACTCAGCCTGTGCCCCTTTCAGGATTGGTCGCAAGTCGGCGCTGGTGGGTACCCCAGTCTCAGGTTCTGCTTGATGTGCTCAGGTATCCGAGGTAAGGTCCAAATGGCTACCGATATTGCCTCATTATGAGGACCTAAATGACTGATTTGACTGCCGTTCCGCAAACGAACCAATGGCAGAGACTCAAGGCGCTGGTGCTGGACAGCGTCTCCTCCACAATCACACGCCGCGTGTACAATCTCGGGCTCGACGAGTTCTTCGCTTGGTATGGCCTGGAGCCCCGACCCGGATTCACCAAGGCCACCGTGAGCGCTTGGCGAGTTGCCCTGGAGGCCCGCGGCCTCGACGCGGTTTCGATCAACGTGCGAATCACCGCCGTGCGCAAGCTGGCGGTGGAAGCCGCCGACAACGGATTGCTGGCGCCGGAGCTGGCCAACGGCATCGCGCGTGTGAAAGGCGTCCAAGGGCGTCCGCCTGGGGAACTGGCTCTCGTTCCGGCAGGCACAGACGCTGCTCAACGCCGCGGACGTGACGACCACCAAAGGCCTCCGGGACCGAGCGATCCTCGCCGTGCGTCTCGGCTGCGGACTGCGGCGCTCCGAGGTGGCGGCGCTGACCATGGGGCACATCCAACAGCGGGACGGCCGGTGGTGCATCGTGGATCTTGTTGGGAAGCATGGCCGCGTGCGGACAATCCCCATGCCAACCTGGGTGAAAGTGGCGATCGACAGTTGGACGGCAGCCGCCAGCGTTTGCGACGGCCCGGTCTTTCGTTCGGTACCCGAACCCGATGCCCGACGCTGACATTTGGCAGGTCGGTTTAGGTCCTCGCTGACGGCATAGCGTTTAGAGAACCACACGGCCTTCATCGGAAGACGGTCACAGCGGCGGGCCAATCGCAGCCCCAAAGGCAGCTTCCGATATGGCGCGATATCGCTGTCGCGGATCTGGCGTTGCTCGCGCCCGGATGGTGGCCGTACTGGGGTTTGGCGCCGTATCCTCCGCTGGCATGACCGGCCGAGCGGCGCCACTTTCATGGAACGCCGTTTCACAGGAGGAACACAGTCTGCGACACGATTCGCATCTCCAAACTTCCTCCAAGTGTACCTCGCGTCAGCCGCGAGCCCCTGAACAGACGGTGCTTCCGGATACCCACAGAGCTGCGGTGCCGGACTCATAATCTTTGGTCGCGGGGGAGTCACCCTCGCTGATTTGCCGCTAGGCACTGGGCCAGGAAGCGGCTACTGCGATATCGTTTCAGGGGTCCCCTAGCTGCATTTTCGCCGGTGCACGATGTGTGCGCCGATCTCATCGGTTGCGGAGTGTGCGATTCGAGGGAAACTATGGATGAGGAGGCAAGTTGTTCAATGTCGGCACAGACCCCAAGTTGGAAGCTGGCACTCCAGGGCCTCTTCCGCACGCTCACTTTCCTGCTGCCATTTGCTTTCGCGGGCCGCCTGGATTGGTGGCGCGGCTGGCTTTTCGTCGGCTCGTTGCTGCTAATCGCCGGGGTGAGCTTCGCCGTGTTGCGGCGCAAGAACCCGGACCTGATGCGCCGGCGGCTGGAGGGGCAACCGGGCGTCAAGCGATTCGACAAACTCGTGCTCGCCGCGGCGGCTGTCTGCTTCCTCGGCTTTTACGCGGTGGCCGGCCTCGACGCCCGCTACGGCTGGTCGCAACTCAGCGTGGCCTGGATATGGCCTGGCATGGCGCTGGAGCTGCTGGGATTCGTACCCATTTACCTGGCGATCGCCGAGAATCCCTTCCTCGAAAGGCAGGTCCGCGTTCAGACCGAGCTTGGCCATCACGTCATCACCACGGGACCGTATCGCGTGGTGCGTCACCCCATGTATTCCGGGCTGATGCTGTTGATGCCGGGGTGCGCGCTGGTTCTCGGCTCGGCATGGGGTCTGGCACCGATCACGATGCTGATGGCCACCTTCATTGTCCGTACGGTGCTGGAAGACGGCGCCCTGCGCCGTGAGTTGCCGGGCTACGAGGAGTACTGCACCCGGACACCCTACCGACTTGTTCCGGGCGTGTGGTAAGGTCGGGCGAGCTTCTCTACGACGGCATTGGTCACATCCGTCGTGGTCGAGCAGCCGCTGAGGTCGGACGTGCGCGCGCGGCCTTCCTGCAAGACGGCGTGCACGGCCCTTTCCAGCGCCGGCGCCGCAGTCTGCCGCCGGCCCACAAAACGGTGTAATTGGTGAATGTCGCGGGTTTCCTAGGAAAGCCGCGCAGTTCAGGCTGACGCGTTTTCTTCCGACGCGTTTTCTTCTTGAGTATTCCTGGCAAGGCGACCACCCTGGTGGGGGCGAGGACGGCTCCCGGAGAAAAAATGCAACTCGCAGATCAAAAGATGGTGGTTTGGTTTATGAGTGTGTTAGTTTATACTGTATGGAACCCAGAAGTCCAAAATGGAAATTCCGGCTCGGACAAGGGTGATCCTAAGGAACGGCTGGGAAGGCATAAAAAGCGACTCCCGGCCATCGAAAGGACAGAATGAACACATTCAGGTCATCAAGGGGTTTCCCAACAGTCTTGGCGGTAGCCGTAGTTGCCGTCGTGATTTGTGTGTCCAGCGGGCCGGCTTATGGCGCCGGGGTCCAGGTGAGCCTGGCGGCGTCCTTTAATGCGGATAACGTGCTGCGCTAGAGCGGCGGTGCCTTCACCACGCCAGGCACTTCATGGGACAATTCCACCCCTGGAGGCTCCGTAGACAATTGGTTGCTCACGCAGAGCGCCGCGAGCCAGATCGCAGGAGGCAGCGCGGTCGGCATTAATGACAATGGTTTTTACCCGGCAAGCGGAGCGCGGCTCTACGATGTACAACTGGGATTTACGAACGCCACGCCGACGGGCACAAACGTAGTGATCCGGTCAACCGCGGCTGGCAATTTCACCTTCAACGTGCCCAACAACCAGTACTCGCAGTTCGCGATTTTCGGTTCGGGCGGGAGTGGAAGCTCAGCCCTTACAATTACGCTGAATTACTCCACCGGCGCACCCACGGTGCTGAACGACGTGACGCTGCCGGATTGGTATAGCGGGCCCGGCACCACGGCGGCAGGCGCAGCGGGAACGTATTTCGCGCTGACTCCCGCCATGTCGCGGCAAGCGGCCTACAGCTTCCCGACCAGCGGTTATCAGGCCCCGATCTCCGGCGGAGGCGCCTACATTTATGGAGTCAACCTGGCCCCGGATCCTACGCGAGTGCTCACCAGCGTCGCAGTGTCGTACGCGCCGGCGAGCCCGGGATACACGGTCGCGAATTTCCTGACCGCGGCAGGAGCGGTCGCGGGAGCTTCTCCCACTACAACACCGGCACCGGGCACCTTGAGTCTGAGCCTGCTGGCGATAGGCCTGATCCTGGCTTACGGTTTCTTCGTGCGCCGCCAGCTCAAGGCGTTCTGAACGGCCGCTCAACGGATTGGAGTCCTGCTGAAACCGTACGTTTGCGGCAGCCTGGATCTACATCGCGCCCGAGCGTTTCTTCTCAAAGACACTCGACTAATAGCTCACCCGCTGCGCGAACCGCCGGATGGATAGCCGGTAGTCGCCAAGCGTTTAGGAAGGCCGTCGCGTAGGAAAGCCGCGCAGTTCAGGCTGACGCGTTTTCTTCATTTACCTGGCGATCGCGGAGAATCCCTTCCTCGAAAGGCAGGTCCGCGTTCAGACCGAGCTTGGCCATCGGGTCATCACCACGGGACCGTATCGCGTGGTGCGTCACCCCATGTATTCCGGGCTGATGTTGTTGATGCCGGGGTGCGCGCTGGTTCTCGGCTCGGCATGGGGTTTGGCGCCGATCACGATGCTGATGGCCACCTTCATTGTCCGCACGGTGCTGGAAGACGGCGCTCTGCGCCGCGAGTTGCCGGGCTACGAGGAGTACTGCACCCGGACACGCTACCGACTGGTTCCGGGCGTGTGGTAAGGTCGGGGGAATTTCGGTTTCCTCTGGTTACGTCTTGCGGCCCGCCCGGTTGCCTCGGATGTGGTCTGGGAAAGCCGCGCAGTTCAGGCTGACGCGTTTTCTTCTACGGAACTCTCGGCGGCGGCGGCACGCTCTGTGAGCCGTGCGCCAAAATGTTCAACGTGAAGGATTGAGCGATCACGACCTCGGTGAAGAGCCAAAAACGGTCAGGCTGGCGCGTTTTTTCCTGGAAAGGCCTCCGCTGAACCGAGAAATGGGACACGCGTAGCCGGTTTTGCCTATGCCGGCACTTTCGCTTCAGGCCAGTAACGGAAATTGCGGAAGCCGGCACTGCCGGAGCCGGCCGCGAAGACGGCGGGGCGGAGGTCAAGGAATCCGCCGAGGACATTGTGGTGCATGCCGCTGACTTCGGCCGATTCGCGGGTCTTTTGCCAGCTTTGGCCAGGCAGCCGGAAGTAGAAATCGACTTCCTGATTGTCGTTGACGATGCGCAGAGTGGCGCGGGTTGCGCCCTTCTGTGAGCGGCTGGGGACGTAACCGTTGGCGATGCGCACGCCGATGCCCTCGCCGTCGAGCAGGATGCCGGTCGAGTGCTCGGGATCGTAGAAGAGCAGCAGGCCGGCGGAGCAGCCGGGGGCGACCTCAACGTCAATTTCGACGGTGTAGGAATGGCCGCCGACCGGCGTGGTGAGAGCGGGGCTGTCGGCCAGCGAACTGCCGCGCGCCTTCAGGTTCAGCACGCCCTGGCCGGTCGAGAAGCGTGCCGTGTCGAATTCGTGCCAGAAGGCCCACTGCAGACCAAGTTCGGCGCTGGTGAAGCCGTCCGAGGGGTCGGGCAGGGGTAGTTGGCGCGTGCCGCGAATCGGCATTGGTATGGCCGACTCCGCGGTTACGCCGGCGGGGACGCGGAACCAGCCGTCGGCGGTCCACTCGACAGGCAGCAGGAGCATCTGGCGGCCCAGGGCGCGATAGCCGTTCTCGTAGGAGTGGACGGTCATGAACCAGCGTCCGCCGGGCGTATCGACCAGGCGGCCGTGGCCCACCGAGAGCCAGCGCGAGTCGCGGCTGGGCGTGTGGACGATAGGGTTATAGGGCGAGTACTCCCAGGGACCGTCGGCATGGCGGCTGCGCGCCGAGACGACGGAGTGGCTGGTGGAGGGCCCGCCGGTTCCGCCCTCGGCGACGTTCAAGTAGAAATAGCCGTTGTGCTCGATCACCTTCGGCGCTTCCAGGCAGGTGCATTCGATGCGCATGGAGGTGGGCATGGGCCAGGGATCGAAAGCGTGGCGCGGAGGCGCCTTCACGCCCAAACCGTCGGCGGTTAGCTCGGCCATCACGCCGCCGTTGGCGTAGAGGAAGCGGCGCCCGTTCTCGGCGATATGGGCCGGGTCGATGGCGTTGATACCCAGGTCGATCGGCTCGCTCCAGGGGCCGAGCGGATGTCCGGCATGGACCACACGCAGGCGGTTGTCGGCGGGGAAATAGATGTAGAAGCGCCCTTCGTACTCGCAGAGATACGGGGCCCACACGTTGCCGGCGTAGCGATGCAGGGCGGCGGCGGCGGGCGTCCAGTTCACCAGATCGGCGGAGCGCCAGATGAGCAGGCCGGGAGCATAGTCGAAGCTGGAGTGGGTGAGGAAGAACTCGTTGCCGACGCGGATGGGGCTGGCGTCGGGGTGGTCTCCGCCCAGAATCGGGTTGCGATAGACCGGGTTGGCCTGGGCCAGAAGCCGGTGAGGCGACGCGGGCAGCGTGAGGGCGGCGGAGGCGCCAGCGGCGGTTTGCAGAAAGCTGCGGCGAGTGAACATGCGGGACCAGTGTAACGCCGCTCTAGCAGGCGCGTAAAACGATTCGTGGATAGGGGCGGCCCATGGAGTCGGCTGAGGACATCGTGTGGGGGATTGACGGGAAGACGTAGCTTGTCGCCGGTTTTCACTTTATATGTAGTCGCCCGTGTCCCCTCTGGAGTCGTCGAAAAAGCGTGCGTGGATCGCTGCGATGATGTAGACTATAAGTAACCAATCGGATGACAGACATCTACTCGCAGGAAGAGCGGAGCGCAATTATGTCCCGCATCCGAAGTCGGGACACGCGGCCGGAGAAGATCGTTAGGGCGACCCTTCACCGGCTCGGACTTCGTTTTCGTTTGGTCGCGAGCGATCTGCCGGGGAGGCCGGACATCGTGCTCCGAGGCAGGCGGACCGTGGTATTTGTTAATGGTTGCTATTGGCACCGCCACAACTGCAGCAAGGGCAGGTCGAGGGCGCAGGCGAACGCGGAGTTCTGGTCAAAGAAGATCGGTGACAACGTCAGCCGGGACCGCAAGAACTACTGCTTGCTGAGGAGCCAAGGGTGGCGAGTGGCAGTTGTGTGGGAGTGCGAAACGAAGGATATTGATAAACTGAGGTCAAAGTTGGCCGAAGAGTTCAGTGTATGAATTGCAGGTACACTTGCATCGACTCGTTCTGTGGCGCCGGGGGCCTTGCGCTTGGCCTGCGGCGGGCAGGGCTTGAGGTCTTGGTGTCCTTCGATGCCAGCAAGTGCGCGGTTGAGACCTTCAGACGCAACCTGTCCGGACGGTGCCTGCACGCCAAGGCGGAGGATCTAACCGGTGCAAGGCTGTTCAAGGAGGCAGGGTTCGACGGCCGCCTAGACCTGTTCGCCGGGGGGCCTCCCTGCCAGGGGTTCTCCAAACAGAAACGCGGTGCCCACCTGGGCGACGAGAGGAATGAGCTGGTGCTTGAGTTCGCGAGGCTGGTGCGCGAAACCGATCCCAGATTCTTCCTCCTGGAAAACGTCGATCAACTCGGAAAGAAACGCGGCAAGGACTTCGTGGGCCGCATTCAGACGGAGCTCCGGGGTTACGATCTTTACCCACACTTTTACAATTGCGCAGACTACGGCTTGGCTCAGACCAGAGTGCGCTTCGTCATTGTCGGCAGGTCCAGGAGGGTGAAGGCTAGGTTTCAGATCCCGCAGCCGACCGTCGAGAAGTGGGCTACCGTGGGCGAGGTCCTGGAAGGGATTCCAGAGCCACCGATCGACTATTCCGAGCATACTGATTACCCTAACCACTATCGCGCCAAGGTGACTCCCATCAACATCGAGCGATTCTCCCACGTGCCGCAAGGCGGCGGATGGTGGGACATCCCGGAGAAGTTGCAGTTGAGATGCCATCAGAAGGTTGATCGAAGATCGGGCGGCTGGCCCGACGTTTACGGTAGGCTCAAACTCGACGGGCAGGCACCAACTATAACGGCCGGCTTTGACAGCTTCACGCGCGGTCGATACGGCCATCCTTTGCGGAACAGGCCGTTGACCCCGCGGGAGGCGGGTCGCCTTCAGGGGTTCCCTGACGACTTTCGCTTCTGCGGTACTCGGTGGGACGTTCGTTCCCAGGTCGGCAATGCGGTCCCGCCGCCCCTTGGCGAAGCTATCGGCCGCGCAATATGTCACACGCTGATGGTCGAAGATGGCCTCGTTCGGCCGACGGCAGACGATTTCCGTTCGATTTCGGGAGTCGGCCTTCAGGACGCGCTGGACCTTGTTTTGGAAGACGGCGCACCCTCGCTGGCGGTGCCGTGAATCAGAGCGAGGACGGCTTGATGAGGATTTCCTTCTCCTTGAAGAACACGCCGAGGGTCTTCACCGGTATGTAAGGGAACACCGTGGCGAGAGCAGCGTACTTGGCAGGGACGTCCAGGTAGTAGACCCTGTCCATCCTCGCAACGAAGCGCTGGTACACGGCCCACTGGTCAGGGAGGCAAATCTCGACGACTTCCAGTTTTTGCAAATCCAACTTGGTCTCAGCCAGAGCAACCAGAACTCCCTTGAATCGGCCCTCTCCGTAGACACCGTTCAGCATGCGCTGATGGGCCCAGACCTGAACTACCCTCTCCCGGGTCGAGATCTTGACCGGCACGTGGAATTTCAGTTGGCTCGGGCCGAGGTCAAAGATGAAATCGGTGGGCAGAGTGGAGCGCTCATCCTCGACAGTCAGCACCTCGATCCGGTTGCGTGGCTGGACTCCGAACGCCAGGGCCAGCAGATGGCCGACGAGCAACTCGAAGTAAGTCCCAGGCGTCTTCTTGTCCTGATCGGAGGTCACATCGTTGAAGGCGCAGAAAGCCATCGCAAGCGTGTACAGGAACCGATTGCACTCATCTACAGCGAGCCAATCCATCGTGGGATTGGCCTTGAGCTTTTCCAGTTGCCGAGACAGGTTCTGTGGATCAGCGATATACAGATCTTCGTTGACCGGGCGCGACGTTCGAGCCTTGACGTCGTTGTGTCGGAAGGCGAAATAGCGCTTTCCTTCAACGAGCGACTTCAATGGCAGCGCCCGAGTTTCGCCCGTCAAGAAAGACGCGCACTCGCTCACGATCTCGGCGATCAGCGCGGTGCCATCAGCTTGTCCGAGCAACCGCTTAAGCTTTTCGTATTTGTCGAGTATGCTCGCGCTGGCGGCGGTCTTACCGATTCTCGTCTTCCGTTTTGCCATTCGCTTCGTTTCTGGCCGTGAACACCTCAATCGTCGGTGGTCTGAAAAAGATGAGCCACACCTACGCCAAGACCCTTGGCGATACGTTGGAGGCTCTTGAGGGAGGGGTTACGAAGGCCTCGCTCGACTCCGCCGATATAAGTCCGGTGAAGACCTGACTTCTCGGCGAGCACCTCCTGCGAAATGCCCTTACCTTCGCGGAGATTCCTGATGCGCTGACCAACTTGAGTGAGAATCGGATCCCGACTGCGCACGTCTTCCATGATGGGGGTCCGGACACTATGAGTCTACAGACTATGAGTAACGCCGTCGCCGGAAACAAAACAGGGGCGCAACGCATTCGCCGCGTGGCCGGGATTGGTCCTGGTGTGTCCCCGTCACGTCACCTTGACTAGAAATGCCAATCCCACCGAACTGGCTCGCGCGAGGTTCGGCGCTCACTTCACCACGATGTTCACCAGCTTGTCGGGGACGGTGATGACCCGCACCACCTGTTTGCCGGCGATGGACTGCTGAGTTTTCGGGTCGGCCAGAGCGAGCTTTTCGACCTCGTCTTTGGGCGTGCCGAAGGGGGCGTAGACGCGGCTGCGGAGTTTGCCGTTGACCTGGACGACGATTTCGGCTTCTTCGGCTTTGGCTAGCTCGGGATCGTAGGGCGGCCACGGCTGGCGGAAAACAGGGCCATCGTGGCCAAGTTCCTCCCAGATCTCCTGCGCCAGGTACGGGGCAAAGGGCGCCAGCATCAGCGCCAGCTTCTCGACAACATCGTTCACCACCGCGGAGCCGATACTCTCCTCTTCGGCGTAGAGCACATTCACCAGCTCCATAATGCTGGCGATACAGGTATTGAAGTGCCAGCGCGTCTCGAAATCTTCGGTGATCTTGCGGAGGCACTGGTGGAGCTTGCGCAGCACCTGGCGGTCGGAAGAGCCGGCTTCAGGCGCAGCAGCGCCGATGTGCCGGGTGGCGAAGCGGTAGACGCGGCCCAGGAAGCGGTAAATGCCGTCGGCGCCTTCCCAGCGCCAATCGACTTCCTTTTCGGGCGGCGCGGCGAAGAGCACGAACATGCGCGCGGAATCGGCGCCGTATTTTTCGGCGAGCATATCGGCGCCCACCACGTTGCCTTTGGACTTCGACATCTTGGCGCCTTCGGCGATCACCATGCCCTGGGTGAAAAGGCGGCGGACGGGCTCGCTGTTGCGGATCAAGCCGATATCGCGCATCACCTTGGTGAAAAAGCGCGAGTAGATGAGGTGCAGGATGGCGTGCTCGATGCCGCCGATGTATTGATCGATTTCAAACCAATAGGCGATTTTGGCGGAGTCGAACGGAGCTTTATCGTTGTGTGGATCGCAATAGCGGTAGAAATACCAGGACGAATCGATGAACGTGTCCATGGTATCGGTCTCACGCCGCGCGCCGCCGCCGCACCTGGGGCAGACGACGTTGACGAATTCGGGCACGTTCTCAAGCGGCGACCGGCCCGTGCCGGTGATTTCGACGCGATCGGGCAAGCGCACGGGGAGCTGGTCTTCGGGCACAGGCAGTGCGCCGCAGGCGGGGCAATAAATCACCGGGATGGGCGTGCCCCAATAGCGCTGGCGCGAGATGCCCCAGTCCTTGATGCGGAAGGTAACGGCCGCATCGCCGAAGCCATGCGCCCTGGCGTGAGCGGCCATCCTGACTCGGGCCTCTTCGCTCGAAAGACCGGACCAGAGGCCGGTGTTTTCGACGATGCCATCGTCGATGAACGCGGCGGGCAAGCCCGGTTCGACGCCGAGCTCGCCATCTACCGGGCGGATGACCGGGCGGACGGTGATGCCGTACTTGCGGCAGAATTCGAAATCGCGATCGTCATGCGCGGGCACGGCCATGATGGCGCCGGTGCCGTAGCCCATCAACACGAAGTTGCCGATCCAGATGGGCACTTTTTCGCCGCTATACGGATTGACGGCGTAGCTGCCGGTGAAGAAGCCTTCCTTTTCGATATCGCCAGGATCGCGGCCGGAGCGCGCATCGACCATGGCCTTGGCGCGCGCCCGGCCGGCGGCATCGAGCAATTGCGTATTGAGCGGATGCTCGGGCGCGAGGATCACGCAGGTGGCGCCGTAGATGGTGTCGACGCGGGTAGTGAAGACGCGGATTTTCTCGGCCGTTCCGGCGAGCGCGAAATCGATCTCGGCGCCCTCGGAGCGGCCGATCCAGTTGCGCTGCATGATGAGCACGCGCTCCGGCCAGCCCTCCTCGAGCTGGCGCATATCGGCCAGCAACTGGTCGGCATAATCGGTAATTTTGAGGAACCACTGCTCGAGCGCGCGTTGCTCGACGGGCGTATCTTCGTGGCGCCAGCAGCAGCCTTCCACCACTTGTTCATTGGCCAGCACGGTGGCGCACTTGGGACACCAATTGACCAGCGCTTTCTTGCGGTAGGCCAGGCCGCGCTCCAGCATCTTGAGGAAGAACCACTGGTTCCAGCGATAATACTCGGGCTCGCAGGTGGAGATTTCGCGGTCCCAGTCATAGCTGAAGGCGAAGCGGCGGTGGGTCTTCTTCATCGCCTCGATATTCTGCAGCGTCCATTGGCGCGGCGGGAGCTGGTTGGCGATGGCGGCGTTTTCAGCGGGCAGCCCGAACGCATCCCAGCCCATGGGATGGAGGACGTTGAAGCCGCGCATCCATTTATAGCGCGCCAGGGTATCGCCGATCGAGTAATTGCGAATGTGGCCTATGTGCAGCGTGCCGCTGGGATACGGCAACATTTCCAGAACGTAGAACTTGGGCTTGGCGGAATTCTCTTCCGCGCGGTAGAAATCGGCGTTCTGCCAGCGCTCGTGCCATTTGAGTTCGATCTGGCGATGGTCGTAGGGCTTTTCGGGCATAGAATGCTGTTCAGGGAGATGAAACATATGGTAGCAGGCGGAGAATCCGGGCGCGGATTTCCGACGGCTCCGCACGGCCGCAGGAGGTTTGTGCAACTCGCGGCTGCGGCGGTTGTGGCGGCGCGCGCGCAACAGGCGGCTAAGCCGCTGCGGCTGGGCGTGATCACCGATTGCAAAGATCCGGACGCGGGAATCCGGCGCGTGAAGGAACTTGGTTTCCCCACCTGCCAGATGTACGTGACGCCGTACGATGCGGCCACTGCGCAGAAGCTGCGGGAGGCATTGGACCGCTACGGCATTGAAGGGACGTCGGTCATCGTCACCGGCCCCGGGCCTGAGATCTACACGTTTCGCGACGGTCCACGCACCATCGGCCTGGTGCCGCCGAAGTACCGAGCCGAACGGCTGGCGGTGGTCAGAGCGGCTTCCGACTTTGCCAAAGCGGCCGGCATCCCCGCCGTGCAGCGCCATTTTGGATTTCTGCCAGAGGATCCCAGCGACGCGCTGTTCGCTCCCTCGGTGGAGGCGCTGCGGCAGGTGGCGGACTACTGCAAGCGCAACGGCCAGACGTTCCGCTGCGAGACGGGCCAGGAAACGCCGATTGCGCTGCTGCGCGTGATTCAGGCGGCGGGATACGCCAACATCGGGGTGAACTTCGATGCCGCCAACCTGATTCTTTACGGCAAGGCGAACCCGGTGGATGCGCTCGATACGCTGGGTCCGCTGGTGATGGGCGTTCACGCCAAGGACGGCCGGTACCCGACGGATCCGGACAAGCTGGGCGAGGAAACGGCGATCGGCCAGGGGAAAGTGGATTTTCCGCGCTTCATCGCACGGCTCAAGGAAGTCGGTTACCGCGGCCCGATCACGATTGAGCGCGAGATCAGCGGCCCCCGGCAGACCGAGGACATCCTGGCGTCGAAGGGGTATTTGGAGAAGCTGATTGGTTGAGGAGGGCAAAATGGGTAGGGGGCAAAATGGGTACAGGCACGAATTTCGCAAAGGCGGTGAAATTCGAGCCAGTCCCCATTTTGAGAGCGTGAGGGCGTGATGCAGAACGACAAGGGATGGAACCGGCGCGCCTTTCTGGGAGCGGCCGGCCTGACGGTGATGGGCGCGCGCCTGGTGCGCGGCTCGGAAGCCAATTCGGCGGTTCGGGTGGGGCTGCTGGGCTGCGGCGGAAGGGGCACGGCGGATGCCACCAGCATGATGGTCAACGCCGGCGCACGCGTGACGGCGCTGGGCGACCTTTTCGACGACCAGTTGGACCGCGCCCGGAGGCACTTTGACGAGCTGGCGGAGAGGCAGGGCGTGGCCGCGATCGATGCCGGGCAGATTTTCCGCGGCCCGCGCGCGTTCGAGCAAATTGCGCATTCGAAGGAGGTGGATGCGGTGGTGATCGCGACTCCGCCCTACTACCATCCGCAGCACCTGGAGGCAGTAGTCGCTGCCGGCAAGCACGTCTACTGCGAGAAGCCAGTGGCGGTGGACGTTCCGGGGACGCGGCGGGTGCTCGAGATCGGCAAGAAGGCCGAGGGCCGCGTCAGCCTCGAAGTCGGGTTCCAGATTCGCCAGGCGCCGCCGTTCGTCGAGCTAGTGAAGCGCATTCACGCGGGCGCCATCGGTGAAATCAGCTTTGGCGCGGCTTATTACTACTGCCCGTTTCTCGAGGCATCGCACCCGGATGCGCGGCCGGCCGAATGGCGTCTCCGCAACTGGCTTTATGACCGCGTGCTTTCCGGCGACATCATCGTGGAACAGAACATACACGCCATCGACATCTGCAACTGGGTGTTGCAGGGGCACCCGGTGAAGGCCGCGGGCGTGGGCGGGCGCAAGGGGCGGCCCGACCCAGGCGATGTTTACGGCCATTGCGCGGTATCCTTCTGGTACCCCAACGACGTTCCCGTGAGCTTCGCTTCCAAGCAGTTTGGCAAGGGCGCTTTCGACGTCAACGAGCGCTTTTTCGGCGCGCGAGGTGAAAGCCAGTCGCCCTACTCGGGTCCATTGGGCATCACCGGCGAGGAAGGGTGGAGCTGGGCGGGAAGCGAGAAACAGCAGGGCGGCCAGTTTTCCACCACCGGCACTTTCGCCGACAACCTGGCGGAGGCGGATGCCGAAAAGCACAAGTCGTTCATCGGCAGCATCACGTCGGGCGCGTTGCACAATCAGGCGGCCACGGGCGTGGAGTCTTCGCTTTCCGCCATGCTGGGCCGAACGGCGATGTACACCGGCCGCGAGGTCACCTGGGAGGAGCTGGTGCGATCGAAACGAACCTGGGATGCGAAGGTGGATTTGGAGAAGTTGGGTTAGTGCGGCAAGCGCCAGTTGGGTTTCCGGACGACGCCAACTCTTTCAGGATTGCCTAAAGGTCAAGCGGGTCCCCGCCGATAGAAGACAGGAAGGGAGAACGAACTCAGTGACCTTCTTGCTTTTCCTGGCTTCCCTGGCGGTGATGGAGTACCTGCTTCGCAAGCCGCGCAAGAAACCGGACGACAGCCCGAACGCTGCCAAACAAGATGCGATGCCGGTGGCGGCCTCGATGCCAGGCCTGCTGGCACTGGGAGAGGCGTTGGAGGCGCAAGGACGAGGCAAAGCTCCGACTGTCGGAGAGGTCCCCAAGGTACACGGTCCGCCGGTAGATGGAGTATGATACTTCCATGCCCGAACAGTACACCGTAAAGGTGCGGTATCTGCCGGACGGCGGCTTCCTGGAAGCACGGGACGCCGGCTGGGAGAACACCTTGTTTCGGGTAGATCTGGCGGGATCAGAAGATGGTTTTGCCCGAGGTGCCCTGGTTGAGATTGAGAGCGGTCCCATGCTGTACCTGGGCGAGGTGCAGCAGTGCTCCGAGTCCGGTTTCACCGTCAGAGTGGAACATTCGCTGGACCGTCAGAAGTTGGCTTCCATTCAGAATACGTGGGCGTAGTTTTTCCGGAAGGCTCCGTCATGGGTGAACTTCTATGGATGGCGGGCAAGGCTTTCTTGATCGCCATCGTCCTGACGCCGATCGTCCGCGACCTGTTTCGCTCGTACCGCATGGTAGATCGGCCGGGGAAACGCAAGGTCCACATCTACCCCATACCGCGGGTGGGCGGCATTGCAATCGCCATGGCTTACGGCGTTGCTTTGCTCACCGCGCCCGCGGCCGAGACCGCTGGTGCCCCCGCGGCCTGGAAACTGCTTCCGGGAGCTGCGCTGGTATTCCTGACCGGGCTGTTGGACGATTTTTTCTCTCTGAAGCCGGTCTTTAAAATAGTCGGCCTGGTGGCGGCGGCGTCCCTGGTGTTCTTCAGTGGACTGCACGTCGGCGGCCTGGCGGGCCAGCCGGTGGCGGTGTGGCTGGACTACCTGCTCACTGTCTTCTGGCTGCTGCTGACCAGCAACGCCTTGAACCTGATCGACGGGCTGGACGGGCTTTGCGCCGGGATGGGGCTGGTGGCGACGCTCACGCTATTCGGCGCCGCGATGTTGCGCCATAATCTCCCGTTGGCGCACGCCACTTTTCCGCTGGTCGGCGCGCTGCTGGGATTTCTTTGTTACAACATCAGTCCGGCCACCGTTTTCCTGGGCGATTCCGGCGCGCTACTAATCGGTTTCCTGCTGGGCTGCTACGGGATGATCTGGACGCAGAAGGCGTCGACGCTGCTGAGCATGCTGGTGCCGCTGCTGGCGCTTTCGATCCCGCTACTCGACGTTTCGCTTTCAGTTTTGCGGCGCTTTTTGCGCAACCAGTCGATTTTCTCGGCCGACCGGAGGCACATCCATCACCGTTTGTTGGACCAGGGCTTTTCGGCGCGGCAGGCGGTTTGGGTTCTGTACCTGTTCGGCACGCTGGCCGCCGCCGTGGCTTTGCTGGCAAGCTCTCCTTTGGGCGGCAAAACGCAGGTGGTGGTGATTGTCCTGTTCTGTGTGGCCGCCGGCATTGGCATACGCCAACTGCGATACTGGGAATTCGATATGGTTGGCCAATTCCTGTTTCGGGGAGGGCTCAAACGGGCTCTGGACGGGCGGTTGCGGCTGGAGCGCCTGACGTCCGAACTGGAGCGGGCCCTCGATCAGAAGGCCTGGTGGACCACTCTCGTCGAGGGCGCCAGGGGCCTGGGTATGTCCGAAATCCGCTGGATAGGGCATGACGGTGCGCGCACCGAAACCCTGGCGCCGCAAACGGCGCCGGCGTGGACGTTTCGGGTGCCGCTTACGGACGCTGAGTCTATTGAGGTCAGCGGCGCCAGCCCCGACGCATCGTCTTCGCTGGATCTGATTGGATTCGCCGAGACTGCCCGCCGCACATTTCCAGCCAGCCGCGCCGCGAAGCAACCCGAGATCACGGTGGCCGCCAAATCATGAAGCCGTCGCTTCGGAACGGGGACGAATACTCCTCCGCACTCTTGGACCTGCTCGCCTGCCTTTCCGGGTTTGGCGTCGCCACCTGGGCGACCGGGGTTTTGCTGGGTCAGCGGGCATTCGCAGAGCCGTGGGCGCTGCAATGGGTCTTTTCGGCCGCCATCGCGTGGCTAGCCATCGTCTTCCAGGAGGGTTGGCCGGGCGAAGGGCTGCCGCGCTGGGTCGACGGGTTTTTCACCGCTACTGGGGCCAATCTGCTGGTGCAATACGGAGTGGCCTATTTGTTTCGAGTTCCGGCCGCTCATTGGTTCCTCATCGTGATGGGCAGCGCTTTGAGCCTGGCTGCCGCGGCCCTGTTGCGAAAGGCTGTTCCGATTGGGCGGGCCGGCGGACGCGATGGAATCCTGCTGGTTGGCTTCGATTCTTTCACGCCGCCGTTGGCAGCCGCGCTGCGGGAGAGCACGGTGGGCGTGCTCGACGATCGACCGGAGGCCGCCCGCGGGCAACTGCCTTGCTTGGGTACGCCGGACCGGCTGGATGAAGTGTGCGCGAGCAAACATGCGCGTTCGGTTGTGATCAGCGGCAGGCCGGCCGGAGTCTCATTGGCGCACTTGCTCGAATTGCATTACGCGGGGATCGAAGTGGAGGGCGCTCCGTTTCTGTGCGAAGGCGTTTTGCAGCGTGTGGCATGGCAGCATCTCTCGCCGTCCGACCTGCTCTTTTCAGTCACACCCATCACCGGCCGCGCCATGCTGGCGCTGCAGGCAGTCTACAAGACCCTGGGAGGTCTGGGACTCGTGGTCATCTCCGCACCGGTGTTGATTCTGGCTTCGCTGCTGATTGCCGTCTCCACTGGTGGTCCCGCCATGGAGCACATCGAATGTCCCGGACTGGAGCGCATTCCTTTCCAGATGTTTCGCTTTCGCACGGTTCGGCGGGACGGCAGTCCTTCCTGGATCGGGAATTTGATTAAGCGGTTGCGGCTGACCTACCTGCCACAGTTGATCAACGTCTTCCGCGGAGAAATGGGGCTGTTCGGCCCGCGGCCGGTGCGCAGCGTTTTTGCGGACCGGTTGCAACACTTGATACCGGCATATGCGTATCGCTTCACGGTGAAACCCGGCATCTTCGGCTGGTCCCAGGCGCACTTTGCCGAAACCGGGGGCGTGCCGGAAGAAGCGCTCAGTCTGGAGTACGATTTTTACTACATCAGACGGGAAAGCCCATCCCTCGATCTGGACATTTTGCTGCGAATGCTGTTCCGGAGGGGAAAGGCTTCGCGAACCGGGGCGGCGGTTCCAGACACCGCGAGAGATTCGTAATGCTGGCGGTGGTGCTGCTGGCGGTTGCGACCGCCGTGGTTTTCTACTTTCTCATCGGCTACCCGATCCTGTTGGCGATTTCGCGGCGCGCGGCGCCGCCGGTGCGCAAAGATCCGGCGTTTCGGCCCACCATTTCGATCCTGGTAGCGGTGCACAACGGCGAGGAATTCCTGCAACGAAAGCTGGAGTCTCTGCTCGCGTTGGACTATCCGGCGCACCTGCGCGAGATTCTGGTGATCTCGGACGGTTCGACCGACCGTACAGAAAGCATCGCCGCCTCGTTTGCCGGCCGAGGTGCGCGGTTGCTCGTAATTCCCCACGGCGGCAAAGCCGCGGCGCTGAACGCCGGGTTGGCCCAGGCATCGGGGGATATTCTGTTCTTCACCGACGTCCGGCAGACGCTGGATGCGCACGCGCTTTCGCACCTGGCGGCAAATTTCGCAGATCCAACGGTCGGGGCGGTCACCGGAGAGTTACGCCTGATCAACCCCGCACACGCGGGCGAGCAGGCCGATATGGAGTTGTACTGGCGTTTTGAGATCTGGGCGCGCAGCCGTCATTCGCGGATCGATTCCATTTTCAGCACCACGGGCTGCATCTACGCGCTGCGCCGCAGCCTGGCCTCGCCGCTGCCGCCGGATACGATTGCCGACGACGGGACGTTCTCCTTGCGGGCCTTCTTTCGCGGCTACCGGGTGATCTTCGATCCGGAGGCGCTCGCCTTCGATTATCCGGCGGCCGAGGGCGGCGAATTTCGCCGCCGGCTGCGCACGCTAGCCGGTCTCTGGCAACTCTTCGTTCGCCTGCCGCAGTTGTTCACCAGCGCCGACCGGATGCGCTTTCACTTTCTTTCGTATAAATTCGGGCGCCTCGTGCTGCCCTGGGCGATCCTGCTGATCTGGGGCTCGACGCTGGCGCTGAGCGATTCCGGGTGGCGCAACTTCCTGCTCATCGACGAACTGATGCTGGTGGCGCTGGCGGCGCTGGATCGATTCGTGCCCCGCGCGTTCCCCCTAAAACGAATCTCGTCTCCGGCGCGAACTTTTATGGCAATGAATGCGGCGGCGCTGCTGGCGGTGCTGGTGTTTTTCCTGCCGCCGGGAACGCTCTGGCGGCCGACGCGCATGCAAGCGCGCCAGTGATCGCGGCTATACTCGAACTTTGAACCGGATACTCTTTGTTTTCGGGACGCGGCCGGAGGCCATCAAGCTCTGCCCGCTGGTTCGACGGTTGCGCTTGCAGCCGGACGACTTCCAGGTAAAGGTCTGCGTGACGGCCCAGCACCGCGATATGCTGGACCCGGTCCTCGAAGCATTCGAGGTTCGCCCGGATTTCGATCTCGACCTGATGCGGCCGGGCCAGACGCTGGGCGGCCTCACGGCGCGCATTCTGGCCGGCATGGAAAAGGTTCTGAGTTCCGAACGGCCGCGCCTGGTGGTGGTGCAGGGCGACACGAACACGACCTTCGCCGCGGCGCTGAGCGCGTTTTACCACGGCGTGCCGGTGGCGCACATCGAAGCCGGCCTGCGCACCGGGGACCTGCGGCAGCCGTTCCCGGAGGAAATGAACCGCGTGCTCACATCGCGCATCGCGGCATTTCATTTCGCTCCCACGCGCGCCGCCGAAGCCGCGCTGTTGCAGGAAGGCTTGGCGCCCGCGCGGATCTTCGTCACCGGCAATACCGGCATCGACGCGGTGCTTTGGGTGCGCAACGCGCTCGATCGGGGCGAGCTCCTTGCGCCGGACTGGCCGTGGCTCGATCCCGCCCGGCGGCTGGTTCTGGTGACCTGCCACCGCCGCGAAAACTTCGGGCCCGGCTTCGACCGCGCCATGCGCGCGCTGGCGGCGCTGGCGGAGCGGCCGGACGTACAGGTGGTTTATCCGGTGCACCGCAATCCCAACGTACTCGGCCCCGCTCACAGCCGGCTCGACGGACATGCCAACATCATCCTCCTCGATTCGTTGCCGTACGTGGCCTTTGTGGACCTGATGCGCCGGTGCTGGATGATCGTTACGGATTCGGGCGGCATTCAGGAAGAAGCACCGTCTCTCGGCAAGCCGGTGCTGGTGCTGCGCGAGAAAACCGAGCGGCCGGAAGCGGTGGAAGCCGGAACGGTGAAACTGGTGGGCACCGACGAGCGGCGGATCGCCGCCGAGGCGGCGCGGTTGCTGGACGACCAGGCCGAATACGCGCGCATGACCCGCGTCCACAACCCATATGGCGACGGGCGCGCCTGTGAGCGGATCGCCGAGGCGCTGGCGGCCGCCCTACGATTGCCGTCTTAGGCAGTAGCGCAGACGTCGAGCCGGATTGACGGCCCGATGGCGCGATGTCAGACGCGTAGTCCTGGTCCGCATCGGCGCCAACGAACGCAAGCTACAATTCTCGGTGTTCGAGGAGCCGAAGCCGAGGCGGGAAAAGGGGAGGTAGGCAAGTGGGACGGTGGGTAGCGCGCCAGGTCTGCGTGCGGCGCGACCAACGTCAAGTAGTACCTCGCACCCATTCGTGATCCATGGCAATCTCCTCATCCGTCAATCGGCCGTAGAAGTACGACAGCTTGATCTTGAATTTTATACGCGCCTCGTCAGTCATCTGCAGTAACTTGCGCCTAACGACCACCGATAGATCGGGGGCGGGGACACAGAGTACCTGACTATAGTCAATCGCCCATTCGGCGTTGTTCAAGGCAGCATGAGCTGGTACGTGGAACAAGCCCAAGAAAGCCGCCTCGGGTCCGGTTGGATTAGAATTTGCCCGTAGGCTCGCAAGCAGTTCTGGGTCGCCACGTGCCTTGTCTGGCAACGGGACCAAACGCGCCAGCGCGATCGTGTGCTGGCCTTCAATCTTCCCTCCTCGACGGGGCGCGATGTCGCAACATTGTGAAATTACGGCAGCGAAGATGATGCGAGCAGGAGTCTGGATAGAGAACAGCCGACCCCTGGCGTCTTCAGACGGGAGGGGTACGAACGCAGGCTCCGACCCTGGCGTTGGAGGCTCAATCTTCCCGACGAACGACAGCTTTCCAGAGCGCATGACCGGGAAGGGCATATTGCCCAGAATGTCTCCCTGACGCAGACATGTCATGTCGGCGTCAGTGATAAACATGCGTCCTCTTTGGAGTCTCCACTTCCTCTGCTAGCGATTCGCTGGGCGGGCGGATATGAGGGATTTCAAAATGCGCCCCGAACGGGGGTTCGGTGTTGCGCGGGAGTACGGCCACGCGTCCTCTGCGCCGTCCACCGACTCCGGCGCCGCACCTTGCAACGTGCCTTCCGCGGCATTCCAGCCCGGATTATATGCGTAAACCGTCACGCCCTTCGTGACCTGCTTCCACGATTCGTTGCCCTGTGAAAACGTGTTCATTGAAGTGTCCTCTCTAGAACTGATGAGCGGCATCAGCGTTATGCTTGCCCATCACCCGATCCAAGGGACTGGATCTCGTTATAGTTGCGACCTCGACCGGGCCGCCTACGCCCCGCACGTTCTTGATTGAAAACGTCTGAAATCTCACCGTGCTCTCAATCAGAAATACCGCCAGGTTCACGCAGTCCTGCAATGGGAGGAACTGGTATGGAATGCCGGCGTCGAACCGCTCCATCTGCTTTCGTATTTCAGCCAATCTCTCATCGGACAAGTTCAAAGCAGCTTGGAGAACTGCCGGGAGTTCGAGGTCGAACCCGAACAACATCCGGTTTATCACTTCAAATTGGCCGCCCCATGTCATGCCGAATTGCCCGGTCCCGGAATTTTGCTCCCGGGGCTCAGGAAGAGTCGGGATTTTGAATTCAAAAACCCTTCCGTAAGCCGCGCCGTCGTCAAAGCCGCCAACCAAGAAGTTGATTTCCTCGCCCGGGTTCGGTGCTCGATTGATAAGTTCGTTCCAGCGTCCCATGTAGAAATCGCTCAGGCGCTTGGCAAACTCGGGGGCTGAAAGCCGCTGGACGCCCTGGTCCGTGAGTTCCTTTTCGAATTCCGGGATGAAGCTATGCATCGTTCGCGGCCCATCAGCCGTCATGAGGGCGCCAAGGCCATATGTTACTGCTCCTACGTATTGCTGCCCGGTCACCGTCAGAAGTTTCGTCGCGTTATCAAAGTTCGCCGGAAGCACTACTACCTGGTTGCCCATGGCGGGGTTCGGCGGAAGTTGGCTGAAGAGCGTAACACGACTGTCTGCCGCGAGCACGACACCCTCCGAACCCTTGATGACGATCCCTAACGACATTTCGGTCCTGCCTTAACCTGAGCGGGCACGAATACTCCTAGCCGCAGAACTCCGCCTTGAGTATGGCACGCCTTGGGCCATTTCCTCGATCAGGTGTATCGCCTAGTAATCATACAACATGTACGTACCCCGCTGGGGGTGCGGTACACCCGCGCGCTGTTTCGTAGTGAAAAATTCGCCAAAAGCGTGTCACCGTTCGAACCGGGAGGCAGCTTTTTGGCGCCTGGACGGGCAGCCGGTCGCTGCGCAGGCTTGGCGCCCTCCGCCGGCCGCGCCCCTCTCCCCTCGGCTGCTAAACTCGTTATTAGGCCGCCATGGACCGCCCTGCCGCTGCGACATCCGCCACCGCGCGGGACATCATTCTGGAAATCGTGCGCAACATGCGGGAGGGCCTCGAACCGCTGCATTACTCGACGCTGCCGCCGGCCGTCTATCACGTTTACCTGCACCCGGACGACATGGAGCGGCTGCGCGGCATTGTTCCGCGCATACTCGACGAGGCGCGGCGGGCGTTGGATGCGGAGCTGGAAGCGCTGAACCGCGGCGGGCTGGCGGCGCGGCTGAAACTGGCGCGGCGCGGCGAGCCTAAAGTGACGGCGCCCGAGGGCGGATGGCAGTTCCGCATCCTGGAGAATACCGACGACGATGTGGACCCGGGCGACATCGTCATCTATTCCGAGCTCGCAGTCCCCGCCAAGGAGGAATTCGGCGCCGGCAGCATGACCAAGCGGATTGCCACGCGCCGCATGGCGGGAGCGGCATCGAGCGCGGAATCGTCCTACCAGCCGGCACAGGCCGCGCCCGCGGCGCCGGCTACAGTCCCGGCCGGCGCGTTCGCGGCGATCGAATACGACGACCGCGGCGTGCGCAAAACGTTCTACATGACCAAGAACGAAATCGTGGTGGGCCGCGGCGGCCGCGATTATTGGACCGATCTGAAACTGGACACGCTGCCCGACGTCTCGCGCGAGCACTTCCGGCTGCGGCGCGATCCCGAAAGCGGCAAGTTCTTTCTGAAGGACCTGAGCCGGCTGGGCACCACTATCGACGGCGTGGCCGCGCCTTCGAGCATCGAAGTCGTGGGCAGCGAAAAACGGGATCGCAACGTGGAAGCGCCGGTGCCGCCGCAAGCGCTGCTCGGCCTGGCCGGCGTTTGCTTCCTGGAATTTCGAAGCATCGCGCATGGTTAACACAATGCAGAAATGCGCGGGGGCCAGCGACCTGGGCCGCGTGCGCCACAACAACGAAGACGCCTGGTACATGGACGCCGACCGCGGCATCTTCCTGGTGGTGGACGGCATCGGCGGGCAGGCGGCGGGCGAGAAGGCGGCGGAAATCGCCGTGGACCGTATCCGCGCCCGCTTGGAACGCCAGACTGGCACCGTGGAGCAGCGCGTGCGCGAGGCCATCACCATGGCCAACAACGAAATTCTGCGCGCCGCGCGCGGCAATCCGCAATGGCAGGGGATGGCGTGCGTGCTGACGCTGGCGGTGTTGGAGGATGGGTCGGCCGTGGTGGGGCATGTAGGCGACTCGAGACTGTACGAGATTCGCCGCGGGGCGATCCGCAAGATCACACACGACCATTCGCCGGTGGGCGCGCGCGAAGATGCGGGCGAAATTTCCGAGCTGGAGGCCATGCTGCATCCGCGCCGCAACGAGGTATTTCGCGACGTGGGCAGCGAGGAGCACTCGCCCGACGACGCGGACTTCATCGACATCGAACGCGTGCCGTTAGAGCCGGACGCGGCGCTGCTGCTATGCACCGACGGCCTCAGCGACCAGGTGACCTCGGAGTACATCCGCGTGGTGGTGGAGCGCACCGCAGGCGATCCCGCCGCCGCGGCGCGCCAGTTGATTCAGGCCGCCAACACTGCCGCCGGCAAGGATAACGTCACGGTGGTGCTGGTGGAGGGTCCGAAATTCGCCGCTTCCGGCCTGGTTACCGCGCGCCAGGGGTTCCGCGTCGGCGGCGCGGTCGCTTTGGCCGCCGGCATCGTGCTGGTGGCGCTTTTTGTCGCCGGGGTGCTGCACACCTTCCAGCCTGTGAAGAGCATGCCTGCGGCCGCGATAGGGCCGCGGGTGCTGCACGTCGACGCTGACCTCGGTGGGGCGCCCGGGGCGGCGGCCGAAACTCTTTCCCAGGCGCTGGCTGAAGCCCGCGCCGGCGACACCATTCAGTTCGCCGCCGGCCGAGAGTACCATCAGCCGGTGCGGCTGAAATCCGGGATCACATTTCGCGGCAGCCAGTCGGGCGACATGGCGAATGGCTCCCGTGCCATCCTGCGGCTGGCGCCGGGAGCGGCGGGCCCGGCGGTGCTGGCCGACAACGTTCGCGACGCGCGCATTCAAGGCCTGCGCATCCTGGCCGATCCGAAGGCCCCAATCGCGCAGGGGGTTCTGTCGATCAGTTCCAGCGTCGAAATCGACGATACCGAAATCGAGGGCGCCACTATCGGCATTGAACTGCGCGGCGCCGGCAGCTTGGTGATGCGTGCCTCGACGATTCGCGATTCGCTGGCCGAGGGACTGCTGGCCTCCGGCCCCAGCTCGTTGTGGCTGTCGCACAATTCGTTTCTGCACAACCACGGAGCCAATCTCGCGGCGCGCGATGGCGCGCAGCTTTCGCTGAGCGGCAACGTGTTCGACAGAAGCACGCTGGAGCTGCCGCCCGAACTGAAGATGGACAGCGTCCGCGAGCAGAATTTCCTGCTCGATGCGAAGCCGGCCCCAGCGCGGCAGGGAGCCAGGAAGAAATGATTGCCCCCGCCGACAGGCGCATCGGCAAGTACGAAATCGGCCGCAAGCTGGGCCGCGGCGGCATGGCGGATGTGTACCTGGCCGAGGACAAGGAAACCGGACAGACGGTGGCGCTGAAGCTGATCGAGCACAGTCCCGATGCCGATACCACCGATGCCATCGCAGCCGAACGCCGTGGCGCAGAATTGCAGGCACGGCTGGCCGAGATCGACCCGAGGGTAGTCCGTGTGTATGGAGCCGGCGACCTGGAGAACTATTTCCACGTCGCGATGGAGTACATCGAGGGACAGGACCTGGCGGAGCTGCTGCGGCGGGGTAAGCTGATGGTCGAGTTCGCCGTCGATACCGCTATCGCCGTGGCCGAGACGCTGGTGAACGCGCACAACCTGGAGGCGTCGATTGACGGCAAGGAATTCCGCGGCGTGGTGCACGGCGACATCAAGCCCAAGAACATTCGCATCGATAACAAAGGCGAAGTGCGCGTGCTCGATTTCGGCATTGCCAAGGCGCTTTCACTTTCGCGCCGGCTGACGCGCAACGAATTCGGCTCGGTGCCGTACGCGTCGCCGGAGCGGCTCGATTCGGGCGAAGTGGACGTGCTCTCCGATTTGTGGTCGCTGGCGGTGATGCTCTACGAAATGGTGACCGGCCTGCAGCCGTATCACGCCGAATCGACCGAGCGGCTGGAGAGCATGATCCGCTCGCGCATCCCGCCGCCGCCCGCGCCCGACCCTTGTCCGGAGCCGCTGCGGCGCATCCTGATCAAAGCCACCGCGCCCGATGCCGGTGCGCGCTATCAATCGGCGCGCGAGCTCGCCGACGACCTGATCGCGTTCCGCCAAGGCAAGCCCGTACGCGCCGTCGCCGAAGACTTGGATGCGACGCGGCGCACGGCGCGGCCCGAGCCCGACGAGGCCACCCGCCGCACCGCGCCCCGGGGCGAAGAGACGCGGCGCAAGCCGCCGGCGGAGAACTGGCCCGCTGCCGCCTCCCGGCTTCCCAAGCGGCCGCGCACGGCCTTCGGCGCGGTGATGCGGGGGGTTGCTCTGCTGGCTGTGGCCGCGATTCTGTATGGCAGTTGGGACGCCGCCGCCGATTACCTGATGTACCGGCACGGCCAGCAGCTCAAGCGCGACATCCAGGCCGAGCAGGTCACCGATCCCGACCAGATCTGGAGCCGTTGGGCGGAACTTTCCAAGCACAATCCTTCGTCTCTTCTTTTGTATTCGCCGCGGAAGGCGGTGAAGGAGAAACTAGTGGAGGCCGCCGATCGCGTGATTGCCGCTTATCGCAACGCGGATAGCCAGCCGGTGTATGAGAAGGATTGGGAACGAGCCCGCAACACACTGGCGCGCGCCCTGGCGGTGGATCCGGACGACCAGGTGCGCGGCGAGCTGCGCGTGGCGGAGGGACACTTGGCCCGCATCGGCGGCGCGGCTCACCATGATGCGAAGCAACTACAGGCCGCGGCGGACGATTTCAGCGAGGCCGAACGCCTGCTGCCGCACTCGCCCGATCCCGAGCTTGGTCTGGCCCGCGTGTATTTTAGCCTGAGGGACGTCGACAAGGCCGCGGCGGCGCTTGAAGAAGCCGAGCGCCGCGGCTACCAGCTTGCCAACCGGGACAAAATGCAACTGGCCGATGGCTACCGAGACCGTGCCGACCGCACCTTCTGGGATTCGCGCAACGTTCGCGGCCTGCCGCAGGAAAAGGACGAAGTGGAACGCGCCGCCGGCGATTACCGGCGCGCCCTCGACCTGTACCAGAGCGTGGCGCCGTACGGCAATGCCAGCGTTGGCATCGTGCGCGTCCAAACCAGCCTGGAAAGCGTCAATACACGCCTGGAACAGATCCCGGATTCCGGAGGCGCGGCCCGGCAATGAGTGCGAAACGACACCGGCGGCAGGGACCGCCGGCGCTACGGCCGCGGCACTTCTCTCCTGCCGCCCGCAGAATTCCCGACGCATCCCGCTAACATGGCCGTCACCCGCAGCAGCGCCACCAGCCGCCCAAGCGCCGGGCGTGGCGCGTTTCGCCGGCCCGCGTGGCGCGTCCGCGAGCTACTGGGCGTGATCGCCGCCGGCCTGTTGATCGCCGCCGCTTTGTGGCTTGTTTGGCGCGCCAAGACCGGCGGGTTTCCCGCCGCGGAACAGGCGCTGGACGCCAAGCAAATCGTTAACCTGAACGTGCTTTCCGCCCGGGAAGACTTGCTGCCGGTGCTCACGCTATTTCCCGAGCCGGCCGAGCGCGAATTCGTCGCCCGCAAGATCTACGACATCAGCGGCGGCCTGGCCAACGTCGGCGCCATCGCGCGCATTCGCGTCACCCGCGAGGAGCTCGCCGGCCGCGGCTTGCAAACGCTGCGCGACCGGCTCAATGGCCGCGAATCCATGCCTCTGCTGAACGGCGACCAACTGCGCTTGCTGAAGCCCTCGCTGGTGGTGCGCGGGCCGGAGGAGTTCCGCCGCTCATTTGACGTGTGGATCGCGCTTTTCTTCGCCGCCTTTCTGCTGGTCAACGCGGTCTGGAGCGTGCGGGCTTTCCGCGGCGACGCATGGCTGGTGCCGGCGCTCGTTCTACTCACTGGCGTTGGCCTGGTGTTGATGATCAGCCTGCGCGACCCGCTGCGCGATCAGTTGCTATTCGCCGATTTCGCCCAGGGCGCAGCGCTCGGCTGCGTGCTGATGGCCGCCGCCGCGCTGCTCAATTTCGAGCGTCTCACCGGCGGGTTGAGCTTCGTACCGCTGCTGGCGAGCTTCGCGCTTTCCGCGCTGCTGATTGCGTTCGGCTCCGGTCCCGGCACGAGCGATGCCAAGGTCAACCTGCTCGGATTTCAGCCGGTGGAAATCATCCGCGTGCTGCTGGTGTTTTTTCTCGCCGGGTATTTTGCGCGGAATTGGGACGTGCTGCGGCACGCGCGCGAAACCCGCGCTTCCATGGCCGGGCTCACCCGTCACATCGACATTCCGCCGCTCGAATACACGCTGCCGGCTGCCGCCTGCGTGGCGCTTTCGCTGCTGTTTTTCTTCCTGCAGAGAGATATGGGCCCGGCGCTGGTATTCTGCTGCTTGTTTTTGGCGCTCTACGGCATCGCGCGCTCGAGCGTTTTCGTGCCCGTGGTCGGTTTGGCGATGGTGGTGCTGGGCTTCGTGGCGGGCTTCTACCTGGGGGTACCGCACACCGTCGGCGAGCGGGTTTCGATGTGGCTTTCGCCTTGGGACAACCTGGTGCACGGCGGCGACCAATTGGCGCAATCGCTCTGGGCGTTCTCCACCGGCCAGTTTTCCGGCATGGGCATCGGTTTGGGCGATCCGCAACTGGTTCCCGCGGTGCACACCGATTTGATCCTCTCCGCGCTGGGCGAGGAATGGGGCTTTCTGGGAGTCGCGGCGGTCTTCGGCATTTACGGGTTCATCGTATGGCGGGCGCTGCGCATCGCCCTGCGCGCCGCCTCGGACTACGAGTTCTTCCTGGCCGCCGGGCTGGGCGTGGCCACCGCGCTGCAGGTTCTGCTGATCTCCGCCGGCGCGCTGGGCGTGGCCCCGCTCTCCGGCGTAGTGACGCCATTCCTGAGTTACGGGCGGACGGCGCTGCTGGCGAATTTTCTGATGATCGGCATCCTCGAATCCGTCTCCGCGCGCCGCGGGCCGGACGATCGCACTGCGCCGTTTCGGGCGCCGGCCGCGGTAGCGGGCATCCTGATCGCCGCCTTGGGCGCGACGGTGCTGGCCAAGGCCGCCTGGGTCGAAGTGCTGCACCCGGCGGCGGTGATGGCGGAAGGCACGCTGGTGGTGGAGGCCGATGGCGCCCGCCGCTTCGAATACAACCCCCGCTTTCAGGAAGTGAGCGTCAAGATTCCCAAAGGCGCCATCTACGATCGCAACGGCCTGCCGCTTGCCACCAGCGACTGGGGCGAGTTGGAGAAGCATCGCGCGGAATATGCCGCGCTTGGCATCGATATCGATCGCTCTTGTTCCCGCGCCGAGAGCCGGCACTACCCGTTCGGCGTCCTGATGTTCGACCTGCTGGGAGACCTGCGCACCCGCGACCGGTGGGGCGCCAGCAACACGGAGTTCGTGGAGCGCGATTCCGCCCGCCGGCTGCGCGGATATGACGACCGGCCCTCGCTGGTGGAAGTGAAGAATCCGAAGACCGGTGCGCGCGAGCGCGTGCTCCGCTACGATTACCGCGAGCTGGTGCCGCTGGTGCGCCACCGCTACGAGCCGACTAGCGCCGAAATGCGGCGGGTGCTCGACCGGCCGCGGGACGTTCATATGTCGATCGATGCACGCCTCACCGTGCGGGTGGCGGCCATTCTGCGCGCGGCGCTGGAGACGGCCGGTCTGCAGAAGGGCGCGGCGGTGGTGCTCGATCCATCCTCCGGCGACCTGCTGGCCGCGGTCAGCCTGCCGCTGCCTGCCGACAATCCGCCGGCCGAAACCGCCGCTCAGCAAACCAATCCGTCGCTCGACCGCGCGCGCTTCGGCTTGTACCCGCCCGGGTCCACATTCAAAGTGGTCACCGCGATGGCCGCTTTGCGCAAGGACCCGCGGCTCACCGAGAAGACCTATGAATGCATCCGCCTCCCCGACGGGCGCGTGGGTAACTTCATAAAAGGTTGGAAGCGTCCCGTTCGCGACGACATCCAAGATAAGGCGCCGCACGGAACGGTCAACATGGAGCGCGGGATCGTGGCTTCCTGCAACGCCTACTTCGCGCAGTTGGGCACGTATGACGTGGGTGCGGAGCCACTGCTCGAGACCGCCGGCCTGCTGGGCATTTCCGTGGCCTCACCGGCCACCGCCGCCGAGCTCCACAAGACGCTCCCGCAATCTTCCTACGGGCAGGGGCAGGTGGTGGCGTCGCCGTTTCAGATGGCGCGGGTAGCGGCAACGGTGGCCACCGGCGGCGCCATGCCGCAGGGCCGCTGGATCACCGACGAAACCAACCCACGCACCGCGCCGCCGCAACCGGTGTTGAGTGCCGATGTCGCCGCCACGCTAGGCAAGTTCATGCGGGAGGTGGTGACCTCAGGCACCGGGCGCCGCGCGGAGGCGTCCGTGCCCATCGCCGGCAAAACCGGCACCGCCGAACTGGCCAGCGCGCCTTCGCACGCCTGGTTCATCGGTTTCGCTCCTTATGGAGCCGGGCCCCGCAAAATCGCCTTCTCCATCCTGGTGGAAAATGGAGTGTACGGCGGGGCTGCCGCCGCGCCCGCCGCCGCCCGGATCGCCGAAGCGGCGGTGGCACTGGGCCTGATTCAGCCATGAGACTGTTTTCCGGAATCGAAAAGACCATCGAACGCGGCTTCCGCAAATGGACCGAGCGCGTCTTCGGCGCGGCGCAATCCGATGAGCTGCTGTTGGTGCACCGCGCCATCCTCGAGGAAATCGAAACCAAGGTCCAGACCGGCAGCCGCGGCAAAGGCATTTTTCCTTACTCGCTGGTGACCGTCACCTTGACTTCCGCCGATGCGGACCGGCGCGCGCTCTACGCGGCGGCGTTCGCTGACGAATCCCGCCTGGCGAACGATGTGCGGCAAGCTTTGGAGGGCGCCGGCTGCCAGTTGCCGCGCAGTTTTGCGGTCGATGTCAAAACCGCGGAAACCGGCGATCGCGCGTTCCAGATCGCCTATGGCTCCGCGTCGCCTGCTTCGCCCGCGCCGGCAAGCCTGGTGGTGGTGAAGGGGAAGGCGGAGAGTGAAACGTACGCGATTTCCAAGCCTTGCACCAACATCGGCCGGCTGGCGGAGTTGACCGATGCCGAAGCGCGCGTGGTGCGCCGCAACGACGTTGTCTTTTTCGAAGGCGGCGACGAGGCTAATGGCACCGTGTCGCGCAAGCACGCGCACATCCGGTTTGCGGGCGGCGAATACCGCATCGCCGATGATGGCAGCGAATTCGGCACCCGCGTTTTCCGCGGCGGCCGCTCGATCGACGTCCCCGCCGGCAACCGCCGCGGCGAGAAACTGCGCTCCGGCGACGAGATCTACCTGGGCCGCGCCTGCCTCCGCTTTCAGCAATAGAGGTGTGCCCGCCGCCAGCAGTGGCAGCATCGGGAGGTTTCCTCTCGGGATTTGGCAAGCAAGCGGCGAAATCTTGCCGCCCGGCAATAAAATGGCGCAGCCGCACTCCGGCCCGCAGTGGCGCCAAGAGACTTGCCATCTGGCAGCCTGCGTGCCCGGGACCGGGTGTGACTCTAGGTTCGATGTCCGGTGAGTTGGAACGCTACATGGACCTGTTGAGCGCACGGCAGAAGCTGGTGGCGTCCAACATCGCCAACGCAGATACGCCCGGTTACCAGACCCAGGACATCGATTTTCAGAGCGAGTTCCAAAACGCGATGAGCGCGCCCGAAGCGGTGGCCGTAGCTGGCCTGCCCAATAAGAATGACGGCAACAACGTCAGCCTCGACCGCGAGTCCCGCCTGCTGGCTGAGAACGCGCTGCGCTTTCAGGCAGCGTCCAGCCTGCTGCACTCGCAGATTCAGATACTGCGCGAGGCGATTAAAGAAGGACAAAGCTCATGAGCCTGTTTTCCGCGCTTTCGGTGGGCGCATCCGGCATGGCGGCGCAGCGGGCGCGCGCCGAATTGCTGGTGGAGAACCTGGCCAACGCCGAAACTACACGCACTCCCGAGGGCGGGCCCTACCGGCGCAAGGACGCGGTGTTCGAAAGCACTCCCGTCGAGTCGCCGTTTTCATCGGTATTCGGCGAGGAAATGAATGCTCCCAACGGCGTGACCGTGGCCTCGGTGGTGACCGATACGCGCGAGCCGGAGCGGCGCTACATGCCGGGACACCCCGATGCCGACGCCAATGGGTATGTGGCTTTTCCGCGAGTGAATCCGGCCGAAGATATGGTGGATCTGCTGGACGCGTCGCGCGGCTACGAAGCCAACGTAGCGGCTATCGGCGCGGTCAAGGACATGATCCAGCGCTCCATCGACCTGTTGAAGTGAGGCTGAACCATGGCGTCTCCCATTCTTCCCATTTCGGCTCCGGCCTTGGTCGAGCCGCTGCAGGTAAGCGGGGGGACCGGGGGCGCCGATTTCGGCCAGGTGTTCTCAAGCGCCATTCACTCGGTGGAAGGTGCGGGCCAGGAGGCGCAGGCGTCGGTCGAGCGCTTCCTCACCGGCGAGGGTGAGGATCTCCACAACACGGTGCTGGCCACTACCAGGGCCGAGATGGCCTTCGAAATGTTCCTCCAGACGCGCAACAAGGTGGTGAGCGCCTATCAGGAAATCATGCGCATGCAACTTTAGCCGTGCATGCACGCGGCGGGGCTCGAAGGTTCAGCGCCAACCGGCAGGTCTTGACATGATCGACGGGAACTGGCTTGCGGGGCAGTCACGCGCCGGTACCGGCCCATGGAGCGGTCCCCTGCACTATCCTCTGGAGCTCGGATTTCCCTTGAGGACGACGCTTTCATCCCGCGCCATAACGCCCTTCTTCAGCGCAAACTGCTGTTTCTCGATGCCCCGGGCTTCTTTCCGGTATTTCGTGCTGATTTGGCCTCAGGTTTTGGGCCCGTACCACCGATCTGAGAAGCAGACCGGCAGTGCGCCGGAGCAACCAGCATGAACAAGATTTTTGCCAACCTCACCTTGCGCCAGCGGGTCACCATCGGCCTGATGCTGGTGGCTGTCGCAGCCAGTCTGTACGCGCTGGTCCATTGGCAGAAGGAGGCGGACTTCAAGCCGCTGTTTACGGACTTGGCTCCGGAGGACGCCGGCGCGATCGTGCAGAAGCTGAAGGAGAGCGGGGTGGAGTACCGCCTGCCGGAGTCGGGCGGGGCGGTGCTGGTGCCCTCGGCCCGCCTGGCGGAATTACGTTTGACCATGGCGACGATGGGCCTGCCGAGATCGGGCCGCATCGGGTTCGAGCTCTTCGACAAGGCCAACCTGGGGGCTACCGAATTCACCGAACATGTCAACTACCGGCGTGCGCTCGAAGGGGAGCTGGAACGGTCGATTATTTGCCTGGCGGAAGTGGAACAAGCCCGGGTGCACATTACGTTTCCCAAGGAATCGGTTTTTCTGGATTCGCAGGAACCGGCCAAGGCCAGCGTGCTGGTAAAGATCCGGCCGGGCGCTCACCTGGCGGCCGAGAACGTCCAGGCCATCGACCATCTCGTGGCAAGCGCGGTGGAGGGGCTTGCGCCTGACGCGGTGTCGGTTTTGGACATGAACGGCAACCTGCTCGGGCGGCCCAAGGTGGCGGGCGGGCTGGAGGGTCCCGAATCCTCCGAAGCGGCGCTTGAATACCGGCACAAGGTGGAGGCTGACCTGCTGGCAAAAATCAATTCCACCCTCGAACCCCTGTTGGGAGCCGGGAAGTACCGGGCGGGAGTTTCGGTGGAGTGTGATTTCGCCGCCGGCGAACAGAGCGAGGAGACTTACGACCCAGCACACTCGGTGATGCTGAGCTCGCAACGCAGCGAAGACAGCGCCGGCTCTGGGTTCGCGGCCGGCGTGCCGGGAACGCCTTCCAGTCTGCCCAAGCCCACCTCGCGCCCGGCCAACGGCGCGGGACGCAACACGCGCGTGACGGAAAACATCACCTACCAGGCCAGCCGGACGGTAAAAAAGACCCGTCTTCCTGCGGGAACTGTGCGTCGGATGTCGCTAGCGGTGCTGGTGGACAATGACTTGAGTTGGCAAACGGAAAAGAACGGCTACCAGCGCGTGCTGGCGCCTCCGAGCGCGGACAAGCTGAAGGTGGTCCGCGATCTGGTGACGGGCGTCACCGGCTTCAACGCCGATCGCGGCGACCAGATCACCATCGAGTCGCTTCCGTTCGAGACCACGCTGACCTTGGAGCCCCCGCGGCCGCAGGCACCGGCGGCGCCCGCCAAACCGAATGGGCCCTTCGGCCTGCCCGTCGACCGCACGGCCTTGCCGATCGCCGTGGGAGCGGCATTGGGCCTAGTGGTGCTGGGTTTTGTGGCTGCGTTCCTGCTGCGGGGAAAGAGCCGTGGTCCGCGCGGAAAAGTGGCCCTCCAGCAGGCCTTGCCGGCCGCGCCGGAGGACGGCGATCGCGCCGCGCCGGGCCTCACGGCAGCAGGCTCCAGCGTGGAGCAACAGATTGAGTCCAAGCTGGCGGAGCGCGACGCTTTGCAGCAGAAGATGGAGGCTCAGGCGCTGAATGCCCTGACTGTGACACCGGTCATTACCAAAACCGCCGAGGTGCTGGCTAAGCACTTGCGGGAAAAGATCAAGCACGAGCCGGAAACGCCGGCGCAGGTCCTGCGGACATGGATCCACGAGGAGGAGCTGTGAAACCGGGGGCTTGCGGATAGGCGATGATTGTCAACGCCGGCAGACTCGAGACCGGAACCCTGACGCCCCTGCGCAAAGCGGCTATGCTGCTGATTGTGCTGGGCGAACAGTCGTCAGCGGAGCTGCTGCAACAGCTATCCGAGGATGATGTCCAGAAGGTCAGCCGTGAGGTGGCCCGAATCACCTCCATCTCCGCCGAACAGGCTGAAAGCATCCTCAATGAGTTCCACCATATGGCGGTGGCGGGCGATTACGTGGCCCGCGGCGGCATCGACTTCGCGCGCAAACTGTTGCTGCGGGCGTTCAGCCCGGACACCGCCAAGCGGATGCTTGACCGCCTGACCAAAGCGTTGGGAGCGGATGCCGCTTCCTTCGATGCGTTGCAAAAAGCCGATCCGCAGCAGCTCGCGAAATTCATCCACAACGAACATCCGCAGACCATCGCGCTGGTGCTGTCGCACCTCAATGCTTCCCAAGCCGCGGCCTTGCTGACCTCGCTTCCCGCCGGGCTGCGCTCCGACGTCGCCCAGCGCATGGCGAGCCTGGACCAGATCTCTCCGGAGATCATTCTCAAAATCGCCAACGTCATCGGCCAGAAGCTGCAGGCCCTGGGAGAATTCAGCCGCGAATCCTACGGCGGGGTGCGCGCCGTGGCCGAGGTGTTGAACCGGCTGGATTCGTCTTCGAGCCGGGAGATCCTGGATCACATTGAACAAGCGGATACCAACCTGGCGCAGACCATCCGCCACCTGATGTTCGTCTTCGAAGACCTGTTGTTGATCGATCCCACGGGGCTCAAGGAGGTGCTTGCCAAGGTGGACCGCAAACTGCTGACGGTGGCGCTCAAGGGAACCAGCGAACAACTGCGGGCGCAGATCCTGGGATGCATGTCGCAACGCGGCGCCGAGATGTTGAAGGAGGACATGGAAGCGCTGGGTCCGGTCAAGATCAAAGAGGTGGAGACGGCCCAGCAGTCGATCATCGCCGTGGTGCGGCAACTCGAATCGGAAGGTGTGATCAGTCTCAAGGGCACCGTGGGGGAGCAGTATGTCGTCTAAGTTGCTGCCGCCGGACGACGCCGCCGGCGCTGTTCGCTTCGCCTGGAAGGAAGTGCCTTTGCCGGAGACCGGAGCGGGACCCAAGCCTGCGGGGAGAGGGCCGGATCCGGCCGACGCAAAGGCGCGTCTGGAGCGCCAGACTGAGCAGCGGGAGCGGGAGGCGCGCGCCGCCGGGTTCAGCGAAGGTGAGGCGGCCGGGAAAAAGCGCGCTGCCGCGGAGCTGGAACCGGCGCTCGAACGCCTGGCTCGTTCCATCCAGGAGATGGCTGGTTTGCGGAGCGCGATGCGGCGCGAGGCCGAAGCGGACATGCTGCGGCTGGCGCTTGAGATTGCGCGCCGCGTCTTGCGGCGCGAGATGGCGGTGGATCCGGATGCCATTCGGGGGCTGGTGCTGGCGGCGCTGGACAAGTTACAGGGCCAGGAGCTTTCGCGCGTGAAGGTGCATCCATCTCATGCCGCGCTATTGAGCGATTTGCTGCGCAAGAGCGGGGTTGGCAGGTCGGTGGAAGTGATCGCGGACGCGTCGCGGGAACCTGGCGCCGTGATCTTCGAGAGCGAGCGCGGCAACCTGGACGCATCGGTGGATGCCCAGCTTCGCGAGATTGAGCGCGGGTTGGCGGATTGCCTTCGGAGAAGCGCTTGATGGATCCAATCTCTCTGGCGCCGTATTTCGCGGAGCTCGAGCGCATGTCTCCGATGCGCTGGACGGGGCGAGTGACGGAACTGGTGGGGCTGCTGGTCGAGTCGCACGGGCCCAACGTGGCGGTGGGCGATTTTTGCGAACTCGAAACCGCCGGCGGGCGCCGGATCCGCGCCCAGGTGATCGGCTTCCGCAACGGCCGGGTGCTCTCGATGCCGCTCGAGGAAATCGACGGTCTCCAGTTGGGCGATCTGGTGGCGCCGCGCGGCGAGGAGGCTCGGGTTCCGGTTTCGCCGGGACTGCTGGGGCGGGTCATCGATGGTTTCGGCAGACCGATGGATGACGGGCCTTCCATCGACGAGCAGGCGCAATACAGCCTCTACGGCGTGCCCGTCAATCCACTCGAGCGCGAGCACATCACCCAGCCGCTGGTGACCGGCGTACGCGCCATAGACGGGCTTCTGCCATGCGGCAAGGGACAGCGCATCGGGATCTTCGGCGGCAGCGGCGTGGGGAAAAGCACCCTGCTCGGCTCGATGGCGCGCGACAACTCGGCCGACGTGACCGTGATCGGCATGATCGGCGAGCGCAACCGCGAGGTACGTGCGTTCCTCGAACAGGAGCTGGGGCCAAAGGGCCGCGCGCGGTCGGTGGTCGTATGCGCCACCTCGGAACGGCCGGCGCCACTCCGCGTGCGTGCCTGCTTTGTTGCACTGGCCGTGGCCGAATACTTTCGCGACCAGGGGGCCGATGTTCTGCTGGTGATGGATTCGATTACGCGGCTGGCCATGGCGCAGCGGGAAATCGGTCTGGCGGCCGGTGAACCTCCGAGCCAGAAAGGATACACTCCTTCCGTCTTCAACCTGCTGCCCAAAGTCTTGGAGAGGGCGGGCAACTTCCGTCGCGGCTCCATCACCGGATTCTTCACCGTGTTGGTGGAAGGCGACGATTTTAACGAGCCGATTTGCGACGCAGCCCGGGGCATCCTGGACGGCCACTTCATCCTGTCGCGCCAACTGGCAGCCCAAGGACACTACCCGGCAATCGACATTTTGCACTCGGTCAGCCGGCTGTCGCCGGCCCTCTCCACCCCGGCGCAAATGGTCGCGGCACGGAAGATGCGGCAAGCGCTAGCCGCGTACCATGACGCTGAGGACCTGATTCAGCTCGGCGCCTACGTGGCGGGCTCCAATCCGCAACTCGACGCCAGTATCCGGCTGCGGCCCGAGCTGATCGACTTCTTGCGCCAGGACCACGGGGTGAGCGCTCCCATCGAAGAGACCCTTTCTCGGATGGAAGAACTAGCTCGTGGTCTGGAAGCCGGCGAGCGAATGGTGGTAGCGAAACCAGCGAAATCCTAGGCCAATGATCCAGACAGCCCAACCCGGCGCGTCGAACGGAGGTTGCGTGGCGGGGCCTTGCCCCTCCCGCTTTGGGTCACGCCGTTGTTTCGGTACAAAACCCGAATCCGCGAGGTGGAGCATGCAAATGCGCGGGCACCCGGGGCTCGACGGGTTCGGAGGTGGTGCCTGCAAACCCATCGAGCCTCGCTATTTCGCCCGCCGTGGTAAGCCATGAACGCATTTCGCTTTCCCCTCGAAAAAGTGCTGGCGTGGCGCCGCGGAGAGCTCGAGTTGGCGGAACTCAAGTTCCAGCAGTTGACAGCCGCCGTGGCTGCGGCCGACAAGGCGCTCGCGGAATTGGAGACGGCAGGCATCCGGGCGGAGATTCTGGTGCGCGATTGGAGCCCCGTGTGTGGCCGCGACCTGGCCGCGCTGGGCAGCTTCCGCCTCCATGTGCGGAAGAAAAACGCGGAACTGGCGGCCCGGCGCGCAGAGTGCGCCGAGCGCCTGGCAGCCGGCCGCAGCGTTATGCTCGAGGCGCGCCGCCGCTTTCGCCTGCTGGAGCGTCTCAAGGAACGTCGCTTCGAAGCCTGGCGCCTTGCGCGTGACAAGGACCTGGAAGACCTCGCCTCCGAGTCCTACCTGGCGCGGTGGGCGGGGCGTCTTCATGCCGCGGGCGAGTGAGCCTGAAGCTGAACGCGCAGCCGAGAATTTCGCGCTACGAAATAGCAGGATGCGGCGATTGACGGATCGACGGTCCGCCGCCTCGCCGACTCCGATGCGACAGGCGCCACAATTCAAGTCGCGTTGTTTCCCTAAGCTTCTGCAAGCGCGCCCGCCGCGGCTAGCGTTATGCCCTTCATCGCGTTACACTCATCCTCCATGCGCAGACTCTTTCCACTTGCCTTAATCCTGCTGGCCGCGTTGCCGGTGAAGCCGCAGGCCGCTGTCGAAACGGGCCTCGATTCATCCCGCCTGAAATTGATTCCCATCCGCCTGCAAGAGTTGGTGGACAACCAAACCATTCCGGGCGCAGTCGCGCTGGTGTCGCGGCATGGCGAAATCGCATCTCTGGACGCTGTGGGCTGGCGGGATATCGAAGGTCGCAAGCCCATGACTGCGGACTCTATTTTCCAGATCATGTCCATGACCAAGCAGTTCACCGGCGTGGGCGCCATGATGTTGGTCGAGGAAGGGAAACTCGAGCTGCGGCGTCCGATTGAAGACTACCTTCCGGAGTTCCGCGGCCAGGGGGTGGACGAACGCTTGCCCAACGGCAACATGACGACGCATCCACCGGCGCGCCCGCCCACCGTCTGGCAGTTGATGTGCCACACCTCCGGCCTGGCCGAGAATCCGGACGGCGAATTGAGCGACCAACTCCGCACAATGCGCGTCCCCCTGGACGATGCAGTTCGCTTTTACTCTGCCCGCCATCTGCAGTTCGAACCCGGCACGCGGTGGCGCTACAGCAACATGGGAATCGCCACGCTGGGCCGCATTATCGAAAAGGTCAGCGGCGAGGAATATGTCCACTTCATCGAGAGCCACATTCTGAAACCGCTCGGGATGAACGATACGTTCTTTTTTGCACCGCCCGATAAGAGAGATCGCATCGCACTGGTCTACAAGCACGAGGGCGGAAAACTGGTGCGCGCGGGCGATGAGATTCTGGCCGGCGACCCGACCAAATATCGCGCTGGCGCCCGCTATCCGGGGCCCGAACTCGGCCTGTACTCGACCGCCGGCGACCTGGTGAAGTTTTATCAAATGCTGCTCTCGGGCGGCGAATACAAAGGCCACCGCTATCTTTCCCGCCAGGCGATCGACACCATGACGCGAGTTTTCACGCCTAATGTGGATCCGTCCGGATGGCTGGGCGGCACGGGCTACGGGTTGACGTTCGAAATCGTCGACAAGCCGGAGGGAACGCTGCTGCTGCACTCTCCCGGCACCTTCGGTCACGGCGGAGCCTTCGGCACCGAGGGCTGGGTCGATCCTCACAACGACCTCATCCGCATCCTGCTGGTGCAGGTTTCCGACGGCTCCGGCGGCCCCGCGCGCGCCGTCGTCATGCAGTTGGGCGAAGCCGCCGTGCGGTAGACGCCTGCGCGCCGCAAAAGACGGGTGTAGACTTCAGGTGGGAGGGCGTATGGACAAGCCACGTCACCCGCAGGTCATTCGCACCTGGCTGCTGGACCGGACGAGGTCTCGCCGAAGGCCGCAGCAGACTGCTGGGAGTTCCGGCGATATACGTCCGGGTCCTCAGCCGCGCACAACGCGTCCGCCGAATCCTCGGGGCGCGGTATCCCGCCGACGAGCACAGCGCTTTCCTTCGACGCCCGGCACGGATACGCTTGCGGTTATAGGACTGAAATTAAGATGAGACTGCCCCTTACTGCTGTTCTTCTTTCTGCTGCCTGCTTCACAGCACATGGACAGCAAGCGACTCCCACGATCACCTCTAGCGGCACCTCAAGCGCGAAGAAAGGGGAGGTGCTCTCGTTCTCCGGTGAGAATCTCCAGAGAGAGCTGGTTGCCAAGGTGCTGCTGACGGACGGCAAGAATGATTTTCCTGTTGAAGTCGTCGAGCAGACCTCCACAACCGTCAAGTTTAAAATCCCTGATGGTGTAACCGCCGGACGGCTGGCACTGATGGTGCTCACGACTGGAAAAGCAGGTCCGCAAGAGTATATCTTTCTGCCGCGCTCTAAAATAGCGGTTGACCAGCGCGGAGACTTCCAGGTCGATGATACCTACAAGCGCAGAGCTGCAGATCGGAGCCAAGCACTCAGATGGCTCCAGGAGCAAAACGACGTCGCAATGGGCAAGGGCGAGCGGACCCTCGCGCTAATCCGAGATGTAACGAGTTGGTACAAGGTGGATAGCGCAGACCCGGAAGCGGTGGCCAAATCGGGTCAGTTGCGAGAGTTTTACGCCTCTTTCCGTGAGGAGTACGGTGCGCTTTTGCTGATGCACCAGGCGAACGAAGACTTACTGAGGCCCGAAGATACTCTGGTCTTGCAAGAGGCCATGAAGGAATCGGACGAGGTTGAAAGCAAGATGCGGCGCCTCAGGGCTATGGGCTTTCAGTAAACGCCGTTCTCGTCCGCCCCTCCGGGCTCTCCTGGCCTCTCTAGCGGCAACGCCTGCCGCGTCCGGGCCGCTGTTTGGGAGTCGTCGTTTCCAGCGACCCCCGGCCGGCCCGGAAAACAGCTTACCGCGAGCATGTTTTATCCACGCCCGATTCACAGGCTCAGGCGGTAACCTGAACGAAACACTACAAAAACATCTTGAGGAAAAGCTGCTTCATGCTGCAAAAACTGGTTGACCCTTTTTCGATCGCGGTGCATATTGATGAAGGTTCCAAGAGGTTTGAGGAACAGCAAGCCTCCGGAAACGTAGCGGACCGGGAACGGTGATCCGTAGCCAGCAAGTCTAGTTTACTAGTTTTGAGGCTGTGGGGAGCGAACGGAGATCGGGCGGGTTCGGAAGGCGGGCCGCCGGGTGACCGGGCCAGTTGAACGCTTTGATCCCGAGGGAGGTAAGAGTCCCAAAGGGGAGTGGAGGCTGGACGAGCCATTCGGGGAGCCATAGGTGGAAGCAGCAACGGGCTTGAGGCAAGGAAGCGGCCGAGGCGGGCAAGAGTCCGCGGGCGGTAGCGGAGCCGAAGAGCCGAACGGGTTGCGGAAGCCAGTGGCGAGCAGGCGAAGGAGCAGGCCGGGAACTTTGACCCCGGAATGG
>JBAVEN010000049.1:0-129680 GCA_049587755.1 Bryobacteraceae bacterium | reverse complement strand
GACCTTCGAGCCGTCAGCGAAATAGCCATACACTATCAAGTGGCCGGCGTCGCCGACGTAATCAAAATAGAGAGACCGCAATTGCGTCTGAAGCCGCACCGGAGGGTCAGTCCACTCGACGTCAATGTCGACAGGGTCACAAGAAAGGACTGCATTCGCTGCTGTCAGCCCAGTCGCAGCTATGCCGTAGCGGTCCGCCACCCCGATGTCCCCTGGGATTTCAACAACGAACCGGTATGGCGGCGCGCTAAGCATCATGTCGCCCTTTGCCTTCAAGGGATACGCCGGCAAGATCGCCACGCTGCGGAAGCTACGGGGAGGAGAAACGGTGACGACGACAGTAACGTTGCTGCCGGGACGCACCACGACGCCGCCGCGAGGCGAGGTGATGGCGATTGTCGGCTGTGCCCAGAGCGGTGCCGCGAGCATTCCGGCCACGAACGCGGCCAAACACGACCACCTGCCGATTTTGTCGGGTATTGGATTCATTGCTTATATCCTGAGTGAGCCGCGAGAGCGTACAGAACAGGATAACGCCCGCTCGCGGGTCGCCTGGAGCCGGGTAGCTCCAGATGGGTGCTCGTTACTGCTGCTGCTGCCATCACTGCCGCTGCCTATCCGTTTGGCGTGGAAGAATCCAAACTCGAGCGGAGGCAGACTTCCTTGGATCGGCGACGCTGGTTGCCGTCACGGTCACTTTGTGCCGGGACGTGACCGAGCCCGGCGCGGTGTAAAGACCGGTTTGGTCGATGCTGCCCAATTGGGGGCTGATCGACCAAGTGACCGACTGATCCAGGCTCGGATCGATGGCCAGCGTGGCCCAGAACTGCGCACTCTGCGACGGGTACAGGGACATCGTTGGCGGGTTAAGGGTTACCGGATAGGGGACATTCACGGGGACCTTGACTGAAGTGGTGCCAATCGATGCATTGCCATAAGTGATGGTAACTATCGCAGTGCCAGGTGCAACCGCAGTTACATCGCCCTGTCCGTTCACGGTGACCACAGATGACGTATCAGAGGCGTACGCGAGGTGGGTGGAGTTGGTCAGCAGGACCTTTGAGCCGTCTGGAAATGTGCCCAGCACGCCCTCGTCCATGCTCTCTCCAACGTAAGAGAAATAGAGCGACGGGAGAGTGGGGATCAGGAGTTGTGGGCTGTCCGGCCGCTCGATGCGGATGCCAATTCCGTTCGATACGAAACTCCCCCCGGTCTTTGGAGTGCCCATTACCGCGACGGCGCACGGACCGGGCGACGCGTCGGGCGGTATCGAAACGTTGAACTGGTAGGGAGGCTGGGTCAGCTCCGGCGCGGGCGAGGAGAAACACGCCGCGCTAACCGTCACTGATTGGAACGCGGAAGGATTGGCGTTCACTGTGATGATCAAGGTGCTGCCGGAGGTTACCAGGGTGCCATCGGCGGGCCATGTGATTTGGATCGTCTGTGCGGGTAAAGCCGTCAGCGCCCCAGCAGCAAACAACGAGCAACAGATTTGGGCCATCCGCTTCGTTGCAGAAGATCGAAAAGTCATTTCGTTGTGCCTTAGCCTTCGCCTTTCGACGCTGGACGCCACTGTGCCGTCAGCCTCCATGACCTCGGTGGAGGCGCGTGCCGGGGTGGGGCATGGCTTTTTGAGAGTATGCCGCGCGTGGGAGAGTGTCAAGGAGTGATGGCGACGCGGGAGTTGCACGGTATGGAGCCCCCTGGAAATGGGCCCGCCGGGGGCGTATAATCGGGGCAGTTCGCGCGTGCTCCGTGCGCCCAACGCTGCCTTCCTGAAAGCTACTTGCGTGGCCGGCCTGAACGAAGTCGAGTGCCACTCGGCCAGCAATCCGAACCGCCAACCCGATACCGGGGGTGCGTCGTATGGGCGGCTTTGTGTCAAGCTGGGAAGTCTTTCGCATGCGCCACCCTATCCGTTGGGTTCGGCCCGTTTACCACACAATATAGAGGGGTAAGAGTGCTTTACTTTGGGGACGCTCGGGTTTAGTATGGTTACAATCCCCGATGGCGGGCGAGGTTAAAGCTTTGCTGAAACTAAAACGCGTTGAACTACAGGGTTTCAAGTCCTTTTGCGAGCGCACCGAACTGCGTTTCCACGGCTCGGGGATTGCCGGCGTGGTCGGGCCGAACGGGTGCGGGAAGTCGAACATTTCCGACGCCATCAGTTGGGTGCTGGGCGAGCAGTCGGTCAAGAGCCTCCGCGGCACGCGGATGGAAGACGTGATTTTTGCCGGCACGCGCGAGCGCAAACCGCTGGGCATGGCTTACGTGACGATGACCCTGGTGGACCCGGAGCATTATCATGGCCACGACGCGCACAAAATTCAGGCGGTGGAAGAAGGCGGAGAGAAGAAGCGCGGCGAGATCACCATCACGCGGCGGCTGTACAGGAGCGGGGAAAGCGAATACCTCATCGACGGGCGGATGGCGCGGCTGCGCGACATTCAGGACCTTTTTATGGGCACCGGGCTGGGCCCGGAAAGCTACGCCATTATCGAGCAGGGGCGCATCGGGCAGATCCTTAGCTCGAAACCGCAGGACAGGCGGTCGGTGATCGAAGAAGCGGCCGGCATTACCCGGTTCAAAACGCGCAAGCGGATGGCGGAGGCGAAGCTGGAAGGCGCCAAGCAGAACCTGGCGCGGGTGTACGACATTCTGGAAGAAGTGACGCGGCAGGCCAATTCGCTGCGGCGGCAGGCGCAGAAGACCCGGCGCTATGGTGAGTTGAAGTCTGAGCTGGAGAGCCGGCTGAAGGTGGTGCTTTCCGGCAAGTACCGGCTGCTGGAGCGCGATGCTACCAAGACCGCCATCGATTTGAACCTGGCGGCGGCGGAATTCAAGAGGCTGGGCGGGCAGGTGGAGGAACGGGAACAAGCGCACGAGCGGGCGCAGGCCGGATGTTATGCGCTCGAAGAGCGGCTGACTGAGGCGCGCCTGGAACTTTCCGAAGCCAACATGGAAGCTGAACGGACGCGCGGCCGGCTGGCCGCCCAGGTGAAAGAGATCGGCGGCACCGAGGAACGGATCGCGCAGGCGGAAAAAGAATCAGAGCAATTGGGGGCCCGGCTGGAGCAACTGGATGGCGAGATCGCGGTACACCAGCGGAGCGTGACGGCCCTGGAGGAGCAGATCGCGGAGGCGCGCGCGCGGCTGCTCGGCATCAACCAGCAGCGGGACGCTTTGCAGGCGCGGCTGCGGGAGCGCGAAGGCTCCATCGAAACCGGCCGCCAGGCGATTTTGCGGCTGCTGGGCGAGGCGTCGCAACTGAAGAACCAACTGGCGCAGATGGAGGAGTACCTGGCCAGCATCGAGCGCGAGACGGCGCGCTCGACGAGAGAAGAGCAGGCGGCGGCGGCCGAAATCGAGCGGCTGGAAGCGGCGCGGCGGTCTCTTGCTGAAACCGTGGCGGCGCGACAGCTCGAATTGGAAGCGGTAATGGGCGAGCGGCGGCGCACCGAAGAGGATCTGGCCGCGCGGCGGCAGGCGGCGGCCGAGCTGCGGCAGACCATCGACGAGGAGAAGACCGAGGTATCGCGGATTCGCGCGCGCAAGGAATCGCTGGAGCAGGTGCTGGCGCACCGCAGCTACACCACCGAATCGGTGAAGCGGCTGTTCGCATCGCTCGAAACCGGCAAGGCCGGCGACCTGAAGCCGGCGGGCGTGCTGGCGGACTACGTGGAAGTGGACCCGCAGTATGAAAAGCCGGCGGAAGAGTTTCTCCACGACGAGCTGGAATACGTGGTGGTGGAGAGCTGGCAGCAGGCGGAGCGGGGCCTCGATTTCATCCGCGCCGAGCTGGACGGGCGCGCCACGTTCCTGGTGCATCCGGAGCCGAACGGCAACGGCAAGGCGCGCCTGCCGGAGCCGGCGATCGGCCCGGAGACCGGGATCGCATCGCGCCTGAGCGATTCGCTGCGGCTCACCAACGGGTTCCGCGACCGCGCCACGGACCTGCTGCCGCGGGTTTCGCTGTGCTTCGTAGCCGAGGATCGGGGCGCGGCGCAGCGCCTTTCGACGGCTTACCCTCATCTTTATTTTCTCCTCCCCGATGGCGTCTGCTACCACGGCCACACGGTGACCGGCGGCAAGAAAACCGGCGCCGGCCCGCTGGCGATGAAGCGCGAGGCACGCGAGCTGGTAAGCGTGCTGGCGAAGCGGCAGGCGGCGCTCGATGAGCAGGTGGCGCGGCTGGAAGGGATCGGCCTGGAGATCGCCGGCCTGGAGGCCGAACTGGAGCGGCTGCGCGGGCTGCAACAGGCGCGCGAGAAGGACCGCGTGGCGCTCGATCACGACGTGCGCAAACTGGCCGAGGATCTGGCGCGCGCCAATTCCAAGGTTTCGGTGGCGCGGCTGGAATTGGAGCGGCTGCGCTGCGATGCGGAGAAATGCGCCGGCGAGCGCGAACGCAACCGCGCCGCGGTGGAACAGAAGGAGCGGCAGCGCGCGGCTCGAGAAGAGGCGCTGGAGGCGGAGCGACAGGAAGCGGAAAAACTCGAAGAGCAGACAGTGACGATCGGCGAAGAGCATGCCACCACGCGCGAAGCGCTGGCGGGCTTGGAAGAGCGCCACCGGGGCGAGCGCAGCGCGATGGGCAAGCTGGAACAGCAGTTCCAGGAGACGACCAGCCGGCGCAATTCGACCACGGCGGAAATCGAGCGGCTGGGCGAGCAGCGCGCGCGCCTGCTGGCGGACAACATCGAGCTCGACCGCCGCGGCGCCGAGCTGGCGGCCGATATCTCCCGGATGGAGGCCGCGGTCAATGAAATGGCGGTGGAGGATGCCTCCGTGCGGGAGGCGCTGCGCGCGGGAGAAGAAGAGCTGAAGACGCTGCGCCTGGCGGCACAGGAATGCCAGGAGCGGCGCGCGCAGATCGAAATCGAGTTGGTGCGCAAGCAGGCGGAGCTGAAGTACCTGGACGAGACCAGCCGCAAGGAGCTGAATTGCCCGGTGGATGAACTGGCGCCGGCCGGCAGCCCCGTGCCGGACGCGGACGCGATAGCCGCCGCCGAGCAGGGCGCCAACGAAATCCGCGAGCGCATCGAAGGGCTGGGCGCGGTAAACCCGGCTGCCATGGAGGAGTTCCAGGAGGCGCAGCAGCGGCAGGAATTCCTCAGCGTGCAGCGCCAGGACCTGATCGACTCCATCCGCGACACGGAAAAGGCGATCCAGGAGATCGACCAGGTGTCGCGGCAGAAATTCGCCGAGGCGTTCGAAGCGATCAACGTCAACTTCCGCGACATGTTCCAAACGCTGTTCGGCGGCGGCATCGGCGAAATGCGGCTGACCGACCAGGAGAATCTGGCCGAATCGGGCATCGATATCGTTTGCTCACCGCCGGGTAAGCGGCTGCAGAACGTGCTGCTGCTATCGGGCGGCGAAAAAGCGCTGGCCGCGGTGGCGCTGTTGATGGCCATCTTCCGGTACCAGCCGAGCCCGTTCTGCGTGCTCGACGAAGTGGATGCGCCGCTCGACGAGGCCAACATCGGCAGGCTGACGATGCTGCTGAAAGAGATGTCGCTCGAAACGCAGTTCGTGGTGATCACCCATTCCAAGCGCACCATGGAGGCCGCGGAGGCGCTGTACGGAGTGACCATGCAGGAACCGGGTGTCTCGCGGCTGGTGGCCGTGCGGCTCGGCGCGGCGGCTGAAGCGGCGGCGTAGCGCGACGGCTGGTAGCCGGCACTGTCTGGCTGAGGTCGAATCAGTGCGGCGTTTCGGTATTCCCGGATTGCAGCCAGCGCCCCGCCAACAGTGAGGAAGTCGTACTTATCCAAAAACAGTCGCCCAGCGTCATAACAAATGTGACCCTATAAGTACTGACGCTCGCAGCTCTGAACCCATCGGAGCGAGGCCAGAGCGCATCCCTGAGTGTTTTGTGTCAGGCACGAGGCTTGGGTGGGCTTAAGAGCCGGCGTCTCCGATTCGCGGCCGCCGACTCACTTTTTCGCGGGCGGTTCCCTTCCTTCCGCTGTGCAATTCACGGTCACGGTGAAACCGGAACGGACATTTGGCGAGGCAGGATTGCATTTCATGGGTTTGCCCTCCGGGCCTGTGACTTTCACTTTGTGATACCCGGGAGAGACCACGAATGTAAAGGGTGTGGTCCGGCGCATTTGCTGATCGTCAATGGTTACAATGCCGCCCGGCGGCGCCGACGTGACGTATAGCTTGCCGGGCCGCTGCGGCATTTGCGACCGCAGAAGCCCCGGAGACAGAAAGAGGCAGCAGAGGGCCAATCCTAGCGCGGGGAACAGTCGTTGGGTTTTCATATTAGTCCGCCTTGCCCAGGTCTTGCATCATAAAGTCGGCGAAAAAGAAAACACCCGCCAACAGCGTATAAAAATGAGCGGCCTTAGGCCATTGAACCAGGTCGGTGTCGAGGGTTCCGACGGAGTTCAGCAGGACGAATTCCACGTTCTGGTAGGAAACATACCCGAAGTACAGGGAGAGGCCCACACAGACCGCACTCAGAATAGCCGGCCACATCTCCCGCAGACTGTAGTGCTGTTTGGGCTTGCTGGTCAACAAGAAACCCATCGCGCCCAATAGCCCGGTTCCCAGAGTAATGAGCAGGTTGTTAATGCCCTCGTACGCGTCCACGGCTTTGTCCAGCTCCGGCGGGCTCTCCGGCGCCGTTGGATAGGGTCTGTCGTTCACGTAGGTCGTAACGCGCCACATTGCCCAAACGAGCAGGATAGAAACAATATAGAAACCGAGTCTGGCAGTTGGCAGTCGTGCGGTCAGTGACTTGGTCGTCATCCAGTTAGTCCTGAGTGCGAATAGCTCAACTTCAGCTTTTGGAGAGTATAACGGAACTTGACCAGCGGGTCAATAAGAATTGACATGCAATGCGAACTGGCGTGCCTCGGCTGGCGATGGGAACGAGCGAAGTTCCGCTCCTCTGCCGGATTTCGAAACCGCAGTTTGGGACTTCCAGCCCCTTCTGCAAACTGTTCGCCGAGCCTTCCCGCAACCGGAGTGGCCTGTTACTGGGGCGGCAGGGTGATTGGAACGCGGCGCTCGCGGTTCAACTGGAGGGTGAGAGTGCGGTCGATCGAGCTCAGCGGCACCTCCTTCTCCTGGCGATCCAGCGTGACGTAATGCAGCGTCAGACCGGCGATCCAATAGGAACCCGCCGCCTGAATTCCACCACCCTTCAATGCGAACAAGTAAATGGGCGAGGAATTCTTCGTGGCGCTTCCGGTAGTGGCCGGCACTTCCTGCCCGTACTCGTCATAGGTGTGAGTAACTGGATGGGCTGCACCCGTGTAGGTGCCCGGTGCAACTGTTTGCGCCGGAGGATCCGGGGGAGGGTATGTTACCGCCGGGCCTGGCGCATATGCATAACCTGGATCCGCGTAAGTGTCGGGATAATAGTAATTATACGGGTAATAATTATTATACCCGTAATCATAATAATCCGGCCAATAGCCGAGTCCGAAGCCGTACCAGGGATAACCCCAGCCGTAATACGGCCAGTAGCCTCCATATCCGTAGCCGCCGTAACCGTAGCCACGGCCGTAACCGTAACCACGGCCGTAACCATAGCCTCTGGTGCCACCGTAGCCGCCGCGATATCCGGAGCCGATGGATCCGCCGCCGCGGAAGGCGCCACCAATGCTACCGTGGCTAAAGCCTCCACCACCGCCGTGAAACCCGCCGCCACCGCCGCCGTGCCCGCCACCGCGCTGCGCCATGGCACACCAGGCCAGCACGGCGAACGAAAGGGTAATTCTGAGTAGGGCCCTCATCCGAGTACTCCTCTACCTCGCAGCTTACCCCCGCTAGGGGAAACGTGCAAGGCGGTGGCGGACGCCGTTAGGAATCAACACGATACAGGACGCATGGGGATGGTGAAGGTATACATGGCTGGTTCGAGCAGGGTACGGCCACAACTACCCACGCTAAGCCCGACCGGGCACGGGCGCACCAGGCCGGCACAGCCGCGGCGCAATTTCCCAACGCGACGTCGAAGACGGGAAAGTAACGGCGGCGCCCATTCTCGTAAGTCCGCCCCGATTTGGTCGCGCGCCTGGCTGAGCTTCGCCGCTCGTAGTGCACGGTGCTAGCTGCGGAGCCCGGCGTCGCGGGAACAAATTGTGCTAAATTGCACTGGGTAAGCACAGGCAGACTCCGAAGTGAAACGATTCCCCTTTCTTGACTGGATGCGCGGGCTAGCGGTGGTCATCATGATCCAGTGCCACGCGTTCAACTCCTTTGCGCGCATGGACACGCGAGACGGCGGCCCTTACGTGCTGTCGCAGTTTGTGGGCGGCATGGCGGCGCCGCTATTCCTGTTCATGGCGGGGATGACGACCGCGTTTCAAATGGAAAGCCTGGCGCGGCGCGACGTCAGCCCCTGGCGCCGTTGGGTGGCGGCGCTGCGCCGCGCGGGTTACATCATGGTGATTGCGCTGCTATTCCGCTTCACGAATTGGCTGGGCAGCTTCCCCAGCGGCAGCCTGCAGGAGCTGACCAAGGTGGATATTCTCAACTGCATGGCGGTGGCGCTGGCGGCGTTTGCGGCGGCGGCGGCATTCGGCGCCGAGGGGCGGATGCGGTTTGCCGTGCTCGGCGCCGCGGGTGTTGCCATGCTGTCGCCGTTGATGGCCAACCTTCCGTGGGATGGCGCGCCGCCGCTGTTGCGCGAGTACCTGGTGCCGGGCGCGGGGCGCGGCCACTTCCCGTTTTTCCCTTGCGCCTCGTATGTCGGATTCGGCATTGCAGCCGGCCTGGCCGTGAAACGCACGGCCGAGGCCCGCATGGACCGGCTGATGCAATGGTCGGTGCTGATCGCCTTCGCGCTGATTTTCGGCAATCAATATTTTTCCAATCTCCCATACTCGATCTACCCGAAATCCAATTTCTGGACCGATAGCCCGACGCTGGTCCTGATTCGCACCGGCGTGATTCTAGCGTGTCTGGCGGGGTCCTACCTTTGGACCGAATACGGCGCGGGCGCCGGGTGGAGCTGGATGCAAACGCTGGGCAAGACTTCACTGATGGTCTATTGGGTGCACGTGGTGATTGTGTACGGCGGCTGGACGAGGTTTCTGCACCGCAACCTGACGATCCCGCAAACCGCCGTCGCCACGGTGTCGCTGGGCGCGCTGATGGTTGGATTAGCCGTCGCCAAGCTGTGGTGGACCGGCCGGCGTGCGGCGCGCCCGCAGCGCGCGGTCGCGGCCGTGCAGGCCTAGGCAGCATCACACCGCGGAATGCTGCGCCGGCCCAGCCTCTAGCTGCAGGATGGGCGCAACCAGCGTCATAACTTGATCTGCGATTTCCTCTGGCGCGCATCGATTGGTGGTTTGGGCCCACTCCCTGGCTGTGCCATAGATCGCCCAGCTTGCCGCCGCGGCGATCATTTCCGGGGCGATCGCGTTCTCCGCGGGATGCCGTGTGAGCCCGTCGAGGAGCATACGCCGCACCACAGCGATGATTGCCGACTCCATGTGGGGTTCCAGTTGCCGCTCGCAGTGCGAACCCTGCATGCGCATCAGATAACTGCAGACTGCCAGCACAAGCGCCTTCAGAGCCGACGCGCAGGTGCCATCGAACTGTACCTTTCGCTCCGCCAGCAGTTCGTGGAACCGGCTGCCTACCATACACTCCAGCAGTGCGAACTTATCCGCATAGTGGTCGTAGAAGGTGGCTCGATTCAGCGTCGCTGCATCCGTAATATCCTGCACCGATAGTTGATCGAACTCCTTCTTTTTTAATAGCTTCTCCAGGGATTTCTGAAGCAGCAAGCGAGTGCGCCGGATGCGCGGATCGAGAGTCTGGAAGCTTTCCTCGGGCATAGCCTTCCGCAAATGTCTTTCCGCTACCAGTATAAAACAACATTCGTCGTTTTTTGGCGAATCAACAGATGTCGTCTAAGCATCAACTGTTGTAAAGGAGAAAGAACCCGATGGCAACCCTGCTTCGAATTGATTCCAGCCCTCTTGGCAACGATACATCATTCAGCCGTCAATTGACGGCCGAGTTCGTCCGGGAATGGCAGCGAAAGCACCCGGATGGCACGGTCATCACCCGCGATCTGGCCAACACCAAACTGCAGCCGGTCAGTGCTGAGTGGATCGGCGCCGCCTACACTCCCGAGGGCAGCCTCACGGCTCGCCAGCGCAGGGTCCTGGTGGATTCCGATGAACTGATCGCGGAGCTCAAAGCGGCCGACGAGTATGTGGTCGGCGTCCCGATGCACAACTTTTCCATCCCCTCGGTCCTCAAGCTCTGGATTGACCAGGTGGCGCGAGCCGGGAAGACCTTCGTTTACGAGAACGGCACGCCCGTCGGCCTGCTTGCCGACAAGAAGGCCACCTTCGTAACCGCTTCCGGCGGCGTATACGAGCAAGGTTCGCCTTCGTCCGCGCTGAACTTCGTTGAGCCGTACCTTCGGAGCGTGTTTGGCTTCATTGGTGTGACCGACGTCCGCTTCGTGAATGCGGGCGGAACCGCCAAGATCCGCTACGGAGTCGATCGCGAAACCATCTTGCAACCGGCACTTGCGTCGATTCGCGCCCAGCTCCGAGCCGCGTAAGGCGCGGACAGGAACCTATTAGAAACCTGCGCCGGGTAGGAGTCAGTTCTGGAACCGCCTTTCCACGTGATCGATGACCAGGACCTCGACGGGGCCCTTGGCCGATTCGAGCTTCAGCCCGAGTTGCTCCTGGATGGCGGTGAAGATCGGCGGCGGGCCGGTGGGGTCGGCTGCGGCCGGGGGGCTTTCGGGATTGCCTGCCCCGGCTGAACGCGGAAGTCCGGCCACGGCCTCATCAGGAGTAAAATCCAGGCGGAGGTCGAATGTTCCGGTGAACCCCGTCCTGTCAACAACAGGGCGGCCCAACACCATCCCAAGCACTCTGATGAAGTCCGGCATGGCCACCTTTCCTCCCTCCAACCGCACGCCTGACGGTTCCATCATCACCCCGGGCATGCCGCACGGAAAACCCGGTGCATGTTGTACTGGCGCGGTCGAAGACCGTGGCAACTGCCCGTTCGCGCCGAGGGGAATGCAACTGCCTTCCTTCGGCTGTTGCAGCTTGAGGCCGCTTTTCGCCACGGTCAGCGCATATACGGGCAGCTCTTTGGTTTCGCGGTGGAGCTTGAGCTGGAACCGGTCTTCGAGGAGCGATCGCAGCATGAGAAAAGTCTCGGCCCGGCCGGCTTTGCCATCGACCTTGGCTTCGATGTCATAACCGTCGGATTGAATCCAGCTTGGACCTCCCGAGATTTGAAAGGCCTGGACGCTGTAGGCGTTCTCGATCAGCATTATCAGAGGGGCGTTTTCCGCAAACATTCCGCCACCGGGACGCGGTCTGACGATCATATGATGCGGGGCCGAGATATTTCGTTTGACCGATGCGACCTCAAATCGCGGCGCGGCGTCGGACTGGCCGAACAGTCCGAAAGCCGTGACGGTGAGGAGAATCGCGGTCACGATGGCCCCCATTCCGGAGCGTGTTTGCGATACCGGCCGGGACTGGCCCAGCAGCCTCGCAATGCGGTCCGCCAGCGAACCGCCGCTGGCGGCGAGGGCGGCATTGAGGTGGGCCGGACGGTGCGATTCCAGCTCCGCCAGGGCGCGCGCATACGTTAGCGCGTCACCGCTGGCCCGCGCGGCAACGTCATCGCAGCACAGTTCGCGCTCGGCGCGAATATGCCCCGACACCCACCACACCGCCGGATGGTAGAACAGCAGCGCCTCGGCAACGCTCTGCAAGAGGTTCACCAGATAATCGTGACGCCGGATGTGGGCCAGCTCGTGAATCAGCAGCGCTTCCATCTGTTCGGCCGGTATGCCGGCCAGCGCTCCGACGGGAACCAGCACCACCGGGCGCAGCCAGCCGACTACGGCCGGCGCCTCGACCAGCGCCGACACCAATAACCGCACGGGGCGCGAGAGGCCGATCCGGGCGCCGAGCTCACCGAGCGCCCGCCGCCATTCCGGCGGCGCAGGCCGAACCTGCGTGGATCGCATGCGAGCGGCAACGACCCATCCGCCCATCAAACGCGCCCAAAACGCCATCGCGCCAGTTAGCCAGGTTACAACCACCCAGGACAAAAACTGTCCCGCCCGCACGTCGGAAATGGTTGCGCTGACGGATGCGGGCAAAGCGATGATCGTGGCCGGAGCGGCAGAGGAAGCGCGGCCAGCGAGATGGGCCGCAACTGGAGCCGCGTCCGCCGGGCGCACCAGGTACCAGGTCGCGAATGGAGCGGCCAGCATGGCTGCGAGCGCCGCGCAGGCGAGGATGTATCGCGTATTCGGGCTGGACGAGGGCGGGATGCCTTTGCGGACAGCGGCATAGACAGCCGCAATCACTGCACCCTGCCAGAGGAAGTGGACCAGGGTCCAGCCGAGGCGTTCCACCCACGGCTGTGACGAGAGGAACTGGATGGCGTTCATCGACAGCGTCCTTTCTTTTCCGCAAACTCCTCGAGCATCTTGCGGATCTCGGCCAACTCCTGACGCGAAGCGGGTTCCGCCGCGAGAGCGCCCATCACGAGGCTCTTGGCCGACCCGTCGAACGCGCGCTTCAGCAGGTCGCCAACGATCTGCTTGCGGGTTTGTTCTTTGGGTACGCCGGCCTCGTAGACATGCGACCGAAAACGCTCGCTGCGGATGAGCAGCCCCTTTTCCATCATCAATTGCATCTGCTTCAGCGTGGTCGTGTAGCCGCAGTCTTTGCCGAGCTCCTGGTGGACCTCGCGCACCGTCGCCGGTCCCAGCCGCCAAAGAACAGCCAGGATGTCGATTTCAGCGTCGGTGGGAAGCGGCGGAGATTTTGGATCGCGATCCGAACGGGTGAGTGCCATTAGCGAGGATCGTACGACGATTTAAAACGTATGTCAACGATTTAAATCGTATATTCGTATTTTCCAGCACGGCCCAGGATCGGCAACGGCCCGCCCGGGTTTTGGGATCCAGCCCGACGAACTCGCGGGACATTTCCACAAATGGGAGCTGCGTAAGCGGCCGCTACCTCTTGTCGTCGTCCTCGGGGAAGATCTGGTGCGTCAGGTCTTCGACTGGCTTTTCGCGCGAGGCATCCCACCAACCGGCGGCGAATGCGGCCAGCGCGAGGCCCCAGATCAGCAGGTCGGTGAGATCGAGCCCATGCCGCAACGCCACGGCGCCGAGGCAGATCAGCGTGCGAAAGATCCAGCCGTAGAGGCGCGATGGTTTCAACCGTCCCTTGCGCACGCTCACCAGGACGCGTGCCAGCATATGCGCGCAGCCGATGCCGATGATGCCCACCACGCCGCGCAAGAACTCGAATGACATCTCCTCTTACCATGCCCCAGCACGCGGCCGGTTGCAAGCCGTGACGCCGGTGCCGATGAGCGCGGAATCTGAGGCTCCGGCGTTCGCGCCGGCGCGCGCCAGCGGAGTATACTCTTTACGAAAGGATTGACAAGATGAACCGTACCTGGATAGGCTGCCTCGCTGTGGGCGTTGCCCTGGCGCAGGCGCCGCACTACACAAGCCCAGCCGCTACCGCAACCATCGAGTTCGGCAACAAACAGATTCGCATCACTTATCACGCTCCTTCCGTGCACGGCCGCAAGATTTTCGGCGGATTGGTTCCGTATGGCGAGGTGTGGCGTGCCGGCGCCAATCAGGCCACCCTGCTGCACACCGATGCGGACCTGACGATCGGCAGCCTGGCTGTGCCCAAGGGAGATTACTCACTTTACGTGCTGCCGGAAGAGAACCAGTGGACGCTGATCATCAATAAGGAAACCGGACAATGGGGCATCAAGATGGGCGGCGCCACCACCGAGGACCCTGCCAAAGATCTCGGCCGCGTGGTGATGAAGCTGAGCAAGGCCGCGGCCCCGGTAGAGGCGTTCACTATCAAGCTGAGCAAGGAAGGCAATGCCGGCGAAGGCAGTCTGACCATGTCCTGGGCGGACACAGTGGCCTCGGTGGCATTCACCGCCAAGTGAGTGAGGCGAGTGGGGCAGGTCCCTGACCTGCCAGCGTCGGGCGTCGCTGGCGGCGGCCCGGGCGTGACCGGGTCCCTACGGCGCCTGCTTTTGAAAACGATATAACTCAAAGGTCGGGCGGCCGTGCGCGTCGCGGATGACGGCGAGCAACCGGTGATCGAAACCGGCAGCCGCGGCGAAACCGTCGAGCTTCGGACGAACGTCTGGGAAGAACTCCATATCCGGCACGTGCGTCACCCAAACGGCGTCCGGCGCAGCGATCATGCCGAGCAGCCACTGGCGGCTGGCCGGGCTCATGTCCGGCGCGGGGGCCGGGTCCATGCCGACGCGCAGCGGGAGCGCGCCCCGGTCGATCAGCCGCAGGTTCTCGAGGATGTTCCAGTCGGCACAATAGACGGCGGCCGGATGCATCGTCATCAAATCGGCGGATAGGGGAAAGATGGCGTCGCTCCAGGCACGGGCGCCGCCGTTGCGGACGGATTTCCAGAAGTATTCGTTGGTGACCAGAATGTCGGAAGCGACCAGCAGAGCCAATATTACGGCAACTGCCGGAATGCCGGCACGGCCGAGACGGCGCGACGCCGCGGCGAAAGAGACGGCCATGATCATCGCTGGCAGCGGCCACAGCAGAATGGTGTGATGGACGCTGCCGCCGGCCGAAGGTGTAGTGGCCATCTCGATCCAGGCGACCGCCATGGCGATGAGCGCGAACAAGATGGCCCGCAGGTCCCGGCCGCGCGCCAGCGGCGCCAGCAGCAGTGCCAACAGGCAGGCATAAAGCTGCAGGCTGCGCCGCGGATGGCCGAAGCGCTGCGAGATTCCGGCGCTGAGGCGCTCGGCCAGGTTGGCGGCGGCACGCGGGGCGGGTGTTTGGTCGTCCTCGGCGAACATGTAACCGAAGAGTCCTTCGCCATCGATGGTGCGCTGGAGGATGGTGATCTTGCCGTGCAAGTCGACCGCGGTGCGTCCGGCGTTCTCGCGCAGCACCGCGAAATGGTCGTGGATGCCGGAGAGCGCCAGGGGCCAGGCGCCGGCGAGGAAAGCGAGCGAGGCAATGGCCAGGCGCCGTCCGCTCCATGCCGCGCGGAATTCGCGCGGTACAGTTGCCATGGCGGCAATCGCCAGCCCGGAGAGCATCCAGCCAGCCAGCATTTTGTCCCAAACCGCCAGGCCAAAAAGGAAAAAGCCCGCGGCCAGCCAGAAAGTGTTCGTCGAGCGGTGGAACTTCACCACCAGCAGCAGGCCGGCGCCGATCAACAGGTGCTGCAGTGCCACCGGGCCCCAGTCGAAAGTCGTCGTCAGCAGATACTGCGAATCGGCGGCCAGAATGACGCATCCAATGACCGCCGCGCGGGCACCCACCGTCAAGCGCAGGAATCGGTAGAAGATCCAGATGCTTGCGGCTCCGGCCAGTAGGGCGGGGAAGCGCAGCGGCCAGACGCCGGTACCCCAAAGGTGGAAGATGGGACGCCAGAGCCACGTCTTGAGTGTGCCCAGATAGCTCATGTGCATCAGCGGGATGCGGGCGTGGCCGAGGTGGAAGGCGTAATACCAATACTTGGGCTGATAAAGCGGGCCCGCCGGCAAAGCCTCATCCGCTTCGATGCCAAGGCTGCCGATAAAGGCCATTCCCGACAACAGGAAAAATGCGATGGCGGCGGCGGCGCAAATTCGCTGGCGAATTTCGGTTTGATAGCGCACTATCATTTCCTGGCGAGGCGTCAATTTCGGTCGGAGTTGAAGTAAATATTGTAAGACGCGGCTGGAGGTGCCGCTCTGGGATAGATGCGCACGGCCAGGAGCGACAAGCGCCGTCCTGAAGGAACGCCGGTCGGAGAGAGCGCGGAATAGTTGCAACCGGGTGTATACTGAATCCGCGGGCGGGCTTCCGCATCCAATTGTGAAGCGCGGTCTCGGTAAGCGCGCAGGGATGCGAGAGCCGGTCCATGCTGGCGGCTCCGGCCAGCGGGACGGCGAGGGCAGCGCCCGTGAGCTGGCGCCAATCCGTTGAGAAAATGAAGGGTTGAACCGCTTGGGGCGCTCCGCTGCGCCGCTGCATAGGCACGGGAGTGTGCCGCTGTTGGGCCGGTTGAGCCGTGGCAGCACGGGCCGGGCGCGGAAGTTTTTGCAGGCCGATTCCCCATTCACAGCCACTGAAGGTTTTTTGGATTCCGCCGATAGAGAACTGGTGCGATTGCGTCGTTTACTCGGGCGGAAAGGATCGCAGGCCGATTTGGCATTTGGGTTGCTCTGTACGGACTCACCTGGCCGCCACTGGGGTGGCGACTCGGGCAATAGCCCTAACGAGGGGGGTGGCCCCGATGAAACTTTTGGCGGCATTTGCCGTCTATACAGGTACTGCTGGAGAGAGGCCAAGGGAAAGAAATCAAAAGAAATAAACCGTTGGCCGAAGGGAGAAGGACCATGAACAGGACAGAGTTGGAAAAATATCGAAGGGTGCTGGAAACGAAGCGGGCGGAGCTGGCGGCTGGGCTGCGGAAGCGCGACGAGATTGCGATCGAAAAGACGCCGGATGCGCTCGATGAGGTGCAACTCGCGGGGGAACGCGAGTTCGCGATTCGCACGCTGGATCGTGAGTCCAGTCTGCTGCGCCAGGTGAATAGCGCTCTGGCGCGCGTTGCCGACGGAAGCTACGGAACCTGTTTGCATTGCGAAGAGGAGATCAAGCCGAAGCGTCTGGACGCAGTGCCTTGGACGAAGTACTGCATTACGTGCCAGGAAGCTGCCGACCGTCACGAATTCGAAGCCGAGCCCGGCGACCCGGCAGACGAGTTTCTGGCCGACGCGGCATAAAGTTCACCGGTTCAACGTCCTGGTTCTGGTGTCTGCACAAGGGGCGCGGGAACATCCCGCGCCCTTCGTGTTTTTGCGATGCGCAACTGCCAATCTGACGCAGACGTGCGCGAAGTTACACAGCACCAAGGCGCGCGCCCATTAGATTTGGGGCTTGTGGCGCAACCGCACCGTGTTATCTTCGGGAGAAAGCGAACCCCGAGTGCAGTTTCTACACCGCGCGCCAGGCCAGCCTTTGCATATAGGCATTCTGCCGGGCGCCTTCAACCCCGTCACCGTGGCGCATCTGGCGCTGGCGCGTGCAGCCCTGTCCCAGGTGGACGAGGTGGTATTCGTGCTACCGCGACACTTTCCGCACAAGGAATATACGGGCGCCGGGTTCGAGGCACGCGCGGCCTTGTTGCTGGCGCTGGCCGTCGGTTCGCCCTCCTTCTCCGTGGCTTCCGCGGAGGGGGGTCTCTTCATCGAGATCGCGCGGGAGTGCCGCGCCGCATATGGGGGTACCGTGCGCGTCTCGATGTTATGCGGGCGCGACGCCGCGGAGCGCATCGTTGATTGGGACTACGGCATGCCCGGCGCCATCGAAGAAATGCTTCGGGAATTTGGTTTGCTGGTGGCGGCGCGCCGCGGTGAGTACGCTGCGCCGCCAAAGCTCGCGCACGCCATCGGCCGGCTGGACTTGGATGGCGAGTTTGACCATGTGTCAGCCTCGGAGGTGAGGCGGCGGATTGCCGCCGGAGCCGCCTGGGAGCACCTGGTGCCGCCCGCAGTGCGCGATCAGGTGCGAAAGCTGTACGGTTGAGACTCGCGTTTCGTGCGCGGCGCGCGCATCAACAAAGTGCCGGGATGCCTCTGAGCACGGCGGCAAGACTGCCCGCGCCGCGCTTATTGGCCGGTCGGACCCTGCACTTGAATTGTCACCGGGTAGCTGACGAAATCGGCCTGGGCGACGGTGAGGACCGTGTCCCACTTGGTGGGCAGGCTCTCGTTGAGGTGCAATTCCACCAGGAAATCGCCGAAGGTGCCCGGCATCAAGGTGGAGGTCAGCACATCGGCGGACGTGCCGCCGGCTATGGCGGAAACAAAACAGCACGGGGTGTCGGGTTGCGCCGTCGGCGGCGCACCGATGGGGTAAATCGATCCCGTCGTGATCAGGCCCTGGTTCAGGGGGGTGACGATAGGCAGTCCCAGGCCGGTAGCGTAAACGTCGATGATCTCGCCCGCGGAAGCCGGGTTCTGCGGTGTGACCGGGGCGCCCTTGATATTGGCGCAGCACAGGGCGGTGCCAAAGGGGGTCATGGTCGTGCTCGCCCCACTCGATGCGCTGGCGGTGTAGACGATACCGTCGCCATCGGGACCTGCCACGCGGGCCAGCAGGACAATGCGGTCGAAGTCCGTGGCTGCGTAAGCGGTGACTTGCGGATCGGTGTTGATCAAGGCCACCATGTTGTCGCGGATGGAATCCAGGGTATCGCCGGGCGCCGTAGTGTAATTGTAGCTACGGCTGCCTATGGTGACGGTTTCGGTGTCTCCGCCTGCGGCCGTGCCGTCAACCGAGACCACGCCATGCGCCTGGCTGAGGGCGTGATAGGCCTGCGCGATCCGCGGATTGTCCGACGTCGAGAATATGCCCGGGTTGGCGGGCACGATGGACACCGCCACCGGTGAGGTGACCTGAATGCTGCCGTCGCTCATCAGCGAGCGCACATAGGCGTTGATGCTGTTGAGGTTGGTGGTTAAGGTGGTGGTGATGGGGATTTCCCACGGGATTTGAGCGTTGATTTGCGTCGGGGAAACGTAGTACAGCGGCGACTGGATGCCGTTGAAATACACTTCCACGCCGCCCAATTCGGTGGGCAACGTCGGCTGCGACATGTCGGCCGCGACCGTGTTGGGGCCGAACGTATACCTCGGGTCGGAGTTGATGGTGACGATCGTTCCGGGCCCGACATTGGCCGCTCCTCCGCCGCCGGATAGGGTGCCATCGTTGGCAACGCTGGCCATGAGTTGGGCGCCGGTCGAGGTGCTCGTCGAATAGGTAATGCTGTTGCCGTTCGGTCCGGGAATCTTGGAGGTGAGTACCACCTGGGAATCGCCGGTGTCCGCGGCAGCGGTCACGTTCGGATCGCCGTCGCCCTTGTTGCTCGCATTCATCTCCGCGACAACGCTATGGATCACGTCCGCAATGGAGTCGGTAATCCCCACCTCGTAGGTGTAAGTTTCCGTGTTCGTCGATATGCACCCCTGGCCCCCGCAACCGGTGGTGACGGTCAGGATGTCGCCATCGTGGATAGCGCCGCCGAAGGTGATTGTTCCGCTGGCGGTGACGCTCACGTTGGCGGCGTTTACCACCGCCTGGTAGGGGAGCGTGACGGGCATGGGGGTGTAGACGTTGATGCGCCGGTTATACGGATCCGCCACGTAAAGGCTCGTCCCATCCCACGCCAGCGAGGTGGGCGTGTTCATGGAATCGGTTGCGTTGCTTGCCTGATCGATGGTGCCGCCCTGCTGGCCGAGAATGATATCGGCGGCGAGGGCGTCCTTGTCCGGAATCTGCTGGTACTCCAGCACGCGATCGTTGCCGCCATCGGCGACAAACAGCCGCGTGCCGTCGGAGAGCGCAAAGCGCGGAAAGTTCAGGGTGTAACTGCAGGAACCAGGATAGGTAGGGGCATTGTTGGCATCCGTGCCGTTCGCTACGGTGCAAAGCACCGGAGTTTCCACGTCGGTGGATCCGGCCGTGGTCGCCGCAGTCCCGCTGTAGGCGTTATCCGCCACGGAACTGATCATGTCCGGCTGGCCGATCTCCACATCGGCCGCTACGCCGTTGCTGCTGGGTATCGAATTCCAGATCAGCACCCGGTTGTAACCAAGGTCGGCAACGAACATGTGCGTGCCATCGGAAGTGACCGAGACCGGGTCCAGCATGTTGGAGGCGGTGGCGCTGGTGGACTGGTTCGCCACGGCGTTTGCGTCATAGGTGGTGAAGTTGGGAAAACCCACCACGACGTCGGCCGCTTTGCCGCTGGTGGTGGGGATGGAATTCCAGATCAGCACCCGGTTGTTCTGCGTATCCGCGACGAACAGCTTGCCGTTTTGGATCCACACGCCCTGCGGCCCGCGCAGCGATGCCGCGGTCGGTGGTGTAGTCAAGGCCAGCGACTGCCAGTTGGTGAAATTCGACTGCCCCACCACCACGTCCGCCGGAGCATCGCTGTAAGTGGGCAAGTGATTCCAGATCAGCACGCGGTTGTGGTACGTGTCCGCCACCACCAGGTGGACGCCATCGGATGCCACTGCCGATGGCAGGTCCAAATTATTCTGGCTGGCAACGGTATTGATCGTGTTGGTAATGAAATCCGGCTGGCCCAGCACCAGGGTTGCGGTCCCCACGCAGACCGGGCACGGGGTCAGGTAGGGCAGTTCGGCGTCCGGTTCGGGCAGTTGACTGGAGATGTTCTGGAACATCAGCACGCGGTTGTTGACCGGCGCGGCTCCCATAATATTGGAATCCGCCACGAAAAGGGTGTTGGCCGCGAATGCGATGCCGTTAGCCGCGCCGATCACCGTGTTGCTGGAATTGGGGTCGGCGGTGGTGAACGTTACCTGGCCGATGACGGCGCGGGCGGCCTGCCCGTTCACGAAATCGGCGGCGTATAAGGCCGCCGAGCAGAAGATGATTACCGGAATACACTTCATGAGCAATGTCTGAGGACGCGTCTCGCTGGCACTGGTAAGCTCCGATTATAGCAAGCGCTAGCTCGCGGCGTGATCGCCCGGAGTGTCGCCCAGCGGCCACACGCGTGTGCGGATTTCGCACAACCAGAGGACGGGCAACCTTCCCGATTCGAACCACTTAAGCGCGCCAGACGGGGCACGCCTGGGGATAATGCACGTAGTCCGCCGATGCGGGCGGACGCTGGTCAGGGCCGGTGAGAGATGGCGCCGCTCGAAGATGGAATCGCCGCTAAAGTTCCGGCTGGGTGTGCCGTGCAGGCGGGCGCCACATTTGTGCGTCAGACAATATGAAGTTATTCTGCGCTGACCATGAGCCTCCGCGATTTTGAGAACCAGCGCCGCGGCCGCGAGATTTAGTGTCACCACGAACCCGCTCGCTAACGCTCGCGGCTCCGAACGGCCGGCGCGTGCACCGCTAATTGAGCGGGCGGATCTTGATGTTCTTGAACCAGGCTTCATCGCCGTGATTCTGGAGCGAAATGGGGCAGCGCGTGCGCGGCTGCTTTACCAGCAGCTCCCATACCCGCGAGCCTTCGCCCCACCGCTTCGTCATGGCGCGGGCCACCTCGGGAGCGTCCAAGCTGGCATCGACAACCTTGTCGCCATTGATCCAGTGCTCGATGTGCTTCCCGCGCACGACCAGGCGCGAGTGGTTGAATTCGCCCACCTGCAGAGTGCGGTCAGCGAGCGGAGGGAAAATGTCGTATAGCGCCGCCGTTTGGTGGCGCGGGCCGGCATGCAACGCGTCGGAATTGCGGCCGTTGTCGGTGATCTGGTATTCGAAGCCGACCACGTACTCCTGGCCGCGGCTCGGGCGGCTGGCGGGCAGGTTCGCCAGCGCCCGGTTGACCATGTCCTCGAACCGCGCGAAGGGCTGCCCGGTCAAGAATACGCGATCCTGGATGCGGTACTTGAGGCCGCTGTTGCCGGCCGGCGAGATCTTCCAGTCCCACTGCAGCTCGAAGTCGCCGTAATTTTCCTGGCTGAAAAGATCCTCCACGATCCGCGGGTGCGCCACCGCTTTCAAGCAGCCATCTTCGATGACGAAGGAGTCGCCCGGCGGCGACTTTTTGGCTGGGTCTTCCCAATGGCTGAAATCGTGACCGTCGAACAGCAGCGTCCACCCGGCCGCGGATTCCTCCGTCGTCAACTGGTTGTCGGCGGCCCACAAACCGGCGAGCGGTAGCGCGGCCAAGAGAGCGGCGTAGCAAATCGGCTGCAACATGCTTTCATGCTATCAGTTACGCCGCGGTATTATCCAAAGCCAACATGGTCTGGGCGAACCGTCGCGTGCCAGACTCGGAGGGTACGCATTTGCCGGCTTCGCCATGATCTTACGCGTGCGCAGAGAATTCCCCACACCCTCGTTGGCTGTCTTCGTGTTTCTGCAATTGTTGGATATGCTGACCACACTGCTTGGGCTGCGGGTGGGCGCGCGGGAAGGTAGTATGTTCATCGGACGCCTGATGCAGGTGGGACCGATGGCGGCGCTGCTGATCTCAAAAATAATCGCGGTCTGTCTGGTTGGGATGGCGGTGCGCTGGCGACGGCCGCGCGTTGTGGTGATCGTGAACTACTGGGTGGCGCTGGTGGTTGCCTGGAACCTGTGCGTCATCTATGCCACCGTGCTGATGCGTTGAGGCACAGGCGGTTGACAACGCCACGCTAGCCAAGGTCAACTGTTTCCGGTGCGCCCGAGTTTCGTATCCTGCGGCTGAGGAACCCGTGAAAAGGGCTGGGATTGCCGAGCGAGTTGTGGTGTGGGAAACGGAAAATCCGCGGAATGAGACAGGGCCTCTGCCCAGCAGCCCCCGAAGCCGGAGGCGGCAGATAACGTCCGTCGTGCTAGTGGCGGTCTTTTGTTTGCCTGGCGTGTTCTGGAACCTGGGTATGGCGATAAGCTGCGCGGCCGGCGGCGGCATCGACTTCAATGAGTTTTACTCGGCCAGCCGCCTGGCGGGCACCGGCCATCTGTACGACTGGGACGCCCTGCGCCATTTGGAAAAGGATCACGGGCCGCCGATTCCCTGCGGGCGCCTGCCGGTGGTATCGTTCGGCATGAAACCGCTGACATGGGCTGGCTACCTGCCGGCGCGTTTTCTGTGGCTGGCAGTTTCAGCGGTGGCGCTGGTTGGGTTCGCGTGGATGTGGCCCGGCGTCAACCGGAAGGTGATGATGGCGGCCCTGGCGTGGTCCCTTGCGGCCGGCTACCTGCTCGTGCTGGGCCAGGACACGCCGGTTTGGCTGGCGGCGTTCGCCGCCGGCCTTCTGCTGCTGGAGCGCGGGAAGCCGCGGCTGGCCGGCGTGGCCTTCGCGCTGTGCCTTTCGAAATACCACCTGGGGTTGGGCATCGCCGTGCTTCTGCTGGCACAGAAACGCTGGCAGACGCTGGCGGCGGGCGCGGCGACCGTGGCGGTCCTGCTGGCAGCCTGCTTTCCGATTGAAGGTCTGGCGTGGCCCCTGCGGTATTGGGAGACCGTGCGCAGGCCGATCTTTTCGGTGGCGGATGGCCGCATGCCCAATCTGCGCGGCATAGCCTGCCGGTTGCCGGGCTCAACTGCCATTGAAGTGGTTGCTGCCGCCGCGCTCATCCTTCTGCTGTGGCGCCTCTGCCGCCATACAGGCGAACTCGGCGTGGCGGGAGCCGCTGCGGCCGCTTGCGGCTTGCTGTTGGGGCATCATGGCTATGCCAACGATTGCGCCTTGCTGATGCCGCTGGCAGTGGTGATGCTGAGCAAACCAGGGCCGCTCTGGATAAGAGGCTGGGCCGCGCTGCTGCTCACGCCCGTGGTTACCTGGCTGCTGATATCGTCCCAACCGGTGTGGGGCCAGGCGCTGGCGGTGGGCTTCGTTTTTGCCGCGCTGCTGGTGGAAGATCGAAAGGCTTCGAGGACCCGGAGTATACCGCCGCTTCTGCAAGTGCATCTTGCTGGCTGACTTCTTCGCGCGCATGAAGCGACAGGATCGGCAGCAGGCTCCCTGTCGCGCCCCCATGCTATAACCGTGGCATGCCACATCGCGGGATGACGCGCTGCCCCATGTTCCTCTTCGATCTCTTCCGCTCGTTTCTGCCGTTGCACAGCCCGATTGGTTTCGGAGCGGTGGACTTCATCGAGTTCGCATTGGCGGCGATGCTGGTGCTGATGGCCGCGCTCCGCGGTCGCATAGAACCCGCCGCGCGCCGCCTGGCGGAGGGCGCGGTATGGTCCATGCTGTTTCTGGCGCTGCTGCCGATCGTCTTGCGGCTGGCGCTCCTGCCGCGGTTCCCGGTGCCCACCCCGAGCGGCGCCGATGATTTCAGCTACCTCCTGCTGGGCGACACGCTAACGCACCTGCGCCTGGCCAATCCGGTGCATCCTCTGCACCAGTTCTTCGAAGCCGTGTTCATCCTGCAGCAGCCGTCTTACAGCTCGATCTTCCCGCTGGGGCAAGGCTTGGTGCTGGCGCTAGGCCAGATCCTCGGCCATCCCTGGATCGGAGTGGCGCTTTCGGTGGGCGCGCTGTGCGCGGGCTGTTATTGGATGCTGCGGGGTTGGACGACCCCCGGCTGGGCGCTGGTGGGTGGCGTGCTCGCGGCTTTGGAGTTCGGTCCGCTCAATCAGTGGATGAACCTGTACTGGGGCGGCGCGGTTTCGGGAGTGGCCGGGTGCCTGGTGTTCGGCGCGCTGCCACGCCTGCGCCGCGCGCCCACCACGCGCAACGCGGCGTTGCTCGGCGCGGGCCTAGGGCTAGAACTTCTCACGCGACCTTTCGAATTCGTGTTGCTGGCAATCGCGGCCGCGGTGTTTCTACTTCCCGGCTGGCGCCGCTTTCTGCAGGCGTTGCCGATTATCGGCGTCACGCTGCTGCCCGCGGTTTCGCTCACCCTGGCGCAAAACAAGGCCGTGACCGGAAGCTGGACCACGCTCCCCTACATGCTCAGCCGCTACCAGTATGGCGTGCCGGCGACGTTCACTTTCCAGCCGAACCCGGAGCCGCACCGCGCGCTGACGCCGGAACAGGAGATGGATTACCGCGCCCAGTCGATCGTTCATGGCGATGGCCCGGACACGCCGGCCAAATACATCGCGCGATTGGAGGAGCGGCTTCCGTTTTACCGCTTCTTCTTTTACCCGCCGCTGCTGGTGGCGCTGCCGGCCTTTCTGGCCGCGATTGCGCGGCGGCGCTGGCCGCTGCTGTGGGCTTTGGGCGCCATCCTGTTGTTCGCGCTGGCGGATAATTTCTATCCCTACTTTTATCCGCACTACATCGCCGCGCTGACGTGCGTGTTCGTGCTGGCGGGCGTGGCGGCGCTCCAATACCTGAGCCGCTGGCCGGCCGGGCGCGCCGCGGCGCGGCTCATCGTGTTTCTCGCACTGGCCCATTTCCTGTTCTGGTACGGCATGATGTGCGGCAACGAAACCATGCTGCTTGCCGCCGGGCGTTATGACACCGCCGACTTCATCAATTACGGCGATCCGGAGGGCCGCATCCGCATCAACGATCAACTGGCGTCATCAGCCGGCAAGCATCTCGTCTTCGTGCGCTACGGCCCGCAGCACATGTTTCACGAGTGGATCCACAATGCCGCCGATATCGACGCGGCGGAGGTAATCTGGGCAGCCGATCTCGGCTACACCGAGAATCAGAAGCTGATCGAATGTTACCCCACGCGGCGCGTTTGGCTGGTCGAGCCCGACGCCAGGCCGCCGGAAATTGAGCCGTATCCGTAAACAGCGATGGCGTTCTGTGCAAATCGGCAAGTGCTTACTCACCAGCCGGCGCGGTGGGCGATGTAGGTTTTGATGGCGAGACCGGCCATCAGAACCCAAACCGCGTCGCGCAACAAGCCGCCATCGAGCGTGAAGCCGGCCAAAATTGCGAGGATCGCGTAGGTACCCATGGCGGCGGAGAGGCGGCTTTTCATCGACGCTTCTATTGTCGCCCAGCGGTGCGCCGGGATGCGGAGCGATGGCGCGGAGCACCCGGCGGCGCGTAATCCATGGCCTCGAATCGCACGCCACTCATCGGCGCGGCATGTTATAGGCGAAGTTGAGCTGGACCACAATGCGCTCGCCCTTGAATTCAGTCGGCAGCGGAGGAAACGGGTTGGAGGCGCTGATGCCGGCCACTGCGGCTTCATCGAGCGACCGCGAACCGGATTGCTCCGCGTACACCAGCTTGAGCACGGCGCCGGCGCGGCCGATGGCAAACTGAATCGAGACGTGGCCGCGCAAACCGAGGCTGACGCTTTCCGGCATCACCGCCATCCAGTTGCGACGCACGGCGGCCAGCACCTCCAACAGGTAGGGCCGGAAATCGACGCCCATGGGATCGCTCTTCAGCTCCATGTTGACACCGGGCCTTCCGGGCGTGGGCGACTGGCGAATGCCGCCGTATACGAACGGATCCGAGGCGCCGGGATCGCCTACCACCAGCGGGCCGCCGAGACCGTGGCCGCGGGCCGCATCCTGGGTCGCTTCCGTCACCGAATTGCGCGGCATCGGTATGCGTCCGGTAACCTGGCCGGGGGGCGCCGCGTGGCCGGCATTTTCGAGCGTCAGCTTCGGTTGTTCCGGTAGCTGTATCTGCGGTTGCACCTGGGCAAGCTGCGGCAGCTCAGGCTTGGGCGGCTCCTTGGTGGTGTCGAGTTTGGGAGCTTCGGGCAGCGGCGGGGGAAGGACCGGCTTGGCGGCGGGCACCGAAGGCATGACCAGCGGGCGTGGCTTCTCGTGGACAACCGGCGGCGCCTGCGGCATTTCCACGCGCGGCCGTTCGGGGGAGGGCCGCACCTCGAATTCCGCCGTAACTTTGCTCCGGTTCGGCGCTTTCTGGGTGAGCTCAGTGGGCGGCTCGATGAGCGGTGTAATGGTGTTCTCCAGCGCCCGCCGCGGCCCTTCGAGGATGTTTTCCGGCAGCGTGAACAGGGCCACCACTACCGTCACGTGAATCGCGATGGTGGCGAGGGCCGCTTTGCGCCGGCGCGCCCCGGCGCCGGGATCGCTCCAGTCGGTCAGCAGGTGGAGTTCGGCTTCAATCGGTCCAGCGTTAATCGGTTGATTTGCTACGGTTTCCATCCCGCGCTCAGCGCGTGCGAGACCACTTGCGAGTGCTCCTCGATTTTATCAAGAATCGCCAGTGCCACACTCAAGGTTTGACGCGCCGCAGCTCCGGCACATTTCGTCACCGTGCGGCTTTCCACCCCGTCCAGAAAGGCTTCCAGTTGCAGCTTGAGGGGCTCGCCCTTTTGGACTGGGGCTTGCTGGAAGCCGATTTGCCGGGCATCGTCCACCGAAAAAATGGCCAAGTCCTGGCGCGCGTAATCGAGTGACAGGTATTGCCGCGGCTGGAAGAGGCGCAGCTTGCGCACCCGCTCGGTGGAAACCCGGCTGGCAGTCAGATTGGCCACGCAGCCTTTGGGGAATTGCAGGCGCACGTTGGCAATATCCACTTTGGGCGAAAGAATGCAAATACCGGCGGCGCGAATTTCGGCAGGCTCTGCCTCGGCCAAAGCGAGCACGATGTCCACATCGTGGATCATCAGGTCGAGTACCACGTCCACATCCAGGCTGCGCGGGCTGAACAGGTTCAAGCGGTGGATCTCGAAAAACAGCGGTAGCGTGGCGCGGCGCTCCAGTTCCTGCACGGCTGGATTGAACCGCTCCAGGTGCCCTACCTGCAAAACGCGGCCGTGGCGGGCGGCGCTATCGATAATGCGTCCGGCGGCGGCGGCGTCCGGCGCGATCGGCTTTTCCACCAGGACGTCGATGCCGGCTTCGAGCAGCGCGCAGGCCACGGCCTCATGCGCGCTGGTCGGCACAGCGACGATGGCGGCATCGACTCTCCCCGCCAACTCGCGCGCATCGGTGAGGGCCGCGCCCCCGTGCGCTGCCGCGGCTTCTTCGGCGCGCGCCCGATCGATATCCACGATGGCCGCCAGCTCGGCGCGCTCCGCTTCCCTCGCCACGCGGCAATGGTTGCGGCCGAACTGCCCCGCGCCCACCACCGCCAGTCTGATTTTCGTCATAAAACTCTATTTTGAGCCACAGAGGAACGCAGAGGAACACAGATAAAAACAAGAACCGAGAAATCTTCTTATCAGTGTTGATCTGTGTTCATCCGTGGCTGATTTCTTTACGGCTTTCTTGCTGTCTGCCTACGGTGCTTGCAGCACGCCGGCTTTCTTGAAATCGCCGGCCCTCACATAGCTGAAATCGGCCGGGACCACGTGCTTGCGGAACGCCGAGTTCACCTCGGCCACGGTGAGCGTGTCGATTTTGGCTTCCAGCGCCTCGTCGAATTTGATGCTGCGGCCGAAGCGCTCGCGGTTCAGCAGCAGGCTGGCCAGCGACCCGTCTTCGGACCGCTGCAAGGTCAGCTCGTCCTTCCACGCCTTCTTCTCCGCCGTCACTTCTTTCTCCGTGAAGCCGTCCTTCAGCGCGCGGGCCAGTTCCTCGCGGAAGTCGGCTTCCACCTTGGGAGCGTTCTGGGGAGCGCAAATGGCCCACACCGAAACCGTGGCGCCGTTGTCCTTGCCCGGCACGCCGATCGAGGAACGGACGCCATAGCTGAGCCCGTCAGCGTCGCGAATGCGGCGCACCAAGCGCGAGGCGAAGGTGACGCCGAAAAGCCGGTTGGCCATCATCACGGCGGCGTAGTCTGGATCGTCAATCGCGAGCGGCGTATTCATGCCGGCGGTGAAGACCGCGTTCTCTTTATCGGGCGTTTCGATTTTGCGATCGATCAGGCCGACCTTTTGGTACGGTTCCGGCACGCGCGCGAAGTGGCTGGCGCTCTTCCAATCGCCGAACAGGCCGGTCGCCAGCTTCTCGATTTCAGCCTCATCGAACTGACCCACGATCGCCAGTTCGCCGTTGTCGCCGCCGTAGAACTGTGCGTAAAACTTCTTGGCATCGTCGAGCGTGACTTTCTTCAGGTCTTCAATCTGCTCGTCGAAGGTGCTCACGTAGCGCGTATCGCCGCGCGGGTAGGGTTTCAAATGGCGTTGCAACTCGAGCGGGCCGAGCGCCTGGGGCTCGGTCCTGGAGGCTTCGAGGCCCACCAGGCGCGGCTGTCGCGCCGGTTCGAATTCACTTTCAGGGAAAGAAGGCTCGCGCAGAACGTCGGCAGCCAGCCGCAAAGCGCCGGGGAGGTTGGCCGCTACCGTTTCGATACTGGCGTAGGCGCCGGTCACGCCGCCGCCCACGTTCAGTTGCGCCTTTAATTGGTCCATCTCATCCTGGATCTGCTGGCGCGTTTTGCTCTTGGTGCCGCGCATCAACAGGCTGCCCGCCATCTCCGCCGCCGCTTCCTTTCCCGCCAGCGATTTTTCGTCGCCGAAGCGGATGCCCAATTGCACATGAACCGTGCCGCCGCGGGTTTTCTTGGGCAGCAGCAGGAGCGTCATTCCGTTCTGCAGCTTGATTCTTTTCGTCCGCGCCTCAATGTTGGCCGGCGCCGGATTGAATACCTCGCCTTGGGAGATCTGCTCGCCGCCCTTGTAGCCCTTGAACACCACGGCCAGGTCGGGCGCCGCGGGGATCTCGGCGCGATCCGGCGTCTTGTCGGGGATGAACTCGCCAAACGTGCGGTTGGATTCCTTGAGATAGGCCTTGGCGACGCGCAGCACGTCCTGGGGCGTGACGTTTTTGATCTCGTCGCGCTCCAGGAACAGCAGGCGCCAATCGCCTTCGGAAATCACTTCACTCAGCGCCAGCGCTATCTGCTGCGTGTCCGTCATAGCGAGATCGATCTGTTTCAGCAGGCGGGTTTTCGATCGCTCTACTTCCTCTTTAGTGGGAGGGTCGCTGGCCAGGCTTTCGACGTTCTTCAGAAGAATCGCGTGCGCATCGTCCAGGGATTGCTCCTGGCGTAAGATGGCGAAGGCCAATATCACTGCCGGGTCGTGCAGTTCAAGATGAATCATGCCGGCGGCCGCTGCTTTCTTGGTATCTACGAGAGCCTTGTACAGGCGGCCGGACGGGGTGTCGCCTAACACGTCGGAAAGCACTTCGAGCGCCGCCGAATCCGGGTGACTGCCGGCCGGAACGTGGTACATAACCGCCGCGCCCTGCAGGCTTCCCACGCGGCGGAGTATCACGGAGCGCTCGCCGTCCTGCGTGGGCTCGACAGTGTAGGTTGCCTCCAGCGTGCGTGCCGGCCGCGGAATCCGTCCGAGCGTCTCCGCCACCCACTGTAAGATCGTGGTCTGGTCGAACTTGCCGGCGATGGTCAGCACCGCGTCGTCGGGCTGGTAATACTTGTGATAGAAAGCCGCCAGCCGCTCGATCGGCACGTGTTCGATATCGGAGCGGTTGCCGATCGGAAGGTGTCCGTAGGCGTGCCACAGGTACGCGGTCTCGAGCAGTCGCTGGAACATCATGTTCAAGGGATTGTTCTCGCCCGCCTCGAACTCGTTCCGCACCACCGTCATTTCTTTGTCGAGGATCTCCTTTTCGACGCGTGTGTTCACCATGCGATCGGCTTCCAGCGCGAGCGCCCAGCGGAGGTTCTCATCGGTTGCGTTCACCGTTTCGAAGTAGTTAGTGCGGTCCCACGCGGTCGATCCGTTAAACTGCGACGAGTGGTCGCTTACGTCCTTCTTGATGTTGGTCCGCGTCTTGGTTTCGCGAAACATCAGGTGCTCCAGCAGGTGCGCCATGCCGGTTTCGCCGTAGCCTTCCTGCCGCGAACCAACCAGGTAAGTGACGTTCACCGTGACCTTGGGCTTGGACGCGTCCGGAAACAGCAGCACGTGCAGGCCGTTCGGATACGCATACTCGGTGATGCCCTCGACCGAAGTTACCTTTTGCACGCCGGACGGTAGAGTCTGGCAGTAAGTAGCCGCGCCCAGGAAAACGGCGGCGGCGATGATCGTGTATCGCGAAATATATCGCATCAGTGCCTCGTTTCTAGGTGGGGCAGGTTTTAACCTGCCAACGCCCGCGTGCGGGCGTGTTTTCTTTGCAATTCCCGAGAGATGATTAACCGGAATGCCTCTCAACAAACTCCCAGGCCGGATTATAGCAAGCACGGGGCACGAGGACGCTTCAGGCTTCGATGCCGACAACGGCGATATCGGCTTCGTCAGCGGCTTCAATCATCTCCGCGCGGTCGAGCAGCAGGGTGCGGCCGGCTTCGACGGCGAGCACGGTGGCGCCGCACTCGCGCATCACGGGAATCGTCGCGCGGCCCACCGCCGGCACATCGAACAGCAGGTGTTCGCGGCGGCGCGCCACCTTGACCAGCGCTAAGCGCCGCCCGTTCGCCAGCCCCGCCGCGCGGCGCAGCATGGCGTCGGTGCCTTCCATGGCTTCGAGAGCCACGCATGCACGCCCGGAAATCGCCACCGCCTGTCCCACGTCGAAACCGGCCAGCGCATTGGCGACGCGGCACCCATAATCCACGTCCGCCATTTCCTCTTTGTCCGGTTTGCGTCGCGTCATGGCACCCGCCGCGGCTAGCAGCGGTTTGAGCAGCCAGGTGGAATCGCGCAGGTGAATGCCTTCGCCTTCGAGCACCTTCACCACGCCGCCAATCAGTCCGTCGGTATTTCGCGAGGGCAGGGAAGCCAGCAGCTTCACCAGCCGCCAGTCGGGCACAATCGAGGAAAAGATTTTGGCGTGCTTCACCTGCCCGCACATCGCCACTTCGGTGATGTCTTCGCTTTTGAGAATTTCGATCAGCTTGCTCAACTGCCCGAGCGAGATCCAGTGGCATCGCGGCGCCAGGCTGGCGACTTCGGGTGACGCCTCCTCTTCGATCGCGATCACCGTAACATCGAGCCCCAGCCGCGCGGCGCTCTCCAGCGCCAGCAGCGGAAACCGCCCGTTCCCGGCAATCAGTCCGTATCGCATTTACTTAATGATGCCGCGCTCGGACGCGCGGATGAAGGCGATCAGTTCTTCAATCTCCGGTAGCGCCGGCACCTCGGCGCGGATGCGGTCGACAGCTTGCGAGGTGTTGAGGGCGGCACGTGTCAGCAGGCGGAACGCGGTTTGAAGCGCCTCGACGGTGGCTTTGTCGAAGCCGCGCCGTTCCAGGCCGATCGAGTTGGCGCCGAACACGGCCGATTCCGGCTTGTGGCTGGTCAGCGAATACGGCAGCACGTCCTGCTTGATCACGCTGTAGGGGCCTATGAACGCGTGACGGCCGATGTGGCAGAACTGGTGGATGCCGCTGAACGGGCTCACGTCCACCCAATCCTCAATGATGACGTGCCCGGCCACACCTACGCTGTTGCCCAGAATCACGTGATCGCCGATACGCACGTCGTGCGCTACGTGCGCCTGCACCATGATCAGGTTATCGCTGCCGATGGAAGTCACCAGCCCGCCGCCTTGGGTTCCGCGATGGATGGTGACGAACTCCCGTATGCGGTTGCGGTCGCCGATGCGCGTTTCGCTGCGCTCGCCTTTGTACTTCAAGTCCTGCGAGGCCACGCCCACTGTGCTGAAGGGGAAAAAGAGGTTGTCCTCGCCGATCCAGGTTGGTCCTTCCAGGTAAAGGTTAGCCATCAGCCGTGTGCGGGCGCCGATTTCCACCTCCGCCCCGACCACGCAGTAAGGGCCGATTTCAGCGCTTGCCGCCACGCGCGCCCGCGCGTCGACGATCGCCGTCGGATGAATAGGCATCGGCTAGGCCTGAGCGGGGCCGCTTTCGTCCTTGTCCGCCAGCTTGCACATCACTTCCACTTCGGCCACCACCGCGCCATCCACTGTGGCGACTCCCGCCATTTTGGCTACTGTGGCTTTGCGCTTCAGCACCTTCATTTCCATGCGCAGCACGTCGCCCGGGACCACCGGCTTGCGGAAGCGCGCGTTCTCCACCGCCACCAGCAACACCAGCTTGCTATGCCGGTCGGGAATGGATTTCAGCACCAACACGCCGGCGGTCTGCGCCATAGCCTCGATGATGAGCACGCCTGGCATAACAGGGAAGTCCGGAAAGTGGCCGGTGAAGAACGGTTCATTGTGGGTGACATTCTTGATGCCGACGACGCGCTCGGCTTCGAGCTCAACAATACGGTCCACCAGCAGGAACGGGTACCGGTGCGGGAGAATGTCCCGGATCTCATTGATATCCAAAATGGCCATGGAGTGAGTATTATCGCACACTCCTTTAGCGATCAAAACGATAATGCAACCGTCTGCTGCTCGCCCTGGTACGAAATCACCTTGTCCGGATTCTCTGTGACCTCCACGCCTATGCCATGGCCCTTGCGCACAATGACAACGTGAAAAGTCCGCGCCTTCAGCATGCCCGGGAAACTTCCCTTCCTGGCATCGATTCTGAGCTGTCGCTGCGCATCGTCCCAGCTAAAATCGATCGTCGAATAGACGCCTTTTTCGTAGTTGTAATTGTCGTTCTCGTCCTCATACAGCGTGAAGCTACCGTTGGCGCCGGGGTAGATACGCAACTCAATCGGATCGGCAGGCTTTTCCGTGGAGTATTGAACGAATGGACCCATCGGTATGATGGAGCCCGACCTGACCATGAGCGGGATTTTGTCGATGGGAGCGTCCGCAGCCACGCTTCTGCCGCCGGATAGCATCTCTCCCGTCCAAAAATCGATCCACCGATTCCCGGCCGGCAGATAAACGGTACGCGTCTTCTGTCTCGGTTCGGCCGGCCTTGCCTCGCGGGCGAAAACCTCCGGAGTTTTCCAGTACATCTGGGCACGGAAAGCGCCAAGCACCGCGTTCGATGTTTCGAACGCAAAGTCATATTCCTTTCCGGCGACTAACTCGACCGGTACGGTGTGAGATTCCATCGAATCGTAGTTGTGAGCCACCTCCTTGCCGCCCAGAGACACTCGCCTCGGCCCGAAACTCTTCATGTTGAACCGGTACTTCCCGGTTTCGGTCGGAATCAGCTTGCCTTCCCAGCGCATCGAGAATTTGGGGCTGGTAATGAAACTTGGCCAGCCCGTGTACCAATACAAATTGATGTCTGGCTCCACGGCTTCGTGACACAGCGTCTTGAAATCCGCATCGCAGTAGTATTTGGCGGTCAGGCCCGGCTTCCCGTCCTTCGTCCTGAAGTGCTCAGGCGTAATGAGGATGGTGTTCTCGGGCGGGCGATGGTACATGTACTCTGTCACTGGAGAAACCATGATTGCGGGGCCGAACATGAACTGGTCGTCGATCGAATATGTCTTCCGGTCCTGCGCGAAGTCCATCGGCAGGCCGCGCATGATGGAATACCCATCGTGTGTAACGCGCCAGGCCAGCGAATAGATGTAGGGCAGCAGCCGGTACCGCAGGTTGTCGAATTTGATCAGCGCGCCGGTGTAATCGCCAAACTCCCAGATCTCGCGCGGAGTCTCCGATCCGTGCGATCGGAAAATGGGAGAGAAGGCCCCCAACTGAAACATCCGCGCGTATAGCTCCTGGTACGCCGGGTCCTTGCCGCCGTTCGAGAACACGCCCCCCTGGCACCCGAGCGAGTACGCGCCGATATCGAAGGTCCAGTAAGGAATGCCGGCCATGCTGTGATTGATCCCTGCGGAGATCTGCTTCCGATAGACGTCCCAGTTGGCGCCGATGTCTCCCGACCAGGTGGCTGCCGCAGCCCTCTGCTGGCCGGCGAATGTCGACCGGGTAAGAATGAATACCCGCTTCTGGTCCGTCTCTTTCCGCTGATTCTTGTAGACGCCTTCGGTGATGACGAGGGAGTAAGGATTGAGATATCTGGCGAACGAGCCGAGATGATTGTTCTCCACCCTCTTCATCTCATACTCTTCCGACTCTTTGGTGAGCGCGTTGACGATGTCGGGTTCGGTCGAATCCATCCACCAGGCGTCGACTCCCTTGGAGAACAGTCCGTCGTTCGCATATTTCCAATACAAGTCGTTGGCCGCCGGATTGTAGGCATCGAAGTACCGGAAGCCGGCCCAACCCACCGGCGAATACAGATACCCATGCCGCTCCATATCCTTGTAAATCGGCGACGCAGGCCCGAGCCCGCCCCAAATGGAAATCATCAGATGGAAATGTTCCTGGTGCAGCAGGTCGATCATTTCCGTCGGCCGCGGGTACTTGGTTTGGTCGAAGAACATTCCGCCCCACATGTCGTTTCCGCCCCAATAATTCCAGTCCTGGACGATGTTATCGATGGGGATTTGGCGCTGGCGGTATTCCTGCGCGATGCCAAGCAGTTCGTCGCGGGTCGCGTAATGCTCCTTGCTTTGCCAGTAGCCGTAAGCCCACTTGCCGTACATCGGCGCCTGCCCGGTGAGCTGGCGGTATCGGGCGATGGCTTGGTCGATCGTCGGGCCGAACAGGAAATAGTAGTCGATGTTGTCCGCCACTTCGGACCAGAATGACGTCGCTTCATGAGAGTCGGCGAAGATTGTCTTGGAATAGTTGTCCCAGAAGATCCCCCAGCCTCCCGTGGAGACCAGCATGGGCGTCACCGCCTCCGTGTTGGATTGCACCAGCTTCACGGTCCGCCCGCGGTAATTCATGGTACCGGATTGGTGCTGTCCAAGCCCGTACACACCTTCCTCCGGGGTCAGAGTGAAGTTCTGTTGAATGTTGAACGCGGCCTTTTCCTGCTCGATGTGACATCGAGTAAAAACAGCCCGACTTTGCTCTTTCAGAAGCGCGTGGTTGTCATTGGCGAGATACTGAATCGTCCCATCGCTCTTATTCAGCCGAACTCTGAGCTGTCCCGAGCTGAGCGTGACGGTCTCGGCGCTATTCTCGAACCGCACGTTCAGTTCCGGCACGTCTTTCTGAATTACCGAGAGGCTGGCCTTTTCCGGCGTGCCGCCGGCTGGCCATTTCACGACGCGGACCGTGCCCTCCGCGTAGAACTGCACCTTGACGTTCAGATCTCCGGTCGTCAGTTGGACGCCGTTCCGGATGCGCTGAACCGTCGGCGGCCCCTGGGCGTCGTTCGATGCGAAAGGATGGCCCTGGCAAACAGCCGGCAAGGCGCTCGCGCAGAGGGCGAAGCACACCGCCAGCGCCCGCGGAGCAGAGATAGAAGGCTTCAATGTCATGCTTCCTTTCGTGCCGTGCCCGGTGCCGCGAACCACGGCTACGTTGCCTTCCAAACAGAAAGAACTTTCCTTTCGGAAAAGCGGGTGTCGAAGACTCTTAACTACAATCGCACCAGTTTACTTCGCGGCTGCCCGCTTCGCGGCCCAGCGCTTCTTGACGGCGGCGATGATTGCCCGCCTGCCGGCCGCTGAAAGCTTTCGCTTCGGCTTCGCCGCCTCTTGCACAGCTTGAGGCTTTTTGGTTGCAGCCCATCTTTTCCGCTGCGCCTCGGCAATCCGCGCGCGGCCGGCCGCACTCATCTTGCGGCGCCTGCGTCTTGCGGGCTGCGGCGCGATGGCGGTCCCGGCGGGGCGGCCGGAGAGCATCTGCCGAAGCTCCGCGATCTGAGCGTTCAATTGAGTCTTTTGGGACTCGAAGCCTTCAATGGCGGCGGCGATGATTTCATTCGTCAGTTTGGTAGGCATAGGATTTAAGTCAGTCTTCAGCGTTTACGTCCAACTCATACACTAACTGATTTCACGTGACGATGGTCGGCCGAAAACGAGGGGAGAGATTCAAAAAGGCGTACCTTGCCGCGGGCGTCTCTCAGCCGGTCTTGGTCTTGCGCGCGCGGGTCTTGGCGGCGGCCTCGACTGGCGGGGCGGCGGCTTCTACGGAACTGCCGGCTGCCGCGGTGGCAACCTGAGCGGGTTTCCGCTTTTCAGCCAGGCTCTTTTTCAGCGCTTCCATGATGTCGATGACGGGCGCTATGTGCGCCTCGGGCGTCTCGACCACCTTCTTGCCCTCGATCTTGGCCTCAATCATCTGCCGCAGGTTTTCGCGGTAAGAGTCGTGGTATTTCTGCGGTTCGAACTCGGCCTCGAGCGAGGTGATCAGCATCTTGGCCATGTCGAGCTCCTTGTCCTTGACAAGGCTCGTGTCTGTGCGGAACTCATCCACCTGGCGGATTTCGTCCTGGTAAAACATGGTATGTGAGAGAATCCCCTTGGCGCCGGGCCGGAGCACGATAACATGCTCGCGGTTGTGCATGGCCACCTTCGCCAGGGCGAAGTATTTCGATTCGCGCATGGCCTGAAACAGCAGCGCGTATGGTTTTTCGCCGCCCTCATCGGGTGCCACGTAGTAGGAACTTTCCAGGTATACCGGGTCCACGTCAGCGGCCTTGACGAATTCGAGGATTTCCATCACTTTGGCAGTTTTGGGTGCCACCTTCTTAATGTCCTCGTCGTCGATGACCACGTAGCGGTCCTTTTCGTATTCGTAGCCTTTGACCAGCTCGCTGCGTGGCACCGGCTTGTCTTCGGCCTGGCAGTAAGTGACCTGGCGGATACGCGAATTATCGTCCTTGTGGAGCTGGTTGAAACTCAAGGTTTCGCTGCGTGCGGCGCTGAACAAACGCACGGGAAACGAAACCAGCCCGAATGTGATGTGCCCCTTCCAAACGCTCGATGCCATAAGCGCGGCTCCCGAACCGCGGTGCAACTCTGAGGCTCCCAACATACTACAATGCCCGATGAGATGTAAACGGCGTGCTGTAAAGGTACTTATGCCGCTCGAAGAGTACGCGAAGAAACGCCGCTTTGGCAACACTCCGGAGCCGGCGCCGGGGGGGCTGCAGGGCTCCGGCAATTACTTCTGCGTGCAGCGGCACGATGCCACGCGGCTGCACTACGATTTTCGGCTGGCGATCGACGGCGTGCTGAAATCGTGGGCGGTGCCGAAGGGCCCGACGCTCGATCCAACGGTGAAACACTTCGCGGCGCATGTCGAGGATCACCCCGTCGAGTACGGCGATTTCGAAGGCAACATTCCGGCGGGAAATTACGGCGCCGGCAGCGTGATGCTGTGGGACCGCGGCACGTTCGAATTGCTGGGCGACGCCTCCGGTGCCGAACAACTGGCGCGCGGCGACCTGAAATTCCGCTTGCACGGCGAAAAGCTCAACGGCGATTTCGCCTTGGTCCACATGAAGGACCGTGGCAAAGGAAACGAGTGGTTGATCCTTAAAAAACGCGACCAGTTCGCCACGCCGGGCTGGGATGTGGAAGCCCACGCGACGAGCGTACTTTCCGGGCGCACGCAGCAGGAGATTGCGCAGAACCTTCCAGCTCGGAAGAGCAAACGCAAGACCGCAGGCGCGGCGGACCGGGTGTGGAAGAGCAGCCGTCCGGCGCGGCACGGCGCCAAGACTGCGGCCGCCGCGCAGCCCACGGCAGCCAGAAAGAGAGTCAGCGTCAATTGGGAAAAGATCCGTGGCGCGCGCGCCGCGGAAATGCCGGCAGCTTTGGAGCCGATGACGGCCACGCTGGCCGGCCAACCGCCGCACGGCAGCGAATGGTTGTTCGAAGTGAAATGGGATGGCGTGCGCGCGATTGCGTTTATCGAACATGAGGAATTCCGCCTTACGTCGCGCAGCGGCGTACGCTGCGAGCGGCAGTATCCCGAGCTGGCGGTGATTCCGCACCAGGTGGCCGCTGCGCGCGCCGTGCTGGATGGTGAGATCGCGGTGCTCGATGCCAAAGGCGTTTCACAATTTCACCTCATCCAGCCGCGCATCTCCAACACCGACCCCAACACCGTGGCGCACCTGGCGCGCTCGCATCCGGCCGTCTATTTCGTTTTCGATCTGCTCTACCTGGATGGCTATGATCTGCGGCGGGCCAGCCTGAGCGAGCGCCGCAAACTGCTCGAGCGGGTGGTAACGCCGGGGCCGGCGCTGCGCATTTCCGAGGCCTTTCCAGGCGCCGGCGCGGAGCTGCTGGAAGCGGCGCGCGAAAACGGTCTCGAGGGCGTGATGGCGAAGCACGCGACCAGCGTGTACGAATCGCGGCGGAGCCGGGAATGGCTGAAAATCAAGATCACCGGCGACCAGGAATTTGTGGTTGGCGGCTTCACCGCACCCGAAGGAGCGCGGTCTTATTTCGGCGCGCTGGTACTGGGCGAGTACGACGAGGGCGAGCTGCGATGGGTGGGCAACGTGGGCACGGGCTTCGATCAGAAACTGCTGGCGGCGCTTGACGCCAGGCTGCAGCCGCTGATCGTGAGCGCGTGCCCGTTTCGCGAGCGGCCCGTACCGGAACGAGGCATCACCTGGGTCGAACCCGAGCTGGTCTGCCAGGTGAAGTTTGCAAGCTGGACGCCGGAACATCACCTGCGTGCGCCGGTTTTTCTCGGGCTGCGGGAAGACAAGCGGCCCGCCGAGGTTATGAGCGAAGAAGCAGCGCGCGAACCGGAAGAACCGCTCGGCGCGGACGAAAAAGAGGCGACGCGCGAGATCGATGGCCACGCACTCAAGTTCACCAACCTCGGCAAGGTGTTTTATCCCGACGAAGGCTACACGAAGCGCGACGTGCTGAATTATTACAGCCGAGTGGCGGACCTCATCGTGCCGTATCTGAAAGACCGGCCGCTATCGCTCAAACGATATCCGGATGGCATCCGGAAGGAATTCTTCTTTCAGAAGAACGTGCGCGATAGCCTGCCGGACTGGCTGCGCACGGAGCTGATCGAATCCGACCACACTTCCAAACCCATTAAGTATTGTTTCGCGCAGGACCGCGCAAGCTTGCTGTACCTGGTGAACCTGGGCTGCATCGATCACAACCCCTGGATGAGCCGCTCGCCCCGGCTGGATTATCCGGATTTCGTGTTGATCGATCTCGACCCGCAGGAATGCCCTTATGATCTGATCGTCGAAGCGGCGCTAGTGGTGAAAGGACTGCTCGACCGCATCGGCCTGACCGGTTATCCCAAGACCACCGGCGGTGACGGAATGCATGTGTACATCCCCGTGGAGCCCGTGTACACGTTCGAAGAAACCCGCACATTCGCCGAGCTGCTAGCCCGTCTGGGGGACTCCGGGCGCCCTGGCCTGTTCACCATGCCGCGCACGGTTTCCAAGCGGCAGAAGGACCGCGTGTATTTCGATTACATGCAGAACGCAAAATCGAAAACCATCGCCGCGCCTTACGTGCTGCGCGCGTACGCGGGAGCGCCGGTGGCGACGCCGCTCGAATGGAGCGAAGTGCGGCCGGGCCTTCATCCGGCGCAGTTCAACATCGAGAATGCACCGGGCCGGTTCGCCGAAAAGGGCGACCTATTTGGCGGCGTGCTTACCAAGCCGCAGCGCCTGGAGGAAGCGCTGGAGCGATTAGAGCGCTTCTTGCGGTGAAGCGCGGGGCGCACTATGCTGCAATGTCTCAACGCTGACGAGGGCAGGGAATTCCGCAGTTTCTTCCGCGAATCCGGCTACACCAGCGATGCCCTCCAAAACCGTTTTGGCGCCGCCGGGATGCGCCAGCTTGATCTGCTGAAGCTCTATCTGCTCGGCCTCCTGCTCGAGCCTTCGCGCCTGACTACTCTCTTCCGCTGGTTTTGGATCGGTGCTCCAGTGGAGACGGTTACGGCCGCGGAGATGATTCCGGAACGAATGCTCAGCCTGTTTCTCAAAGCGGGATTGCTGACCCCGCAAGACGGCAGCCTGGTATCGACCGTGCGTGTCTCCGCTTTTGCTGATTACCTGATCCTTTCCGATCACGCCGTCTCGAGAACTGGAACCCTACGATCTGACACGGTCCTCTGGCCCACTCCCGCTACACTGCTCTGTTATCACCTGTCCATCCAGACCCCTGTTGGCCGCATGCTCGACCTGGGTACCGGCAACGGCGTTCTGGCTCTGATGGCGGCATCGCACAGCGCTAGTGTAGTCGCCACCGATTTGAATTCCCGCGCCCGCGAGTTCTGCGTGTTCAATGCCGCCCTGAACGGCGTGACCAATGTGGAATTTCGCGAGGGCAGCGCATTCGAGCCCGTGAGGGGCGAGCGCTTCGATTTGATCCTCGCCAATCCTCCATTCTTTGTCACCCCGTCTGTTCGCCGCACATACAGTGACAACAGCATGGAGCTCGATGGCTTCTGCCGGTCTCTGATTCTCGACGCGCCCGAACACCTCAACGAAAACGGCTACTGCCAGATGCTGATCGAGTGGGTTCAGGTTGAGGGCCAGCTCTGGCAGGACCGGCTGAAGGAATGGTTCCAAGGCCTCGGCTGCGATGTCTGGGTCTTGGTGAATTATAGGAGATCGGCCCTGGAGTACGCCCTGCTTCGCATCCAGGAGGACCGCGATGAAGTCTCCACGCCTGAAGCTCAAGCGGCCCTGGCCAACCAGTGGCAGGCTTATTTTGAGAGCAAACAGGTGAAAGCGATCTGCGGAGGAATCGTTGTCTTACGCAAGCGAGAGGGCCGTAACTGGATTCGCCTGGAAGAACTGCCCCATCCCAAGCGCCCGTTCGGCGAGTTTTTGCGGCATGCCTTCGCGAATCGCGATGTTCTCGAAAGTCTCGTCGGCGATGAACAACTGTTGGCGACTCGTCCGGCTCTGCCCGTTTCCGCCCGGCTGCAAGAACAATTTGCCATCTCTCCCGAAGGATGGAAATTGACGTCTGTGGATCTCCAGCCTGGTGAGGGTCTTCCCTATTCGCTGGCCTTACAGCCCCAGGTCGCCAACTTCATCGCCTTGTTCGACGGTAAGAAGACCCTGGCGGAAGTCGCGGACCAGTTCGCGGCAATGCAATCCGCCGATCCGGCCCTGGTCCGCCGCGAATGTTGCGGAATTACGAGGCAACTCGCCGACCGCGGGTTGATCCATCTCTGACTGAAGGTTTTTTCGGGAGTCGCACATCTTGCGGTCGGGAACCGCATAGACTGGCAGGTGCTTAAGCGGGCGCGTTCCCCCTTGCCTCGTTGAGGCGCTGGAAGATGGAATCATGACGGCCGCTCTCGGCTGCGAAACGGAGCGGCTTCACATTTTCCACGCAGACCTCGGCCGCCGCCGGCTGCGTCTTCAGGATCTCCATCGCTTCTGCAATGAACTTATCCAGCGGCATCGCGCGCGGGTCGTAGGCCCCGTCCAAGAGCCGCGTCGCGACATAAGGAGGGATGAGTTCGAAAACCTCTACCGACGACCCTTGGAGCTGCCAGCGAAGCGATTGTGTGTACGAATGGATGGCGGCCTTGGTAGCGCAGTAAGTGGGAGTCGAAGCCAGCGGAACAAAAGCCAGCCCGGAAGAGACGTTCATGATGACCGAGTACGGCTGCTTTTCGAGCAAAGGCAAAAGCGCCGCGGTGAGACGGATGGGGCCCAGCAGATTGGTGGCGACAATAGATTCGGCGTCGCCGAAACCTTCCTGTTGGCTGCGGAGCTTTTCGAACCGCATAATGCCGGCATTGTTAATCAGGACATTCAGCTTCGGATAGCGCGCAGCCAACTCAGCCGCGAAAGTGCGTATGTTGGCGGCGTCTTCGATATCGAGCGTAAGAGACGTCATGCCGTGGTTCGCGGTTGTGGTTTCATCGAGCACCTGCTTGCGGCGGCCGGCTATGATGACCTGGTTTCCCAGAACGTGGAAAGCTTCTGCAAGGCCGCGGCCAATGCCGGAGCCGCCGCCCGTAATCAAGATTGTATTGCCGGTAGTCTTCATGGAGATTGTCGATTCCTGTTCGAATTATAAGATGCGGGTGGTCGACTCAAAGACGCGGCGGTTCGCGTGCGTGTTGCCGCCGCCGGCAACGGAGTTATGATGAACCAGTGCCGCACGTGGCATCTCCTGTTATGACCAACCTCCCGCAACGGGCCGGTTTTGCTGTAGCGCTTCTGTTCTTCGGCTTCGGCGGCACGGCTCCGCTCCGCGCCCAGGATACGCGGGCGCTCGATGGTATCGCCCACGTGGCATTGCGCGTCAGCGACGTCGCCCGATCGCGCGCGTTTTACAAGACCCTGGGGTGGCAGCAAGCTTTCGAGTTCAGCGATGACCAGGGCACCACCACTTCCTACGTGAAGGTGAGCGACAGCCAGTTCATCGAGCTCTACCGGCGCAACCGCCCAACCGAGCCGCTCGGCCTCATGCACATTTGCTTGTTGACCGGTGACATGGATCGCGTGAGCGCGGCTTACAAAGCGCTGGGACTTGCTCCAACTCAGCCGAGAAAGGCCCACGCCGGCAACCTGCTGTTCAACCTACGCGATCCGGAAGGCCAGGTGATCGAGTACACGCAGTATCTGCCCGGGTCGCTGCACTACGAAGATCATGGGAAACACTTGGACGCAGCGCGCATTTCCGATCACATGATCGGTGTCGCCATGACGGTGAAGGATGTCGATGCCGAGAAGGCGTTCTTTACCGGCAAACTGGGATTTTCAGGCAGCGGCTACAAGCTCAGCGCGCCGGGAACCCCGGCTGAGACCATCGAGCTCCGGCCGCCGGTCGCCGGCGCAATGCCGGAGCTCACGTTCGCGGCCAACCCGAAGCGGGCCGCCGAGGAACTGAAGAAGCGCGGCTTGGAACTCAAGATCACTGGCGGCGTTCCCGAGGTCCGCGACCCCGACGGCACGGTGATCTGCTTTAGCGAGCGCTGACTAAGCTAAGGGCTTGTCGGGAAATCGTCATTTCATCGGCGGATGGTACGGTCATTTCTTGGCGAGCGCTCAGTGCTCATCTTGTAAGTGCTAACCCGACCCTTTCGGTTGTAGGGGCCGGGCACTGCCCCGGGAACTGCCCGGCCCTACCGAACTCGTTTTCGGTAGTGGAACGTGTTCAGCGTGCGCTCGACGTCGAAGTTGCGCAGCATGGCGATTACTTCGGCGCCGGCCATCAGCGTGGGGCCGTAGCCCTGCATGGCGCCAAGGTCGGTGGGGCGATTGTAATAATAGACGGCGTCGTAAGCGGCGGTGGTGCTGACGCAGATGCCTTCGATGCGGCCATCCGCCCGCACCCTGGTGGCCAGTGCCTGCCATCCGGCTTGCGCCACCGGTGCGTAGACCGGCGGCAGCCAGCCGCGATTCACGCCGCGCGCGATGGCGAAGGTGAACATCGCCGAGGCGGACGTTTCCAGGTAGCTGTCGGTTTTGTCCAGCAACTGGTGCCACAGTCCAGTGCCGCCCTGAGTGGCCGCCGCTCCCTGCGCGCCGCGCCGGAAAATCTCCAGGACACGCTCCCGCTCGGGATGGTCCTCCGGCAGCACGCTCAGCAGTTCGGCCGCGGCCATCATCGCCCATCCGGATGCGCGGCCCCAATAAAACTTGGGGTCCGGCGCGGCGTTCTCGAACCAGGAGTGATCCCATAGCCCGCTTGCGTGGCTCTGTAGACGCGCCGACGACTGAATCATCTGCCGGGCGGCGTCGTCAAACCAGGAGCGCTGGCCGGTGAGCGCCCCCATCTGCGCCAGGAACGGGACCGCCATGTACAGGTCGTCCGCCCAGAGCGAGACGGGTTGCGGTCGCCGGCGCGCCAGCGTGCCGTCGGGCATGCGGAATTGCTTGTGTGCGATAAACTCCGCGACGGCATCGATGGTGGCGCGGTATCTAGCGTCCTTCTTCTTGTTATAGGCCTTGATGAGAGCCGCGCCGATGGCGCCGCAATCGTCCAACTCGCGCATCTCGATCAGCCGCCGGTAACCGTAGTTTTGCGCGCCGAACTGTCTGGTCTGCTCGCGAAAGTAGTCCAGGTGGTCGAAGATGAAATCGAAGTTCTTGAGCGCGTAATCTGAGTAAGTCGCGTCGCCAGTTACATCGCCAGCCTGTAACATGGCGGCCAGCGCCACTCCCATCGGGTAATCCCAATCGTTGAACGGTCCGGGCCGCAGGTCAATGCCGGCCGTCCTGGTGGGCTTCGTCAGATCTTCGACCGGTGCGCCGGTCGCGGTGTCGATGATGCGATCGGGCGTGGTGCGAACGAAGTAGTCGCGTATGCGGTCGAGCGTCGCCTTGACTTCACCCTCCGTAGGCAGCACGTAATCCACGCCCGGCGCGCGCGAGGGTTGCGAGAATGACGGGTCGCTCCGGCCTGGCGGTTGGGCCGTGGCGGGGGCAGGATAGTAGAGACTCAGCGCCAGCAGCGCCGCGGCCCATGTGCCGAAAATGCGATTTCCGATCAGCGCGCCATCCATCCGCCGTCCACCACCAGCACATGCCCGTGGACGTAATCCGACGCCGCCGAAGCCAGGAACACCGCTGCGCCGCAAACGTCCTCCGGCTCGCCCCAGCGCCCGGCCGGGATGCGTTCCAGAATCGCCTGCCGGCGCTCCTCGTTCTGGAACAGCGGACGCGTGTTCTCCGTGCGCATATAGCCCGGCGCAATCGCGTTCACGTTCACTCCGCGCCCGGCCCACTCATTGGCCAGCGCCTTGGTGATCTGCGCCACACCGCCCTTCGCCGCCGCGTAAGAGGGCACGTTGATCCCGCCCTGAAATGCGAGCAGCGACGCGATGTTGATAACCTTGCCCCGCCCGCGCGGCAGCATATGCGCACCCGCCGCGCGGCACAGCCGGAACACGGCGGTCAGGTTGATCTCGATCACCGCGTCCCAGTCTTCGTCGCCATGTTCCGCCGCCGGCGCGCGCCGGATGATGCCGGCGTTGTTTACCAAAATGTCCACCGCGCCCATGGCCGCCACGGCCTCTCCGATCAGCCGGTCCGCCTGCGCGCGGGAACTGAGATCGGCGGCCAGGCAGTGCGTGCGCACGGAGGTCTCCTCGCGAATGCGCTTCGCCGTCTCCTCGGGCGCCGCCATATCGTGCAGCACGACGTTTGCTCCGGCGCGCGCGAAACCGAGGGCCATCGCCGCGCCCATACCGCGATTGGAGCCCGTCACCAGGGCGACTTTCCCGTCCAGACGAAACATCGCTCCTACCTCCCAGCCTGACCGCGCTCCAGACCGGAGCCGCCGCCCGCGAACTCGGGCTGCACGTGGACCACGCCGAACTGCCGGTCCGCGCCTTCGCGGTTGGCCGCCATCATCCACAGGAAATTGATCTGCGATCCCGGCGCCGCCACGTTCGGATGGTAGCCTTTCGGCATGATCACCACGTCTCCGTCGCGAACGAACGTCGCTAGCTCCGGGTCGTTGGTGTTGGCGTAGACGAACTGCACGCCGAAGGCCGGCGCCGGCATGTCGACGTAGAGATAAGCCTCTTCCAGCATCACCGCGTGCTCGTGCGGCGGCCACGACGTCCAGTTGCCAGGCTTGCTGAACGTAACCCCCGCCACGATGCGTCCAGCCTCGACATTTTTCCCGAGCAGGATGTTGATCGTGCGCTCGGAGTTGGGGCCGCCGGCCATAAAATGCAGTCCTGGGTCCTTCTGAATCTCGGCGAACGAGACGAACTGCAGCGGGTGCGTTTGCTTGACCGGAGCGGATAGCTCGGCGAAGTCGCAGCCCTCCGCGCCCGCGGTCACGCGGAACCGGCTCTCGCGTGGAATATAGAGCGCGTCGTAGCGGCCCATCGTGTATTCCGCGGCTGCCACCTGCACCGTGGCGCTGCCGCGCAGGCATATCAGTCCGGTTTCGCGCTTTCCGCCTTCCACCTCCACCGGCGCGTCGCCGCGATCGAGCACGATGCGCCCGAAATAAAGATGCCGCGAAGCCGTCGTCCGAGGGGTGACGGACAGATGCCGTCCCTTTCGCGCCCCTGTGTTTCTGACGACGCACGTCTTGGTTTGAATCGGTGCCAGTTTCGTCGATCTCATGTTGTCTCCTTGCCGATGCCTTTGCGGCCCTTTCCTCCGAATTCTCGCACCCCGCCGCGAGCGAATCAATTTGAAATCGCTAAATGATTCGACGAACCCGGCAATAAGATCGCTGGGCGCCATCTCGTGTTAACTTTGAGAATTCGTCATCTATTTGTGGTCTGCGTTGCCGCAGGACGCAGACGCTTTCTTGAGAGGACAAGAGATGCGCACCGTCATTCACCGTTTGCTCACCGGGCTGATGATCGTTGGGCTCGCCGGCGTCGCCACCGCACAGAAGGAATTCACCAAGTGGCCGCCCGGCACGTCGCCCGAAGTGGTCGGTAAGAAGATCGTGGAAAACATGCTCCCACGCTGGATTCCCACCAGGCCTTCGGTCCACTACGCCGAGGACTCCACCTGGTATGCCGCGCTCGAATTCGCCAGGCTGACTCACGATCAGGCGATGACCGACGCCCTGGTCAAGCGCTACGACCCCTGGCGGACCGAAGCGGGACAGCAGAAGCTGGTCTCCTGGCAGCGCCACGTCGACCACGCTGTCTTTGGCATCGTCCCTCTGGAGCTGTACATCGTCACCAAGGACCCGCAATATCTCCCGCTCGGCAAGAAGCTCGCCGACGAGCAATGGGAGAATCCCACGCCAGACGGGCTCTCGGGTGAAACCCGCTTCTGGATCGACGACATGTATATGATCACCATCCTCCAGCTTCAGGCCTACCGCGCCACCGGCGATAAGGTCTACCTGGACCGCGCCGCGCTCGAAATGGTCGCCTACCTGGATAAGCTGCAGCAGCCCAATGGCCTCTTCTATCACGGGCCGGAGTTTCCCTTCTTCTGGGGCCGCGGCAACGGCTGGGTGGCGGCCGGTATGGCCGAACTCCTCACCGATCTGCCGAAGGACCACCCCAAGCGCGACCGCATTATGGAGGCCTACCGCAAGATGATGGCTTTCCTGCTGCAGTATCAGGACGCCGACGGCATGTGGCATCAACTGATCGACCATCCCGAGTCCTACGAGGAGAGCTCGTGCACCGGCATGTTCACCTTCGCCATGATCACCGGCGTGAAGAAGGGCTGGCTTAAGGACAAGGCTTATGCCCGCGCCGCGCGCAATGGCTGGCTCGGCGTCAACAAGCTCATCGACGAGGATGGCAATGTCGACAAGGTCTGCGTCGGCACCGGCCAGACCAACAGCCTGCAGTTCTACCTGAACCGCCCGACCGAGAAGGGTAACCCGCACGGCCAGGCGCCCGTCCTGTGGTGCGCCGATGCCCTGTTGCGCAAGTAGAAAGCGCGCCTGGCGCCCCGGTTTTCGGTTCCGCTGCGGATTTCGCCTTCCGGCCGCTGCGGCAACTAAGTCCGCTATACTTGCACGTCTCATCGTGCTAACTTTGACCGCATGAAATCGACTGCGATGTTCCTCTTACTGGCCGGTGCCTCGGTGGTGGCGGCTGACGCTCCCACTTTCAGTCTGTGGACCAAGGACAATGTCAAACAGGTGGCCCAGGAGTTGGCCGCCAAGCTGAATCCGCACGGGCTCGCCAGCCAGAAGCTGGCGGACATGGGGAATTACAACTTTGGGCTGGCGCTGCGGCGGCAATCCGGGTCGGTGGAAGTTCATCTGAAGATGGCGGACATCTTCGTCATCGAGAGCGGCGAAGCCGACCTGGCGACCGGTGGCACGGTGGTCAACCCGACGAACGCCTCGCCCACCGAGATCCGCGGCACCGCCATCGAGGGCGGCGTCGAGCACCATCTAGTCGCCGGCGACGTGCTCACCATCCCCGCCGGGATGCCCCACCAGATGAAGGTCGCGCCGGGCAAGGAAGTACTCTATATGGCGATCAAGGTGGCACAGTAACACCGCGGTTGCGCCGGCTCGGTTTGACGAGAATCGGAATCGATATGAAAGGAATTGCCGCTGCGCTCGCCGCGGCTTGGTTCGCTGTCCCGGCTATCGCCCAGGACGCGCGGAAGGTCGCTGAGCCTTCCATTCCGCCCGTATGCGCCACTCTCCACGCGAAAATCGGCCGCGCCGCAACGTCGATCGCGCCCGCGGATGAAGGCAAGCTGGATACGGCGCGCATTCAGGCGGCCCTGGACGCATGCCCGCCAAGCCGCGCGGTGGTGCTCGAGCGGGCTTCGGAGCGCACTGACGCGTTTCTCTCCGGGCCGCTCGAGCTGCGGCGCGGCGTCGCGCTGGTGGTCGCGGGTGGCGCGTATCTGTACGCCTCACGGAACCCGCGCGATTATGATCTCGAGCCGGGCGTCTGTGGCACGATCACCCAGGACGGCCACGGCTGCAAGGCGTTGATCAACGGCGACGGCGTCCCCGGCGCGGCCGTGATGGGCGACGGCGTGATCGATGGTCGCGGCGGCGAGACCATTCTCGGACAAAACATCAGTTGGTGGAACCTGGCGGACATGGCGCGCGCGGGCGGGAGTCAGAATAACCCGCGCCTGATTGCGCTTCGCCGCTGTGACAACTTCACGCTTTACCGCATCACGCTCATGAATTCGCCGAACTTCCACGTCGGCTACAACGACGGCAACGGATTCACCGCGTGGGGCGTCAAGATCTGGTCGCCGGAGCGGGCGCGCAACACCGATGGCATCGATCCCGGCAACTCGACCAACGTGACCATCGCCCACTGCTACATCCACACGGGCGACGATCAGGTGGCGATCAAGGCGCCGCTGGGCGCGCCAACCACCCACATGAGCATCGTCCACAATCACTTCTATACCGGCCACGGCATGTCTATCGGCAGCCTGACCGCAGGCGGCGCCAGTGCCATTCGCGTCTCTGATCTTTCCATCGATGGCGCCGATAACGGCCTGCGCATCAAGTCCAACATCACGCGCGGCGGACTGGTCCACGACGTCGTGTACCAGGACGTCTGCATCCGCGACACGGCCAACCCGATTTTGATGGACACCAATTACAGCGCCCACGCCAGCAAGGAGGACAAGCGGCCGCCGGTCTTCCGCGACATCATTGTTCGCAATGTACGGGTGGAAGGCGGCGGCAGGGTGACGCTGGAAGGTTTGGACGCGACACATCGCCTGGGAATCCAGTTCGATGGCGTCGTGTTTGACGATCCGGCCGGCATCCAGGTGTCGGCGAAGCACGCGGATTTAACCATCGGGCCAGGCCCGTTCAATCTCAATGTGGCCGGCGCCGACGTTATCGTCTCCAGCCGCGGCGGAAATGGCATCGACAACGCCTGCACCGGCAAATTCGTCGCCTTTCCTCTTCGGTAAGTGATGGCAAAAGCCAGGTCGCCGACCGCGAGCTCCGATCCGAGCCACGACCGTAAAGAGTGGTCTGCCGCAATCGCGCGGCATCGCACGGCCGGCGAGCTAGTGCGCCCGGTGCCCAAGCGTTGTAGACTCGTGACAAGGGCAGTGCAATGACGATCAAAGACGTCGCAAAGCGCGCCGGCGTCGGCATTGCCACCGTCTCCCGCGCGCTGCACGGTAGCCCGCAGGTGAGCCGTGAGACCGCTGCGCGGGTGCGGAAAGTGATCGAGGAGCTCGGTTACCGGCCGAACACCAACGCACAATCGCTCGCCTCCGGCCGCAGCCAGATGCTCGGCCTGGTGGTTTCCGATATCACCAATCCGTTCTTCCCCGAGCTGATCAAGGGCTTCGAGGAGGTGGCGCTGCACAATGGTTACGACGTGCTGGTCGCCTCCACCAACTACGATCCGGCGCGCACTGCGCTCTGCGTGCGACGCATGATCGAACGCAAAATCGATGGCGTGGCGATCATGACCTCCGAAGTCGATCCCTCGCTGCACGACACCTTCGCTCAACGGAAAGTGCCACTGGTGTTTCTCGACGTGGGCGAGGTAGCGCGCGGCGTGAGCAACGTCAAGGTGGATTACGCTCACGGCATCACGCAGGCCGTCGAGCACTTGCGCACGTTGGGGCACACCCGGATCGCGTTCATCTCCGGGCCGCTGCGCCTCGAATCGGTGCGCGAGCGGCGCGACGCGTTCCTCAAGCGCCTCGCTGATGCGCGGGGCGGCGGGCCGCACGAGGCGCTGCTCGAAGAGGGCAATCACAAAGTGGACGGCGGCTTCAAGGCGATGCTGCGCCTGCTCGATCGCGCGCCCGGCGTCACGGCGGTGATTGCCTCCAACGATCTGACCGCCATCGGCGCCATGCGCGCCATTCGCAAGCGCGGCTTGCGAGTGCCCGAGGACATTTCGGTGGTGGGCTTCGATGACATCCAGATGGCGCAGTTCACCGAACCGCCGCTGACGACGGTGAAGTTGGTTCGCACCGAGATCGCGCGCCTGGCCTGCGAAGCGCTGTTGCATTCGATCCAGGCTCATGGGGCGGGCGTTGAGTTTCGCATGAGCACTTCCTTGGTCGTGCGCGCTTCGACCGGCCGCGCCCGCCTTGATCAGCCCGACCGGTCACAGCCGCGCCTTCCCGAGCAGTCCGTGTCGCCTATCGAGTGATGACTTCGTCTAAGATGTGCGGCCTTGCGTCCAAACAGTCGTTTGTGTCCGCGCTGGCGCTGCCCGTCGCTCAGTACGCGTCGCCTACTGCTTCGGATAAGCCGGCAGGTCGGGCGGACGCGGCGACAGGCTCTTCGGGTGCTGTTTGATGTCCTGCATCACCAGTTCGACCGCCTTCTCCAGTTGCGGGTCATGTCCCTGCATAACCAGGTCCGGCCGGTTATCCACCGGCACGTCCGGATCCACGCCGTGGTTCTCCACCACCCATTGGCTGTTTAAGTCGTAGAGCGAGAATTCCGGCCGGGTCATATAGCCGCCATCCATCAACGGAATATAGCCGCGAATTCCGCGCACTCCGCCCCAGGTGCGTTCTCCCACCACCGGACCGAGCTTGTACTTCTTGAAGAAGTAGGTGAAGAAGTCTCCGTCTGACGCGGTGTAGCCGTTCGCCAGGCACGCCAGATAGCCGTGAAAAACCTGGTCCGGAATCGTCGTGCTCTGCCAGTTCCGTGCCGATTGCATACCCGAGAGCACGCGCCGCAGGCGTTCGAAGACCAGGTCATCGACAAAACCGCCGCCGTTATAGCGCACATCGATGATCATGCCCTCCTTGCGGACCTGCGGGAAAAACTGCTTGACGAACTCATTGAGGCCCGCCGCCGACATATCCGGCAGATACATGTAACCGACGCGCCCGCCCGTCATCTGGTCCACCTTGCGGCGGTTGGACTCAATCCAATCCAGCTCGCGCAGGCCGAACTCGTTGGCGATGGGCCGGACCAATATGCGGCGCGCGCCTTGATCGTCAGGCCGGCTGTTGATGGTCAGTGTGACATCCTGACCCACCGTGTTCACAAACAGCTCATACGGATTCTGCGGCGTTCGCAGTTCCCGCCCATTCACCGCCAGCAGATAGTCGCCCACATGAACATTGAGGCCGGGCTCGGTGAGTGGGGAGCGCCGCTCGGAATCCCAGTTTTCGCCGGGATAGATTTTCTGGAACCGGTACCGTCCGCTCGCCGCATCGACCTCGAAATCGACGCCCAACATGCCGGTGTTCACCGGCTTCAGCTCGGGATAGTCGCCTCCGCCCACGTACGTGTGGGAATTGGATAGCTCGCCGAGCATCTCGCCGATGATATAAGTAAGATCGTAGCGGCTGCCGGCATGCGCCACCAGCGGCAGATATTTTTCGCGCTGCGCCTCCCAATTCACCCCGTTCATGGCCGGTTCGAAGAAGTAGTTGCGCTCCTGGCGCCAGGCCTCGTTGAACATCTGGAGCCACTCCTCGCGCGGATCCACTTCAACCCGCAAGGCCGCAAGGTTCAGTGCGCCCTCGCCCGCCTTGTGAGCTTCCTTGTCCGGCAGTTTGGCGTCAATTAGCCCGAAGGTGCGTTCCGTCGGCCCGAATTCCTCGAATGCGTTCTCTCCCGGCTCCGGCGATTTTCGGGCCGCGTACAGAATCTTCTTGCCATCGAAAGAAAGCGCGAAGCCCGTGGCGCCGCTCAGCATAGTGCCGCCCTTGCGTTCTTTCAGATCGTACGCCGCCAGTTCCGGCGCTCCGCCCGGCAGCGGGCCGGAAAGCCCGAATACCGGCCGCGACAAATAAAACACCGTGTCCTTGGCCGCCAGCAGGCCGTCGTAATTTCCGGTCGCGACCGGCAACGCCACCACTCGCTCCGGCAGACCGGCGAGATCGACGCGGAACGGCGTGGCCGCGGCCTCGGGCGCTTTTTGACCGGCTTCGTCGCTGCGTGGAGCCACCGGCGAAGGCAAGTCGTTCCGCAGCGTCACCGCGTAGATCCGCGTGGCCTTGGGGTTGGAGAACTCCATGTCGTAAACCCCAAGCACCTCGTTGTAATCGCGATTCGACAGGAAGTACAGGTACCGCCCATCGGGGTCGAATACCGGGTTCCAACTCTGCGTCGTGGCGTCGGTCACCGCAGTAATCTTCTGGTCCGCCACCGAGTAGATTTCGATCACCGAATTGTGATCCTCGGCCGGTTTCCCGTAAGCCACCCACTTGCTGTCGGGCGACCAGCTATAGCCCTGCATATCGTCGTACTTGCCTTGGTCGATCAGCACCGGCTGCTTGGTCTGGGTATCGACGAAAAACAGCCGCACCGCATTGTCCGCGTACAGCAGCTTGTGGCTGTCGGGCGACCAGACCGGCGGCATCAGGAACATCTTGCTGCCGCTGGTGATCTGTTCTTCTTTCCCCACGCCGTCCTGCGGGGCGATGTACAACTCCTGCTCGCCCGTCCGGTCGGACACATAGGCGATCCACTTGCCGTCCGGCGACCACGCCGCGCTCTCCTCCCGCACGCCGGGGCTGTTCGTCAGGTTCCGGATGCTGCCTTGTTTGGCGGGCACCGTATATACGTCGCCGCGTGCCGTAAAGACAGCGCGGTTGGCATCCGGGGAGAGATCGAACGAGCCGATCAAATCCGACACCGGCGCCCAATGCTTCCGCGCCAGGGTGGAATCTCCCGGCAGATAGATGGTCAGCTTGCGGGATTTCTCCGTCTTCAGGTCGTACACGTACAGGTATCCGCCGTTTTCGAAGACGATCGAGTCTCCTCCCAAGCCCGGCCACTCCACGTCGAAATCCTTGAAGTCGGTCAACTGGCGTATCCGCCGACTCTTGAAGTCGCGGCTGTAAAGGTTCAGCCGCTGCTCCGGACCGCGGTCCGATGCCCAATACAGCGTGTCGCCGCGCCACATCGGAAACGTGTCGGTGCCGGCGGAATCGGTAAGCGGCTCAGCTTGTTTGGTTTTGAAATTGTAGCTCCAGATATCTTGGTGCATTCCGCCCTTGTACCGCTTCCACGTGCGGAAGTTGCGGAAGATGCGGTTATACGCGATGGTCGAGCCGTCCGGCGAAAAGGCGAGCAGCCCGCCCTTATCCAGCGGCAAGGCCTCCGGCAATCCGCCGTCCACGCTCACCGTGAACAGCCGCCCGAACCACGTGTTGTAAGCGGCGCGCCTGGAGAGAAAGACGATCTTACTGCTGTCCGGTGTCCACGCGATCACTTCGTTGTTGGGACCCATCCGCTCAGGCACCGAACCGATGTCCGGCAGAAACGTCAGTTGCTTCGGCTGGCCACCCTCGCTGGGCATCACGTAGACATTGAAATTTCCGTCGTACTGGCCCGTGAACGCGATCCACTTACCATCCGGAGAGAACTTGGGAAACAATTCGAGGCCCGGATGTGTCGTGATCCGGTTGGCCGTTCCGCCTTGGCTCGAAACCAGCCACAGGTCGCCGCCGTAGCTGAAAACCACCCGGCCCTTCTGGATGTCCGGAAAGCGCATCAGGCGCCCTTCCGCCATCGGCTGTGCGCAGAGCAGGCTGGCTGCGGCCCCCAGAATCACCGTCAGGGATACTACCGTAGCCCGCACTCCAGGCTTTTGAAGCATTCGATCACCTCTCCATTCTCGCCGCACCTCCGCCGCTGCCTCGGAACTGCCGTCTGAATTCTGTCGTGGAGAAAGCGGAGCTGCCGGACGCGAGTCATCACCTTCGACCTGATTGTACAGCACTGCGGGGAGGTGGTTAGGGCCACCGGCGTGTGGCCAAGAGAGATAGAGAAAGATGGTGTTGTGCTGAGACCACCGGGTTAACGCCGTTGAAACCGGCCCATGCACTGCGTTTCCGTCAGGATGTGCCCTTTCATGGCCTGCAACAATTCTGCACGACTCACGCCGGCCCGCAAACCGAGACTGGCGACATCGAGCGCATACAGCCGGAAATAATAGCGATGTGCCGATCCCTTGGGCGGACACGGGCCGCCATAGCCCGGCCGTCCGAAATCGTTGGTGCCGCTCATTCCCACCGAGCCCGGCTTGAGACCTTGCGCCAAATTGTGCAGGTCCGCCGGGATATCGTACAGGAGCCAATGACAAAAGATGCCGGAAGGCGCATCCGGATCTTCGACTACCAGCGCGAAGCTGCGCGCGCCTCCCGGTTCGCCGCTCCATTCCAGCGACGGTGAGAGGTCGGCGCCCTTGCAAGAATGCAATTCCGGGATCCACCCGCCTTCCGCAAACGACTTGGAGAAAAGCTGAAAAGACATAGATCGAGTCCTACCATCCCAGATTATCGCGCTGCTCCGGGTGTACACTCGTACTGCCGGCACGCCCGATCGCGCCGCGGCCCATGTCATGCCCGTTGCGCACTTCCGTTTCTACGCGGAACTCAATGACTTTCTCTCCCCGGAGCGCCGTTTCACCGAGTTCGCACACAGTTTCCTGGATGTCGCAACCGTGAAAGACCGCATCGAGTCATTTGGCGTGCCCCACACGGAAATCGATCTCATCCTGGTCAATGGGCAATCGGTGGATTTCGCCTACCGGGTTCGAGACGGCGATCGGATCAGCGTTTACCCGGTCTTCGAGGCCTTCGATATCGCCGGCTTGACCCGGTTGCGGCCGGAGCCTCTCCGCGATGTCCGGTTCGTCCTCGACGTTCACCTCGGCCGCCTCGCCGCCTGCCTGCGGATGCTCGGATTCGATACTCTCTATCGGAACCATTGCGCCGACGAGCGCCTGGCGGAAATCTCGCGCGACGAGCGCCGGGTCCTGTTGACCCGCGATGTGGGTCTTCTCAAGCGCAGCTCCGTGACGCACGGCTATTGCCTACGCGCCGCCCAGCCGCGGCAGCAACTGGTGGAAGTGGTCCGGCGTTTTGATTTGCCGCGCCTGGCCAAGCCCTTCTCGCGCTGCCTGCGCTGCAACACGCCGCTGGCGCAGGCGGCCAAGGATCGGGTGCGCCATCAACTTCCCGACCAGGTTGCCCTGGTGCACGACGAGTTTCTTCGCTGCCCCGATTGCGGCCGCGCTTACTGGAAGGGTGGACACTACCGCCGCATGCGGCAATGGATCGATACGAATATCCTGGCGCCGGCGCCCCCTGCCATATCGATGGAAGAGGATTAATCCGTGCGCACCTTCGGCATCCTCCATCTCTCCTTGCTGGCGGCCATCGCCGCGGCGGCGTTCATGCTGTCGCTGCTCTGTCGCCGCGGATGGTTGCCAAAACGCGCTGCGCGGCTGACGCTCGGCTGGGCGCTGGCAATCAACGAGATCGTCTGGTGGACGTACCGCTACTCGCATGAAGGCATCCACCTGAGCAACCTGCCTCTCCAGATCTGCGACCTGACGCTGTGGGGCGCCGTCCTCGCCTGTCTGACGCTCTCGGCGCCCATCGTCGAGTTCACCTACTTCGCCGGCCTCGCCGGCGCCGGCATGGCCCTGCTCACTCCGGACCTGTGGTCGCCCTGGCCGACTTACCCGGCGATCTATTTCTTCCTGGCGCACGGCGGCATCGTGATAGCAGTCGCGCTCCTCGTCTTCGGCGGCATCGCTTCCCTGCGCCCCGGAGCATGGCTGCGCGTGTTCGGCTATCTGCTCGCCTGTGCGGCCGTAATCGGAGCCGTCAACGCCGGGCTAGGCACCAACTACGCCTACTTGTGTCGCAAGCCGGTGCATGCGTCCTTGCTGAACCTGCTGGGCCCCTGGCCGGTTTATCTGCTCGCCGGTGCAGCCGTCACTCTTGGGCTGTTCTGGCTCCTCTCGCTGCCGCTCCGGTCCCCTTCTGAGCCACGACCGTGAGGGAGTGGCCGAGGGCGTACGGCCACATCCTCAGCCGCCGGTTCGAGCGCGGCACGGGGCAGTTTTCTTCTCGGCCGACGTCGCCATTCGCGCCTGTCAATGATGCGTGACGGTAACCACGGCGGTCCAGAACCCGGAGTTCTGCGCGAAGCTGTCGTCGTTCATGCCGAGATAAAGGCGGCCGGCGGACCCTGGGGGCACGCTTCCGTTCATGCCGATTTCGAAAATTGGTCCCCCGGCTCCCACGCGGCCGATTAACGACCAGCAGCTCAGTTGCGGCGCGGGAACCGGCCCGGCCGGCAGGCTAAACAGTTTCCTGGGCGTGCCGCAGTTGGGAATGAACCCGCCCGGCTGCCGCAGGGCAAGCTGCCCGCTAGCCGCGATCCGGATGGTTCCGCTGGCTGTGATGGCGGCCGTGTCGGTCACGTTGAGATCGAGCCCCGTATCGGTCCACGGCTGGTTCGACTTCACGATGACGCTCAGCGTGGTTGGCGGCGGCACCACCCGTACCGCCGGCTGGGTTGCGACCTCTGCTGGATGCGGGACCGGCGGTTTGGCCGTGCTCCCCGCAGTCTCCACGCGCGCGGCGGGCGTGCCTTCCGCAGCCGCCTTGCCCGTGTCAGCCGGCGCTACGGTCTTCGGTACCGCCTCGCTACGCGAAGGTGGTTGCATCTGGGCCTGGGTGGCTGGCGCCGGCGGTTCGCCCTTCTTTTCTGTGGGCGTCGCCGAAGCAGGCGTTCCTCTCCCCGTCCCCGCGGGTGCTTTGCCCGCCGAAGATTGCGCCTCCTGCGCCGGGCGGCCCGCCAGGTTTCGCAGCTCAGGCCAGAACCTGTAAGTCGCCGCCCCGGCCACCGCCAGCGCCAGAAACACCGCCAGCATAGCTAACGCGCGGCGAGCGGCGCGGGCTGGAGACACGGGCGCGGGCGCGGGCTCCGCCGCCGCGGGCACCGTAGCGCGCAGCGCCAGATCCAGCGCGGAGACGAATTCCGTGCTGTTCGCAAAGCGATCCTCCGGCCGCGCCGCCATTTCCCGTCCCAGCACTCCGTCCACCGTGTCCGGCAGCAGCGGGTTGGCCGCTTTCGCCGACGGCCGCTGGCCGTACACGATGCTGTGAACCACCGAGGCGTATGTTCCCCCCTGGAACGGAACCGCTCCGGTCAGCAGCTCATAGGCAACCACCGCCAACGAAAACTGGTCGGACCTGCCATCCACCTCGCGCCCTTCGATCTGTTCCGGTGACATGTACGCGGGCGTGCCCATCACCAGGCCGGTGGCCGTGTATTTCGGCGCCGTGGTGATCTTGGCAATGCCGAAGTCGGCTATCTTCACCTGGTTGCCCTTGTGAAGCATGACGTTCGGCGGCTTGATATCGCGGTGCACCACGCCGTTCTCGTGAGCGTAATCAAGGGCTGCGGCGACCTGCCGGAGTATCTCCACCACTTCGGCGATGGTGAGCTTTCTGCCCGATTGCAGCACCTGCTGCAAGGAGGGTCCGTCGACGTACTCCATGGCGATAAACGCCATCGCGCGGTCCTCCCCGACGTCGTACACCACCACGATCCCCGGATGCGACAGCGCCCCGGCCGAGCGCGCTTCGCGGAAAAGCCGTTCCCGCAAAAGCTGGGCTTCGCCCGCTCCCGTCAGGAATTGCAGGTTGATGACCTTGATCGCAACCCTTCGCCCGATGGCGGGATCGGTGGCTTCGTAGACGATGCCCATGCCGCCCCGCCCCAGTTCGCGCACCACCGCGTAACGTCCGATCCGCATCGACGCTGCGGTCTCGCCCGGCGGCGCCGGATCGTGCGCCTGCGTTTCTTGATCTTCCGCTGCCATCACGGCTCCCGCTACAGTTTTAAGCGTTCTCGGAACTTAGTTGCGAACGCCTCACCCTGGCCTTCGATCATTCGCATCAGTATATAGCCGGACGGAACCGAAGGAAACAAGCAACCGCCGTTGCCGGGCAGGTTCCGGCTGCGCGGTACCGGACATGAGCTGATCCTCGAAACGATCGGGCAGTTTCGGCCACTATTGTACAGTACCCGGTTCCGCCGGCGCTTTTCGGAGCCACGGCATTTCGGAGCCGCGGCCGTGAAGGAGTGGGCGGGCGCGCCCTGCAACAGCGTCCGATGCACTGTAGCGTCGAAACCAGCAAGTCAGCTCTGGGAAGAGCGGAAAATCGAGCGGGTCATGGTCCGCCCAAGTTCCCGCAACTCATTGATGCCGAACTGCTTATGCCAGTCGCGCTGGGGGCGGGGAACTGCTCTTCGCCAACGCCGAGCAGCCCAGATTATCGGGTGCCCATCTTCAGGCGAAGACCCTCCTCGACGCGCTAGTACGACGAAGCTTGTCTCGGAGGCTCAATCGGGTGTATATCTTGACTACTCGGATGCGGGATGACCATCCGCAAACACGGGAAAGGAAACATCATGAGTGACCTGAGAAGCCGCCTAGGTTTGTTGCCGCGATGGGCTCGGGCAATGGCGGTGGCATTGCCCTTTGTTTTGGCCGCGGCCCTGTTTGCGCAGGGCCATGAGCAAAAGGGAGGCGGCAGCCATCCGGCGCCGAGAAGCCAGCCCGCGCATGGAGCCCAGCCGGGCCACCCAGCCTCCCGGCCCTCCACCGCCGGCCGCGGACCAAGCACAGCGTCCCACGGCAACAACCGCCCTGGTGTAGCGGGGCGCGGCCCGCAGAACCGGGTCAATCGTCCCGGCGCCCGGCCCGCAGGGGGATTCCAGAACAGGGCGGCCGGCTCCCGCCCCGGTTCGTCCATGAACCGCGGCTCGGTCCGCCCAGGCGGATACAACGGAGCGCGCGGCGGGCCAGGCCACTCCATGGTTGCCCGAAGGGGCAACGCCACCGTTTATCACGGTCCCGGTGGCCAGCGGCGAATCGTCAACAGGCTTCCCGGCGGCCGCATCGCCGTTGCTAACGGGCGCGGGCACGGCTACGTGCAACGGTCGGTCTATGTTCGGGGACACTCGTTCGTGCAGCGGACCTACTACGTTGGCGGCCGCCCCATGGCCCGCTTCTATCGCCCCTATTACTATCGCGGGATCGCCTTCAATATTTACGCTCCGCTCCGTTTCTACACGCCGGGATTCTACGCCTGGGCATACAGTCCCTGGGCAGCACCGGTTTACTATCGGTGGGGCTGGGCAGGGAACCCATGGTTCGGGTTCTATGCCGGCTACTTTGCTCCTTACCCATCCTATGCCGGCCCCAATTTGTGGTTGACCGATTACCTGCTGGCAACCTCGTTGCAGGAAGCGTATCAGGAGCGGCTGGATGCGGCTGCAGCCGCCAATGCTCAGGCGCCGCCGCCGCCGGCCGGCAACACCGCCTCCGGGGGCCAGGTGACCCTTACTCCGGACGTTAAACAGGCCGTCGCCGATGAAATCCGGCAGCAACTGGCGCAAGAGAGCGCCGACAGCCAGGCAGCCCAGGCCCCTCAGGCGGCTGCGCCAAGCCCCGCGCCGGCCTCCAGTGCGCCGCCTCCGGCCTTATCGCCCAACAAGGAACACGTCTTCATCGTCAGCAGCATCGTGGTGGTCAGCGCCAATGGTGAGCAATGCGCAGTTACCCAAGGCGACGTGCTGCAGCTCGACCCCGAGCCTGTATACCCGGACCCGACCAACGCCAAGGTGCTGGCCAGCAAGGTCTCGGACTGCCAGAGCGGCAGGGCAGTTCAGATCGCGCTCACGGACTTGCAGGAGATGCAGAACCACATGCGCGAGATGCTCGATCAGGGCTTGGGCGAATTGCAGTCCAAACAGGGCCAGAACAATTTGCCGGCGCTCAGCGCCTCGCTGCGCGCCCAGACGCCCGCCCCGTACGCCGCGGATTTGCCCGCGCCCGATCCGAATGTCGCCAGCGAGCTGCAGCAAACCGCTCAAGGCGCCGGCGGGAATCCACCGGCTCAATCCGTTGCTCTTGGCCAGACCATCGATCAAGTGGTTGCCACCATGGGCCGGCCCGTTACGGAATTCCACTCGGGACAGAAAACCGTTTACATGTACAAGGATCTGAAAATCACCTTCATCGGCGGCAAGGTCACCGACGCGCAGTAAGGCGCTTGTTCCGAGATAGCAGGGCCAGCGGCTGGGCTGCCCGCCGGCGTGGTTGATGACAGCGCCGAAAAACCGTGTCTGCGGCTTCAGGACGCCAGTGCTTCTATAAAACCGCCTCCTGGGCACTGACAGTCAATGCAGGCCGGTCCGGTCAAACTGTTCCGCACCTCTCCTTCACGCTAAACTTGAGAAGGCTTCGCAAAGAACATGCCTGGGATTTACGCCCGCTGGATCGACAATTGGGAACGCAAGCTGGCGACGCGCGATACCAACCGCGTGGTGCGGCCGTTTGAATGGGGCTTGGACTGGCTCCGCAGGCTCGATTTTCCGGGCTTGCCCGAGCGCGTCAATGGCCACGCCCGCGAAGCGCTCGACGGCTTCGCCCGAGAAGCGCTGGCCGATTCGGATCGCTTCTTCCGTTACCAGCCGGCGGCGGATTATCGACTGCGCGAGGGTCATCTCACCTTCACCAGTCCGGTCGAGACGCCGTACCCGGAGAACAACACCATGCATGCGCTGTGGTTCCCCGTGGAGCGCGAGCCGCGCCGCGCCGTGCTCGTGCTGCCGCAGTGGAACGCCGGCGTGGATGGCCACGTCGGCCTGGCCAAGTTGCTGAACCGCTTTGGCGTCAGCGCGCTGCGCATGAGCATGGCGTACCACGCCGAGCGCATGCCGGCGGAACTTGAGCGCGCCGACTACCACGTCTCGAGCAACGTGGGACGCACCATCCACGCTTCGCGGCAATCGGTGATCGATGCGCGCGCGTGTTTGGATTGGCTCGCTGCCCAAGGCTACCAGCGGCTGGCCATTCTCGGCACCAGCCTGGGTTCCTGCGTGGCCTTCATAGCCGCGGCTCACGACAGCCGAATCAAGCTGGGCATTTTCAATCACGTCTCGATGTATTTTTCCGACGTGGTCTGGACCGGCCTCTCTACTCAGCACGTGCGCAAGGGATTCGCGAGCGATGTTTCGCAGGACGATTTGCGCCGCTACTGGTCGGTAATCAGCCCGGCCGCTTACCTGAGCCGCATGGAGAACCGCAAGATGCCCAGCCTGCTCATCTGGGCCAAGCACGACACCAGTTTCCTGCCGGTCTATTCGAAGCAGGTGCTGAGCGCCTTCCGCGAGATGGACCTGCCGCACCAGGTCTACACGCTTCCTTGCGGCCATTACACCACCGGCCGGCTGCCGTTCAAGCTCATGGATGGTCTCGCCATGTGCCGGTTCGCGGCTCGAAATCTGTAACCGCAATACTACATATCGCGGCACAACCAGCAATGAGTACTGCATATGGAAAACAGTATTGACTTTCCCGCGCCTCTCGTGCGAATATTTTTCTATCACTGGGAAAGGAGGTGGTCCAGAGAAGATGGAAAGTAACAAGCGACCGCAGGAGGTGGCCGACTGTTAAAGTCGAGCCTCTAACGTAGCCGACGCCTGCTCCAGTTGGCGGGGTCAAGTTCCTGTGGACCGGCTGCCTCTTGCGCAACCAAAGCCTCAGGTTTTCTTAGGCTATCAACCCCCGTGGATCTCTAACAGGGCCACGGGGGTTTCATGTTTTTGCTATACTGAAAGTCTCGAAAGGATCCCCCGCAACAAAAATGAAAGCTGGAATTCATCCTGCGTATGCCCCTGTGAACGTGATTTGCGCCTGCGGCCACACGTTCATGACCCGGTCCACGCACAAAGGCGACATCCGCGTGGAAATCTGCTCCTCCTGCCACCCGTTCTTCACCGGCCGCCAGAAGCTAATCGATACCGCCGGCCGCGTGGACAAGTTCGAGAAGAAATACAAGGTCTCCCGCGCCGCCAAGAAGGCAGTCCAGCCGACCACGTAAGCCGCTAGGGTTCCGAGTGGCTCTCGAAAACCGCGTTTCAGCTCCAAAATAGCCGACTCGCCAGTGTTCCGCGCAGCGTGTTCGCGCGTACAATGGGAGCATGACTCTCACCGTGATCTTGTTCCTGCTTGTCGTTGTTTTAGCCGTTATCCCCTGCAGGCTGCTTTTGCGAATCGATCGTAACCTCACACAAGCCAATCGCTGCTTGGAGGAGATTGCATCGTCGCTTCGGGCGAAGCCCTGATCTGGTGAGCGGGCATATTAGCGCCCCAGCTTGAGAAACGCTGCTCGCAGCCTGTCATGCCGTTGCATCAGCCGCAGGTAGTGTGTCTCCGAGCCGCGCTCCTTGGCGCGCAGAATCGCTGCCACTACCTTCTTTTCCGCCGGGCTCCAACTCGCAACGCCGGGAATTACGCTCAACACCAGCGCCAGCCCGCTCGCCGATTCCACGCCGAAATGGCGGGCGGCGAAGCGGCTCGCGGCGCGGCTCATGCGCCCGGTATCGCCGCCGAACCGCGCAGCCAGCGCGCGCGTGGCTGCGAGCCCCGCATTGCGAATCGAAAAGCGATCCCATTGGCCGGCCTCAGCTCCGGGGCCTTCAAACAACACGTATCCTGTAGCGAGGCGCTGCAACGTGCGGCGTGAGCTGCGATAGCCGGGTGTGCGCGCGATGCGTTCCTCTTCGCGCTCGGCTAACGCGGCGAGGTTCGGATCGACTGGCCGGAATCCCAGTTTGCGATAGAACCAGAAGGCGCCTGAATCGATAGCCTCGGCATTTTCGTCGCCGATCTGGTACGGGTCCACAGAAAAGCAAATCACGCCCAGCACCTGGTGGAACAAATGCAGCAGCCGCGCGTAGAGCCATGCCGATTCACCGTCGCGGAAGGTGTAGTACAGGTTGAATCCCACTTCGGCGCGATCGAAGAAGGAAAGCAGCTCGACGTAGCCGGCGGGGACGCCGTTCTTGAAGAACATGCCGGCGTGGTAGGCGCGCAGCGGAAGCCGCCAGCGCGGCGGCACGCCGAAGAAGACGATTTCGACGCCGCGGCCCGCGTCGGCACTGAATACGTTGGCTTCGTCCGGGTGGCTGAAGCCGTACAGCTCGCGAAAGCGCATGGCCGAAGTATCGAGAATCAGATCTAGCATCTTGCGCGCGTCCGCGGGCACCAGGCGCTCGATAGCGAGCGGCGGCGCCGCCAATTCGCGCGCCAGCGAGATGTCGCGCCGCGCGATCAGCGGCTCAGTGTGGCAGAACAGGCCGCGCATCGGCGCCCGCTGGCGGGAGCGCGAAACGCGGCTGCCGATCTCAAAGGTGAGTGGCAGCCCCATCGCGTTGTAGCGCTCGGCGGTGCGCTCTGGTGCGATCGCCCGCAGGCGGTCCAGCAGCCAGGGCAACTCGATTTCCGCGCGCGGGCGCGCCGCCGCCAGCCAGCGCTCGAACGGAACGTGCGCTTCCACCGGCCACTCTTCGCGAATCAGCGGCGCCAAGTGCGGCGCGTCCGCTCCCACACGGTCGATTTCGTCGTGTGCGTCCCAGGCCAGGCGAATGGCGCGTCGATAGCGCTTGACCAGGCTGCGCGCCACCTCGAAGCTGAACACCGCGGTGAGATCCGTGCCGGCGATGCCGGAAACCTCCGGCTCGGCGAACGGCTCCAGGTCCACGCCCGCCGCGCGCAAGCGAGCCACGCGGCCGGCAAACGCGAACAAGATCGTGTCGGCAAGCCGCGCCACTTCCGGCGTGCGCGGATAGGCCCGCAGGAAAAGCAGCGTCTCATGCAGGCGAATCAGGCCTGCGGCATCGCGCACGCGGTATTTCGCCGCCGCGCGAAGCAGCCGCTCCAGTTGCCCGGTCTCCGGCGGGCCAAAGCGGCGTTTCCAACTGTCCAGCCGGTCCAGCAGGTTCGGCATCCCATTGAGCTTAGCTTATGGATGGCAGGGTGCGCCGGGCCGCGCGCCGCGCCGTGTGGTATCATACGCCGCCATGGTTACCAAACTCGTTGTGCGGCGAATCGGCGCTGTTTCGCTGGCAAAGATTCAGGGCGCGTTGTACGCCCTTCTCGGTCTTGTCGTCGGGGCAATCTTTTCCCTGTTGGCGCTAGTCGGGAGCGCACTCCAAACGGTTTCGAGCGGGACGGGTTTCCCCAGCCAGTTTGGAGTGCTGTTCGGAGTTGGCGCCATAATCATATTTCCGATCCTGTACGGAGCGCTTGGATTCATCTTTGGGTTGATCCTCGGCGGACTGTACAATCTGTTGGCCGGCGTTGTCGGCGGCGTCGAGATCGAAGGCCCGCAGACGCAGTCTCAATAAATGGAGTCGCGAGCCTCGCGGCGGCGCAGCTCAACAGCGAAATTCCATGTCGCACCCATTCAGAAAATCGACTTGGGGCGGCTGTACCTCAAGCTGCCGAAAAAGCGCAGTCACCTGGCCGCGATGATAACTCTGGTGGTGGAGCAGGTGTTGGATCATGCTCCACAGCGCGTAGGTCCACGCCTGCCCTCCGGTATTGACGTAAGTCACCGGCCGCTCGAGCGCCTCTTCACTCAAGCCGGCCATGTAGTCTCGCATCTCGCGCTCCACGATCTGCCAGCGCTGCGATAGAGCAGCCAACGTGGGCAGCTCCGTGGGGCTAAGCAAGGTGCGCGGCGACCGGCCCCGCCAGCGTTCCAGCCACAACCACTCCACCGCGAGCAGATGCGTGAGCGTGTCGCGCAGCGAAGGGAAGCTGTTGCCCAGGGGGCGGAGGAACTGCTCCTCCGTGAGGCCCGCGCAGGCTTGAAGCTGGCGGTCCCGCGCCCAGTAGTTGTAATCGAACATTTCGTTCACTGTGGCCAAAGACTTCGGTGTGCTCATAGCGGTTCGGTACCCGACTATTGTAGCTACGCGGAAGATGTGGCCGCGGTTACTCAGGGCCCGCAAGCAGGCTGCGCGCCACGCGCGGCAGTGGTCGATCCCGCACCATGTCGGGTTGCAATTCGAAAACTGAGGTGATATACAGGTGCTATGTCCGGGGAGGGGTCCCGCAGAATAAGCAAATGCCGCCATCTTCCTGAACATTCGGGGGAGAGGGACCGGATCTGACGGGAGGATGCGACTGAGGCTCGATCACTCGGAACTTCTCCGCCAGCTGCCCGATACTCCCAATTTTCTTGAGACTCGGGCGATGCTGCTTGAGCGCCAACATTGCGGAATCCGTGGCGTGTCGTCTCACAATTCTGTCGTTTGGGGCGTGGACGCCGGGCTCATGACCATGATCGGCCGGCCCGACGCTTCGCTGATTCGGGACGCCTTGGCCGCCTGCAAACAAATCGTCACTTTGCTGGCTGCTGGCGATCAAGCCGAAATCGGCGCGGGCGCAGTCCCGGAATGGGAAATCGCCGGAGCGCGGCGCCTGGTTCACGTGGAGAACCGCGCCTGGCGACAACCGGGATTTGTCCGTATCGCCATGCTCGCGCCCGGCGACGAAGACAGCACCATGAGCCTGCCTGAGGGCGTCCGGCGAGACGTCGCACATGCGCTCGTGGGCGGCGCGGCCGCGGCCGCTTGGGTGGCCGGACGAGTAGTTTCCGTTTGTTACACCGGTTGGCAGACTGAATCGTTTTGCGATCTCGCCATCTTCACCACGATGGAGCATCGCGGGAGAGGCTATGCCAGGGCTGCCGCCTACCATCTGATCCGGCACGTCCGTGCAGCCGGCAAAGTCGCCTGCTGGTTCACGGACGAATCCAACGTCGCGTCCTTGAACATCGCTCGTACACTCGGGTTCCGCTTCTCGGACCGGGTTACCGTATTTCGCCAGCCACTCAACCCAGGAGACGGATACACACATGGCAGCAAAGACCAGGACTCACGATAGACACCATATCCCGGCGCCCGTTCCGGGAACGACTCAACTCACACCCAACGGCGCCATCATCTTAGCCGATAAGGCGTTTCTTGACGGCTTTAAGGAACGCATTCACGAACTGTTTTTGACCCTGGGCGGCCTGCCGGGCCACGTTGTCCAAGTCCAGCAGGAGATGAATCGGCTCAACAATTCCGGGCTCGCGGACGACCGCAAAACGCTGATCGGTGACGATGCGTTCGCCCAGATAACCAAGGCAGCGGAATTCGCCGCATTCAACTTCCCGCAGCAAACCTTCACGCTCGCCAGTGTTGGCCGCACTTACTATATCGAACGCACAAACGGGAAACTGATCGCTTACAAAACCTAGAGTTTGCACCTTACAGGCAAGCGACGGCCGAGGGATGCGCATCGCCTCTCTCGCGGGCTCGTGCCGTCTTGCCGCAACCGGCGGGTTTATGCCTTGCCCGGGAAAGTAACCGCTCCCTCTGGTCGCGGCTCCGATGCATTCTGGGCCGCGACCAAAGGGAGCGACGGTGGCGCCGGCTGTCCAGCCGGCTGAGCCGAGAGTCATCTCGGCTTTTCTTCTCTTTGCCCTCAGTTCGCTTTCGTCACCGCAATGCTCATCTCAGTCGACTGCGTCTGCGCTTTGCCATCCTCACCGGACCACGCCTCCATCGGAGGCCCAACGGGCACGTAGCCCTGCTCCACGACCGACTTCAGGAAAGCTGCCCATCGGGCGTCGGCGTCCGTTCCCCAGGGGCCGTTCACAACTTCTGATGCAACCAGTGCCGGCGGCAGAGTCGCGAATTGAAAGGGCGCTTCGACGCGAGTTCCCGCCGGCACAGGATATCCGACATCCCAACTCTGCTCAGACCCGAAACGGCCGCGCGGTGGGCCAACTGGGGTTACACCGATAGCCGTCAGATAGGATTCGACCCTCGCGAGAGCAGCTCGGGTTTGCTGATAGGATCCCGTCATGGGCAGCATCGCCACCGTCATCGCGTCGCTTTGCCGGATCTGCGCACGCACGACCAAGGCGCTTTGCGGAGGAGCCGGTTTGTTGGCGCTCAGCTCGGCGCTCGGCGCCGCGATTACGGTGTATCCCGCCGGGGGCGTCAGATCGAACAGCGACTGATCGATCTGTCCGTTCACGCGGATGTTGCGGATGTACATCTGGTGGACAGGCTTGCCCTGTTCCTGGATCGCGATGTCGACGTGGTCGGCCTGCCGCGTTCCGGCGTCTACCCACATATCGAAAGTTCTGAGCCCTGGAAATGAAGTACCGAGTGCCGCGTTGGGCAGACGATAGCCGATCAACCGCTTGCCCCCGGACCGCTTCTCGCCAAGCATTTGCTCCCCGGCTGGTGGAAGCGACAGCAACTGCTCCACCAGGTCCTCCGAGTTGTCGAGGCTCTCGACCTGCTTGCCGGATTCAACCACGTACATCCGCGTCAAGTGCACCAGCACGATTTGCTTGCCGGCGGTGTGATCGGCCCTCACCTCGATACCCCAGGAACAGTTCAGCCGGCGGTATCCGGGAGCAGCGTAGCTGAAGTCGATGCCCACATAGGGTGTCTCGTTCAGGACGATGCTGTACTCAAGCGACTGAGAGCTTCTGAGTTGCTGTGCGACTGCTGCGTAGACCCGGCTCGCATTGGACTCCCTTGGAATCAGCACCAATCCCACGACTACTGCCACCAGGACGGCTGCGGTCATCGCCATCAGCCGCACCGGTTGCCGATAGGTCAGCGAATCTGTCAGAGAGCGCCAGCGGCTCGGCGGCCGTTGTTCCACTCTCGTCCGGAACTCCGCTAGCCTGTGTCGCAATCTATCTTCTACTTCGGCCGGAACTTCCACTCGCGTACTCCTTCGAATCAGTTCATCCATCTCGTCGTTGGCGTTTTGGTCACGCATGGCTGCCTTCCTCCTGGTGGACTGCGGGTATCAAATGCGAGAGCAAAGTGCGCAGCTTCGTGCGGGCGCGCGCCACATGTTTGCGCACCGTCGACTCGCGACAGTCCATCGCCGCCGCGATATCGCCGTAGGGGACCTCTTCGACCGCGTGCATCAGAATGGCCCGCGCCTGGTTCTTTGACAAACGTCCGATGGCCCGGAGTACCTCGGCATCTTGCTCCGCGCCGGAAATATCCTGAATGACTGCCGGTGCGGAATCGGGGATGTCTTCCGGGATGGCGCCCGTCTCCAGCCACTTTCCCTGACGCAATTTACGCCGGAGTGCGTCATGCGCCGCATGGATACAGATCTGTAAAACCAAAGCTTGAGGATTTGGGTGTATACATATGCGGTCCCAACGCTTCCAAACCGTTAGCAGGGCTTCCTGGAAGGCGTCTTCCACTTCATCGGGGTCCCGGACGATACGCCATACGGCTCGAATCATCCGGCCTTCGATGGGTGCAATCAGCCGCTCGTACTCCCGGTGCCGGTCGTTCATGGAGTCCTTTTCTTCAGGACGGCTCAAGTCCGGTAATGAGGTTGCCATGATAATTATTGCTCTCAAACTGGAAACGCGTGGCCTGCGCTGTTTGTGGACAGCGGCCTCGGGTTTATTACAGCACCAGCAGAGGCGGCGGTTTTCGCACGGCTGTTATACTCATAGGTTCCCGTGTTCCATTCCATTGAAAAGCAGGTCGCAGACGCGTTTCGCGCGCACATACAGGCACGCTACGGCGTGGACTTGAGCGTCGCCATCGAGCAGCCGCGGCAAAGCGATTTCGGCGAAATCGCGGTGCCGGCGGCGTTCCAGCTTGCCAAACTATTGCGCCAGCCGCCGAAAAAAATCGCGGCCGAGCTGGCGGCCGGAATCGGTCCGATACCGGCCGTGGCGGCGCTAGAAGTGGCGGGCAACGGCTACATCAATATCCGCCTTGACCGCGCGGCTTATGCGGATCTGCTGCGGGTGATCGCACCCCACGGCGAGTCTTCGGGAGGGAAGATCATCGTCGAGCACACCAACATCAATCCGAACAAGGCGGCGCACATCGGCCACCTGCGCAACGCCACGCTGGGCGACACGTTCGTGCGCATGCTGCGCGCGTGCGGGGCGCGGGTCGAGGTGCAGAACTACATCGACAATACCGGCGTGCAAGTGGCCGATGTCGTGGTGGGCTTCCATTTCCTGGAGCATAAAACGCCGGCCGACGTGGAGGCATTGATTGCCGGCACCGCAGTGCGCTTCGATTACTACTGCTGGGACCTGTACGCGCGCACGTCGGGCTATTACAAAGAACAGGCGGATTCGCTGGCCTGGCGCAGCCAGACGCTGCACGCCATCGAGGCCGGCGAAGGCGAGCTCTCGCAAATGGCGCACCTGGTGGCGGACGCAATCGTCCAGGCGCATTTGAAAACCATGCTGCGGCTCGACGTCGAGTACGACGTGCTGCCGCGCGAAAGCGAGATTCTGCACCTGCAATTCTGGGCCGCCGCGTTCGAGCAGCTTAAACAGCGCAAGGCGATTTACCTCGAGACCGAAGGCAAGAACGCCGGATGCTGGGTCATGCCGGGACTTAGCGAAGAGGGTAAGGTGATCGTGCGTTCCGATGGCACGGTGACTTACGTAGGCAAAGACATCGCCTATCAGCTTTGGAAGTTTGGCCTGCTGGGCAAGGACTTTCATTACCGGCCGCTGATGACTTATGCCGATGGGCGCGTGCTGTGGGTGAGCACGGATACCCCCACCGCCGGCGAACACCAGTTCGGACATGGGTCGCGCGTGTACAACGTGATCGACGCGCGCCAGTCTTACTTGCAGGACGTGGTGGCGGCTGGGCTGCGCGGCTTAGGATATGCGGCGCAGGCGGAACAGTCGATCCACTTTTCGTACGAGATGGTGGCGCTCTCGCCGCGCTGCTGCGCCGACCTGGGGATTCCGCTTTCCGAGGAAGACAAGCAGCGGCCGTACGTGGAAGTGTCCGGGCGCAAGGGACTCGGCGTCAAGGCCGACGATCTTATGGACAGCCTGGTCGCGAAGGCGCTGCTGGAGGTGGATGCGCGGCACCCGCAGGCGCCCGCCGCCGAGCGTCAGCGCGTGGCCGGGCAGATTGCGATCGGCGCGCTGCGTTATTTCCTGCTCAAATTCACGCGCACTTCGGTAATCGCGTTTGACTTGCAGGAGGCGCTCAGCTTCGAGGGCGAAACCGGCCCTTACGTGCAATATGCCGCGGTGCGGGCGCGCAACATTCTGCGCAAGCTGGAGGAGCGCGGCGAAACGCTACCGGATTTCGCGGCTGAACTTTCCCGCGAGGCGCTCGAGCGGCAGTTGCAGACGGAAGATTTCTGGCAGGTGCTGCTGGCCGCTTCCAAGGCCGATTCAGCCCTGGCGGGCGCGCTGAGCGCGGGAGAACCGGCACACGTCGCCCGCTATGCTTTCCAACTGGCGCAAGCCTTCAACAACTTCTATCATCAGTACCCGATTCTCCAGGAGGAGAATCGCGAAAAGAAAGTCTTCCTGTTGTGGATGACCGATTTCTTTCGGCGCCAATTAGAACGGACCGCAGGCATTCTGGGGATTCAGATTCCGGAATATATGTAGATCCGCGATAAACTGACGCATGTCCCGCGCGCGAGGCGACTCGATTTCAGAGTTTGGGGGAAGCACAAATGATCTGGCGCCGCAATTTCGTTAAGACGGCTATGTTGGGATCGGTGGCTGCAATGGCGTCTCGTGCGCCGTTGCTCAGCGAGCCGATTCCGCAATCAGCCGGTGCGAACGGTCTTCGCTTTGGGGCGAATTATGTGCCACGTAAGCGCTGGTGGTACTGCTGGCAGGATTGGGATCAACCGGCGATCGCGGAAGACCTCAACGCTGTTGCCGGTCTCGGCCTGGACCACATCCGCATTCAGTGTCTTTGGCCGGTGTTCCAGCCGGGAATCAACAGCGTAAGCGACCAGGTTCTGGCCAACCTGCATTCGCTGCTGGAGGCAGCCGACAAGGCGAATCTCGACGTCGAAATCACGGTTTTAAATGGATGGATGAGCGGATTCGCATTCATGCCGGCGTGGGTTGCGCCTCTCGCCAATACAGTGAGTGACCAGAACCGGAACATGTTTGTCTCCCCCGCGATGGTCGAGGCGGAGAAGCTGCTGTTTCGCAAAATTGCCGAGACCGTAGGCGGGCATAGGCGCTTTCTCGGCTTCGACATTGGGAATGAGCTTGGCGTGCTGCAAAACATTCGTAACAACCCCGTTTCGCAGAAAGATGCGGACGCATGGGCTACCGAGATGCTTCATTACTGCGAAGAGATCGCGCCGGGTAGGTTCCACGTCAACGGAGTCGACCATTCGCACTGGTTTAATGACTTCGGTTTCAGCCGGGCAAACCTGGCAACCGCGGGCCATGCGACAGTGGTGCATTCGTACATTGTATTCACCGGCGTGCTCCAGCGTTACAAATATTCCGATCCTGCCTCACTGCATCTGGCCGAATACATGATTGAACTGGCGTATGCGTATCAGTCCGACCTTGGCCGCCGCGTATGGGTGGAAGAGGTTGGCGTGTCGCCACAGGACATGCCCCAGAGTTATATGCCAAAGTACATGGACCACACTGTCCGAAACGTTGCGGCGACAGGCAAAGCGTGGGGTATTACCTGGTGGTGTTCCCATGACATCGATCCGGCGATCAAGGGCTTCGACCGCGGTGAATACGAGCTGGGACTGCTTGACCTCGGGAACAAGCCAAAACCTTTGGGACGGAAGTTCGCAGCGCTGGCATCGGAATTAAGGAGTTCTCCGCCGGAGATAGTGCCGCGGAAAACCGCCCTGGTGATTCCCGACCGGGGGCTGTCCACCAAGCAGTGGCCGCCTGACTGGAGGTACGCAAAGCCTTACATGGACCTTATCGATCGAGGAGAGAGACCGGCCATTGTGTTGGAAAGCCGCGCCAAAGATCAAGACTACCTGAGGAAGCGCGAAATCACCGATCTTATCCCGTGCTCGTGTTAGGAGAGACACTAAGCGGAACTTAGCGCGGATTTGCAGGATGCGTGAAGCGGGGTGGGCATGCCCGGCCCTTACGGGCGGGGATGGGCACACTACGGGCTTGAGGTGTGGATGAAACGATGTATGCGTTGCGGGTGGCCGGGGCTTCGCGGACTTTCGCCGTGCGTTTCGGCCACCCGATGATTCGAGTAGAAACTGCGTTGATGTGAGCCCGCTGGATGGCGGACAATATCAGGTCGATTCGTTCCTTACCCTCTGCTATCCGGCGGGCGGCAATCATAGCTATCCGTATACCGCCGGCGGTTATGGATTCCAGAATCCAACGTCTTCCGTCGGGAGTCCAGCCCAAGGGGGACCCCGCATGCCGTTCACGGGCGCCGGAAGTTCAGTACCACCTGAGTGCAACGTTCTCTGGCCAAAGAGAAGGACTAGCGGCGGAGCTTAGCGCCGCAGTCCCAATTACAGTATGCAGGGTGTGTCAAGAGATTTGAGAGGCAAATTTAAGCTAAGTGATTGAGTTAGTGGGGGAGAAAAGGGTGTGACTGGTGAAGCGTTCGGGTGCCCGCGAGGCGGGCCGGGCATGCCCGGCCCCTACAGAGCAAGGCGGGGCTGGCTTCGCCGGGCTTGGGCAGGATGAATCCTGCGCCACCACCAAAAGAACCGGCGGCAAAGACCGCCAGCGCTACGGGACCGAGCCGCCCGCCGGCGCTACACTAAACATTTCATGAAGCACGTAGCTATTGTTGGGACCGGCCTGATCGGCGCATCGTTCGGCCTGGCCCTACGCAAGGCAGGGTTTGACGGCCCCATTGTAGGCGTCAGCTCGCCGCGCGCGATTGCCGATGCCATTGCCGCAGGCGCCATCGATCGCGGCGCGCCGCTGGCCGAGGCTGTCGCGGCGGCTGACCTGGTCTTTCTCTCGCAAGCCATCGGCCGCATCCTCGATACCATCCGCCATCTGGATCCGCTGCTGCAGCCGGGCGCGCTGGTCACCGATGCCGGCAGCACCAAGTGCGAAATCGTCGATCTGGCGCGGCAGACCATCACCCGCGGCCAGTTTCTCGGCGGCCACCCCATGGCCGGCAAGGAAACACGCGGTGCCGCGGCGGCCGATGCCGGTCTCTTCCGCGGCCGCACCTGGGTGCTGACGCCCGACGATCCAGCGGAGCTCGAAACCCCTGCCGCGCGCGACTACACCGCCTGGCTGGGCCGCTTCGGCGCGCGGCTGGTGACACTCGATTGCGATGAACATGACCGCCTGGTGGCACTTACTTCGCACCTGCCACAGCTTGCTTCCACCGCGCTCGGCGCCACACTCGCCGACCGCCTTCCCACTGGCGCGAAACTTGAAGTGGCCGGTCCCGGCCTGCTCGATATGACCCGCCTCGCGCTCAGCTCCTACGACCTGTGGCGCGACATCCTGGCCACCAACACGGAACACATCGAGCGTGCCCTGGGCTTCTACATTCAGAAGCTGGAGCACTTGCGCGAGAACCTGCGCACGCGCCAGCTCCAGGAAGAGTTCGCCCGCGGCGCCGCCATCGCAGCCAGGCTGCGCCGCGAATAGCCATCATCTGCCAACTTGCGGAATGATCCAGGGGAAAACGTAAGCCTCCAGAAAAACCACCACGCCAACCAGCGAGGCCAGGGCCAGGCTGTGCCAGAAGACGTATCGCAGAATCGTCCCTTCTCCTCCCTGCTGGCCGGTGGCCACGCCGGCCACCACGATGCTCTGCGCGTCGATCATCTTGCCCATCACGCCGCCGGCGCTGTTGGCGGCGGTGGCAAGAACGGGCGACAGTCCGAGCTGCCGCGCCGTGACCTGCTGCAGGCCGCCGAAGAGTACGTTGGAGGAAGTGTCGCTTCCCGTCAGCGCCACGCCCAGCCAGCCCAACATGGGAGAGAAGAACGGAAACAGCACACCGGTGGTGGCAAACGCCAGGCCCATAGTGGCGTCCAAGCCGGCGAAGCGCGTGGTGTAGCCCAATGCCAACATGGCGGCGATGGTGCCGAGCGACAGCCGCACGCGCCGCAGCGTGCCGAGGAAGATCTTCGCGAGCGCCAGCGGCGAGAATCCCAGTAACAGCCCGCTCAGCACGCCCGCGATCAGCAGGCTGGTGCCCGTGGCCGAGAGCCAGTTGAAGGCAAAAACCGCCGGCTCGGCGGTGGGTTCAGGAACCGCGGGTGCGGTGCGGATCACCGCCTTGTCAAGCACCGGAACGGTATAGTTGACCGCCGCGACGCCGTGCAAGAAATTGGGATGGCCCTTGGCGCCGCCGTTGAGGAACTCCTTGACCGCGGGCGTGCCCCAAAGGAACACCAGCACCGAAAGCAGAATCCACGGCATCCACGCCCTCAGCGTGCTCCAGCCGCGGTGCGCGGGCCTCGCCGCTGCTTCCGCCGCGCGTTCCACGGCGGTTTCGTGTGCGAACGACCAAATGCTTCTTGGTTGCCAAAGCTTCAGCAGAACCACCATCGCCAGCATGGAGACCAACGAACTGCCGATGCCCGCCAGCCACGGGCCGTGCAGGTTCGCGATCAACCCCTGGGCGATGCCGAAAGACGCGCCCGCCGTCAGGCAGGCAGGCCACACTTCGCGCATCGCCCGGAAGCCGCACATGACCCAGATCAGCCAAAAGGGCACCAGCAGGCTGAAGACCGGCAGGATGCGGCCCACCATGGCGCTCAGCGTTTCCAGCGGCAAACCGGTCACTCCCGCCAACGCAATCAGCGGCGTTCCCAATGCGCCGAAGGCGACCGGAGCGGTGTTGCCGATCAGCGCCAGGCCAGCCGCCTCCAGCGGGCGGAAGCCCAGTCCGATGAGCATCGCCGCCGAAATCGCCACCGGGGTGCCGAATCCGGCCGCGCCTTCCATGAACGCGCCGAAGCAGAAGGCGATGAGCAGCGCCTGCACGCGCCGGTCGCTGGCGATGGACGCAATACTGTGCTTGATCACTTCGAAATCGCCCGATTTCACGGTCACGTCGTAGACGAAGATCGCGGTCAGCACGATCCAGCCGATCGGAAACAACCCATACGCGGCGCCGTCGAGCGCGGCCAGCGAAGCCAGCCGCCATGGCATGCCGAACACGAGAACCGCGACGGCCGCCGAGGTGGCGAGGCCGGCCAGCGCTGCCCAGTGCGCCCGCGCGCGGGTGACGGCGAGCAATCCCAGCAGCACCGCCACCGGCGAAGCCGCCAGCAGCGCCGACAGAACCAGACTGCCGGCAACCGGGGCATAGGTCTGTGTCCAGGTGATCATCTGAGGCCGCACGCCCACTTGAGGACGTCCGACGATTCTAGCAACTAAGCGCCCGTGTGAGGTTGAGGAGGCGCTGCTTCCGCCCCGTTCCGGGGCTCTTTACCCGGACCGTTTTCCCAAGGCTCACGCCTTGGGCTGCCCTCTTTCGCCCTAAGGGGCTGAAGTTAGTCTCCGCCCGTGCCTTCGGCGGCCGCATCCACTTTCTTTTCGCGTACCCGCCGCTATAGGAGAGGACGCAGTCGTAAAGCCAGGCGAAGGTGCCGGCCTCCGCGCAGGATGCCGATCGAATAATGCGCGTTTGGCCGGCAGAGCTTGCGGCGGAATTCGGTGAGAGTCAAAGCCCGAACAGATGAATCGTCGATGGATTCAACGACGTCCCCAGGCTCGATTCCGGCCTCGGCGGCGGGCGACTGGGGGACAATCCGTCCGACCACGAGCCGGTGAAAGCCGGGACCATCGGCGTGCACCCGCAGCCCGCTCTGGTCGTATTCCGGGGGCTCTGGGTAGCTGGCGTTCGGCGTCAGCCAGATGCGTTTGCCGGGGTTGTCGAAGGCCACGGAAAACCGTGCCAGGAACTCGGTTCCGATCAGGCCTGCCTGATCCTTCACCGCCATCAGCCCCTCGGTATCCTGCGCGAAAGTGATGGGCGGATTTGGGATCGAATACGGGCCAACGCCGAGCCGATCGGCTCGACCGTCTCTCGACTGAGTGGTTCCCCCGGAGCTGGTTCCAGGATCGTCCAAGAGCTTCATTGCGCGCGGCGGAAGCTGGTGCGCATCGGCGAATGGCTTGTAAATGTCCGCATAAGCATTTGCGCCGCCGTCAATCAGAAAGCTGCTCGTTATAGGATCAATGCCAGGCAGGGCAATCGTCGCGTCGATGAAAGGGAAACCGTGCTCGTCGACGCGGACGGGAAGCTCCGTCGCTTTTGGCGCGGGCCGGTATTCTTTTGGCAGATAGATGGATATGGTGCGGCGCTCATAATCCACCTCCACCACGAAGTCGTCGAACAAGCGCGATCCAATGATGCCATCGACCTCATGGCCGACGGCCGGCTCGATCGGTTTCAACCCAAGCACGACGAGGCTGCGGTGGGTCAGATCGAGTCCCGGCAGACCGATCTCGACGTCAGACACAATTCCGGCCTGGATGGAGTCCGACCCCCCTCCGCGAGCTGAAGCGTTGTCGCTAGCGTCTAGCGACATCTGCCGCGCGTAGTCGCGGTCGACGGCGAATCCTTGACTTGCATTGTCGAGGATGAACCAACCCAGATGGCCATTCACCGTCGCGCGCACAAAGACCAGGCCATTGGCGATCACCTCGACAGGAATATTCAGTGCCGAACCCCCGGATAAAAACCGGTAGGAAGGGAGTGAAGACGAAGCTTGTCCGAATGCGCTGGACACAAACAGGACCGCGCTCGCCATCGGAAAGATGGAGGTCACGGAAGATCGCATATCGACCCTTGTGGAAGCGAGACCTCCACGCTATTGCAGCTTGAAGTTGACTTGGATCGTGGTCTTCACTTCCACCGACTCACCGTTCAGCAAGGTAGGTTGGTAGACCCAGTTCTTGACGGCATCCAGCGCGGCCTGGGCCAGCAGCGGAGGGCCGCTCAACGCCTTGATGTCCTGCACTGCTCCATCTTTGCCAACAATGGCCTCCAGCACCACGGTCCCTTGAATGCCGGCTTGTTTCGCCGCGGCCGGATACTCCGGACTGACCTGGGTAACCAGCTTGGCGGCTTGCGCATTGCCGCTGACTTCAAGCCGGTTCGCCGTTGCGGCCTTTTCGGACGACGACAGGGCGAAGTTGATTTGAATGGAGGTCTTCAGCTCGACCGGCTCGCCGTTGAGCAAAGTAGGTTGGTAAACCCAGTTCTTGACGGCGTCCAACGCGGCCTGAACCAGGAGTGGATGGCCGCTCACGACTTTCAGATTCTGCACCCTGCCATCCTTGCCGATCATGGCGGACAGCACAACGGCGCCCTGAATGCCAGCCTGCTTCGCCAGCGGCGGATAGACCGGATCGACCTTGGAGATCAAGTTGATGGCTTGCGCGTTGCCGGCTGCCTGAATCCGTTTGGGTGTTTCGCCGTTTGCAAACGGCGTATTCTCATCCGGCGAGATGTGCATCTGCGCGTTGCCGTTGAGCACGCCGACTCCAACATGCAGGTGTTCATCGAATCCCTTCACGACGTGCCCGACTCTTTCCATCGTGTCCGGAGTCAACGTATCGCCTTCATGCACCGGCAGGCGCGCCAAGAGGTCGGCCTTTGCCTGGTCGGAGAGCCCGCTCACGGTGATGCTCTTGAGGACGCTGTTCGGTGGGACAAAGACTCCGCCACCCACTCCGACAGAACCGCCTTTGGATCTGACTCCGCCGCCGACGCCTGTCGTTGGCGCCGTCGCGCCTTCCTTCGGCAACTCGAAGGTGACGCTGACCTGGCGCGTTCCGCCCGCCGCATCTTTGTAGAAGTGCCAGTTCAGCACCGATTGCAGGACCGCTTTACGCAGTTCATCCGGACCGCTCAGAATGCTGGCATCGATTACCACGCCGTTCGCATCCAGCTTGACCTGGGCCACCACGGTGCCTTGCACGCCTTTGGCGGCGGCAGCCGCGGGATACTCCACTCCCGAGCGGTGCATGAGCTGCGCGCCGCCGAGATCCACCGCGACGCCTGGGGTGTCTGAAACTATCTGCGGCGCCGCCGCCAGGGGGAATGCACCCGTTACCAGCCAGCACGCCGCGGCCAGGAAGACCACGCTCGCAGCCAGGGCGGAGATCCATCGCGTTTTCGACATAGTTGCCTCCCGAACGATTCCCAGCACTCTTTGCTTCAGATGCCGCTTGCGCAGGAACAGCGGCGCGGGCGCGAGATCCAGCTCCAGCCGCGCGCCGGCCATCTCGAGCAGCGCATCCACGTAAGGATCGCGCGACTGGGTGATTTCGACGACCCGCGAATCCACGGCCTGTTCGCGCGCCAGTTGAATTTCGCCCAGCAGCCACCAGATGGCGGGATGAAACCAGAGCGCGGCGCGCACCAGTTCCTCGGCCACGGTGAAGAGCCAGTCGCACCGCTCGACGTGCAGGTCTTCGTGGCACAGGATGGCCTGCTGCATGGTCCGGCTCAGTTGCGGAAACCGTTCCGGCAGCAGGATCACCGGCCGGCGCCAGCCGAAAGTCACCGGGCTTGAAATCTCAGCGGAGAGCAACACTTCGGCCCGCACGTCCTCGTTCTCAAGCGGCACAGCGCGGCGCCGGTAGCGCCGCAACTGCCAGAGTCCCACGCCCAGCCACGCCAACCGCGCCACGCCACCGGCGGCCAGCAGGTAGAGCAGTAGGTTGCCCGGCGAAAGATGGAAGCGCGCCGGCGCGGGCGCTGCTACGATGCTAGCGACCACCGTCGCGACCGAGACGTTGGCCGCGATCACTTCCCGGTGCCAGGGCCGGACCCACGGCAAAAGCAGGCACGCGGCCAGCAGCAACTGCCAGTAGATCAGCCGCGCGCCCGCCGCCCGCATGCGCACCAGCGCGGGCAGGAAAGCCGCCACTGCGACCATCAGCCCCACCTGCAAGCTGTAGGCCAAAATGTTGTTCCAAACGAGCGTGGTGTTCATGACGCCTTCCCCGGCTCACGCAGCCGCGCGATCTCCTCCAGGTCTTCGCGGGACAAATCGCCCTCTTCCACCAAATGAACCAGCAGCGGCTCGGCCGACCCGTTGAAGACCCGGTTGACGAACTCCCGCACCATGGCGCCGATCACCTTGCGCTTGGGCTGCGCCGGCCGGTACACGTACGCTCGTTCGGCCTGCGTCTTCTTCAGGTATTTCTTCTGCTCCAGGATCTTCATCATGGTCATGACCGTGGTGTAGGCCACCTTGCGGTGCTCGAGCAGCGCCTCGTAGACGTCGCGCACGGTCACGCTGCCGCGCTCCCAGACGATCTTCATGATCTCCAGTTCCTGGCCCGTCAGTGTAGTGCTTCGCGGTCGCATACTAATTTATTAGTACTAAATCAGACGATTGTCAAGCGGAAAATGACGGTGCGCATCGGGCGCCTGACGGCAAAGCCCGCGCGCTTGCTTGGGCACGCGTTGAGGGTATACGATTGCGGTTCAACAAGGAGAAACAGCGATGGCGACGAAAAGCCCGATTCTGGTAAGCGCACTTTCCTGCCTGCTGGCCTCATGGGCGGCGGCCCAAGCCCCGCCGCCGGGCGAGACCATGACCACACCGCCGGCGCAGCGCATTGGACGAGGCGGCATGCCGCAGTTCCAGCGTCCGGCTTCCTCGCGCGGCGCCGAAGCCGCCCCCGCGACGCACCAGCCGCCGCCTGAAGAGAAGACCGTAGTCACGCACCATTCGGCGCGCATCGGCGGCGAAGAGATCCACTACACCGCGACCGCCGGCACTTACGTCATCAAGGCCGATGATGGCACGCCCAAAGCCACATTCTTCTACGTGGCCTACACCAAAGAAGGCGTCGCCGACATCAGCAAGCGGCCGGTGGCGTTCGTCTACAACGGCGGCCCCGGATCGGCATCGCTATTTACGCACATGGGCATGGGGCCGCGGCGAGTGGTGCTCACACCGGACGGTCACGGCATGCCGGCGCCCTACAGCATCGTCGACGACGAGGATTCCTTTCTGGATGCGACCGACCTGGTCTTCGTGGACGCCATCAGCACCGGCTACAGCCGGCCGGCGCCGGGTCAGACCGCGTCGCAATTCTACGGTGTCATCGAAGACGCCAACTGGTTCGCCGATTTCATTTACCAGTACATCACCCGCAGTGAGCGCTGGGCATCGCCGAAATTCCTGATCGGCGAAAGCTATGGCACCACGCGCTCGGCGGAATTGGCCGGGGTTCTCGAGCATCGACACGAGATTTACCTGAACGGCATTGTGCTGCTGTCCACGGTGGCGTTTGCCGACTGGGGCGGCGACGACCGGCATATCTTCTTCCTGCCCACTTACACCGCCACTGCCTGGTATCACCGCCTGCTGCCGCCCGATCTGCAAAAGGAAAGCGTCGAAGCGGTGGCGCAGGCGGCACGCCAGTTCGCCCACGGCGAGTACGCCCAGGCGCTCGAAAAAGGCGATCAGCTCAGTCCGGCCGAGTATCAGAAAGTCGTCAAGGACATTGTCCGCTTCACCGGCCTCAAGCCGCAGTACATCGAGGAGGCGAACCTGCGCATCAGCCCGCAACGGTGGTTCAAGGAGCTGATGCGCGACCAGCGGCACACCGTTGGCCGCCTGGATTCGCGGTTCCTCGGCATGGACGTGGATGCCGCCGGCGAGCGTGACGAATACGATCCGAGTGAAGCCTCTTATGTCGGCGCTTTCGTGGCCACCTTCCAGGACTACCTGCGCCGCGAGCTCGATTGGAAGAGCGAGATGAACTACGAAGTCAGCGCCAATGTGCGCCCCTGGAACGACGCCGGCGAAACCCGAGTGGCCGAGGTTCTACGCTCAGCCATGACCGAGGAGAGCTCTCTGAAGGTGCTGGTGCTGTGCGGCTATTATGACGTCGCCACGCCCTTCAACGGCATCGAGGAAACCGTCTCGCACATGAACCTGGAGCCGCCGGTGAGGAAGAATATTGCGTTCGCGTACTACGAATCCGGCCACATGGTCTATATCGACAGCAAGGCGCACGATAAAATGCATAAAGATATCGATGAGTTCATCAACGCCAGTTACACGCACTGAGGCTATGGCCCGGCGCTGCCGCCGTCCGGCCGAAAGGTTCACGAAATGAGAATGGCAGGGCCTCGGAATCTGAGGAAGTCTGCCGGCATCCGAACGCCGAGTTACACAGTGCAACGCCTCCCGCCCGAACTGCGGCAATTCCAGCCCGGAGGGCGTCAGAAAATAGCCCACGGCGTAAGCCGTGGGAAAACCCGAGTTTTCCCTCCCAGCCCCGGAACGGGGCGGAAGCGCGGTGGTGGGAGTCCCTTACGCCCCGTTCCGGGGCTTTGTCTAAGATCATCCTTTCCTCACGGCTTACGCCGTGGGCTATTTTCCTTCGCTCCTACGGAGCTGGACTTCGCGCCGGACGCGGAAGGCCGTGATCTGCGTTGCTGCTGTTTACTCCTGGCCGGAGCCGCCCGTTGAGCACCGCCGACAGGTTTGAGCGTTTGGTCGCCCTGATGGCCCGCTTGCGCGCGCCGGGTGGCTGCCCGTGGGACCGCGAACAGACATTCGACAGCATCAAGCCCTACACCCTCGAAGAGACCTACGAGGTGCTCGATGCTATCGACCGCCGCGACTGGGGCGGCCTGGCCGAAGAACTGGGCGACTACATGCTGCAGGCCGTCTTCTATGCGCAGATGGCCGCGGAACAGGGCCTCTTTAGCATCGAAGACGCGCTGGAGGCGATCAACCGCAAGCTGCTGCGCCGCCACCCGCACATTTTCGGCGATGAATCGGCCGAGACCGCCGGCGACGTGAAACGCATCTGGAGCGAGGTGAAGGCCGCCGAAAAGGCCCAGCAAGGCCGGCAAGAGGAAGGCCTGCTGGCCGGTGTGCCGCGCGCGCTGCCGGCGCTGATGGAAGCGCAGCAGATCACTTCGCGCGCCGCCCAGGTGGGCTTCGATTGGGAGAATCCCGAGCAAGTCCTCGACAAGCTGCACGAAGAGCTGCGCGAATTCGCCGAGGCGCGCCGCAGCGGATCGCCCGCCGCGCTCGAAAACGAGCTGGGCGACATGCTGTTCGTGCTGGTCAACCTGGCGCGGTTCGTCAAGGTGGACCCCGAGCAGGCGCTGCGCGCCACCAATGCCAAGTTCCGCCGGCGTTTCGGCTACATTGAGCGCAAGCTGGCCGAGCGCGGCAAGAAGCCGGCCGATGCGACCATTGAGGAAATGGAGGCGCTGTGGCAGGAAGCCAAAGGGTGATCGACATTCGGCCGCTGCACGAGCTCTCCCAGTACGCCGGCGTGGTCGAATTGCAGAAAGAGGTCTGGGGCTTCGACGCCATCGACCTGCTGCCGATGCGGTTCCTGGTAGTGCTCGACAGAGTGGGCGGGCACATATTCGGCGCGTACGACGGCGATCGCCTCATCGCCTTCTGTTTCGCCATCCCCGGCGTCAAGCCAGGCCCCGCGCCGTATCTGCACAGCCACATGCTGGGCGTGCTGCCGGAATACCGCGATTCGGGTATCGGCGGCCGCCTCAAGCTCCGCCAGCGTGAAGACGCGCTCGCCCGCGGCATCGGCCTGATTGAATGGACCTTCGATCCGCTCGAGCTCAAGAACGCGTACTTCAACCTGGAACGCCTCGGCGCCATCGTTCGGCGCTACACGGAGAATCAGTACGGCATCACCGCCAGCCCTCTGCACGGCGGCCTTCCCACCGATCGCTGCACCGCCGAATGGTGGCTGGATTCGCCGCGCGTGCGGCAGACGCTGGCGGGCACGCGGCCGCCCGTCCACGCCGCTGAGCGCATCTCGTTTCCTAGCGATATCGCGCTGGTTCGCAGCCAGGACTCCGTCCGAGCGCGCGAAATTCAAAAAACCAATGCGGCGCTGTTTCAGGATGCTTTTGCGCGCGGCTTGGCTGTGACCGGGTTCGAACGCGGTCCCGCTATGGGAACCTATCTGCTGGAGCCATGGAAATGAAAATCGAGCGCGTCACCCTGCGGCAGATCCGCATGCCGCTCGTCCACTTCTTCGAAACCAGCTTCGGCCGCACTTACGAGCGCCACATCATTCTGGTGGAAGCGCAGGCAGACGGCATTTCCGGCTGGGGCGAAGTGACGGCCGGCGAGAACCCTTTCTACAACGAGGAGTGGACCGAATCCGCCTGGCGGATTCTGCGTGATTACGCCGCCCCGCGCGTGCTGGGCCGCGAGCTTGACGGGCCGGAGGCGGTCTATCCTCTCACGGCCCACATCCGCGGCCACAACATGGCCAAAGGCGGCCTGGAAACCGCCGTGTGGGACCTGGCCGCGCGCATCGAAGGTGTGCCGCTTTGGAAAAAGATCGGCGGCGGTGCGCGGCGTGAAATCCCCTGCGGCGTCTCCATCGGCATCCAGGATTCGGTGGAGGAGTTGCTCGAACTCATCGAGCGCGAGCTGGCCGCCGGGTATCAGCGCATCAAGATGAAGATCAAGCCCGGCTGGGACGTGGACGTGGTGGCCCGGGTGCGGGAGCGCTTTCCGCGCATCAAGCTGATGGCCGACGCCAACTCCGCGTATACCCTGGCCGACGCCGACCGCCTGCGCAAGCTGGACGACTTTTACCTGATGATGATTGAGCAACCGCTGGCTCACGACGACATCATCGACCACGCCGAATTGCAGGCGCGTTTGCAGACGCCCATCTGCCTGGATGAATCGATTCGCAGCGCGCACCACGCCGCCCAGGCGATCCGCCTGCGCGCCTGCGGCATTTTCAACATCAAGCTGGGCCGCGTCGGCGGATTCGCGGAAGCGCGCCGCTTGCACGACGTGGCCCAGGCGGCCGGCATTCCCGTCTGGTGCGGCGGCATGCTGGAAGCCGGCATCGGCCGCGCGCACAACGTGGCGCTGGCGACGCTGCCCAATTTCGTGCTGCCTGGAGACGTCTCCGCCAGCCGCCGCTACTGGCAGCGCGAAATCACTCAGCCGGCGGTCGAAACCACCCCGCGCGGCACCATCGAAATCCGCGACCAGCCCGGCTTCGGCTACGCGCTCGATCGCGAATTCATCGACGCCATCACGGTGCGCAAGGAGACGGCCGGTTGAACGCCTTCCTCTCGCTCCTTAGCGGGAACCGCAACTACCGCTTCACCTGGATTGGGCAGGTGGTCAGCGAGATCGGCGACCACTTCAACAACATCGCCGTCTTCAGCCTCGCCGTCGCGGCCACCCGTTCCGGCATGGTGGTGAGCGGCGTGATGCTCTCTCGCGCCATCCCCGCTATGCTCATAGGGCCCGCGGCCGGGGTGGTGCTCGACCGCCTGAACCGCAAACATGTAATGATCGCGAGCGACCTGATCCGCGCCCTGGTCGCGCTCGGCTTCATCCTGGCCATCGGCCGCGGCGACACCTGGCTACTCTATTCGTTGAGCGCGCTGCTGATGGGGGCCTCGCCTTTCTTCACCGCCGGCCGCTCCGCCATTCTGCCGGCCATCGCCACCCGCGAGGAGCTGCACACCGCGAACTCACTCACCCAGACAACGGGGTGGACCACGCTCACCATCGGGACGTTCCTCGCCGGCGTCAGCGTGATGCAGTTCGGCTACCGCTGGGCGTTCGTGGGCAATGCACTCTCGTTTCTCGTTTCCGCGTGTTGCATTTCGCGTTTGCGCCTGCCCGGGCGCGGCTTCTATCCGCCGCGGCGCGCCCTCACGGAAGCCGAAGTGGTCCGACCGTGGCACGAGTACAAAGAGGGCCTGCGCTACATGCGTGGCGTGCCACTGGTGATGGGGCTGCTGCTCATCAACGTCGGCTGGGCCTCCGGCGGCGGCGCGGCGCAAATCCTGTTCACCATTTTCGGCGAAATCGTTTTCAACCGCGGGCCGGCCGGCCTGGGCATCATCTGGAGCTTCGCCGGCCTGGGCCTGCTGACGGGAGGGGCGATCGGCTACACCTTCGGCCGCCGCCTCAGCTTCACCAACTACAAGCGCGCCATCGTGGTCTGCTACATCGTCCACGGCGGCTCTTACATTCTCTTCAGCCAGATGCGCGGCTTTGGCTGGGCGCTGTTCTTCATCGCCCTGTCGCGCGCCGGCGTCGCCATGAGCTCGGTTCTCAACATGTCACAACTGCTGCGCATCGTCCCCGATGGGTTTCGCGGACGCGTCTTCGCCACCATGGAATCGGCAACCTGGTCCGTGATGCTGATTTCGATGACGCTGGCCGGCATCGCCAGCGAATACTGGAACCCGCGCACCATCGGCGCCATTGCCGGCGTGCTCAGCTCCTCGACCGCTTTGTTCTGGGGCTGGGCCCACTTCACCGGCCGTCTCCCAGAGCCCGAACGGCTGGGCGTGGAACCCGAGGAAATCGAGGTCCACCCCGAACCGGCCGCGTGAGCTAGCCACCGCGCCAGATAGTAAAATCGTACGCAAGTCATTCGAGCGTGCGGCCGGATCGGCCGGGTGGGAGCCGGGCACGCGCGAATGGCCGCAGGCCCGCCACATCTCGCGTGCGCGGGCAAGGGGGTCAACTGCAAATGCCGACGATTTTGCGTTTCCGGGGCAGGCGCGTTTGGCGCGCTGCGCTGTTTTTGGTTGGACTGGCTTCGCTGGCGTGGGGCCAGGGAAGCGGGTTCGTGCAGTCGTCGAATGGAATGCTGACGCTGGGCGGCTTGCCCTTCCGCTTCGGCGGCACCAACTCTTATCCCTTGATGTATTCGAATCAGTCGACCGTGAAGCAGATTCTGACGACCACGGCCAATAGCAATCTTAAGGTGGTCCGCATGTGGGTCTTTTGCGACAGCACCTGTGGAAACGGTTTCTTCTTTCAGTTCTTCAACACGGGCGCCGGCGCGCCGGTGTACAACGACAGCGCCATTAATGGCCTGGACAACGTGGATTTAGCGGTCAACGAAGCCAACGCGTTGGGGATCAAGCTCATCATGACCCTCACCAATAACTGGACGGACTTCGGCGGCATGGATACGTACGTCAAGTGGCGCGGCTTGCAAAACCACGACGATTTCTATACGGACCCTACGATCTTCCAATGGTACGAGAGCTGGGTCAGCCATGTTCTGACTCACAAGAACACGGTTCAGGGGCCGTCCTACAACGTAGCTTACAAAGACGACCCGACCATCATGGCGTGGGAGCTGGCGAACGAGCCTGAGTGCGGAGGCTCAGGACCGCCCAATGGCTACGGCACGTCGGGGAATTGCAACACGCAAACGATCGTCACCTGGATCACCAATGCGTCAGCGTACGTCAAGAGCATCGACTCGAATCACCTGGTGGCAGTGGGCGACGAAGGTTACTTCTGCAGCCCTTCCTGCGCGAGCAACGGCGTCGATAGCTACAACTTCTCAAACGTTAAGCAAATCGATCTCGTGGGACTTCACCTCTACCCGGATTCCTGGGGCGAGAGCATCGCCTGGACAGAGGACTACATCAACCAGCACCTGCAGGAAGCGCAAGAGCTTGGCAAGCCTCTGTACATGGGTGAGTTCGGCCTGATGTCCGGCAACGCGAAGGAGTTTATTTACAACGATTGGACCAACCGGATATTTAGCGGGGGCGGCAGCGGCGCCATGTTCTGGGACGTCCTGCCGGGCACGCCTACACCCGCCAATGCGGAAGCGGCGAGCACGTTCGATGAAGAAGCGGGCAGCCCGGTGCTGTGGCTGATGGACGATTTCGCCCAACTGATGGCAGGCTCGACGCAGCAACTCCCACCCGTCGCCGGCTATCAATGGGCGACCACGACCGTTGGCCAGCCGGCTACTCTCAACGTTTTGTCGAACGACGTCGCGTATGGCGGTGCAACGATTGACCCCACCACCATCAATCTCGGCACCAACCCACAGGACCAGCAGGCCTCCCTTACCGTCACTGGCGGCGTGTTCAATGTCGTCGGGCAGACCATCCAGTTCACGCCCCAGGCCGGCTATGTCGGAATTCCTTTTGGTTCCTACACGGTCAAAGACAGTAACCAGCAGGTGTCCAACGTCGGCTACCTGTTTGTAACCGTGAATCCAGCGCTGACGGGCTGGGCGATACTCGATTCGTTCGAATCGGGCACCGACGGATGGGGCGCGAACGTGTCGAGTGGGGCCGCCGGCACGGTTGCTCTCAGCCCGACCTTCCATAGCGACGGCAGTTTCTCCCTGCAGGTAAACGTGGCCGCCGGCGGCTGGTTCGGCGTCACGTTCCCCAACCCGGTCAACCTTTCCAACTGGCCGTCGCTGGCGGTAGACGTCGGGACAACCTCGGTGGGAACTTACTCCGCCTTCGCATTCCAGTCCGGATCGAGTAACCTCTGGTGCCAGAACAGCGGCCCGACCTGGCAGCCCCTGAACCTGTTTTCCACCACAACCTTGACGGTGCAGCTCGAGCCCTCGGCCCTCGTGTGCTATCCAGGCAGCGGAGCCACAGCGACCACGCCGGATCTGAGCAGCGTAAGCACCTTGTACGTGTACTTTGGCAACCCCGGGACCTATTACCTGGATAACCTCCGCGCGGGACCCGCGTCAGGCACGGCTTTATCGCTGCCGGTAATCGCTGGGATAGGGAACGCAGGTGGCGGGCAACCAGGTGTCTCAGCAGGCACGTATTTCTCAATTTATGGCTCGAATCTCGCGCCCGCCAGCACGGCTGTGAACTGGAATAGCTCCATCGGGGTCAATGGCCAGTTACCGACCAAGCTTGCGGGAGTGAGCGTCACCGTGGGAGGACTGCCGGGCTACCCGTCTTACGTCAGTCCCGGGCAGATCAATGTCCTGGCGCCGAATCTCGGCCCGGGTCCAACGGCGGTTACAGTGACCACCTCGGCGGGGACGAGCGAGCCCTACATCATGACCGCGCCGTCAGTGCAGCCGGCGTTTTTCCAGTGGGCGGGCAACTATGCGATCGCTACGGACCTTAACTACGACCCTCTGGTGAAGAATGGAGCGATCCCCGGCCAGACGACCGCGCCCGCCCAACCGGGCGAAGGCATCTATTTATGGGGCACTGGATTTGGCCCCACTACTCCGGCGGCTCCTGCCGGCCAGATAATACCGGCGAGCTCGACGCAATATTACAGCGTCAACGGAGTAACGGCAACGATAGGGGGCCTTCCAGCGACGGTGCAGTGGACCTTGCTATCACCGGGATCCGCCGGACTGTACCAGCTCTACGTCACCGTGCCGACCTTGGCCAATGGCGATTACCCGATTGTCGCTACCGTCGACGGGGTGTCATCGCCCCAGGGTGTGAACCTGACGGTCCAACAATAGCGCGGGGCGAGCGCACCCAGCCCACCGCGCGGTCCGGCTTCGGATTCAGCCCAGGAAGCCAAGATTGGCCGCCGGAAAATTGGCGAGGTTCGGAAACACGCCGGTCAAGCCGGAGTTGGGGATGCCAAACCACGAGCAGAGCGTGGCGCCGTACTGATCGATCGAAGTGGTGGGAATCCATCGTCCCCGCACGTCGGTATCGTCCGGCCCGCCCAATTGCAGCGACGGAAACTTGCCGAAGATCTGCCCTCCCTGGACGGCGCCCCCGAGGACGAAGTGATGGCCGCCCCAGGCATGGTCGCTGCCATAGCCGGAAGTGGGCTGCAAGGTGCGATTGAAATCGGATTCGGTGAATGTGGTAACGCTGTCCGCCACGCCCAGCTCCTCGGTGGCATCGTAGAACGCAGCCAGCGCCTGGCTCACCTGCGGGTAGAGCTGGTTGTGCGTCGACAGCTCGGCGGTGTGCGTGTCGAAGCCGCCAAGCGAACAGAAGAAGATCTGCCGGCTCACTCCCAAATCGGCCTGCACTTGGATGATTTCGGCCACTTGCTGAAGTTGCGCCGCCAGCGTGGTCTTGGGAAACTGCGTCTTGAGCGGAGTGGACTTGCTCAGCGCGTCGCTCAGTGCCTTGGCATCACTGATGCTGTTGGCCAGCGTGTTGTTGGCAGCCTGCACCAGCGCTACGCCGCTATCGGTCGAGATCAGGCTGTTGAGCGCGTTCCAGCGTGCTTGGGAGGCAGCGGAACTGTTGAAGCCGGCAAGCTGCAACGATTGGCCTGGCGCCACCGCCACCAGTTGGGTGTTCGCTCCCGCGCCCTGCAGCACGTTGCCCGCCATCGACATGAAAACCGGGAACGAGGACGAGTTGATCTTCTGCGCCGTGATGTAATCGGCGGCCCGGCCGCTCCAACCGGTGGGGCTGTTGCCCTGGGCGACAGACGTCTGCCATTCCAACTGTTGGTCGGCATGAGAGAAGAGGTTGGACGGGATCAAGCCCTGTTGCGCCTGGTACTGCGCCTGAGTCAGCGGCGCTACCAGGGGGCCGACATTGGCCACCACCGCCAGTTGCTTGCTGTTAAACAGGGAGGCGAGCTCCGTGAGCAGTGAGTGGAAGCCGTAAGGCGCGCCGGTCGCATCGCTCACTTGAACCAGGGAGCTGGTGGCCAGACCGAGGGCGCCGCGTGCCGTCAGGTATGCCTGATAGTCCACATCGTCGAGCGGAACCACACTATTGTTGGAATCGTTGCCGCCGAACAGAAACACACAGACCAGGGCGCGGTAGTTGGAGCTGCTCGCTGCCATGGCCGGCAGCAGGCCGAACGGGCGGAGCGCCAGCGTGCCTACCGAGGCAGCTCCGATGCGAATGAATCCACGGCGTGAAAACATCTGCTTGGCTCCTTTACTGAATCACCTGGTAGTCGCTCGAGGTCAGCACCAGGTAGAGAACCGCCTGGGCTCTCGCCATCGGGCTAGCCGCCGCTTCGGCCGCCGCCGAGGCTTGCTCCAGCAGTCCCGGCGGCATGGTGTGGTGCAGGAAAACATAGCTGGCGTAATCGATCAGCCCGCTCACGTCGTTGCCGTAACTCACGAACGACGTAAGATCGACGGTGGTGCTTTTGTCCAGGTGCCCATAGAGCGCGGAGTTGACGATATCGGCCCGCTCGGCCGCGGATTGCGTCGAATAGAGCTGGAACTCGGGAGCGAGCTGCCCATCCGAAATCCGGTAGAGCGGCGAAAAATAGCTGAACACGCTGGGTTCGTAGAACAGGTCCTGCCCCATCAGATTGGCGTCGTTATAGATTGTGCTGGCGGAGCCAAGCGTCGCATTCAGGCCGCGCAGCAGGTTGGCCATGAACAGCGCCGGCTCGCGCAGGTGCCCGAAGCCCGGGTTGGGCGCGGCACTGGGATCGTCGCCGGCGCGCGCTTCCGGATCGGTGAGAATCGCCTTGATTACCGCCCGCATGTCGCCACGGACTCCCTCGCCGTTGTCCTCGAACACGGTTGCCACTCGCTCGATGTAGGCCGGGCTCGGATTGCTGGTGACCAGATGCTGAATCAGTTGCTGGCAGACGAACGGCGCCATGGTGGGTTGCGCCATCAAAGCGTCCAGCAGCGATTCCAGGTCCTGCTCGGCCGTCTGGCCGGCGGGAATCTGTATGCCGCCGAAAATGGTTTTGGCGCTGGTGTCGTGCTCGGCTTCCACCGCGATCATCTGGCCGAAGTAATAGGCCGGGTTGTTGTTCTTGGGCGTGGCGCCGGGCGCGGTAGCAAACGTCCAGCCGGTCAGCATCTTGGCTTGGCTGGTGACTTCCGCCTGGTCGTAAGTGGGAACCGGGTTACCGCTGGCATCGAGCACCGGGCTGCCGTCGAGATGGAACTGGGTCAGGCCCAGCGTGAATAACTGCATCAGCTCCCGGGCGTAGTTCTCATTGGCCGACGTACCCTTGGCGGGATCTCCCTTATTGTTATTGGCCATGTTGAGATAGGCTCCCATGGCCGGGTTCAGCGTGACCACTTTGATGATGCTTCGGTAGTTGCCGAACGCATTGTCGCGGAGTACGCGCCAGTAGGGTGGAATGGCATAGGCAGGTCCCACCTGCACCGCCGAGGCGACGAAAATCTCTGACAGGGCGAACGCCACGCGCTGCCGCAGTTGATCCGGCCCGTTGACCGCGTTCTCCAAAAACGCACGCTGCACCGGAGTCAGATCGCGATTCGACTTCCCGGCCGAATTCAGGATCGGCTGATCCGGCAGGTCGGAGGTGTTCAGCGCGAATTGTGCCGCCAGCCAGGCGCGGATGCCCATCTGTTGCAGGTGCGCGATGGAGGCCGGTGTAGGTCCCCAGGTGGCCTGGTCGAGGAAACGGGCAGCGGCCACGTCGCCCATCGCCGGGCGCGTGGTCTGGCCGGCAGCGGGGTAGGGCGCCGCCATGGCGGTGAATGCGGCGATTAGAAAAAGCTGCTTCATAAGCCCCTCGAGAAGTGCATGGTGATGATAACCCGGTGCCCTGGAGAAAGTAGCGCGCAATAGTGCGCCGTAGGCGGTGTTAACCAGGATGCGAAAACGCACCGCAGATGATGCGGTCAGGACGGTGTGCGGGAAGATGGCAACCGCCGCTGGAAAACCTGATCGTCGACGGCTATGCGACGCTGCGTCGGCGGATATCGGCGGGCTTCGTTCTGACGATCCTCACCTTACCCAAAAACGAACCCTCGCGCTCTACCGGGCGTTTCATCGTGGCAAGCTCGCGGTAGACATTGACTGCCGCTTTGAGCTGCTTTACTTCTTCGCACAACGCGGCGTTGTCCTTGGCAAGCTGTCTGGCCGTCAATAACATCAGGTCCGGCGAAATGCGAAGACCGCGAGGGAAATAATGAGTGCGCATTGCAGTGTTTCTGTACGTAATGAGAGTACTGATTACATGGTAACGTGAATCACGCATTATTCTATAAGTTTCTACAAACAACCATGCGGGGAGACTAACGGTTCCACATTACCCGCAAAGTTAGGTGGGAGATAGCACCCTCAAAATGGTGCCCCTGTAACATTGGGCTGCTGCCCGGCGAAGACGAGTGCTGGTTGGACTCCCAGCGCAGCGCCGCTCCAAGCTATTTCTGTTAATTTATGACTCAGCACACCAGAGGGCGGACGCGCGAACCATCTTCATCTCGGTCCGCCTTGCCATTCGTGTGTGGGCGACGCGGCCTTTCGTCGGCCGGCCGGACGTTCAGACGGTGCGTCGCCCGCTGCCCCACTTGGTGACATACGGCAGCACGAACAAGTACAGACCGGTGAGCAGGAGCAAGGCGAGCGGGAGCAGCGCCAAGAGGCCCACCCAGGCGGTATATTTCCCCCGTACCACGGCCACGAAGTTGACGATGACGCCCAGCGTAAAGGCAATGGACAGCCAGCGGTGGATCTGCCGAACCCATTTGCTCCAGTTCATTGCGACCCCCTCTCGATTGCGCGGTGCATTGCTTTGCGTTCCCTCGATTCACGACTTTTGAGCCGCCCTAGGCGGCCAGTTGGGTGTCTCAATACCAAACTGCTTGGCGTACTCGGCGTTCAATCGCTGCCAACCCTCGAACTTCATCGCCTCGGCGCCGACGATGCGACCGATGGGAGTTCCGCTGAGATGGCGATCCAGAACATCGAAAGCAATGTGCCAGCCCGCGGCGCCCCACGAGATGAAGCGGCGATCGATGCTGTGCCACAGCGTCAGGCGCGTGCCGCCGCCAAGGGCTTCGAGCTCCCAACGGATATCGCCGTGCTCAAGCAACTCGGGAGCCTCAGCTCGCGTCACTGTTGTTTCGATCGGCGTGGGCGCTCCCACCCAGGTCAGATTCACCGTGGCTCCGGCCGTACCCAGGCTCCCATCGGCTACGAAGGGCGCCCACTCGCGCAGATGCGCCGGGTCGGTTAGCGCCTGCCAGACCTTTTCCGGCGAGTGGCGCAGTTCTCTGACGAGAATGAGCGTCCACTTCTCTCCGTCCTTGCGTATCTGCGCTCCGCGGGCCGGACCCGGTGTGTACTGCTCGCGATCGATCATCTATTTTCTCCTTGGCTTCCTTTTCGTTGGTCAGCCCGCGACCTTGCGCACGATGGCGGAGAGCTTGGCCTCGGTCGCGTCGTCCAGCGCGGTGAAGTACCACGCGGATTCAATGAGCTGGTCCGACGCGCCCTCCTCGCGGGTGAGGTTCGCCTCCTGGGTGAAGCCGAACGTCATGTATTTCTTGTCCGCGCGGAAGAAGCAGACGGTCTTGCCGTCCTTCGCGTACGCCGGCATGCCATACCACGGGGCCGGCTGGAGCGCCGGAGCGCTGCGCAAGATGAGCGCGTGGAGGCGCTCGCCCATGGCGCGGTAGGGCGCCGGCATGGCGGCGATCTTCGCGAGCACCGCGGCCTCGCCGTCGGCCTTGTCGGCGCGCGGGCCGGGGCGCGCGGCGGCCTTCTTCGCAGCCGGGTTCGCGGTCTTCGTTGGATTCTTTGTCTTGTTCTCAGCCATAGAGACTCCACTCGTCGGCGAACCGCTTAAACGGTCGCGGCTATTTACCGCGAGGCTGTACCAGCAGGACCTGATTGCCATCGGGGTCCTCAAGACTAAACCACTTCACGCCGGACCCCGGGCCGAACAGGTCGTTTTGAACTTCGTTGACCTTAGCGCCCTTTGCGCTGAGCTCCTTATGGGCTCCGGCAACGTCTGAAGTAGCAAAGTACAGCTTCATTGTGCCGGGCTTCATGTTTTCGTGAGCGGTGGTGAGGATAACAGAAGTTCCACCCTCAGGGAGGGCAAGCCCTACCCACCAATTGTGGTCGTCCCTGCGGGAGTCCGATGAGACCTTCAAGCCCAGTTGGTCCGAATAAAATGCTTTCGCCTTCGGCATGTCGCTAACAGCAATGCTGAACATCATCAGGCTGTCGATCATGTGTTCCATTTTCTCCTCGTCCTCCCTTTCGTCGCCCGCCGAGACGGCCGGCGACAGCAGCAGGGCCGCGCCTGCCAGGCCACCATAGATTGCAAACATCCGCCGGTTCATAGTGCAACCATCTCCTTTGTCTAAAACTTCACGACCGAAAAAGCCTTCCAATCGCTTTCCACTGCCGGTTATCTTCTCGCAGCAGAAATGGCGCCTGCCCGCCCTGTCATCCTGTTGAGCGGTCGCCTTTAATAGCGTGCCAGTTGGGTGAGCTGAATGAGGTTGCCGCAGGTGTCGTTCAGCATCGCAATGGTCGCGCCGGTCACGCCGGTGGGCGGCATCGTGAACTGGGCGCCGCGGGCCTTGATCCGCTCGTAGTCGCCCTTGACGTCGTCGGTGTTGAACATAGCCGCGGGCTGGCCCTGTTGAAAGATCGCCTGCTGATACGCTTTGGCAGCGGGGTTATCGTTCAGCGCCAGTTGCAGTTGAGTGCCGTCAGGCTCCTCGGGCGAGGCCACGGTCAGCCAGCGAAATGGGCCCTGGCTGAAATCGGCCTTCTTGGCAAAGCCCAGTACCTCCGTATAGAAGCGCAGGGCCTTTTCCTGGTCGTCCACGTATAGGCTGGTTACTTTGATTTTCATTTGGTTTCTCCTTTGTCACGTTCGCGGTTTGGTCCGCGTCTTCTTTTCCTTGTCTTCCTTTTCGTTGGTGTGGCTTGATCCATGCGGTCGAGGTGGCGTTCGAGAGCATCTACGTGAGCGGACCAGAACCGGCGGAACGGAGCCAGCCAAGCATCCACCTCCTGAAGTGGTTCAGGCTTCAGCCGGTAGAGGCGGCGCTGTGCGTCCACCGTGGATTCCACGAAACCGGCCTCGCGCAGCACTCGCAGGTGCTTTGACACGGCCGGCTGCGGCATACGAAGCTGACGCTCGATCTCCCCCACCGACTGTTGTGACGAGACCAGGAGGCCCAATATCGCGCGGCGGCTCGGCTCCGCAATGATTTCGAAGACAGATTCCACTCTCTGTATATACCTTGAACTGCATATACGTGTCAAGGAATATTTTGTTTAAGACGCAGGCCACGGTCTCAATCGGCCCCACGGGATAACAGGCATGCGGAGTAGGTTCCCGCTTCTCGCTACCAGCGCAGCCAGGAGAACGGACAGGGCTGGCGGAATCCTTCGAGGGTCCAGATATCGCCGCTGGGGTTGCTGACAGACGTGGCAAAGGACGCCCCGTCGGGCGCGAGGCTGAATCCACGAACGTCGGCGGCGACAGAAAGCGGCAAGTCGCCAAGCGTCTTTTCGACACGTGTCTCGATATCTATGGACGCGATGATGCGACGGCGAGCCGCAGTTTCGCTAATGCCATAGAGCACCTTGCCATCGCGGCTCCAGCCGAACACCAACCAGCGGTTCTGGGTTAGCGGAAGACTCTCCTTGCCATCTTCGGAAATCAGCGTGAGGCCATCGCTGGTGACACACGCGATCCAGTGACCGTTGGCGCGGTTCCACCGGGGATGAGACGGCAAGCAACCCTCGCGAATCACCGTGGGGACCGAGTTGCCGCCCGAGGCAGCTTTTACCAGCGACCAATTCCCTCCGTTGTTGCGCAGAAATGCGATCGACGAGCCATCGCCGTTCCAGGAAGGGGATCTCTCATCGGCGTTTTCCGTCGAGAGCCGAACGGGCTTGCCGCCAGCGACGGCAGAAACGTATATAGAGTGGCTGTTGCCCCCGGCCACGCAATACGCGAGGCGACGGCCATCGGGCGAGAAGTTCGGCTCGCTGATCTCGGCGACCCACGCCTGCCCGAGGTCCTTCACGGTCACCAACGGCCGGTCCCAGCCTTCCCCCACGCTGTGCAGCCAGATCTCGGATGTACCTGTGCGGTCAGTGGAATAGGCGAATTGATCGGCACCGGGAGCCCAGGACGGGTCGAGTTCGTTGCGCCTGGTGCCGTATAGAGTCCGCGCCGGTGAGCCGTCCAAAGGAACCGAAATCACATCGAAGTTGTCCTCGCCGGCGACGAATACGATGCGCTTGCCGTCGGGCGAAACTGAAGCCTCCATCGCGTCATTGGTGAAGAACGTCAGCGGGCGCATGTGGCCGCTGCGGGTATCGACAAGCTGCAGATCGGATCCGAAGGAACCTGGGGCCGGGCCGCCGAAGACCACGTTGCGAGCATCGGGCATCCACGAAAACGGGCTCGCGCGCTGAACCATGGAAAAGGACTCGCGCGACTGTCCGTCGGGCCAGGAAATCACCCAAAACTCGGAATTGGCGTCCCAGCGGGAGATCCATGCACCAAGACTTTTGCCGTCGGGCGAAAATGCCAGGTAGCCGAACTGGTTCTTAAGGGAATCGAAGGGCCGACCACTGAAGCGCCGCGGCTGGCCACCAGAATCGGCGATCCATAAAGAGAGCCGGTCCCGGGCGGTGGAGTCGGCGCGCAAAAACGCGAGGGCGTTGTTGCGCCGGTTGATGGCGGCGGCAGATGCATTGCGTTCGATTAGCTCGGCCGAGCCGCCCGTGGCGCCGATGGCATAGAGTCCAGTCGCAGACGGTCCAGCGCTGAAGAAGTAGATGCGGGAGTCGTCCGGTGACCAGAAAGGCTGTTCGCTATCGGTAGGCGAGTTCGTGATCTGGGCCGCCATGGGCGAGTTCAGGTCGCGGACGAAGACCTGACGCACCCCATTGATGACCGCGGTAAACGCGATGCTCTTTCCATCATTGGAAAACACCGGGGAGTGAGCAACCTCGCCAGTGATGGTGACCGGCCGAATGTGGCTGGCGACCAAGCTCGTAGCCGATGGTGGGAGCAGTAACTCGCCTGTCCCAACGACGCCCGTTGCCAGGCCGGCGAGGCCCACCAGGACGAGCACCACTTTGCTGCGGCGCCGTGGTTTGAGCTCGGGCGACGCAACTGGAGCGCCTGAGGCGATCTCGTCAACATGAGCGCGGATGGTCTCCAGCTCGCGCTGCAAATCCACGGTGGACGCATAACGTCCTTCGCGCTCCTTTTCGAGGCAGCGCTCCACACACCAGGGCAGCGGCTGGGGAATGCCTGTGCTGATCTCCGCCAGCGGACGCGCCCGTTCCTCCACGATCGCCGCCATCGTGCTGACCGCACTGCTGCGGGCAAAGGCGGCCTGACCGGAAATCATCTCGTACACCACCAGCCCGAAGGAGAACTGGTCCGTGCGATGGTCCAATGGCTCGCCCTTGGCCTGCTCGGGACTCATATAGGTCGCGGTTCCCGCGACAAAGCCAGGCGCGGTATTGCCCGAGTCGGCGCCTGCGGCCGTCGCCTCCCGGCGCACGGATTTGGCGAGACCGAAATCGAGTATTTTGACCAGGCCCTGGCCGGTGATCATGATGTTGGCGGGCTTGACGTCGCGGTGGATGATACCAGCCTGGTGGGCCGCGGCCAATCCCGCAGCCATTTGAATCGCCAGATCCAGCGTCTTCTTGAGCGGGATCGGGCCGCGTGCGATGACGGCCTTCAGCTGTTCGCCGCTTACCAGTTCAGTGACGATGTAAGGAGTACCTTGATCCATGCCGACGTCGTAGACAGTGAGAATATTGGGATGGTTGAGGGCACTGGCGGCTCGGGCTTCGAGCGCAAAGCGGCGCTGACGGTCGGGATCCGCGATAGCCTCCTCGCGGAGCACCTTGACCGCAACTTCGCGACCTAGACGATCGTCCTGCGCGCGATAAACTTCACCCATGCCTCCAGCGCCTAACAGCGCTGTAATGCGGTACGGGCCAAGATGACTTCCGGGGGCGACGGACATACCACGAGAATAATCGCATTCGGCTGAGCGCAACGCAAGGCCGGAGGCAATATGTTGCCACGAGAAGCACACGGGCAAGCGCGCCGTGTCTAAACGGTGGCGGGCGCAGTTTCTACTGAAATTGTCCAACAATGCCCTTATAAGGGTGCATGCCCTGGACCATCGACAACCCGAGCCCGGTCCCTTTGCCGATTCCCTTGGTGGTGAAGAACGGCTCGAAGATCCGATTCCTCGTCTCTTCGTCCATGCCCACGCCGGTGTCGCTTACCGCCAGCATGACGTAGCGGCCACACGCGCGTCCGGATGCGTTCGAGCTTCTCGAGACCGAATTCTACGGATCGGGCGACGCACTCGCCATCCCGCCTCTTCCGAGCACGGTCTTGATTTTCTGAGCCAGCGCTTCCGGTGTGAACGGCTTCGCGATGTAATCGATCCCGGCATCCAACACGCCCTCGCGCGAGATCACCTCATCCGTGTAGCCTGACATATACAGCACTTTCATCTGCGGGCGCACCAGTCTCAACCGGTCCGCCGACTGCTTGCCAGTCATCCCCGGCATGATCACATCGGTGAGCATGAGATGGATCGGCCCACGATGGTCTTCCACGGTCCGCAAGGCTGCGGCACCTGAACTCGCTTCCAAAGTGCGATAGCCGTAACTCTCCAAGATCGCCAGCACGAACTTCCGCACCTCGTCCTGATCCTCCACCACCAAGACCGTCTCAGACCCTCGCAATTCCGTAGCCGGTCGCTGCACTGGCCGTGCGCCTGAATCGGGCGGTGCCAGCAACGGAAGGCCAACTCGGAACGTGGCACCCATTCCTAGCTGGCTTTCCACCTTGATCCATCCTCCGCATTGGCGCACAATCCCGTACACCATGGAAAGGCCGAGCCCGGTGCCCGCCCCTTCCGGCTTAGTGGTGAAGAATGGGTCGAACACTCGCTGCTGGACATCCTCGCTCATCCCCACGCCCGTGTCCGAGACTTCAATCACCGCATAGAGACCCGGCTTCGTGTCTGGAAAGGAAGCGGCCGCAATCTGATCCAGTTGCTGCTGCGAGCTCCGCAACGTGATGCGCCCGCCCGTTGGCATCGCGTCGCGGGCGTTCACCACTAGGTTCATCAGCACCTGGTGGAACTGGCCAGGGTCGGTCATGACGTGGCTCGCTTTCTGGTCCAAATCCGTGGCGATGTCAATATGCTCACCGACTATCCGCCGCATCATTTTGCTCGATTCCAGAATCAATTCGTTGACGCTAACCACGGATGGCTCAATCACCCGCCTTCGACTGAATGCAAGGAGTTGGCGGGTCAGCCCCTCCGCCCGCTCGCCGGCCTTTCTGATCTCAATCAGCAACTCCCGCGTCGGATCGCCCTCCGGCAGCCGTCCGAGGCCCATGTCGCTCCAGCCGTTGATGACTGTGAGCAGGTTATTGAAATCGTGAGCCACCCCACCAGCCAGCCGGCCGATGCTCTCCAGTTTTTGCGCCTGCTTCAACTGGTTCTCCAAGCTGACGCGTTCGGTCACGTCCCGCTTTGCCGCTACGAAGCCGGTCAGTGCTCCACCTGGGTCCCGAATCGGCGATATGGCGCATCCTCCTCAAACAGCGAACCGTCCTTTCTCCTATTGATGAAGTGCCCTGTCCAGACACTGCCGCTCCGGATGGTTGCCCAGAGCTCGTCGTAAAACTCTTTGCTTTGTTTACCTGACTTCAGAAACCGCGGGCTCCGTCCGGCTACCTCCTTGTACCCATAGCCCGAGATCCTCTCGAACGCCGGATTGCAGTACTGGATGTTGCCATCTAGGTCAGTGATCAGGATGGCTTCGGCCGACTGCGCGATGGCGGCTGCCAGGCTGGCGCGCTCTCTTTCAATCTGGACACGTTCAGCCGATCCACGGATCCGCTCCCTTTCTGCGGCGATGCACGCGGTCCAAAACGCGCGCCCGTTGCGTAGGGTCTGGGTGAGCAGGAAACCCAAGTAGACGAGCGCTAGGCCCGCTAGCGCCCAGTGGCGGCTATCACCGAGGATAGCCGCGGATACAACGGTCGGGCCGACCATGATTGTCAGGCAGCGCCAAGCTAGCGGCAGGTTCGGCGCTAGCGATGAGGTGGCACCCCCGGCGAATGCCGCGGTGCTGAGGAGGACAAACATGGCCGTCCATTGCCCCGCATATAGTTGAAGCGTCCACGCACAGAACAGTCCCCAGGCGGCAAATGTGCCGTAGATGGACCCAAGCAACAACGCCTTCATTCCAGGCACGGCGTCGGCGACATGCTTTTTCAGATGTCGCGCGGTCAGAATCCGCGACGCACCCAGGACTAAAGTGATACAGGCGATCGCAACAACAGTGCCGGGATGATCCCGGTAATATGGCGTGGACACCGCGATGGCCACCGAGACCAAGAAGTAGACCGGCGCTCCCGACATCGAGCGGGCTGCAATCTCCTGTTCGGCTTGGCTTGCCAAAGCGCGTCGGGCGTCCGGATCCAGCTCGGACCACATCCCCAAGTACTTGGGACCTCTCGTGGGCGTAAATCCCCCCCCGCGCTTTAATTCTCACATTGATTGTCCTCCTTCGCCACCCCGAACACTTCGGGCCACCTTTTCAGATATCGATGCCAGTGAGATGGCAACACGGAGATGCCGCACGGCCCTCAAGCACCGTCGGTCTGAGGCGTCTTGCTTGCATTCTCCCTGCAACTGATCGCTTTGTTGATAGAAGCGTTAACGCGCCTTATCGGAAGCGACTGGACGATGCCGTCTCCATTTGCCGGGTAGCGATTATTTGGCGGGCAGTTGCATCTTGTGAAGCAGCGCCTGGAATCGCGCTTCCGAACGTAGAGGATCGTACACCGCATCAACGCCGACATAGACCAGACCCGGCGCCCGCGCCGCGTACGCTTTTTCCAGCCAGTCCATGGCCCGCTCGCGGTCACCCAGCCCGCAATAAATGTTTGCCAGGATCTCCGGAGAAAGGAAACCGCGCTGTGAGCGGGCGAGAAGTTGCTCCAGTATGGCTTGTGCTTTGTCGTGTTGACCGGCAACAGCGTATGCATGGCCGAGATCCCCTAACGCTACAGGGTCGCCATGCTCCGCATCGACGGCTTTCTGTAACGTTGCGATGGCGTCAGTCAGCATCCCCGTCCGCTCATATGCCTTCCCAAGAAAACTGAGAACACCGGTGAGGGCTGGGGCTTCCTGGAGAAGCCGCTGTCCCTGGCTGATGACGTCTTCGTATCTGCGCGACAAAAGGAGGTGCCATACCATATGCGCCCGCCGCAAGGGATTGAGAGGGTCGATTTCCAAGGCGGTCTTGCTGTGGGCGAGAGACGCATCAAACTGCCGCATGGCTATGAAATAGTGCGACAGCCAGTCGTGGGCGCTCGCGTCATTGGGATTGAGTTCGACAGCCCGATCCAGCTCACGCTTTGCGCCCGCCCAGTCCCAGCCGTGAACGAGGTATGTGTATCCGAGGGAAGCATGAGCCTGCCCGAGATTCGGATCGATCTCTAAGGCGCGCACCGCGGCGGCAGTAGCCATGGAGAAAAGCTCCTCCTGGCTGGGAGCCCCTTGTTCAGCAGCCTGTGTGTTGTAGCAGTCGGCCAACCCGGCCCAGGCGGCCGCCGCGCTCGGGTCAATCCTGATGGCCCGTTCGAAATAACTGATGGCGGTTAGGGTGTCGGGCACGTTTCTTCGGTTCCAGAAGAAGCGCCCCTGCAAATAGTCGTCATACGCGGCGGGATCGATCGCGGTCCGGCGCAAAACGGTCGTCGCTGAAACACGGGCTCGAATCTGCTGGGCAATTATAGCCGCGATATCCCGCTGCACGGTGAGGACGTCCCCCAAGTCCCGCTCAAAACTGCCGGCCCAGAGATGGCGGTCCTCGCGCGCCAACAGCAACTGAGCCGTAATCCGCACTCGTTGGTTCGCTCGGGCCACCGAACCTTCCACCACGGCATCCACGCCGAGCGCGCTGGCGATGGCCGGAAGCGGCTGCCGCTTGCCTTTGTAGGGCATCACGGATGTGCGCGAAATCACGCGGACGCCTTCCAGTGTGGCGAGGTCGGTGATGAGCTCATCCGTGATTCCGTCCGTGAAGTACTCCTGGGTCGGGTCGTTCGAGAGGTTCTCAAACGGTAAGACGGCGACCGAACGGACTTGCTGGCTTGGCGACGCCGTCGTGAAGCGATCTCGCCAATTTCCCGGGTTCCAATACAGAACCGCGGCCAATGCCATGGCGGCAGCAGCCGCGAGCAGAGTGCGCTTGCCGGCTAAGGCCCGCGTGCTGGACGTTGGGCCGGCCGGAGACTCCTGTGTGACGCCTTCCGTGTGGCTGTTCGTTACGGGCATGGCGTCCATGACGGCGAGTTCCTGAACTGGAGCGATGAAGCGGTAGCCGCGCCTGGGGAGCGTTTCGACGAAGCGAGGGTTCTCCGCAGAGTCGCCCAGTGCATCACGGATGCGATTGACGGCACGGTTGAGTCCGCGATCGAAATCCACCACCGTGTCATCCGGCCAGATCCGCTGCTTCAGCTCCTCCCGGGCCAACACCTCACCGGGCCGTTCCAGGAGGGCGAGAAGGAGTTCGAACGGCTGCTCCTGAAGCTTGACTTTGCGGCCTTGTTTGAAGAGCTCCCGGGAGCTGGCGTCGACCTCGAAGGTGGCAAAGCGGAGTGGGTGAGGTCTGCGCCCGGCGACGCTCATAGCCGGAATCCTTTATATGCACTATAACACCCGATCCCGATGGAAGCGGGCCTTGGTTCAAAATGCACCAGAACCGGACACATAGCGCCGCAACTAAATGATTCTGTGCTGGTTGCCTGGGGATAAACATTCAAGCGACATCGAATCTGCAGACCATCGACATAAACTCGTGGGTCGCGTAAGTTTCCTTTAGATCGTTGCCGGCGGCGCTGGCGGAGATGCCGAAACATGACATAGCTGCGCAGCCGCCAACGATCAGCAAAGCTCGAAACAACGTTCACACAGGAGGAGAAAACCAATGAAGACCGGATTTACGGTATTACTGCTCACCGCAACTGCCCTTTGGGGGCAAGACAACGTCACTTGTACGAATGCCACCCTGCAAGGTGACTATGGGTTTACAGCCACCGGCACGAGACCTTCGGCCCCAGGCTCCACCATGATTGAGACGGTGGTGGGAGTCGCCATGACCACCTTCGACGGCGATGGCAATTTGACCCAGACCGACAACATCCACGGATCGATTTCCGGTTACACCGCTCCGGATCGCCCAGGTACGGGAACATACAGCCTCAACCCCGACTGCACCGGCACCATGCAACTGAGCAGTCCCGGCTCGCCCACTCTGACCCTGCGTATCGTGGTGGTCGACAACGGCAACGAAGTGCGGACGGCGGTCGTGAACCCGCTCCCCGTCATGGTAACCAGCAACGGGAGGCGCACCACGCAGCGTTCCATCGGCGGCTTTATTTTCGAACCGGACATCCGGAAGAACGCGCAGCAATAACACCGTTATGGCCGCCTGGGCGTAGTCCGCAAAGTCGGGGAATCAGAACGCACCAGGCGGCCCATCTCGGCCGGCATCGATGGCTCCCCAATCACGTACGCGGCTCCCTGGCTGCCATTCTTGCCATCAGCCCCGATCACCGCCGTGTTCCCGCTCACCGACACGGCCCGGCCAAATTGATCGTTAAACATGGCATTGGAGGCAGTCAACTCTTGCTGCTGGGTCCATGTCGAGTCGGCCGCAAGCGCCAAGGCGGCCAGCATAAATAGGAGTGCGAGAGCCCGGACGAGCCTACGGCCTCCCACGGGAAGCAGGGCCAGATTCAGCGTCTTCGATGCCATATTGGCCTCTTGTGCGCTATCGATTATACAACCGTCAGCGCTGAGGACCTTTTTATCTCTTTCGCCGAGCCACTCCAGCGCGACGCGCCAAGCTCGATGGCGTGAAGAGAGTCTGCGATCTCGCGCGGCGCCGAGGACCCGCAGCAATGGTTTCGCGCGAGTGTTAACCGGAGTTATCCGACACTATTCTCCGGCACCTCTGCCGCCGAAAGATCCGCCTCCGGGATTGTGGTGGTTGGATACCCGCGCTCAGTTGATTGGCCCGGGAGGATCCAAATACTTCGAGGTGTGGTGTAAGGATACCCAATTTCCATATCTCACCGGCAAACTGATCTCCGCATCTCCGGAGCTGGAGCCCACGATGCTCGTGCTCGCGATAGCCGATGGCGACACACCCGATGTCACTCTTCAACTGGATGGCCCACTTCCCGGCTAGGCTCAACCCGGTGCGGTAATCGCGTTCGGCGGCATCCCGAAGGGTTACACGTCCGGGCCGTTTATGCTGACCTTCTCCGTCGACCGTGCGTTTATCAGAGCAGGGCGGTACAGTGACAAGACGCGCGGACATGCGCGACGGAATCGCGGCATGAGACCGGCTTCACAACGGTTCACGGCCAAGCTGCTCGACGGCGAGTAGTCCCTCTCAGGATTGAGAAGAATCGGTTTCGACCGGCGAAGCGACGGCAAGGCCAGCGTCGCGGTGCGGGTCCATGACGGACTCAAACGGGTCTGAGGGTCTTGGATGAACCGCACATAGGTCTTGCCGAGGCGATTCAGCGCAACGGCAATGAGGTCATCCATTCAAAACTCAAACCACAGTCCCTGGAAGCTATGTCCTTTGATACGCTCGCTGCACTACGAGGGGTGTTGTCCTGCCTGTACGAGATTGCCGGTGAATGATCTGGCTCGACGGGTCGCTTCCTCTGCGGTACCGGATGGTCCCGCTCGCGGATACTGCGCCGTTATGGAATATCGGCAGGTGCCGGGGCGCTGTCTGGCACACGCCAGCCTGCCACCCTCGGCGCAGTGCATATCGGTGGTTTGCGCGTGATACGGCCAAGTGGTTCTCTGCCGTTCTACCCGAGGCAGGGGACCCTCTCGCCCGACGGAAAAAGGAACGCGACTGAGTCTGGCGGAGCGGTGATACATTGTTGGTGAAAACCCGAACTGGATGGAGGCAAGAGTGGCAAATTTAATTCCTTGGTTCACCCGGCGCAATTTTATGACCGGATCGGCCGCGCTGGCCGGGAGTTTAGCGGTGCAGGCACAGGAGCATCCCACGGCCTCACTGGGCGCAGGGGAAAGCTTCAGCGAGTATCAGGAGCGGCGCCGCCGCGAGCTGTGGGGGCTGCTCGGCGATCTTCCCTGGAACCATAAGGCCGCACCGCCGCAACGGGTGCGGACGGAGAAGCACGATGGGTACACGCTGGAGCGATGGGTTCTGGATTTGAATGGAGTGGAGCCGGTGCCCGCGCTGCTGCTGATTCCCGACCATCGGCAAAACCCCACTCCCGGACTGCTCTTTATCCACTGGCACGCCGGCCAATACGATCTGGGCAAGGAGGAACTGCTTCTGGGAACCAGCGTGCAGCCGCCTTACGCGCCGGTGTGCGCGAAAAAGGGGTTGGTGACGCTGGCCATCGATAGCTGGTGCTTTGGAGAGCGCAAGCACGAGGCCAACGGCCACCGGGGCGAAGAAGATACGTTCAAGGAGATGCTGTGGCGGGGCAGAGTGCTGTTTGGCATGATGATGCTCGACGAGTTTCGGGCCCTCGATTTTCTGGCCGGCCGTCCTGAAGTGGACCCCTCCCGGCTGGGCGCTTTCGGCATGTCCATGGGAGCCACAAAGGCCTGGTGGCTGGCGGCGCTGGATCCGCGAGTGCGTTTGACCATCGACGTTTGCTGCCTCACCGATTTTGAGTCGCTCATCGAGGCGCATGGGCTGAGCGGTCACGGCATCTTCTATTACGTTCCTTCCCTGCTGAAACATTTCGATACGGCGCAGATCAATGCATTGATTGTGCCGCGAGCGCACCTGAGCGTGAACGGCCGCAAGGACCCGCTGACTCCGCCCGCGGGCGTGGAAAAGATTCGGGAACAACTGTTACCTTTGTATCGCACCTATGGACGCGAAAAGGACTGCCTGATTGAGCTGTTCGACTGCGCGCACGAGGAGCTGCCGGAAATGCGCAAGCAGATACTTGAATGGACGGATCGTTACCTGGTTGCAGGCTAGAACGAAGACGCGGTTCTGAATTCGTAGCCGATGCCGTAGCTTGCTTTGCGCGATTGGCCCCCCTCGACGGCGCCAGCCCTCGCCTTGATCCAGCGACGGCTTGAGTCCGCGGCGAACGCCGCCACACGCGTGCGACGGTCACTCCTCGGGCCGGCTCGATTCGACGGGACTGGCTGCTATTCGTACCGCAAAGCGATGATCGGGTCCACGCGCGTGGCCGCGCGGGCTGGGAAGAGACAGGCCGCAACACCTGCGACGAACACCAGAGCCACGACGCTCACAAGCGTGACCGGATCGAACGTCGATACACCGAAGAGCTGACTCGCCAGGGCCCGGCTGAGACCGAGACTGGCCAGCAATCCGATGCCCGCTCCCAGGGCAAGGAGCCGTAGCCCCATGCTCAGCACCATGCGTAGAACCACCGAACGGTCCGCTCCCAAGGCCATTCGCACGCCAATCTCGTGGGTCTGTCGCGTTACCGCGTAAGCCACGACGCCGTAAACGCCGATGGCCACCAGTGTCAGGCCTACCATGGCGAAAACGGCTAACAGGTACAAGCCGAACCGCGGCTGGGCCATCGCGAACTGATTGATGAAATCCTCGTCGGTTCCGTTGAAGCCCAGCGCAACGCTGCGATCCACCGCCCAGATTTCCCGCCGCAGCGTGTTGAGCAGCAGCTTCGGATCGCCGGAAGTGCGCACCAGAATGCCACGGAACGCGCCGCCCATCACACTGTAGGGCACCCAGATTTGGGGCTGCGCGGGCAGTTGTAGTCCTTGGTTCTTCACGTCGGCCACGATCCCGATAACCTCGAATGTGGGATCCTTCAACGGGTCGGGAAAATTGCGACTGCTGAGGTCGGGCAATGTCGCGCGCTGCCCCAGAGAATCGCTCCCCAGAAACTTCTTCGCGAAAGTCTGATTCACCACGCCCAGCTTGCGTGCGCCATTCACTTCGGCTTCGGTGAAGGTGCGCCCGCGCAGCAGCTTGATGCGAAGTGTATCGAAATAACCTTCGCTGCACAGTTCAACCTGTGATCGCCAGTCCTCGCCCGCCGACTTGCCAGGAATCTCAAGCTTACTGACAATGCCGCCAAACGGCGGAAGCGACGTTGCCTCAGCGGCCACCACCACACCGGGCGTCGTCTTCAAGTGATCGAGCAATGGACGGAAGAAGCCGGTGATCTGTGCGGCGCCCTTGTAGCGCTCGGGCGGCATGGGCAGCACGGCTGCCAGAATGTGTGATGGGTCGGCTCCCAGTTGCACCTGTTGGAGAGCGAAGAAGCTTCGCATCAGGAGACCGGCGCCGGTGAGCAGGGCGAGCGACAATGCCACTTCTCCTACGATGAGAGCGTTGCGCAGCCCGGCGTGCCGGAAACCGCCGGAGACTCCCTTGCCCGTGTCCCGCAGCACCTCGTTGAGGTCGCGCCGCGTGGAGTGCAACGCCGGGACCGTGCCAAATACGAGTGCGGTAACCATTCCCGTTGCGAGGGCGAACAGCAGCACCGACGTGTTGATGTGGATGTACGCCTCCGCCGGAATGATCTGCGGCGGAACAATCGCGATCAGCCCCTTAATGCCGCCCCATGCTAGAAAACAACCCAGGGCCGCGCCCAAAAGGCCCAGCAGCAGGCTCTCTGTAAGAAGATGCCGCACAAGCGCCCAGCGGCGCGCGCCGAGGGCCGAGCGGATGGCGATTTCCTTCTCTCTCGCGGTTGCCCGGGCGAGCAGCAGGTTGGCCACATTGGCGCAGGCGATCAACAGCAGCATACCCACCGCGCCCATCACGATCAGCAGCATCATGCGAAATTGCCCCACAACCGTGTCAGCCAGGGTCTGAATATGAATCGTGAACTGCTTCGGATACTCTTTCGGATAAACTTTGGCGAGGCGGTGCGCAATCAGGTCGATGTCGGCCTGCGCTTGGCGCATGGTCACGCCCGGCCGAAGATGGCCGAGCATCCAGAAGTAGTTCGGGAACTGGCCCGCCGACACCTCATCGGCGCGGTTCAGCGACGTGGGGATCCACACGTCGGCGTCGCCCCAGCCAAAGCGCTGCGGCATCACGCCTACCAGTGTGCGCGGCACGCCGTTCAGCACGAACGTGCGGCCCAGGATTTTCGGGTCCGCGCTGAAGCGTGAAAGCCAGACCTTATAGCGCAGAACGAAAACGGGCGGGGCGCCGGGGTTGTAATCCGCCGGCCCCATGACCCGTCCCAGCAGCGCCGGCATGCCGAGAAACTCGAACGTGTTCGGGACCACCAGAACGCCATTCAACTGCTCGGTTCCTCGGCCGTTGTCGTAGAGCACGTCGATATTGTTGTTGCCGATCACGCGATCGAAGACATGGTTCTGTGCCTGATAATCGAGGAACTCGGCAACCCGAAAACCGGTTCTGCCGCCGGGGTCGCTGCGCGTGGAGTCGTGAATTTCGATGGTGACCAGCCGATGCGAATCGGCGTAGGGAAACGGCTCCAGCAGGACGTTGTCAATGACGCTGAATATCGCTGTGGTGGAGCCGATCCCGAGGGCCAGCGCGGCCACGGCGAGAAGAGTAAAAGTGCGATCCCGGCCAAGACCCCGGGTTGCGGAACGAATATCTCGCCACAGGAGGTTCATGCAAGGAATTACGCTCTGAGCTACAGCGAAGTTGCAGAAAAAGCAACCAACCGACTCGGACCTGCCGCCGACAACGGTAGTGAGTCGATCCCGTTCGCCCGAGCGGACCGCCTGGAGCGGCGCAGAGCGCAAGGCGTTCTCGTCATAGGGTTCTGTTCCGCGGGCAGAAAAGGCGTAATCAAAAGACCTTCTCAAAAGAAAGGTGCGGGCGGACGGCTTTGCGTGCATCGGCGCTTCCGATGCCGCTGAAGGACCTCCGACTTCCGTGAGGAAGCCGCTCCGCCCACAAGGTGGAAGGTTCAGAGGATGAATGTCTTTTGCTGGCTCCTCCTGATTCTCGCCGCGCTGTTTGTTGCAGGACTTTGGTTCCTAGCTGCCGTGATTGCCATAGACATCCGGCGCAAACGGCATCGGGGGCGACAACTCTCGTCTCCCCCCGCCCAAGAACCGGTAGTGTCTGAAATCAGCCGACTCAAGTGCGGCCCAGCCTGGTCTTGGCCCCCGGAGCCGGCGCTCAGGTTGCCTCCCGGCAGAGCCTTATCCGCCGCTCCGTCGGTTTGAAGTGTACCCGGAGGGACGGATTTACGCAAGGGTCGACGGGAAAAAGAGCTTGACGAGTGCAGCGCCTTCAGACATGGTAGATAACGCCCGCGTTTGAGTGAAGGCCAAAAAGGCATTCAACACCGTTCGGCGGTCGACCAAACGTTGATAAGTCCGGGTCCGACCTGAGGAGCCACGAGAATCGGGTCTTCGCAGAGCTAAGGCAGGTGCCAAGTCTGGCCTGCCGTGCCGTCGCAGTCCCAAATCTGGAGTCGTGTGCCATCGGCGGTGCTCCCGCCGGTGACATCGAGGCAACGGCCGGATTGCGGGTTCACCAGGCGGTTCTGATTTCGCCAGCGCCATTCCTGGGAGCTTGTTCCGTTGCACTCCCATAGCTGGATTTGCGTCCCATTTGCGGTAGCGCCCCCGGTGACATCCATGCACTTGCCGAGAGCCCGCAACGTCCCGTCGCCGCTGCTCCACGTCCAGTTCTGCGAGTTCCCGCCATTACACGCCAGAATCTGGATTGCGGAGCCATTACTTGTACTTCCGCCGGCGTCGTCGATGCACTTGCCGGCGCTGCCGACAACCGGCCCAGCGCCACGGTACTTCGCCTTGACCACCGAGGGTGTGTCGACGTTGTAGCCTGCGTCGATCGACTGGGAAAGCCGCAGGTATTGCCCCTCGGCCCAGTTGAGCGGTGCCGCGCTGCCGGTAGGTCGTCCGAACGCAAATCCAAACGTGGAGCACGTACCGTCCGAACGATCCCAGATCTGCTCCGGGACAAAGTAGCCCTCATTGGCTGCATCAGCCATCGATTGGAGGTAGACGCCAGCCGCACGGCCGTTCGCCAGTTCGAACTCGCCGCGCTCGCCGGAAAGAACCGGCCACAGCCGTCCGAAGCGTTTGGTTCCGTTGGCGGGCCAGCCCGTGCAATCCCCGTTGCTTTCGCCGTAGTTGTCGTGGTTGTAACGGTGAAAGTAGATGTCGCCGTTGGGCATCGTCACCTGCACGGCCGAATTGCCGTCCGACGCCGCCGCAGTGGGCGAAAGCGACATCCCCACGTCGTAATCGCTCGGCAAGCGCTCGCCAAGACGGATGAGATCGAGGAACCCCAAGTCGACGACGTCGTGAGCGTAGAAGCAGCCCTCATCGAAGCAGATCTGGTCGAGGTCATTCGGGTTGGACGTTTTGTCGATGCGCTCGTAATATTCTTTTCCGCTCCAGTAGCCGCTGGTGGTGAATGTCCAGCCAGGGAGGCTCGCTCGCCACGAATCCGCCGTCGCCTCCCAACTAGCAGCGCTTGTGGCGTCGCCGTTCTGCCGGGCGATATCCGCCGCAGTGACCAAGCCGGCGATCTCCGCCGCAATAGACGACGGCGATTTGCCGATCTGCTCCTCCCAGCGCTCGGTCGTATCTGGCCCCGTAGCCTGCATGTAATTCGCCGCCAGTTTTATCTTCTGGTACGTGGCGTTGTCGGTCAGGCCGGTCATCCAGGCGAGCAGGATTGCGAACGAATTCTGGTCCAACTGTTGGCAGCATCCCAGATCCTGCGCCGAGGCGCCGTTCTTCCCGCTGACCGGGCTATAGCGCGGGAACGAGCCTGCACGATATGTCGTCCCCGCGCCGGCAGTGCTGCTGCTGATGAACTGGCTATTCCACAAGAATTGCCCCATGCGGAGGGCCTGCATGAGGTCGCCCGCGGCGATCAGGCCCATGGCTTGCTGGTACAGGTCGCGCCCCCACACGCGGTGGTAGCCGTCATTGAGGTTGTCCCCAGGCTGGTAGTCACCCCACGGCGTGGCGAACCCCGCTACGCTCGCGCCGCGAAACGTCTTGTCTTCTGCGGCATGCAAGGACATCACGGCGACGTAGTAGGCGCGGCGGCGCTGCGCGTCGCCCGACACGCTGGCGGGCGCGGCGTGGAGCCCGGTCACATAGGCGTCCCAGCCGCCACGATAGGCGGCCTCGCGATCGCTGAAGCCTGCCGTAAGAGATCCGTTGGCTGCGCCGACCGCCGAGGTGGCATCACTGCCATAGCCGAGCGCAACGGTGAACGTCGTGTCGGCGCCGAGACTCCCGATCTGGCCGCATTGCACGACATTGCCATTGCTCGCAATGTTGTCGAACTGGTTTGTGAGGGTCTTGTGGGTGTTCAAGTCGATAAGACAATCGCTCGGTTCTTGAGAGTAGCCGTTATCGTGCGCGATGAAACCATTCGGGCCGGCCACTTTCAATGCAGAGACGATCATCATCGGTGTGCCGAAGAGGTTTCCTGACGCGCTAGCGAGGAGCGCCGAGTTTGTCCCATCCCACCACGCGTTATTGTTGGCACCGCCGCCAGCCATGGACGCGTTCTCGAGGAGGTATAGCTTGTAGGCGCCGCCGTCCAGAGACTGGAACCGCGTGCGGATGAGCAGCGTGTTCCGGCTCGCGTCAGTGATATAGGTATTGGTGATCCGGTACTTCGGTGTGGCGCGCTTATCCGTGTTGATGATAGTGTATTCGAGCGCCTTTTCATCCGGCATCGAAACCGCGTGGTCGGTTGCATCGCGCTCCAGGTCGACGAACGTGGATCCATCAGTCACAACGTACTGCATGTCCTGCATGTTAGGGATGTCAAGGCGGGGATAAAAGACCTCGGTCGTGACGCCCTTCGCCACGGTGAACCAGACCTTGCTGGTTGTGTCTACCGAGGTCCCGACCGCCATCTTGTTCCCCGTTGTCCACGCCGCAGCCGCGCCCGGGCCGTCGCTCGCTGTTCTTGCCGCATCGATCTCGGACGGCACGCACAGAACCAGTGCCGCCGCGGTCGCGAGGACCCGTCCCAAACCCGCGCTGTAGCGTCTCATGAGCGAATTGGAGCGATTCACCTTACCCTCCTTACTCGCGATGGCGGGTTGTTGATAGCAATTGCAATGTTGTAGTCTTGGATTGCGTAACTGATAAAGAAACGAAACCGCTGCTTTGACTTCGTCCGCTTTGCACCAGGAGTCATATTTGTCCTCCTAGAAACACTGCGGCATCCATAGTATCACTCCACTGTCCGGAGTGGCCGGCAAGAGTCTACGGGAGTGCGAGTTCGAAAGCAGGTTCCTGTCGGCAACGGCCCATGGCACCAGGAATCTGGCACGAGGTTGAGCAATCGGTAGTGGTCGACACCCGGATTCAGCTGGGCTGTCGGCTTCGGCGCCAGGCGCTCCGCCGCTGAAAACACTGTCCGACAATAGCGAATATAGCTGGTGCGAATCCTGGAGCCGGAACGAGCTTGTCTACACAGCGGCGTTAATCGCGGGGCTACCTGTTAAAACACGGCTTGGCCGGGCCATTGGCTAACGAGAAAACTTCGCCGGTGTGTCGGGACGCCGTTCGCTACGATGTTGCGGTAAACCCTATGGAAGAGCAATTGGAATACCTGCATCGAAAGGTTTGACAGTCAAACTCGGTGCGCTCCAGTTCGTCCTCCGCAGGCTTAGCCCGCCGCGGGGTATGATCGACTGGACACCGAAGGACCGGCGGGGGCCGCCAGTTCCGTAGCTTGGCGTTGTAACTCGATCAGGTAATCGAAAGAGTTGGCCTCAAGGGGCGGTGGCCGGGCCCTGGACAGTGCCTTGCAACACCCGGCGCATGCTGGCGGCCTCCACAGGGCTGAATCTTAGACATCCTTGGCGAATAGCCTCCAGATCTCTGCGATCCCACGCCGAACGCATGACCCCTTTGGCGGCGTGCCCGGGGCCGAGCAGCAAATGGCCCAACTCGTGCGCGATTACGTAGCCCAGCAGTGTCGTGAGTTCCGCCTCTTTGGCACCGGCCAGCGCCTGCACGGCCTGATAGTACACCTCCACGATGTAGCCTCCGTTGTCGACCGGCAAAAAAGCTTCACCCAGAGTGTCTAACGCTGCCGGAGCCGGCTTGATGAACGGCCGGCCGTCACGGAGCCGCAGCGTGAACCAGTGCTGCTGAACCGCCTCGTCCCCCTCCAGGCCGGCCTCACACTTCGCCCACACGATTTCGATGTTCATGGAGTGGAACAGAGCTGCCGCCGCGGCTTCAGCTCCCAATTCGACCCTCTGGTCCAGGCGTCCCCGAGTGCAGACGGAGACGGTCATCCGTTCGCCGGCAAACAGCGGCATTGCGAAAAGGATAGTGCAAATCATCCCAGCAACTAGCATGCGAACCTCCCCGGCGCAGGGCGTTCCTGCCCCACAGCCGCCCTTCGTCTTTCGCCCAGGCTCGCCTCCCGCCGCAGCGGCGGCGCATCCGCCCGGTGGAGGCTTACAGCACCTTGGGCGGCTGCTTCATCAGTTCGTCGAACTCGGGCAGCGCGCGCACTGCGGCGAAGTCCCCGTCTTCCAGAAGTTGCTTGCGCTCCTTCAAGCCGCACTCCAGTGCCTTGCGAATGTACTGCAGCGCCAGCTCGTTCTTGCCGCTTCTGGCGTAGAGCCGCGCCAGGTAGAAGTCGAACTTGGCGCGGTCAGTGGTGCTCTGCTCCTCGATCAGTATGCCGTGGGTACCGCGCCGCTCGAAAACCTCTGGATCCAGCTCCAGCGCCTCCTGCAGCTGGCGCTGCCATTTGGTTTCATTGTGCCGAGCCAGCCACGCCATGCCCAGGTTGATGTGGATGGAGGGCGACTCCGGCTGCAGCCTGAGCGCGCGCTTGTAAAGCGAGGTGGCGCGCCGGTAGTTTCCCTGCACGTAGTACAGCGTGCCCAGGTTGTTGATCGCCTCGGCGTAATTCGGTCTGGCCTTGATCGCGCGTTCGTAGTACTGCCGCGCTACCGCGTGATCGAACTGCTGCTGATAGGCGATTCCGATCAGGTTCAGCGTCACCGGTGTCGCCGGTTCGATCTTGCTATAGGTGTCGATCGCCTCGCGGAACATCTTGCGCGCCATGTAAATGTCAGCGCGCTCCTCCAGTGAGAGTTCTGACGCGGGCCCCGGCGATGCAGCCGGAACCGCCTCCTGACCATTCAACGCGAAGGAGCTATCTTCTGCCGGCAACAGGGCCAGGCTCCAGCGGGCCTCGAATGGCACCGTGGATGCGCCGGCGCCCCCCTGTGCGTCTGCCAGTCCTGCCGTGAAGCAGGACGCTGGCAGGGTGAGCATCAGAAAGCCCGAGAGTGTGAAACACGTCGATTTCATGACTGAGCCTCCTTTAACTTGGTCTTGAGGTCAACCCTGCGGGTCGCCTCACCCTAAAAAGCGGAAATGGAGGGCAACAACTGTCATTGGGGCTGTGGGGATTTGCCAGGTGGGTACGGGTGGCTCTGCCGACCGGGACTAAACCCAGAATCAGGCAGGGCGCGTTCGACGCCGGCCGGGGAACAGATCTTACGGGGACCATAACCGCCTCCCGGAGCAGCCACCGCTATCCGGGCGCCAGCCACCAGGCCCCGCCGGCGCGCCCGGTGCGCCGGCCGGTCCCAATTGGTAGACGACACTCCACGCATTCCCGTTGCAAGCAGACCACCCACCGGGTCGAACTGCGTTTGGGCGGTAACCTCCCCAGTCGAGGGGTATCTGCCCTGATCTTGATAACCCAAACCCGGACAACTCCTCGCCAAAAGTCCTGTCCGGAGCGATCAACTAGAGGGAAAACGCCCAAGAACGGATGTGCTTGGCTGGCCGGACTAACGATATCAGGTCTTAACGGGGGAGTTGAACCGATTTCGGCCCGTCTCGCAATTTCCGATAAGTTTCGGGCTGTTGCCGAGCTATGTTGCCGGCGGGGTGTTGCGTCACCTTTACGCGACTCACCCATCACTCGCGCGGCATCCGGCTATGGCATCATTGGCAGTAGTGTCCGAGATTCGACGGGGAGGGACCAGGCAGGAAGTGGTGCCCCAAAATACCCAGCAGGTTTCAGCCCGATTGCGGGAACGGCTCTCCGAACCGGCGATGCTGGATCTTGCAAAGCGGCTGATCTCGATTCCTTCGGAAAATCCACCTGGGAATCAATACGAGGAATGCGCTTGCACTCTTTCCCACGAATTGGAGAGACTCGGCTTCGATGATGTGAGACGTGAAGGCGAGTGTGTACTCGCGTCGGTCGGAACTGGGTCGCGAACCCTTTATTTCAGCGGCCACTACGATGTTGTCCCTGCTCAGAGCCACGATCAATTTCAGCCACGTGTCGAGGGCGGGAATCTGTTTGGTCGGGGCTCGTCGGATATGAAGAGCGGCCTGGCTGCGATGATTCATGCAGCCGCCGCGGCACGTCATGAGGGACTTCTCAAATTCGGGCGTATAGGAATCGTGCTAGTACCCGATGAAGAGACCGCTGGCCCGCGCGGGTCTCGCGATCTCAATGCACGCGGGCTGCTGGGGAGAGACGGGGTCGGTATGCTAACGCCGGAGCCCACCGGCGGCGTCGTTTGGAACGCCAACCGGGGAGCCATTTCGCTGCGCGCCACCATGCGTGGAAAAGCAGCGCACGTCGGCCGGCAATTCGAGGGCATGAATGCGTTCGAGCGCGCATTGCCGGCGATGGTGCGGCTTGCCGACATCAAAAAGGAGGTTGAGCTTCGGGAAACGCGATGCAACATCGCTCCGGCAGCAGCGCGCAAATCCATTCTGCTACTTGGGGGGCGGATCGAGGGAGGTACCAATTTCAACGTGACCCCCGATTGCTGCTCCTTCACGGTTGACCGCCGCATCAATCCAGAAGAAAACCTGGAGGAAGAAGGGCGCCGATTGCGTGACACGCTTGAAGGTTTCGAGATCGAGACACTTCAGCAGGAACCAGCGGCGGCGACTTCGGCGCGAGATCCGCTGGGCGTAATCCTGTCGCGTCACATAAAGGGCGTGACCGGTGCAGAACCCGACTTCGAACTGTGCCCAGGACTGCTCGAAACACGATTCTATGCGGCTCGCGGCATCCCTGCATTCGCTTACGGACCCGGATTGCTGACAGTGTCCCACGGGCCGAACGAGTTCGTTCCAATCCGCAACATTGTCCACTGTGCGTTGATCTACGCGCTTACCGCAGCGGAGATGTTGCACTAATCGATCGTCGGCTACTCGTGAACGTCCTGCCTGAGCCGATCACGGTTGGCCCCCTACCGATAAGGCGCGAGATCGCTCTGGTTCAGGCCGTCACCCTGTCGGATTTGGGAAACTCTGACGCCGAGCGCCTCGCAAAAGCAACTCCACACCACTTCATCCCATCCGGGTCCAGAATGCGGTCTGCCAGCACCATTATGCGCGCGATATGATGCAGACACCCATGATTCGCCAATCGTCGTTCGCACTTGTCGCCGCCGTGATCACGACCACACTCGTCGGCTCGCAGTCGTCCGAGGCAAAACCGTTGCGCATCGCCATCGCCGGGCTGAGCCACGGCCACGTTTCCGGTTTCTTGCGCAGCGCGCAGCGCCGCGCGACCGATGTCGTCATCGTCGCTGTCTGGGATCCCGATGCCCAGCTGCTGGCAAAATACGCCAAGTCGGACCACTTCGCCGATGATCAACTCTACAGCAATCTCAACAAGATGCTCGACGCTGCGAAACCTGAAGCCGTCGCGACGTTCACCGATACCTACTCGCACAGCAGGGTCGTCGCGGCGTGCGCCCCGCGCCACATACCGGTGATGATGGAAAAGCCGCTGGCCGTGGACCTGCGGCAAGCACACGCCATCCAGCAGGCCTCGGAGCGCTACAACACGCCGGTCATCGTCAACTATGAGACCACCTGGTACCGCAGCCACGGCGAGATCTGGACCTTGCTGCACGAGCAGAAGGCAGCGGGCGACATCCGCAAAATGGTGGCGATGGATGGCCACCAGGGCCCCAAGGAGATCAACGTGCAGCCAGAGTTTTTCGCCTGGCTGAGCGACCCCGTGAAGAACGGCGCCGGCGCCCTCTTTGATTTTGGCTGTTACGGCGCAAACCTGATGACGTGGATGATGGACAATCAGCGGCCGCTGAAGGTAACGGCCCTGACCCAAACCGACAAGCCCGACGTCTACACGTACGTCGATGACGAAGCCACCGTGCTGTTGGAATATCCGAAAGCGCAGGGCATCATCCAGGCATCGTGGAACTGGCCGGTGGGCCGCAAGGATTTCGAAGTCTACGGCGCAACGGGCTACGCCATCGCCACCGGCAGTGACAACCTGCGCGTGCGCCTGCCGGGCGCGCGGGCCGAGGAGACGCGCACGCCGCCGGAGTTGCAGCCCCAGGAAGCCGACTCCATTTCGTATCTGATCGGCGTGGCCCGCGGTAAGTTCAAGCCCTACGGCCTCTCGTCGATCGAGAACAACATGATCGTCATCGAAATCCTCGACGCCGCGCGCGAATCGGCGCGGACCGGGCGGACGATTACGCTGGGGCGGTGAGTGTACTCCTCGGGACGGATCGGCGCGAAACCGCGTGTCCTTCAACGATGGACTGCACCGGAAGAAGGAATCGGCCGGATGTCACCGGGTAGAGCGGCGCCTGACAATGCTCGGATTAGCTTCCGATATTAACTGACATCGCTCGCGCGGAACTGGCGCCGCTCGCGCCGCGCAGCGGCCATTTTACGGTTTTAGCGACAACGCGCTCATGTGAACTATAATCGAGGGCAGTCAGAAAAGGCACGTGAGGGTGTAGTGTGCTTTCGCGGCCGACTCAGAAACGAAGGGAGCCAACCTTGGGGGCGAAGATCAAGAGCGGGAAAGGCGCCATCATGGTGCCATGGACGAACGGATTGAACTGCTATTCCTTTGCCGCGAAATGCGACATGCCGGGTGGCACCGGAGCGGTGTCTTGCGTGCCGGGTGCGCGGGCGGGCGCCTCCGTTAGCGGCGCTACGATCGATAAGAAATCGCTCTACGGCGCCTGCGTGGCCGACGGTTTTGAAGATGTCTCGGGAGGCGTGATCGGGAGCGACTACAAATTCAAGAACCCACCCCATTTCGATAACGCGCATTACCTGGTGGCGGTTTTCTACGACAACCGGCATTCCTTCCACTTTGCCCGGCAACTGGCAGACGGCAGCAAGAAAACGAACGCCAATGGGTGCACAAGCCCTCGGCGGTGCAGGACGCTCACAACATGCAGAACGGGTGGTATCTGGGCGAAGATCTTAGCAACGTTCCCTGGGGACCATATTTCGAGTTCGTCGCCTACCTGATTGCGCCGCTGGCCGGCGTCACCGTCAGTCGCGGGGCGTTTTAAGGGGGCCTCGATTCCGATTGGAGACCGCTACCGATAACCCGAAATAACAGGTTCCCCACGCCCCTGTCCCAGGGACTAATCTATATCTGAATGTCCACCAAGCGTCGCACCTTCCTCCAGCAGGTGACGCTTGCCGGGGCCGCCGCTCAGGTTGCCGCGCAAAGCCAGGCCCCGGCAGCGGCTGCGCCCGCATCGCCCACCGCTTCCGAAATCGCGTTCCCCCGTGTCTTCACCGGACGGCGCCTCGCCGCGATCGCTTTCCCACTCGGCGGCGTCTGCGCCGGCTCCATCAGCCTCGGTGGGCGCGGGCAGCTTCGCGATTGGGAAATCTTCAACCGTCCCGATAAAGGCAACACGCCCACATACGCTTTTCCGGCCATCTGGGTCCAGGCGGGCAACCGCAGGCCCCTCGCGCGCGTGCTCGAATCGCGCATCCAGCCGCCCTTCGAAGGTCCCGACGGGCTTGGCTCGCGCAACGCGCCCGGCCTCACGCGTCTCGCCTCGGCTACGTTCACCGGCGAATTTCCGCTGGCGCGCATCGACTTCACTGATTCCGCCTTGCCCGTCACAGTGTCGCTCGAGGCCTTCTCGCCCTTCATCCCACACGAACCCGACGAGTCCGGTTTGCCGGTCGCCATCCTACGCTACCGTGTTACCAACCCCGGTGCGGTGTCCGCCAAGGTCTCCATCGCTTGGTCCGTAGAGAACCCCACGGGTCGCACCCCGGCCAAGGACACACGCGTCAACGAATACAAAACTTCCGAGCGGCTCGACGGCATTTTCATGGCCAGCCCGGACCTGCCCGGCAACGACGCTCTCAAAGGCAGCTTCCTGCTCTCGGCGCTCGATTTCGCCGGCGCCCGGGTCACTCACCTTCGCGGATGGGAGCGCGGCCGCTGGTGGAACTCGCCGATGTTTTTCTGGGACGACTTTTCCGCCGATGGTGAGCTCGGTCCGGAGTCGAAGGACCCTGGACCCGTGGGTGCGCTTTCGCTCGGCCGCACCATCGCGCCCGGCGCCCACGCCGATTACACCTTCCTGCTCGCCTGGCATTTCCCCAACCGCACGCCGCGCCGCTGCGGCTGGAGCGCCGCGCCCGGGGATGAAGACACGCTGATTGGCAACCATTACGCGACCCGCTTCCGCGACGCCTGGGCCGCTGCCGAATACGCCGCCGAACACCTTGGAGACCTCGAGAGGAAGACCCGCCGCTTTGCCGCCGCTCTGCGCGAGTCCACCATCCCCGCCGCCATCAAGGACGCCGCCAGCGCCAACCTCTCCACCCTGGTCACGCCTGTTTGCTTCCGCACCGCCGACGGCGAATTTCATGGTTTCGAAGGCGCCGACGACCACGCCGGCTGCTGCTCCGGAAGCTGCGCCCACGTCTGGAATTACGAGACCGCCACCGCCCACATCTTCCCGAGCTTCGCGCGCTCGCTGCGCAGCTCCGCGTTCGGCTACCAGCTCGACAGCGCCGGCGGCATCCGTTTCCGCGAGCGCCTTCCCCACCACGGCGACAGCTTTGGCTTCGCCGCCGCCGATGGCCAGATGGGCCAGATCATGCACGCTTACCTCGACTGGCTCCTTTCCGGCGACACCGCGTGGCTCCGCGAAATGTGGCCGCGCATCAAGAAGGCTATCGAGTTCGCCTGGATCCCGGGCGGCTGGGACGCCAACAAAGACGGCGTCCTGGAAGGCGTGCAGCACAACACATACGACGTCGAGTTCTACGGCCCCAACCCGCAATGCGGCATCTTCTACCTTGGCGCGCTCCGCGCCGGCGAAGAGATGGCGCGCGCCGCCGGCGACACCGCTAGCGCGGCGGAGTATCGCACGCTGTTCGAGCGCGGCAGCAAATGGATCGATGCCAACCTCTTCAACGGCGAATTCTACATCCAGAAAATTCGCGGCGTCGCCAGGGACAAGATCGCGCCCCACCTGCTCAGCGACATGGGCTCGGCTAACACCGAAACGCCCGAATACCAGGTGGGCGGCGGCTGTCTGCTCGATCAGTTGATCGGCCAGTATCTCGCCGAGGTCGCAGGCCTCGGCCCACTCGTCTCCCCTGCCAATATCCGCAAGACCCTCGAATCCATCTGGCGGTACAACTATAAGCGCACACTCGTCGGCCACGATAACGTCGAGCGCACCTACGTGCTTAACGACGAGCCTGCCCTTATGGTCTGCGACTACGGCAAGGCTGAGCGCCCGCGCGTGCCCTTCCCCTACTACGCCGAATCCTGGACCGGCCAAGAGTACCTCGCCGCCGCCCTCCTGCTCTTCGCGGGTATGACGCGCGAAGGTGTCGAAGCGGTCCGCAACGTGCGCGCACGCTACGATGGCGAGCGCCGCAACCCCTGGAACGAGCCCGAGTGCGGCTACCACTACGCGCGCGCCATGTCGAGCTGGAGCACGCTCCTCGCCGCCAGCGGCTTCCACTATCACGGCGGGAAGCAGTCCGTCGTTATCAACGCGGCGCCGGGTTTCCGCTGCTTCTGGAGCACCGCCACAGGGTGGGGGACATTTAGCGTCACCGAGGCCGGCGCCACTCTGCGCGTCGACCACGGCACGCTCGCGGTGCGCGCCGCCTCCGTCAACGGAAAAGGGTCCACGCCCAACGCCACCATCGCCGAAGGTAACGAACTGGCGCTGTGAAGCCGGTCATCGTGGTAGTCGGCGATTTTCTGGACGCCGGCAAGACGGTTGAACTGGCTCCTCGGGTGCCGCCTTCCGATATCAGGTCATAACACTCGCGGCCCGTGGGTTCTCGTATCACCTCCGGCGCGTGCGCCGGTTGTTCCGGTTAGCACATGACGCGCCCTAAAGGACTGCCCAGCGAGCCACGCCTGCGAACGATTGTTGGCTATCGCTTACGCCAACAAAACGTGCGGAAGTTGCTCGTCAATAATGCGCGCGTGTGATGCGGCACACAACCTCGATGCGTGAAAGTGCTAAGGGCGTATTCGGCGCCCCTTACGGGCGAGATAGTAACTGCGGCAACCCTTGGTAGTCACATCACCGCCCCTGAAAAAAGGGGCGGCGTCCCAAACCTGGACCGAGGCGAACCCGGCGGCGTTCAACGCATCACGGATCTCTCCTTGGGCCCAGCAGACCTCTTCCACGCGCTCAGTGTGGCGGCGCCAAAGACGGCCCTCTTGCACGAACCACTCGCAATCACACCAAGCCTTGCGGCGTTTCAGATTGTGGCCGTTTCTCATTGCCAGAACAACACCAGGCTTCTCGATCCACCACGTGCCCCGCCAGTACTTGTCGAATCCGGCGAGAGTGTTCGCGTCGAAGAAAAACCAGCCGCCCGGATTGAGTGCGCGCGCCACCGCCGAGACTACACGCCGCAGGTCAGAACGGCGCGGCACATGGTTGATGGCGTCGTACTCGCTCAGGATCAGGTCCACTGGTTCGGGCAGCCGAAAATCCCGCATGTCCGCCTGGATTACCCGCAGCCTCAGTTTCCGTTCCCGAGCCTTGCGGCGGGCGGCGCGGCACATGCCCGGCGAGAGATCTACGCCATACATGCTGATACCATGGGCTACCAGGTCAAGCGCCGTCGCGCCTGTGCCGCACGCCAAGTCGCAGGCGACGCGGACTTGGGGCAGAATCGGCTTCACGATGGCACGCCGGGCCGCTTTGACAAATCCGCGAGAGCCACCGAACACCCGGTCGAAATGCTCAGCAAGCCAGCGGTACGGCCGCACACCAGCAGGTCTGGACATGCCTCCATCTTGCGACGGCTCCTCACCGGGCGCAAGTTTCGGGGCTCGATGCACGATTCTGAGAGAAAATCGCCCACGCGGAAGTGGCTGCGCTTTGAAGCGAGCTCAAAATAGCTTCCGATATGGCGCGATAACGCCCGCTCAGGGTCGTCCTGTCGGATTTGGAAAACTCTGACGCGAGCGCCTCGCAAAAGCAGCTCGACACCACTTCATCCCATCCGGGTCCAGAATGCGGTCTGCCAGCACCGATGCAAACACCGTTATGACTCGCCAATCGTCGTTCGCACTCGTCGCCGCCGTGATCACTACCACACTCGCCGGCGCGCAGTCGTCCGAGGCACAACCGCTGCGCATCGCCATCGCCGGGCTGAACCACGGCCACGTTTCCGGTTTCTTGCGCAGTGCGCAGAGCCGGGCGACGGATGTCGTCATCGTCGCAGTTTGGGATCCCGATGCCGAGTTGCTGGCAAAATACGCCAGGTCGGACCACTTCGCCGATGATCAACTCTACGGCGATCTCAACAAGATGCTCGACACCGCGAAACCTGAAGCCGTAGCGACGTTCACCGATAAACGCCACGATCTGCTTCGCAGACATTGTGGCGGGACCGCCCAATCGCCGTGGCATAGCGCAAGGGCTAATCGGGGCGCCGGATTGCCACGGAACATCGCGCACGACATCCGCGTAGCATAGTTTGAGACATGCCACACGAACGGCACTCCGTCATGGCCCGCCTTCTCGAGTGGTGGCGCCAGGCCGATTCCGCGCCGCCCGCCTTTCTACCCTCCTATCCCGCGCGCGACCAGGCCCGCCGCGAAGCGCACCTCGACCGCTACCTCGAAGCCGTCGAAGCCGAGCTGCGCGCCGCGCCGAGGAGCCGTCCGCAGGCCGCAGCGGAGGAGCGCCTCACCGCCGCGTTTCGCCTCTTCGCTCGCGAGGCGCTCGGCTTCGAGGACCGCCATCTCGATCTGTTGCTCGCCGGCGGCTTCACCGAAACGGGCAGGGACTTCGCCCGCGCCGCCCGGCTTTTCGATCCGTCCATGAGCGCTGGCGATGTCTTCCAGGCCAGCCGCAACGTGTGGACGACGAACGGCCTCCAGATTATTCTGGGCCTGCCGGCGCGGCTGACTCCCGCGATTTTCGGGTACAGCATGCTCTACCCCTGTACCGACAACTACCTCGACCACCCAGGAGTTTCGAGAGCCGATAAGCACGCGTTCAGCCGGCGTTTCGGGGCTCGCTTGGCCGGAGGGCGACTTGAACCTTGCGGGCGGCATGAGGAGCAGGCCTGGGCGTTAGTAAGCTTGATTGAAAGCCAGTACCGCCGCGCCGAACACCCCGAGGTATTTGCGAGCCTGTACGCCATCCATCGCGCGCAGGAGAGGAGCCTCGAGCTGCATCGCGCGGCTGGGGCCGGCGCGGGCGACGTCCTTGAAATCATCTTCGAGAAGGGCGGGGCATCGGTGCTTGCGGACGCCTGGCTCGCCGCGGGCACGCTCGCGCCAATCGCGGCCGAGTTTGCTTTCGCCTGGGGCGTCGCGTTGCAACTCGGCGACGACTTGCAGGACCTCGCAGCCGACGCTCGGGACGGCATCCGAACCGTGTTCTCCGAAGCGGCGGGGCGCGAGGCGCTCGACGCGGCGGCCAACCGTGCCTTCCATTTCGGCGCCCGCGTGCTGGCGGATCTCGACGGAATCGCTGCGGGCACGCCCCCGGCTATCACGGAACTCGTCCGCACGAGCTTCTTCATGCTGCTCACGTGGGCCGTGGGCGAAGCGCGGCAGTTCTACTCGCCCACTTACGTCCGGGAATTGGAACGCCTCTCGCCGTTCACGTTCGAGTTTCTGCGGAGCCGCCGCCGCCGTTTCACGCGCAGCCGCGGGGTTCTGGAGCGACTGGTGGGCGCATTCTCGGCATGGGACGTGCCGCCACAGCCGAAGCGCGCGCGTGAGCGAGCGGACCTTTGCAGCCTGGCGCAGGTCCGCCCCCTGACGGAGGCGGTTCGTTACTGACGCGGCTCGTGATCGCGGGTTTCCATTGTGGCGACCGACACCAGGAGTATGGATGCAGAGATTTGAAAACTCTGCGACTCCGGCTCTGACTGCCTGATCGTCGGCCACTGCCCGCGGAAAACGCGCTGCAACCGGCCCAGGAGACGGTGTTATTTCGGGTTATCGCTAGCGGTCTCCCGGTCCACGTCCGCGAAGGAGAGCAGCCAGGTATATTGAAAGAGATCTCGTGAGCAGCGTTACCAAAACACGGGTCCATTGTAGTTTCATGGGAATCGCGCTCCTGCTCAACGGTGCTGGTGCAATAGTGGAGGCCGCCCCTCAGCCCGCTGCCGCAGGTGCGCAAAACGAAATTCCCGTGTACGCACGCTTCATTCGTACTTCATCCACCGGCGCGGCCGGTACCAACGGCATAAGCGCGACCGGCGCTACTAGCGTGGACCTCGACTTGGGCACGATCTCCAACGAGCGCGCTTTCGAGGCCAACGATGCCAGCAGTCCTATGCGAGGCCTGATGATAGCTGAATCTCCGCTGAGTGCGCTGAAATTCCAGGTGGACAGCAACGCCGGAACCTATCGGGCCCGCGCCAGAATCGTCGTGCTGGTGCGGAATTCGAAAGGCGTTCGAGTCTGGAGAGGCCGGAAGGAGCTCGATATTCACGGCCCGGCTCGTGGTCTGGACCTGCGGCGTCAGGGGAGCCTGCTATTCCTGCGGCGCATAACGGTGCCCGGCCATGACCACTTCACGATCGACGCCAAAGTCGAGGACTTGCTGACGGGAACCTCCGGCTCCATCCAGGCTCTACTGCAGGGTGGCCTGGGCGCGCCGGGTCTGATGGCGAGCGATGCGCTGTTCGTGCGTCAGTTTGACCCTTCCTCCGATAAGTTCGAGGCTGATCAGGGGTTTAGCTACGAGGGCACGGCCTTGGCGCCTGTCCTCAATCCTGTCTTCCAGGCCAGGCAAGAGATTAATCTCGAACTCTACCTGGTGCTTTACCCGGATATCCACGGCGCTCCGCCACAAATGAGCCTGGAGATTGCTCAGGAAGGGCAGGTGGTGGTCCGCATGCCGCTGCAGTTTAAGAGCCATATCCTCGATCCGTCGCGGGAGGGCAAGGCTAGCGAGGCCCCAGGCAAGGCGATCGCGATCTATGGCGCCCAGGCGCGCGAGTTTCCCTACCTGACCAACATCAAGGGCAGCAAGCTCGCTGCGGGCAACTATGACGCCATCGTCACCATCCGCCAGGGCAAAAGCGTGATCACCCGTAACGTGCCATTTCGTGTGCTTGGAGACTCTCCCGCGGCGGCGCCAGCGGCCTCGGGTCAACACCATTAGACCGAGCTGCGGATGTGGAAGACGTAGTGGTGTTGCACGAAACCGGCAGGATCGGGTCAGTTGGGCCGTGTGAATCGTGAACAGCATGCCCGTGACAGCGTAGCCGACGTCCAGATCGTGCCGAATCGGTCCAAACAAATCAAACTGTTCCGGAAGCGTCACTTCAAGGTGAACTCGGATATCGTGTAGCTATGCCCGACAGGACGACCCTGAGCGGGCGTTATCGCGCCTTCTCGGAAGCTATCCTGCGAGCATTCGGTCCTACTCGGGCTTCTTCAAGTCGAGAAAAATCGTGAGGACCTTAGAGCCTGTCCGAGATAGAGGTATCACAAAGTACTTGACAGCTTAGTAGTGCTACCGGTCGCCGCAGGGCGGATCGTCATGCGTTATCTCGCAAGAAGTGTCTTTGAGGATCGCAATCCGGTCTGTCGTCAATAGGGTGAGCCAGTATCCGGGGCTGACGGAGGGATAGCGCAGCTTGGCAAACACGACCCAGGCATCGCGATATTTGGGCCAGGCGCGCTCGGCGGTCCGAACGCCCTGGGGTTGTACAGCGCCGAGATCCGACTTGTGCGCTTCCGCGCTGGCAAGTACCTTCCGATACAAGTCGTTCAATCTTGCATCCGCCTTGGCGAAATCGTTCGCGGAACCGTGGGGCAGATTGCCTTTCTCGAAGGATCTCAGCGCCGCGAGGAATTCGTCGCGCAACTTCTGCTCTGCGCCGATCTCCTCCGCCACTCGTGCCGTGCCCGCAGTGTTTATTTCCCAGTTTCCATGAGCCTTGGAGTAGGCTTGCTCTGTTTGTACCAAAGCAGTAAATGCAGTCTGTTGGGGCTGGGGCCAGGTCGATGAGAGAGCGTGCACGTCGCCAGCACGTTTCTGGTCTGTAAGTTCCTTGACATAAGCTGAGCAGAAGCCCATCATAAAGCCGCTGGTGATGTCGTCGCAGAATTGGAACTTGCTGCCGGGAGCAGCGGGTTTATCTCGCAAAGATTCCAAATGGCGGATGCGGCCCTCGAACTCAGCCTCTGCCCAGCCCTGTTCGCAGGCGAAGCGGATGGCAAGCGGTAGGTTTTTCTTCACGCCTTCGCCATTGGCATACAGAACGCTCAGCATCGCCGAGCCGCCGAAGACGCTGGCGACAGTGTACTCTGACTCGATGCCGGTCTGAATCGCCAGCCGCTCGGCCCAGGCGCAATTGCGAGCGGCGGAGTAATCCACCGTGACGCCGATGCCGGAGTAAAGCCTGTAGGAATTGCAATCAGGCCATGTCTTGGGAGAGGCGATCGAAGACGCTTCGGCCGGAAGTGGTGTTTGCAGGTATTTCGCGCACTTCGCCTTAGTCTGGTCTGCGGTATCTTCGGGTTGCGCAGACAAACACGTGGCATAGACCATCGCCAGAAGCGCGGCAGACAATTGCGTCTTCGTGTGAATAGCCTCCCTTTTCAGATTACATCCATCTTCGTGGCCCCACAGTGACAACTGAGGCTCACGATGGAGCAGAAGAAAGGCACGGTCGACTTCTCCGTGCTCGACCACGTCGAAAAGCCGCCCGTGGAAGATTAGCGCAGCCACTAGCCAGGTGGACGAACGGGATTACCTGAAACTGGACACCAACGAACCAGAAGAAACAGGCAAAAATGCGCCTGGTTGGTGGCCATCAATAATCCGATGGGAGGAATAGGGCTGTTGCGCTGCCATCCGCCTCTCTGATTGTCCAGAATTTGGCGCCGGGTACCTTTGCCGAGGCGGCCTCGAATTATATGAAGGAGATTCTGGCCAGGGTCGTCAAAACCGCGCTTGTGGACTCATGCACCGCATAAATCGTGTATGAATAGTGAAAACTCCCTGATTCTTAATCCAAAGTAGCTCAAAGCGGCTCCCACATTTTGACCGATCCGATCTGGTCGGAGCGGGCAGGTCCGCTCGCCGTGTTCGGTCCGTCGTGCTGGGACCGGCTTAGTCAAGGTCAACCGCCTGTCGGGGAGCGTGCAATCGCGACCTAAGCATACCTTCAGCATACGGTGACCTTCGTTGACGCGAAAGCGTTCAGGCTGCCGTTCAGTGAGGCTGGGACGGTATGTAGAGAACTCCTCTATCCGACATCACGCATAACGAGTCATGTGGGCGAGCCGATACGGACTCGCGTAACTCCGTTCGCGGCAGCCGGATATCGGATCAGACTCTCACGCGGGAGAGTAGCATGACAAATCCGGTGAATCCCCAATCGGTCTTCAGCACCTGGGTGAGTGAGTATGGATTCTCGCAGGCCCAAGCGCCGTTCAGCAGATTGTAAGAGCACATCACCGACTGCACGTCGGCGTCTTTAACGCTGATCTCAAAAGCCAGCAGGTCGCTCTCGCGCCCGCCTCGGTCGTCGATGATGACGTTACTCTCTGTGCGGCCCGTCTCCTGGTCGTTGAACGCAAAGTGCTTCACGCATCCGATTACATGCCGCGCCTGAACGGCCTTCACCTCAGCCGCGGCGAACTTGCCCGCCAGGATCGGATCTTCACCCTTGGTCTCGAACACGCGGCCGTCGCGCGGCTCGCGCCCGATCAGATTACTGTCGCCGCCCGTGCTCGCGTTCATCCCGTAAGCGCTGGCCTCCGCGCCGATCACCGATCCCCATTGGGACGCGAGGCCCAGGTCCCAGGTAGCGGCGGCGGCGATGGAGGACGGCAGCGCCGTCGCCGGCTTCGCGGTCACGCCCAGGCTGTCACCGCCAAAGTACAGATCCGGAATGCCAAACTCCGGGATGCCCGGCAGCCAGCCGCCGGCGCCATTCGACGCGGCCACGTAGTCGGTGGCCGGGCCTAGAGCGCCGGCCAGCAGTTGCAGTTTCTGCGGTTGCGTCATCTGGCTGAACATATACTGCGCTTGTTGCGTCGCAATCTGGTCCGCCGTCGCCGGTGCCGGCAGCCAGAATTAACCGGTGGCGCCGCTGATGGTAAGCGTGGCAAGCACGGCCGCGCCCGACGGAATACCGGCTGGGTATGTAAAGTCCAACTGGTCGATGATCTCGCCCGGCGCCGCGCCGCAGTAAGTCACCGTGGCGTCGATGCCGCCGATCGTCAACTGACAGCTCGCCGTGCCGCCGACCACCGAGAGACCGTCTATAGTGGTTGCGCCATCGCCTACGCCATCCTGTTCGGCCTCGTTCTTTGGCCCCAACCCGTTGGCCCAGAGTTGATACGTGTTGCCAGCCTGGATTGCGCACTGTGAGATGGGGCAGCCTTCCGCCGCGGTTCCGGTAACCCACGCCATGCCCGTCGAGTAATTGCTGAGAAACATGGCAGGCGCGGCACTGGATGCCATGGTAACCTGCTCGACGGCGCTTTGCACGCCCGCGTTCGTGACCTGCACATTCACCGTGCCGAGTGCCGTTTCCCAAGGCACCTGGAAATCGATTTGCGTCGGGCTGACGTAAGTGAGCGGCGCATTGACGCCATTCACGCTCACGCTCACGCCTGCCACTTCTGTCAGGAAGTGGCCGTTGCTGTCGACCACCTGCGAGCCCTGATAGATGCTATCGGCGAGATTGCTACCGAACAGCGTAGCCCGGCTGCCCGGCGCAATATCTCCCAGGAATGACGCGGCGTTCACCACCCCGGCGGGCGCGATGACCGGCGTCGTGGCGGCGGCCGCCTGGAACGACGACGCCAACGCATCCGTGCTGCCGTAGTACCACCGGTTTGGAGCAGCGCCAAGGGTCGCGTACTCAGAATCAGCCATATTGAACTGGTTGGTGGTTTGCGCGCCAGCAGCCACGGCCAGCGCCAGGTAAAGTAGAAAGCGCCAATTCACGCGGGTACGATTCATATTTGGACTCCCACAACTCCGATTTGTCGGACGCGCCGAGAAAAGGTCCGGTTTCAATTGTGAACCTTTCGATACGCCGCCAACATTTACGGCGCCTCTTTTCATGCGGGCGTTATTCGCTATGTCTGAAAGCGCTGCACTCGTCAAGCTCTTTTTTCCGACGACCATTGCGTAAATCCGCCCCTCCGCATACACTTCAAACGGACGGAGCGGAGGATAAGGCTCTGCCGGGAGGCAACCAGAGCGCCGACTCCGGGACCAAGACCAGGCTGGGGTTCGGTGTGGAACTGGGCCCCAGCAACCAAATCGTCAACTGGGATTGGCATCAAAGCGATAAATCCCAGGGGTCTGGGGACAGAGTTGGACTGAACCCCTCGGCTGAGGCACGGAAACTAGGGACAGGAAGGTGTGACCACGGCTTCCGCGGCCTTCTCCAACTGCTGCGCTTAAGTACCGATGGGCGCGCCGCTAGCGCCTCCCGGGCCGCTTCCTCTTCTTCGCGCGTCGCGTCGAACATGTATATGCGCCCCACAATTCGCTGGCAGCCCTGCTGATGCTCATACTCGCGGCTGATCGGCTGCACCGCTTGCGCCACTGCCGTCTCCATCTCGCGGTCGCTCGCCTCCGCACGCACCTTGCCGACGGCCGCCACCGCCGCCTTCCACGCCCGCTGTTTCATCCCTTCAGTCCCGAGATGAGGATCAATTCCCAGCATGCGAGATTGTTCCTCTAGGCTGATCTTGGGTGACAAACAAGCTTTCGCTCCAGGCGCATCCTGCACGAGAGAAGACGAACGTTCACGCTCGGACCCGATTCTGATAAGATGAAGTTCTGTTCCCGTGGCGCTATCGTCTAACGGTTAGGACGGAGCCCTCTCAAGGCTTAAATACGGGTTCGATTCCCGTTAGCGCTACCAATAAATCAAACACTTACGGGGAATGGGTGACCACCGGAGACCACGCGCGGGGCTCGACGCCAACAACGGGGGCAGACCCCGGACCCCAAACCATCGGCTCTACGCCAAAAACGGGGGCAGACCCCAATCCCAAACCTTTCTAAGAACATAACACCTTCACCCTGAGTCTATAGTTTTCGAAGTTGCGGAAGCCATACGCTTGACGGTTGATGAGTTCCATCTTGTTGTGGAAGCCCTCGGTGATGCCGTTGTTGCGGGTGAAGCGCCACATGGCGACGATCTCCTGCTCC